>NZ_JAIUDQ010000012.1 GCF_020164435.1 Phyllobacterium lublinensis | reverse complement strand
GAAACGGCCTTTGCGAGGCCGCCTCCCTGAGACCGATACGACCCTGCGCCGCACCGCCTCTTCTTCAATTCAATCTATTCGGCCGCGAGCTTGCGGCGGCGGTCAACCGCACTTTCCATGAAGCGGTCAAGTGCTGCCGCTTCCTCGACAGTCAGATGCAAACCCTTCTTGGTCCGGCGCCACAGGACATCCTGCGCAGTCACAGCCCATTCATGCTCGATCTGGTAGCGGACTTCGGCCTCATAGAGGTCGGAGCCAAAATGCTTGCCAAGATCCTCGATGGTGGCTGCCCGGCCCAGCAACAGACGCGCCCGGGTGCCGTAGAGCCGGAACAGGCGCAGCGCATGGGCATCATCCAGGAAAGGATAGTCGGCCTTCAGCTTCTGCAATTCGGCATCGAATCCCGTGACGGGGAAATCGCCGCCGGGCAATACGGCCCCGGCCGTCCAGGGATTGCCCCTCTTGCCGAGCTGGTCCTCGATCTTCTCCAGCATATGCTCGGAAAGGCGCCTGTAGGTGGTGATTTTGCCCCCGAATATGTTGAGCAGCGGCGCGCGGCCCGCCGGCGCATCGGCCTTGAGCACGTAATCGCGCGTGGCCTCCTGCGCCTTGGAAGCGCCATCGTCATAGAGGGGACGCACGCCGGAATAGGTCCAGACCACATCCTCGCGCTTGACCGGCTCGACGAAATACTCGCTGGCCGCGGCACAAAGATAATCGACCTCTGCGTCGGTAATTTTCACCTCGGCCGGATTGCCGAGATAATCCTGGTCCGTCGTGCCGATCAGCGTGAAATCCTGCTCATAGGGAATGGCAAAGATGATCCTGCCGTCGGTGTTTTGGAAGAAATAGGCACGGGGATCATCATACTTCTTCCTGACGACGATATGGCTGCCCTGGACTAGGCGGACATTGTGCGCATCGTTGCTGCCGATGACACCCGTCAGCACTTCATCGACCCAGGGGCCTGCAGCATTTACCACTAGGCGGGCACGAACTTCCTCGGTGGTGTCGGTGAGACTGTCCCGCACGACAAGGGTCCAGAAGTCCGCGTCACGGCGGGCGCTGACGACCTTGGTGCGGGTGCGTATGACGGCACCACGATCGGCGGCGTCCCGGGCATTCAGGGCTACGAAGCGTGCATCATTGACCCAACAGTCGGAATATTCGAAGGCCTTGGTATAGAGCGACTTCAATGGCTTGGCCGCCGGATCGCGGGTCATGTCAAGCGTGCGCGTCGCCGGAAGCTTCTTGCGCCCACCAATATGGTCGTAAAGAAAGAGGCCCAGACGCAGCAGCCAGGCCGGGCGCAAACCCGCGTGATGCGGAAGGATGAAGCGCATTGGCCAGATGATATGCGGCGCGTTCGCCCACAACACTTCGCGCTCCATCAAGGATTCGCGCACCAGGCGGAACTCATAGTGCTCGAGATAGCGCAGACCGCCATGGATGAGCTTTGTCGAACCGGAGGAGGTGCCGCTGGCGAGATCGTTCATCTCCGCGAGAAACACGGTATAGCCACGGCCGACAGCGTCGCGCGCGATGCCGCATCCATTGATGCCCCCGCCGATAACGAAAATGTCGTAAACCTGTTCAGCCAAACCCGGCAATCCCATCCTCCCCATTTCGCAACGCACCATTATCTCGCAGTTGCGAAAGATACACGGAGCTGTTGCGAAATCAATACGAAACTAAAACGAACTATACTGCGCATCGCGAACTGGCACAAGAGGCCAATCAAACCGACGTTTCAATGAGTCTGACATCAGCATCGGCGCAGATCTGACGGATGTCAGCGCTTTCGCAACGATCGGTGATAAAGGTGTGCACCTGCGAGAGATGCCCGATACGAACGGGAGCGGTGCGTTCGAACTTCGTGGAGTCGGAAACAAGAATCACGTGACGCGCATTCGCCATGATCGCCTGGGCCACCTTGACCTCGCGAAAATCGAAATCCAGCAGCGCGCCATCGCTATCAATTGCGGAAGTGCCGATCACGGCGAAATCGACCTTGAACTGGCGAATGAAATCCACCGCCGCCTCTCCGACAATGCCGCCATCAGAGCCTCTTACCACGCCGCCTGCTATGACCACCTCGATATCCGGATAGACACGTAACCTGTTGGCGACATTGATGTTATTTGTGATTATCATCAAACCTTTACGGTCCAGGAGTGCCTGCCCTACCGCCTCGGTCGTTGTGCCGATGTTGACGAAGAGCGAGGCGTTATCGGGAATGAGGCTGGCAGCAGCGCGGCCGATTGCTTCCTTTTCGTGAGCCGCAATCAGCCGGCGGGCTTCATATTCCAGGTTCTGCACGCCGGAGGGGAACAGCGCGCCGCCATGGATGCGGGTCAGCAGGCGCTGGTCGCACAGGTCGTTGAGATCCTTGCGGATGGTTTGTGGCGTCAGGTTGAAATGGATGGCGAGGTCATCAACGAGAACGCGCCCATGCTCCTTCGCCATTTCCAGAATTTCGGCGTGTCTGGGCGGAAGAAACATCGCGTCGGCCTTCATTTTCGTTTTCTGTAGTGCCATTCGAAAACGAAAATCGGGCTGTGTCAATTGGCAGAAAACCGAAAGCCGGTGATTCTGAGCTAGGCGGTCGCCCCTTCGATTATTTCAAAGCCGGTATTTATGATGGTTTTTTCAGGTGGACGCTCGCGGCTCTCCAGCAGCTTTTCAGCCGCTGTCTTGCCGATAAGAAAACGCTTCGAGAGGATCGTCGACAGCGGCATGGGCATTGCCTGGCCGATATCGAGGCCGTTGAAGCCGAATATGCCGAGTTGTTCCCGGACTGTGATCCCGGCATGCATGCAGTGGAAAATTCCGCCCATGGCCATGTCGTCGTTGGGAAAGATCACCACATCAAGTCCGGGGTGGCCCGACAGAAGGATCGCAAGCGTGTCTCGCCCGGCTATCGTTGAACTTGGCCCCGGATATACATGCTCGGTGATCAATGACAGGCCAGCCTCGCGCAATGAAGCGCAAAGCCCCTCGTAACGCGCACTCGCCCGGTCATCGGTGAGGATATTGTGCCGGGCATAGCCGAAGCGGCGATAACCGCGCTGGATGAGATGCCGGCCCGTTTCGTAGCCCGCCTGCCGGTGCGACATGCCGACAGCAATGTCGACCGGATCCCCGTCAATATCCATGAGTTCGGCAACGCGAAACCTCCCCTGCTCCAGATGGCGTCGCGCAACGGGTGTATGGTGCAGACCGGCGAGGATGACGGCCGCCGGCTGCCAGGCCAGAAACGAGATAAGAATGCGCTCTTCGATGAGCGGATCATAGTCGGTCACGCCAATGACCGGCTGGAACGCCGTTTGTGTGAGCGCCGTGTGGATGCCTCGCAGGACATCCGGAAAAACGATGTTGGACAATGAGGGCAAGAGCACGCTCATCAAGGTCGAGCCCGCAGAAGCGAGGCTGCCCGCTGCGCGATTGGGAATATAGCTCAGCTCTGCAATTGCGCTGAGGACGCGCAACCTGGTCGAATCAGCAATCGGTCCCTGGGCACGAACAACGCGCGAGGCCGTGATTTCGCTGACGCCCGCCAGGCGCGCAACATCGGCCAAGGTTGGCACGTCCGGACTTCGACGAGTGTTGCGTTTACGCGGCATCGGCCACATCCAGTGCACCTGAGACGAATAATGACAGCGCTACCATAAAAGGCTTGATGAATGCTAGTCAGTGTGCATAACTTTATGACAGCGCGGTCATGGTTACCTGACGCCGCTGCCATGAGCCCGGGAGAGGCTCGCAGGGAGGTCTTTCGCATATGCATGTGCTTGTTATCGGCGCAGCCGGAATGGTTGGCCGCAAACTGCTTGACCGGATCGCATCGGAACCCGGCGCTCTAGGAGGCGATATCGACAAGCTGACACTTGTTGACGTGGTAGAACCCGTTGCGCCGCCATCGCTGGCCTTTCTGTCAGCGACGAAGGCGGCCGACCTTTCCGACCCGGGTATCGCCGAAGCATTGATTGCCGGTCGCCCCGACATGATCTTTCATCTCGCAGCAATAGTTTCGGGCGAAGCGGAAGCGGATTTCGAAAAGGGCTACCGGGTAAATCTCGACGGAACGCGGGCCTTGTTCGAGGCCATCCGGCTCGAGAGTGGCAAGTCGCCCTACCGGCCCAGGCTGGTTTTTGCCTCATCCATTGCGGTGTTCGGCACACCGTTTCCGGAAAAGATCGGCGATGAGTTCTTCACGACGCCCTTGACCAGTTACGGGACGCAGAAGGCGATTTCGGAGCTTCTTCTTTCGGACTACAGCCGCCGCGGCTTCTTCGATGGCATTGGTATTCGTTTGCCGACTATCTGCATTCGCCCCGGCAAGCCGAACAAGGCTGCCTCTGGCTTCTTCTCCAATATCCTGCGCGAGCCCCTCGTTGGTGAGGAAGCGATATTGCCGGTCGATGAAAATGTCCGTCACTGGTTTGCCAGCCCTCGCTCGGCCGTTGGTTTCTTCGTGCATGCTGCCACGCTGGATCTGGATCAGGTTGGTACAAGGCGCAACCTTTCAATGCCGGGCCTCTCGGCCCTGGTCGGAGAAGAAATCGCTGCATTGAAGCGTGTTGCTGGGGAGAAGGCGGTCAGGTTGATCCGCCGCGAACCAGATGCCACCATACAGAAGATCGTTGCCGGCTGGGCAACGGACTTTGACACGACGCGGGCGACGAAACTTGGGTTCAAGGCAGAAATGGCCTTTGATGACATCATCCGGGCGCATATCGACGACGAACTCGGCGGAAAGATTCCAGCATGACCAAGGAAAATACAGGCAAAGGCAAGATCGCGCTCGTGACAGGCGGCGGCACCGGCGTAGGCAAGGCCATTACCAGTGCATTGCTCGCGGCAGGCTACACGGTCATCATCTCCGGCCGCCGCAAGGACGTGCTCGATGACGCGGCGACGGCACTTGCTGCCGAGACGAACGGAGTCGTCAAGGCGATTGCTGCCGATGTCAGCGACCCTGAATCGGTGACCGGCCTTTTTGAGGCGATCAAATCGCAATTCGGCCGGCTCGACCTGCTCGTCAACAATGCCGGGATCAATGTCCCGACCATCGCCATGGAAGAATTGAGCTTCGAGCATTGGAATGCCATCGTCGGCGCCAATCTCACCGGCGTATTCCTTTGCACGCAGCAGGCGATGAAGCTGATGAAGAGCCAGTCGCCCCGGGGTGGACGCATCATCAACAATGGCTCGATATCGGCGCAGACGCCGCGGCCGAATTCGGCGCCGTACACGGCAACGAAACACGCTGTCACGGGGTTGACGAAATCGACGGCGCTCGACGGACGGCCGTTCGACATCGCCTGCGGCCAGATCGACATCGGCAATGCGACGACCGAAATGACCTCGAAGATGGCGGGCGGCGTATTGCAGGCCAATGGTGAAACGGCCAGTGAACCGACGATTCCGGCCCACTATATCGGCGATGCGGTGGTTCATATGGCCAGCCTGCCGTTGGAGGCCAACGTGCTGACGATGACGATCATGGCGACGAAAATGCCGCTGGTTGGACGCGGATAGGCACTGATTGCCGTGGCCAAGGAGGGCTGCGGTCTTAAATATTCTGGAGGAAAAGGCATGGCATCAGTCGAATTCGCCAACGTACGAAAATCATTCGGAACGCATCCGGTCATCAAGGGCGTTGATATCGAGATCGCCGACGGCGAATTTGTCATTCTTGTCGGACCATCCGGTTGCGGCAAGTCCACGCTTTTGCGCATGCTCGCCGGGCTCGAAAACATATCGGCAGGAGAAATCCGCATCGGCGGGCAGGTGGTCAATGGCCTGGCTCCGAAGGAACGCGACATTGCCATGGTCTTCCAGAATTACGCGCTCTACCCGCATATGACTGTCGCCGACAACATGGCTTTCTCTCTGACACTGAAGGGCGCAGCCAAATCCGAGATCGAAAAGCGGGTGAAGCCAGCAGCAGAAATCCTTGGCCTTAGCCATCTGCTCGACCGGTTCCCGCGTCAGCTCTCCGGCGGCCAGCGCCAGCGCGTTGCCATGGGACGGGCGATCGTCCGCGACCCTCAGGTCTTCCTGTTCGATGAACCGCTGTCCAATCTCGATGCCAAGCTGCGCGTGGCCATGCGGGCGGAGATCAAGGAGTTGCACCAGCGCCTGAAGACGACCACGGTTTATGTCACCCATGACCAGATCGAGGCCATGACCATGGCCGACAAGATCGTCGTCATGCATGATGGTATCGTCGAACAGATCGGCGCACCGCTCGAACTCTATGATCAGCCGGCTAATCTCTTTGTGGCAAGCTTCATCGGATCTCCGGCCATGAACATGATCAAGGGCAGGCTCGATCCAAACGATACGCAAAAATTCGTGACCGAGAAGGGCGTCGTCCTGCCGGTCGCCAAGGCGCCGGAGAGTGCCAAGGGCCTTGCGTTGATCTACGGACTGCGTCCGGAACACATGACGATTGCGGCTGGCGGCATCCCCGCCGAGGTGGTCGTGATCGAACCAACGGGCTCGGAAACGCAGATGATCATGCGGGTTGGCGGCGACCTGGTGACCGGCGTCTTCCACCAGCGCATCAGTGCCCGCCCTGGCGAGGTTGTCGGTCTGTCAATCCATGCCGAGTCAACCTACCTGTTCGATGCCGAAACAGGCAAACGCCTCGTCTGAAGTCTTACCAACCGCGCCTGCTGATCGGGAAGCAGGCGCTGGATACCATCCCGAGAGTAGCGGCTCCGGAATGTGGGAGCGTTTTGGAACCAGGCTGCTACGACAACGTCAACCAGGAGGAGTATCAATGACCATCAATAGAAGACATCTTCTCGGCGCATCCGCCGGTCTCGTGGCCGCTGCCGGATTGAACCGGTTCGGTCTCAGCCCCGCTTTTGCCCAGTCCGCGCCGGCATACAAGCCGGAAGAAGGCGCGACCCTTCGCCTGCTGCGCTGGGTACCATTCGTCCCCGCGGAAGAAGAAGCCTGGCTTGCCAATACCAAGAAATTCACCGATGCGACCGGCGTGCAGGTCCGCATTGACAAGGAAAGCTGGGAAGACGTGCGTCCGAAAGCCGCCGTGGCCGCCAATGTCGGCTCGGGTCCGGACATGGTCATGAGCTGGTTCGATGATCCCCAGCAATATCCCGACAAGCTCGTGGATGTCACCGAACTCGGTGAATATCTCGGCAATGCCAATGGCGGCTGGTATCCAGGTCTCGAAGGCTATGCAAAACGGGATGGCAAGTTCATCGCCGTACCGCTTTGCGCCATCGGCAATGCAGTCGTCTATCGCGACAGTCACATGAAGGCGGCCGGGTTCAGCGAGTTCCCGAAAGACACCGCAGGGTTCCTTGAGCTGTGCAAGGCAATGCAAGCCAAAGGCACGCCCGCCGGCTTCCCGTGCGGCAAGGCCGTGGGCGATGGCAACAATTATGCGCACTGGCTGCTGTGGAGCCATGGCGGCAAGATGGTCGACGAGAGCGGTAAGGTCGTCATCAACAGCCCCGAGACGCTCGCTTCGGTCAAATATGCGCAAGAGCTGTACAAGACCTTCATTCCAGGAACGGAAAGCTGGCAGGACGTCAACAACAACCGCGCCTTCCTGGCCGGACAGGTTTCGCTGACAGCCAACGGTGTCTCGGTCTATTATGCCGCGCTGAAGGATCCGGCAATGAAGGCGATCGCCGAGGACATGCGCTCGACCAACCTGCCGATCGGACCGGTCGGGCAGTCGGTTGAACTGCACCAGACGTCGACAATCTCCATCTTCAAGCACACCAAGTATCCGGAGGCCGCCAAGGCCTATCTGCAGTTCATGTACCAGCCTGACAACATGAACGCCTGGATAACGGGGGCGAGCGCCTATTGCTGCCAGCCGCTGAAGGCATTTGCTTCCAATCCGGTGTGGACGTCCAACCCGATCCATGCCGCCTATGCCAAGGCGTCGGAGACGCTGCGCCCGAACGGTTATGCCGGACCACTCGGCGCCGCATCCGCCGGCGTGATGGCAGACTATGTCCTGGTCGACATGTATGCCACCGCGGTAACAGGCCAGATGACGGCGGAAGATGCGATCGCCCAAGCAGAAAAGCGGGCCAATCGCTATTACGCGGTCTAGGGAACGAACCGGCCTTCCGCTGTCAGACAGCGGGAGGCCATTTCGGCTGATGAAGAAAGGGACATCGATGACAGTAACGTCACCCGCGAAACAAGCCTCGGCTTTTGGCGCCATGGCCCGAAGCAATACCGCCGTCGGCCTGTTCTTCATGCTGCCAGCAGCGGTGTTTCTGCTGTGCTTCCTGACCTATCCGTTGGGCCTCGGCGTGTGGCTCGGCTTTACCGACGCCACCATCGGCAGGGATGGCATCTTCATCGGGCTGGAGAACTACCAGGCGCTTGCAGGCGACTCCGTCTTCTGGATGGCCGTTTCGAACACCATTTTCTACACGCTGATTGCCTCGATCCTCAAATTTATCCTCGGCCTGTGGCTGGCGCTCATTCTCAACGAGCATCTGCCATTCAAAACCTTCTTTCGTGCAATCATCCTCCTTCCCTGGGTGGTGCCGACGGTGCTGTCCGCCCTTGCCTTCTGGTGGATCTACGATGCCCAGTTCTCGATCATTTCCTGGTCCTTGATGGAACTCGGCTGGATCAGCGGTCCAATCAACTTTCTCGGCGATCCCAACAATGCACGTGCTTCGGTGATCGCCGCCAACGTCTGGCGCGGCATTCCCTTCGTCGCCATTTCGCTGCTTGCCGGCCTGCAGACCATTCCGCAGTCGCTGCATGAAGCAGCATCGCTCGACGGCGCCACTGGCTGGCAGCGCTTCCGCTACATAACCCTGCCCATGCTGACGCCCATCATCGCCGTGGTCATGACGTTCTCGGTGCTGTTCACCTTCACCGATTTCCAGCTGATCTACGTCCTGACCAAGGGCGGTCCGGTCAATGCGACCCATTTGATGGCAACACTATCGTTCCAGCGCGGCATTCCGGGCGGTCAGCTCGGCGAGGGCGCAGCCATCGCGGTCGCCATGATCCCCTTCCTGCTGGCCTCGATCCTGTTCTCATTCTTCGGCTTGCAACGCCGCAAATGGCAACAGGGCGGACAGGATTAAGGAGCACACGACATGAGCATATCCGACCAAACCGCAGTTCAGCCACTCACCGACGATGCGCAGGGGATGAGCTATCTCAATCGCTTGCCGAGGCGGATTGTCGTCCTTTACCTGCCGCTCGCCGTCTTCGTCTTCGTGCTGCTGTTTCCGTTCTACTGGATGGCGATCACGGCGGTAAAACCGAACTCGCAACTGACGGACTACAGCAATTACAGTCCTTTCTGGGTTGTCCAGCCAACGCTCGACCACATCAAGTATCTGCTGTTCGAGACCTCATACCCGGGATGGCTCTGGAACACCGTGGTCGTTGCGGTCTGCGCAACAGTACTGTCGCTGGCGGCGTCGGTGTTTGCCGCCTACGCCATCGAACGCGTGCGCTTTTCGGGATCACGGCCAGTAGGCCTCCTGATTTTTCTCGCCTATCTCGTACCTCCTTCGATTCTGTTCATTCCGCTGGCCGTGATCGTCTTCAAGTTTGGGATGTATGACAGCAAGCTGGCGCTCATCTTCACCTACCCGACATTCCTGATCCCGTTCTGCACCTGGCTGCTGATGGGGTACTTCCGCTCAATTCCGTTCGAGCTCGAGGAAAGCGCGCTCGTCGACGGTGCCTCGCGCTGGCAGATTCTCGTCAGGGTCATATTGCCGCTGGCAGTGCCAGGATTGATCTCGGCCGGAATTTTTGCCTTCACTTTATCGTGGAATGAGTTCATTTATGCTCTCACCTTCATCCAATCCTCGGAAAACAAGACTGTCCCGGTCGGTGTCCTGACGGAACTGGTGCGAGGAGATGTTTTCGAGTGGGGTTCACTGATGGCAGGCGCCCTCTTCGGCTCTTTGCCGGTCGTCATCCTCTACTCGTTCTTCGTTGACTATTACGTTTCTTCCATGACCGGTGCGGTCAAGGAATAGCTGGAGTTTCTTTCAAATGACCACGTCCAACACCCCGAAAAAGCTCCGTTCGCAGGAATGGTGGGATAATCCCGACAATCCGGGGATGACGGCGCTCTATCTGGAGCGCTATCTGAATTATGGCCTGACCCGCGAGGAGCTGCAGTCCGGCAAACCGATCATCGGCATTGCCCAGACCGGCTCAGACCTGTCTCCCTGCAACCGCCACCACATTGAGCTCGCCAAACGCGTGCGCGACGGCATTGTTGCGGCAGGCGGCATTCCCTTCGAGTTCCCCGTCCACCCCATCCAGGAAACCGGCAAGCGTCCGGGCGCGGCACTCGACCGCAACCTTGCCTATCTCGGCCTCGTGGAGGTCCTGTTCGGCTATCCGCTCGACGGCGTTGTGCTGACGATCGGTTGTGACAAGACGACACCTGCCATGCTGATGGGCGCGGCAACCGTCAATATCCCGGCAATTGCGCTTTCCGTCGGCCCGATGCTCAACGGTTGGCATCGCGGCGAACGCACCGGCTCCGGCACGATCGTGTGGAAATCGCGCGAGAAGCTGTCCTCCGGCGAGATCAATTACGACCAGTTCATGGATATCGTAGCCTCCTCGGCCCCGTCGGTCGGCTATTGCAACACGATGGGCACGGCAACAACGATGAACTCCCTTGCCGAGGCGCTCGGCATGGAGCTTCCCGGCGGCGCGGCCATTCCGGCGCCCTACCGCGAGCGTGGACAGACCGCCTATGACACTGGCAAGCGCATCGTCGACATGGTTCGTGAGGATCTCAAGCCCTCGGATATAATGACACGGCAGGCATTCGAGAATGCGATCGTCATCAACTCGGCCATCGGCGGGTCGACCAATGCGCCGATCCACTTGAACGCAATCGCGCGCCACCTCGACATCCCGCTCGACAATGACGACTGGCAGGCGATCGGCCATGATGTGCCGCTACTCGTCAACCTGCAGCCGGCGGGGGAATATCTGGGTGAGGATTATCACAGGGCGGGCGGCGTGCCGGCCGTTGTCGCCGAGCTGTTGAAGGCGGGCCGACTGCCGTATCCGGGAGCCGTCACCGTCAACGGAAAGAGCATCGGAGCAAATTGCGAGAATGCCGAGAACCTGAATACCGACGTCATCAAGCCTTACGATGCGCCGTTGAAGAAGAAGGCGGGCTTCATCAATCTGAAGGGCAACCTCTTCGATAGCGCCATCATGAAGACAAGCGTGATTTCCGAGGAGTTCCGGGAACGCTATCTCTCCAATCCCGAAGACCCCGAAGCCTTCGAAGGCATTGCCGAAGTGTTCGATGGACCGGAAGACTATCATCATCGCATCGATGATCCCAAGCTTGCTCTTGATGAGAACAGCATCCTCATCATGCGCGGCACGGGCCCGATCGGCTATCCCGGTGCAGCGGAAGTCGTCAACATGCAGCCGCCCGCGTACTTGCTGAAGAAGGGCATCCATGCGCTGCCTTGCCTAGGCGACGGGCGCCAGTCCGGCACCTCCGGCTCGCCGTCCATTCTCAATGCATCGCCTGAAGCAGCGGCGGGTGGCGGCCTTGCCCTCGTGCGCTCCGGCGACCACCTTCGTATCGACCTCAGAAAGGGCACGGCCAACATCCTGATCGACGACGAAGAACTGCAGAAGCGTAAGGACGATCTTGCGGCGGCTGGCGGTTACAAATATCCGGCAAGCCAGACGCCCTGGCAGGAAATACAACGCGGTATGGTTGGCCAGTTGGACGAGGGCATGGTGCTTAAGCCCGCCGTCGACTTCCAGCGCATTGCCCAGAAAAAAGGCTTGCCGCGCGACAACCACTGATCTGCTCAAGGGAGGAACGGAAGCAGCATGGCGAACTCGATAAGGCGCTATGAGGGGCGGCACGCGGTCATCACCGGTGGCGCCTCCGGCATCGGCTTCAAGACCGCGGAACGCATCACATCGGAAGGCGGCACGGTCAGTATCTGGGACGTCGACGCTTCGAAGATCGGCGAGGCGACGCAGATACTTGGTGCGGCTGCCCATGGGGTCAGACTTGATGTGGCCGATCCGGACCAGGTGGCCAGGGCGGCGCAAGAAACCGCGACGACGTTCGGAAAAATCGACGTGCTGGTCTGTTCTGCCGGGATCACCGGCCCCAACGCCAAGGTTGCGGACTATCCGATTGACGAGTGGAAGCGCGTCTTCGACATCAACCTCAATGGGCTGTTCTATTGCAACCGCTTCGTCGTTCCCATCATGCAGAAGAACGGCTATGGCCGGATCGTCAATGTCGCGTCGATTGCCGGCAAGGAGGGCAATCCCAACGCTTCTGCCTATAGTGCGTCGAAAGCCGCGGTGATCGGCCTTACCAAATCGCTCGGCAAGGAACTGGTCCATGACGGCATCACTGTCAATGCGATCACGCCGGCGACGGTAGAGACTCCGATACTGAAACAGCTGCAGCAGAATTTCATCGACTACATGCTTTCGAAGATACCGATGCAGCGTTTCGGCAAGGTCGAGGAACTGGCCTCGCTGATCACCTGGATTGCAAGCGAGGAATGCTCGTTTACCACCGGCGCCGTCTTCGACATATCGGGCGGGCGCGCAACATATTGATCCAAGCTTAGAAAGGTTACTCCATGAAGCTCGTACGCTACGGTGCTGCCGGTCACGAAAAGCCCGGTCTTGTGGACGCGGACGGCACGATCCGCGATCTGTCCGGCCACGTGAAAGACATCGCAGGCGATGCGATTTCGCCCGAAGGGCTCAGGAAGATTGCTGCGATCGACGCTGCGTCGCTGCCGCTTGTCGAGGTCACGCGCTTGGGGCCTTGTGTCGCGGGAACGGGAAAGTTCATCTGCATCGGCCTCAACTATTCCGACCATGCGGCCGAGACTGGCGCCAAAGTGCCACCTGAACCGATCATCTTCATGAAGGCGACGTCAGCGATTGTCGGTCCGAACGACAATGTCGAAATCCCGCGCGGATCGGTCAAGACCGACTGGGAAGTCGAACTTGGCGTGGTCATCGGGAAACACGCCAAGTACGTCACCGAAGACGAAGCCCTTGATCATGTAGCCGGCTATTGCCTGATCAATGATGTGTCCGAACGTGCCTTCCAGGCAGAGCGCCAAGGTCAGTGGACCAAGGGCAAGAGCTGTGACACCTTCGGTCCGACCGGCCCATGGCTGGTAACCAAGGATGAGATCAACGATCCCCAGGACCTCAAGATGTGGCTCGAGGTCAATGGTCACCGTTACCAGAACGGCTCTTCCGCAACCATGGTTTACGGTGTCAAATACCTCGTGTCATACCTGTCGCAGTTCATGAGCCTGCACCCTGGCGACATTATCTCGACCGGGACGCCTCCTGGTGTCGGTCTCGGCCAGAAGCCGAATGTGTTCCTGAAAGCTGGCGACGTGATCACGCTCGGCATCGAAGGGCTCGGGGAGCAGCGGCAAGAGGTAGTGCAGGGATAAAGCCCGGACATCTGCCAAAAAGAGCTCATCGCTTACAACCTGGCGTTCGTGGCATTCGCACTCAAACCCCGCAATATCGTCAGAATCACAGCAACAGACGTGGCTGGGTTTGAGGGCAAAGCAGCAAGCACCGGGCCAGTGGTACGTCGGGGACGATGGGCCTCCCCGACCTGAGGGCATACGCCCTGCCTTCATCCTTGGAGGCGAGCGATGCGGAGATTTCCGTTCAGCATCACCCTCATGACGCTTCAATCGGTCAAATCAGCCATTGTCACACATCGCGGTTCACCGGAGAACAGTTCTCCCAGGTACGCTCAATAGTCCTTCTCGAAGAAGAGCCCGCCACCGGAATCGCCATCACTTCCCACCGAGCCCTTGGCCTTCAGATTTGGAGTGATGTCGAGATTGATCGTACCCTTGGTCTTGCCGGCGGCGCCCGCCTCGACGCCCAGATAGACATTGTCGCGAATGTAGCGGCCGGCACGTACACCCGCATTGCCCTGGCTGTCGGTCACTACGTCGAGATCGTCGAGCCCGGTGCTCTTGCGCAGACTTTCGAGAAGCGACGAATTTGAGCCACCAGCCAATTCCGCCGCGGCCGCAGCAAGGCGCGCGACCTGCAGCGGAGACAATTCACTGATCGAGCGATTGAAGATCAGTCTCGCCATGACCTCGTCCTGCGGCAACTCAGGCTGGGAGGAGAATGTAATCTGCAGATCCGATACACGCCCCCTGACAGTGACGTTAACGGTTATGTCGGTTCCCTGGGTGCTGGCGACGAAATTCAGCTCGGGATCAAGGTCCCCGACAAGGGTAACCTGCCCCTCGGTGAAGGTGATGCGCTGGCCGAGAATGCCGAGGCGGCCACGGATGAGGTCGAAACCTCCTACAGGCTGGACGTTCGTTGCTGGACCAGTCACGCGCACCGACCCGCCGATCTCGGCATCAAGGCCGCGACCACGGATGAATATCCTGTTGGGTGCGGTTATGTTGATGTCGAGGCGTACCACGCTTGGGCGAGCTGTAGGCGTCGCTACAGCAGGTTGATCCGCCTTGGCGCGTTTGAGTGTCTGCAGGACCGCCTTTGAGGGATCCTTGTGCCTGACGTCGATCATCGCCGATGCACCGCCAAAGCTTTCGGGTACCGTGATTTCAGCCCGGTCGATATTGATGTTTCCGGAGATCACGGGATCGCGGGTCAGGGGACCGTTGATTGCAAGTGCGCCCGTCACCGTGGCCACGACGAGATTGCCATCGGCATAGCGAGCCCTGTCGAGCCGGATATCGATGTTCGCCGGGAAGTTGGCAGCTGCATCGGTGGATATGGTACCGGTTGCGCTGATCGTTCCGCCCGTCGAGAGCGCCGCATTCAGCGTGCGTATGGTAACCGTGGTGCCTTCCATGCTGCCGAGCAGCGTGATGCGCTGAAGCCTTATATTGGCTTCCGGATCGATCACCTCGGCACCATTGGCGGAAAACGTGCCGCGGATCTGTGGTTTGCTGAAGCTGCCTGTGACGGTCGCACTGACGTCGATCACGCCTTTTGCCTGCGTACCGCGATCGGCCATCAACCGGTTGGCAAGCGACAGCGGAATGTTTCCGGTGATGTTGATGCCGAGTCCCGAACCTGAAACCGGCACGTTGCCATTGGCCGAGACTGTAAAGCCTTGTGGGCCATCCACCTTGGCAGAGGAAAGCGATAACGTATTGTTCGCAAAGCGCCCGGCCGCCGCGAGCTGCAGTGGCGCCAGCCCCGCATCCTGCAAAGGCCTGGCGGAAAGCCCAGCGCCCTTCAGGTCGAATTCCGCGTTTGGCCGCTGCAATGTGCCGGTGACGCGCCCTCTCCCCGAGATGTTGCCAGCGAGATTCTGGCCCTTGACGACACCGTTCAACGCTGTGAGCGGGAAGCTTCTAAGGTCAAAATCCACGCCGAGCTGGCCCTGTGCAAGCGGCACACTTCCTCTTGCCGAGGCGTCCAGACCGCCTGCACCAGTCAAATGAGCATCCACATTGAGCTGGTCGGTGGTGGACGTTCCCTTGGCATCGAGATTGAGCGCGTCAAGTCCTGCCTGCTTCAGCGCGGTCGCTGTGATTGCGCGAGCCTGCACGTCGAAATTGACATCCGGTCTCTGCCTCGTACCGCCAATCCTGGCCGTGCCGTTGATCTCGCCGCCAAGGCCGAGGTCCGGCTTGATTGTATTCGCGATGTCGAGTGGCAGCTTCTGGATAGCTACGGCAAGATTGAGCGTTTCAGCCACCTCGCCGCTGACCGTAACCCGGCCATGGCCGACATCGAGGATGATGTCACCAAGCGATACATTGCTGCCTGCAACATTGATCGTTGCCGGTTGCACCAGACGGGCTGCCAGCGTGCCGCGCGTGAGTTCCGCATTGGCCAGCGACAGGAGGAAGCCTGTGTCCGTCGGCTGGAGCGAGCCTCCGACCGACGTCCTTGCACCATTCTTCAAGCCGGCATTCATCGTGAAGTTGGTGACCTTGCCGTCCTGTACGGCCTTGGCATCAAGGCTGGTCACGTCGATTCCGGCAGCCGATACATTGGAGGCCGTTACAGAACCGTTGACCGACGGCACCCTGAAGATATCTTGGGCCGCCAAAGTGATTGCCGCCTTGCCGACGGCGACATCATTGGCCTTCAGGCCGTCGATCTGGCCGTTGATGTCGACATTCTGTCTCTCGTCATCATGGCTCAGTGCAATGGTGGCATCCGCCTTGCCAGTAGCTTCTACGAGGAACAGCGCGGCGGCCGTCGATACATCGCTTGAAGCGAGCGTCAGGTTGCCCTGGAGAAGGCCCTTCCCGTCTTGGGTAACATCGCCGCGCAGGCGGGTTCCGCCAGCGATGAACGACAGGTTGCTGAGACGCTTCTCTTGCTCATGCAACGCAATCTCGGTTGTGAGATCCGCCCGTATGCCATCAAGGAAGGCAAGGCCGGCGATCCTGCCATCAACTATGCCCTTGAAGAGCGTGCCATTGAAGGTCAACTCACCCTGTGTCAGCTTTCGGCCCGACAACGTGCCTTCCGGGACGCCGGCATTGAACGCCAGAGCGATGATATTGTCCTGACCGCGGGCGCTGCCCTTAACCTTCAGCGCTCCTGCGGCCTTGTCGGAGAGCAGAGCGAGGTCGGCCAGGTCGAGGCCAAAATCGAAGTTGGCTGCGCCGCTGGCAAACGTTCCATTGGCAGTCAGAAGTGTTTGCGGATTCTCGACCTTGAAGTCCCGCGCGCTCAGCCCGCCCTCGCCGCGCCCCAGCCCGCCAGTGATGCGGGTCTCGCCCGCGAGCACCTTGTCGGCCGCATCGATGCCGAGTTGCATGCCGGTGGCGTGTCCGTCGAGCATAAGATCGAAACCGCCTTTCAGCGCCTCGACTAGCCCGCTAGCCTTCAGATCGATCGATCCGGCAAGATCGCGCCCGGCCAGCGCCGAGAACGGCGCGAGGCTGGACGCCTTGACAAATATGTCGCCCCGGTAGGCGAAATCATTGATTGTTCCAGCCAGGGCGGCGCTGAAGCCGTTGGCGGCGACGAGAGCCTGCCTGAGATTGACCGGCGTTCCCGCCTTCCAGTCGCCATTGATCTTGAGCTGGATGACGTCGCCGAGCGCCTCGGCAACGTCTGCCCGCTTGGCGGTGATGCCTGATACATCGCCGGTAACGTCATAGGTCAACGAACGGGTCGTCGGGTTGTCGATGTTTTCGGCGAGGCCCTTGCCGATGATGTTGACGGATTTGGCGGCGAACGTATCGGTCGTAAGGTTGGTTACCTCTATGCTGCTGGTCCAGTCATTGTTGGCGCTGGCGCCGAATGAAACCGTGAGCACTGCCTTGTCGACCGTCGTCTGGCCGCCCTTGACGGGAAGGATGACCTTCTTGCCGGTTGGATCGGCGATGGTTGCATCGACCTTGAGCTGGCGCAGGAAGCCATCGCTGGTAGTCTCCCCGGTGGCATCGAGCGCCAATGCATTGCTCTTGATGTTCAGGCGGTCAAGCGCCACGCCACCTGCATCGCGCAAGGTGCCGTTGACGATGAGCGCCGTTTCGTCGCCGAAGAAATCGCGAAAAACCGGGGGTATCAGGGCAGCAATTTCGCCATTGAGCGTGGTGTTGAACCGGAGGCCGTCGCTTTCGCGGTCGAGACGGGCCTCGCCGGTAAGCACGCGCCTGCCCGCTGCATCGAGCGTCAGTTGCAAGCCTAGATCGCCCAAGGGGCCTGACCCCTTCAGCGCCAATGCGACCGGCGGCCTGCCCTCGATATTGAGGAGATTGGCGACAATACCGTTTTCAGGCTCGTTCAGGGTAAGATCGAGGTCGAGCTGCTGGCTTTCATTGGCATAGGCCGCCTTGATCTGGAATTCCCCTCCCGGACCATCGAGACGGCGTACCTGCACGCTGGAATCGAGCGATCCCGCTTCCAGCCTCAGATTGCCTGCCAGCGATATTTCGGATCTGAGGCCGAAAACGCCATCTCCAAAAGCGATACGTCCTATCTGCAACTCCTGAAGGATGACCGCCAACGGCAGCTCCGGCAGACTGAAGCCCTTGGCTTCGGGCGAAGGCAGGCTCTCATCGGGCAGCGGCTTGCGCAGAACGTCTATGCGCTCGGCAGCCAGCGTGTTGACGTCGAGGCGACCGCGCAGCAAGGCGAGACGGCTCCAGACGATTTTCGCGTTGGTGACCCTGAGCCAGACACCTTCGCGGTCTGCAACGGTAATGCTGCCAATGCTGGCCTCGGAGGAGAGAACGCCCTGAATGTTGGAGATGACAATCTGGCGATTGGGCGTAGAGAGCTGATTCTGGACAAAGCTCAGGAAGTAGGACTTCTCGGCCTCGGCACTATCCTGCGCCACGGCCGGGGCTGCAAACAGCAGCAGAAATATGACTGCTATGATCCTGGTCAAAACGCCTGTCCTATTCCAACGTAAAATGCAAAATCCGGATCGTCGTCCGTCGGGTCGAGCGGGACGGCGAAATCAAGCCTGATGGGACCCAGGCCTGTATTATAGCGCAGACCGGCGCCGACACCCACGCGAAGGCTCTCGGCGAAATCCGGGAATGATTCCTCGCCGACATAGCCTGCGTCAACAAAGCCAACGACGCCGATCGTTTCCGTCATGCGAATGCGCGCCTCCACGGAGCTTTCAATCAGTGAGCGGCCGCCAATGACATAATCCTCGCCATCTCGCGACACGTTAACACCCACGTTGCGATAGGCATAACCACGGATCGAGCCGCCACCACCAGCGAAGAAGAGCTGGTCCGGAGGCAGTTCGGCGACTTCGGCTCCCACAATCGAGCCGAGTTTCAATCGCCCGGCAAGAATATACTTGTTGTCGGCGTCGAGGCTGTAATAGGTGCGGCCCTCGGCGGTAAATTTGGTGGCGAAATTGCCGTACTCGAATTCGTAGAACGGCGAGATCAGGCCTTCCAGGAAATGGCCGCGCGACGGGTCAACCTTGCTGTCACGGCTGTCATAGGTGAGTGTGCCCACCAGGCCGGCGGTGAGGAAATCCCTCTCGCCAAAGAAATCGTCGTCGAAGCGCGACTTCGAGACACTTGCCGTGATTTTTCCGGTCAACTCATCTGAGAAAGTGTGGGTGAAACCTGCATCCGCTGTAAGCGATGTCTGGGTATAGGCATCGAGGACCTTGCGCTCCCCGATCAGCGATGAAATGAAATCGGTATCTGGGGTGTACACGCCCGGCTTGGTGAAACTGACACCGAGCAGATAGCTGTAATCCTGAGGGTCATAGGATTGATCCCCGATGCCGCTGATCCTTGCATCGAAGCGCAGGCGCTCGGCCCTACCGAACAGGTTGCGGTGCAGCCAGAACGCTTCAAACCCGGCGCCATCCAGGGTTGAATAGGAGCCGCCCAATCCAAAACGCCGTAATTTCTGTTCCTGGACAGCAACGGTGATCGGCAAGAGGCCATTGCTGGTAATGGCCTCGGCCTCCTCTACCCGGGCGGAACGGAAAACTTCCAGACGCGACAGGCGCTTCTTTGCCCGCTCGATCTCATCGGGATCATACTCCACTCCAGGCTGAAGGCCCGTAATGAAAGCGACGAACTCCGGGTCCATTCGTTCCGTACCCGTTACCGTTATCGGCCCGAAAGCAGCACGCCGGTCCGGGTCGACTTCGATTGTCGCATCAACCCGGCTGTTGTCGTGATCGGCAAGGACATCGCGCGAGACGATCTTTGCCTTGGGGTGGCCCTGTTCACGCCAGGCGTCCACGGCGAGGCGCTCCGCCCTCACAATGGCCGTCGAGCGTGCAACGTCTCCCGGCGCAAAGCCCTGCTCTTCCGGCCGGTCTACCTCATCCTTGGGATCGACGGGCGGCGGCGCCATGTTCCTGACCCTGGCGGTCGCAAAGAGGAACTGTGGACCCGGATCGACCGCGATCGTCACAGTCGCCGGGTTTGAAAGCGTTGCATCCGGTGGAATATCTGCGGCTTCGCGGCCGTCGACCTTGATGCTGATCGTGCCGCCATAACGGCCGTCCGCATAGAGCGCGCCGAGGATGCGTCGATAATCGCCTCGCGCCTTGGCCAAAAGGCCCGCAGCGCCTGACGCCGGCTTGTCCTCGTCGGCAATGAGACTCGACGCGCCTTCGACGAGCTTCTTCGTTTCGTTGTTCTCGCCTTGAGCGATTTCAACCGTGTATTTGTGCGGGTCGGCGATCACCGAATCTGCGTCGGCGTCTTTTCTTTCACCCCAGAGATGGATACCGAAAAGGTCGAAGGCCTGCGCTGGCGAAACAAGGGCGGTAAATGCCAGCAAAGCGGCGCCAAAAACACTGGCCTGTGGGCGCCTCAAGTCCATCAACCAGCAAAATCCCTACTCACGAAAACACACAGATACGCCGCGGGAACGGAGAAAAATATCCTGCGTGCGCTGAAATTCCCCTCCCGAGCTTAAGAAAACGATAACATGACGGGGAAACCCGGCCAACCCGCAACCACCGCTGGTGCGTCGCACAAGCTGCCGCTTGTGGCCGTACGGCCACAGAATTGCCCTGCACGCGTCCCCAGCCGCAATCACTTTTTGTAAGGAGCTTGCAACAGTCTGCCGTGTTTACCGGCAGACCGTTGCCCGGCTTGCCTATTCGGCAGCAGCCAGCCATTCGGCCTGCGGCTTCTCGCCGGCGGGCATGGATGCCGCAATATGGCTCGCCACGATCTCTGCCGTCGCTGCCGACAACGTCCAGCCCAGATGCCCATGGCCCGTATTGTAAAAGACGCCTTGGCGCTTGCCGTTGCCGACGCGCGGCAGCATGTCCGGCATCATCGGACGAAGGCCGGCCCAGGGTACGACATTGGACGTATCCATGCCTGGAAACAGATCGCGGCTCCAGTCCACCAATGGCTTTACCCGGTCGTAGCGAATATCGCGGTTCTCGCCGTTATATTCAGCCGTCCCCGCAACCCGTAGTCTGTCGGAGCCCAGGCGGCTGGTGACGATCTTTGCATCATCGTCGAGGAGACTGACCCATGGCGCCGATTTCCGGCTTTCCTCGTCAGTGAGGTTGATGGTGATCGAATAACCCTTGACCGGATAAATGTTGACGCGGTCGCCCAGTTGAGCCGCGAATGTGCGACTGGCAATGCCGGCACAGACGACGATGGCATCGAAGCGCTCGGACTCGACCTCTGACAATGAAGCCGAAGCCTTGTTCCATGAAACAACGACACCATCCGGACCATGCTTCAGCGTTTGCACATTGGCATCGCCGATAAAACGCATGCCGCGTCGCATGGCGGCGTCGGCAAGACCACGGGTGAACTTGTGAATGTCGCCCGTGGAATCTGACGGGGTGAAAAAGCCGCCGTAGAAAGACCCATCAAGCGCCGGTTCGATGCTGTGGATTTCCTCATTGGTCACGGCGCGGCGATCAAGGCCGCCGGCTTCGAGGAGCCTGTTGACCCTGACCGCGTGGTCATAGCCGTACTTCGAACGGTAGATGTGCAGGATGCCACGCTTTTCCAGGTCGAAGTCGATGTTTTCTTCCGCTGCGATCTCGAACATGCGCTGGCGCGCCGCAATGGCAAGTTTCGTGGTCGCGATGGTGTTCTTCTCGTAGTGGGGAATGTTCATGACGAACTCCGCCATCCAGGAGTATTTGTGCCAGGACGGTTTCGGGTTCATCAGCAGTGGCGCATCCTTGCGCAACATCCACTTCATACCCTTCAGGACAGTCGACCAGCTGTTCCACACTTCGGCGTTGGATGCCGAAAGCTGGCCGCCATTGGCAAACGACGTTTCCATGGCCGCATAGCGGTTGCGGTCGAAAACGGTGACAGAGTAGCCCTGGCGGGCAAGCGCATAGGCGGTCGTAACGCCGGTAATTCCGGCGCCGATAATGGCGATATTGGTCATGGCAGTCGCGGTCCTTCAGCAACACATGGTTTCAGTTTCGCCGTTCATCAACGGCACGAAACCCCATCTGTCACGGGACCTGAGAGTTTGGCCCATCAGCGCCGGCCGGATGTTAGCCATCCATGTCACGGCAGCATTACCGGCTTCAGCCGGTCGGGCTTTCTCCTTCGGTGGGTGACGCATTGAGACAGCATCACCACTCTCCAGATGTCCGACGCTAGTCTGGTCCTTTTGCCTGAGAGTTTCCGGGGCGGTTGCTCCATCGGCGCCGGTCTTACCGGTCTCTCCCAGATAGCCTGTGCGAACGGCACTGCTTATATCGCAGTTGCGAGAAGAGAACAACTGGCTAAGAAAGGATGAACCCTTTATGTTGGCCACACATATCTATCCTTGCGGAGTCAATTCATGAAACCCGTCTTCCTGCAGCTGCAATGTTTTCCCGGCAAAACCTATGAAGTGGCGGCTGCGCTCTTCGAACGCGAAATCGTCTCGGAACTCTATTCGACCAGCGGCGACTACGACCTCCTGATGAAGATCTATATTCCCGAAGACCAGGACATCGGGAAGTTCATCAATGACAACGTCCTTGATATTCAGGGTATTGCGCGTTCGCTGACGACGATGACATTCACGGCATTTTGAGCATTGAGACATTCCGCCCCGTTTCCTGCCGCGATGAACTCGCCTATGTAACGAATGCAATAAAAAGCCCCTGTGCGGGTAATAAAATTCCATTCTTTGCCATGGGAGCGGTTTTTCGATAGAGATGCCCTCTCTTGCAATTCACCATCAGGACCTCGCAAAATGCCCCCCTATCGTTCACGCACAACCACACATGGCCGCAACATGGCAGGTGCCCGCGGGCTCTGGCGCGCAACAGGCATGAAGGATGAGGATTTCGGCAAGCCGATCATCGCTGTGGTGAACTCATTCACGCAGTTTGTTCCGGGCCATGTTCACCTGAAGGATCTTGGCCAGTTGGTCGCCCGTGAAATCGAAAGTGCTGGCGGCGTTGCCAAGGAATTCAACACCATCGCGGTCGATGATGGCATCGCCATGGGCCATGACGGGATGCTCTATTCGCTACCGAGCCGCGAGATCATCGCCGACAGCGTCGAGTACATGGTCAATGCGCACTGCGCGGACGCGATGGTATGCATTTCGAACTGCGACAAGATCACGCCCGGCATGTTGATGGCGGCACTGCGCCTCAATATTCCGGTCGTCTTCGTTTCCGGCGGACCGATGGAAGCCGGCAAGGTTATCTGGGAAGACAAGGAAAAGAAGCTGGACCTCGTCGATGCAATGGTCGCGGCAGCCGATGACCGTATCTCCGATGAAGAGGTGAAGGTTATCGAGCGTTCGGCCTGCCCCACCTGCGGATCCTGCTCCGGCATGTTCACGGCAAACTCGATGAATTGCCTGACCGAAGCTCTCGGCCTGTCATTGCCAGGCAACGGTTCGACGCTGGCAACTCATGCCGATCGCCGTCGTCTCTTCGTGGAAGCCGGGCATCTCGTCGTCGATCTCGCTCGCCGCTATTACGAGCAGGACGACGAAACCGTCCTGCCGCGCTCGATCGCTTCCTTTGCCGCATTCGAAAACGCCATGACGCTCGACATTGCGATGGGTGGTTCGACGAATACGGTTCTGCATCTGCTTGCGGCCGCCCATGAAGGCGAAGTCGATTTCACCATGAGCGACATCGACCGCTTGTCCCGCCGCGTGCCGGTTCTTTGCAAGGTCGCCCCAGCCGTGGCCAATGTGCACATGGAAGATGTGCACCACGCCGGGGGGATCATGGGCATTCTCGGCGAACTCGATCGCGCCGGGCTGATCGATACGTCGGTCTATTCCGTGCACTCCGCCAATCTCGGTGCAGCGCTCGAACGTTGGGACGTCGTTCGGACCAAGAACAAATCGGTCCATGACTTCTTCATGGCAGCGCCCGGCGGCGTGCCGACCCAGGTTGCATTCAGCCAGGACCGGCGCTTTGCAGATGTTGATCTCGATCGTGAAAAGGGTGTCATCCGCAATGCGGAACATGCCTATTCCAAGGATGGCGGGCTGGCCGTGCTCTACGGCAACCTTGCTGAGGACGGCTGCATCGTCAAAACTGCCGGCGTCGACGAATCCATCCTGAAGTTCTCCGGACCCGCTCGTATTTTTGAAAGCCAGGACAGTGCCGTTCTCGGCATTCTGAATGGTGCCATCCATCCGGGTGAT
The DNA here is from genome assembly GCF_020164435.1 of Phyllobacterium lublinensis. Lineage (GTDB taxonomy): Bacteria > Pseudomonadota > Alphaproteobacteria > Rhizobiales > Rhizobiaceae > Phyllobacterium > Phyllobacterium lublinensis. The sequence goes on along the minus strand of NZ_JAIUDQ010000012.1, from coordinate 126,895 downwards.
ATCGTCCTCATCCGCTACGAAGGCCCGCGTGGCGGACCCGGCATGCAGGAAATGCTCTATCCGACCAGCTACCTGAAATCGAAGGGTCTCGGCAAGGCCTGCGCACTGATCACCGACGGACGTTTCTCCGGTGGCTCGTCAGGCCTGTCGATCGGCCACGTATCGCCCGAGGCCGCCGAAGGCGGGCTCATCGGCCTGGTTGAAGAGGGTGACATCATCGATATCGACATCCCCAACCGCAAGATACACCTCGCAGTGGATGATGCCGTGCTCGCTGAGCGACGGGCCCTGATGGATGCCAAGGGTTCGGCGGCGTGGAAACCTGCAGAAAAACGTAAGCGGAAAGTTACTACTGCGCTGCGCGCTTACGGAGCCATGGCGACAAGCGCAGCCAGGGGGGCAGTACGTCAGATCCCGGATGAGTGGAATTAACACCTTTCTTACCCTCCCCCTTGTGGGGAGGGTGGCGCAAAGCGCCGGGAGGGGCTTCTGGTCAAGTCCCCTCCCCGGACCTTCGGTCCGTCCCTCCCCACAAGGGGGAGGTAGGGCCCCGGTACTACTTCGCCGCGTCGGTGATCTTGGTCGTCCAAGCACCCTCCGGCTTCTTGGTGATGACCGGATCTGAACCGCCACCGAGCAGAGTTTCCACCGTCCGGTCTGCTGCCGCCACATCCAGCACGCCGGTCGAGCCTTCCGTCAGCTTGTTGATTTCGCCCACCATGCGCTTCTGGTGCTTTTCCGTCTGGGCACCGCTCGCATCATTGTCGAGGACGATGGTCGCCGCTTCATCGGGATTGGCACGGGTATATTCCCAGCCCTTCATGGAAGCCTTGACGAAACGCGCAAGCTTGTCGACCATCTTTGGATCGTCGAGGCTCTTCTGCAGGACATAGAGGCCATCCTCCAGGGTAGCGACGCCCTCATCTTCATACTTGAACGTTACCAGCTGATCCTCCGGGATCCCGGCATCGATCACCTGCCAGTATTCGTTGTAGGTCATCGTCGAGATGCAATCTGCCTGCTTCTGAATGAGCGGATCTACATTGAAGCCCTGCTTCAGCACGGTCACGCCGTTCGGTCCGCCATCGGTCTTGAGGCCGAGATGGTTCATCCAGGACAGGAATGGGTATTCATTGCCGCCGAACCAGACGCCGAGCGTCTTACCCTTGAAATCCTGCGGCTTGGCGATGCCGGTTTCCTTGCGGCAGGTCAGCATCATTCCCGAACGCTTGAAAGGCTGGGCAATGTTGACCAGCGGTAGGCCCTTCTCGCGGGTTGCGAGGGCAGAAGGCATCCAGTCGATCACCACATCAGCACCGCCGCCGGCGATGACCTGCGGGGGAGCCACGTCGGGTCCGCCCGGCTTGATCTCGACGTCAAGGCCCGCCTCCTCGTAGAACCCCTTGTCCTTGGCCACATAATAGCCAGCAAACTGACCCTGCGTGACCCATTTGAGCTGCAGCACCAGCTTGTCTGCGGCCAAGGCGGAGCTCGCCATGAGCGTCGCTGCGGCGGCAAGAGTAAGTGCTATGGTCTTCTTCATGTTTTAGTTCTCCTCTTTTCTTTTTATGTTCGGTAGGAAGGATGCCAGAAGGTAACGGCCCTCTCAATGAGGGTAATCAGCCCGTAGGACAGGGAACCGGCCAGGGCCGCGACGAAGATCTCGGCCCAGACCATGTCGACATTCATGCGCCCGACCTCCATCGATATGCGAAACCCCATGCCGACGATGGGCGACCCGAAGAATTCCGCGACAATGGCGCCGATGAGCGCAAGCGTCGAGTTGATCTTCAGTGCATTGAATATGAAAGGCATCGCCGCAGGAAGCCTCAACTTGAGCAGCGTCTGAAAATAGCTGGCGCCATAGGTACGCATCAGGTCACGCTCCATGGCGCCTGACGCGGCAAGCCCCGCCACCGTGTTCACCAGCATGGGGAAAAACGTCATGATGACGACAACGGCCGCTTTGGATTCCCAATAGGATCCGAACCACATGACCATGATGGGGGCGATCCCGACAACGGGGAGTGCCGCAACGAGATTGCCTATCGGCAGGAGACCCTTGCGCAGAAAGGGCACGCGATCGACGACAATCGCCGCAAGGAAGCCGGAACCGCAGCCAATGGCATAGCCGGCGATGGCGGCTTTGAGGAAGGTCTGCTGGAAGTCGGCCCACAGCGTCGGCACGGACGAGGCAATGCGAGCAGCAATCATCGAAGGGGGCGGCAGGAGAATTGTCGGTACGCTGAAACCGCGGACGGTAATCTCCCAGAGGATCAGCAGCCAGGCACCGAACAATACCGGTAAAGCGAGATTGGCCAGCCGCTGTATGTCAGGCGATCTGAACCGCAGTGAAGCAAGCCGCTGCACGGCGAGCCAGGCCAGCAGCCACGCCGCCACCACCAGGCACCAGTAGCCGCTGGATGGACCAGTCGGCGCAAACGAGCTCAATGCTCCTATCAGGCAGAATGCACCAATATGGACGAGAACGAGAAGCGCAATCAAAGCGGCCATGGACGGTGCCACGAACAACGCGACAGCGGCTGCGGCGAACAATATGGCGGGGGCGGAAACCAGAAGGATGCCTGAACCATCTGCCCCCGTCGGCAGGACGAGCGAGACCGCGGCGAGCAGGAAGGCGAGAATGGCGAGCGGCGAGCGGTTCATGCCCGAACTCCCATACGCCGATTGACCAGATTTGCCATCAGCCCGATCAGGCTGACAAGCACCGAAGCCATCAGCGCCGCCGCGATCAGTGCTGCCCAGATCTGAACGGTCTGGCCGTAGTAAGACCCTGCGAGCAGGCGCGCGCCAATGCCCGCCACTGCGCCGGTAGGCAGCTCGCCGACAATGGCACCAACGAGGCTTATGGCGACCGCGATCTTCATGGAGGTAAACAGATAGGGCATGGAGGCCGGCCAGCGCAGCTTCCAGAAGATTTGCGCCTTCGATGCGTTGTAGGTGCGCATCAGGTCAAGATGCATGATCTCCGGCGAGCGCAGGCCCTTGACCATGCCCACCGCAACCGGAAAGAACGAGAGATAGGTCGAGATCATCGCCTTGGGCAGAAGCCCGGTGATATTGACCGCGTTGAGCACGACGATGATCATGGGCGCGATGGCAAGGATCGGCACGGTTTGCGACGTGATGATCCATGGCATCAGGCTCTTGTCGAGCGTGCGGGAATGCACGATGGCAATGGCGAGGACGATGCCGAGCAGAGTGCCCAGGGCAAAGCCGAGCAGGGTTGAGGAAAGCGTCACCCAGCCGTGATAGACAAGGCTGCGCTTCGATGTCGGGCTGACGTCGAACACCGTCTTGCGGATTTCCTCCGCCACCTGATGCGGGGCCGGCAGGACCGGACGTTCCTGCTTCATGGTATTGGCGATCAGTTGACCCGTGCTTATCGTCGTCCCTGCCCGGGCGGCCTGATCCCGTTCGAAGGGCGCGTTGAGAATGATTGCAAAAGCATACCAGAGCATGACGATTGCAAGAAGCACGGTAGCAACGGGAACAACGCTGTTGCGAATGAAATTCATGGCCTGTTTCCCGCGTCATCCGGTTCGAACCGGTAGAGAATGTCCGGCAGCTTTTCTTCATTGTCGCCATCCGTCCGGCGGATTTCCCTGAACCTTTCCCGCAGGTAGAAGGCCTGGGCACCGCGATTGGCGGCGAAGGTCCAAAGCTGGATGGGACCGGTCGATTTTTGTTTCGCGTGGTCGAGCAAGGCCTTGCCGATGGCTTTCCCGCGAAAGTCGTGATGCACATAGAGGGCGCTCACGCTGTTGTCCGGTGACAATGCAATCAACCCCACGATGCGCTCGTCCGTTTCAGCCACGAACACTTCAAGCGTGGTAAACACGATGTCGCGATAGTAATCGGCAACCGCGCGCCGGGAATGGATGCGAGGCATCCATGCCGTGGCGTCGATCCAGGCGTTGATGATATCCGCGCATGCCGCCATGTCCCTCAGCCTGGCTGCACGGATGATCGTCATGGGCGCCTTGCCAATGTCACAGATGCGCTGCGTCATAGGAATGGCCATGGCGCAGGCCCTCGCGGACGCGATGGGCAATTTCGAGGAACTCCGGGCTCTCGCGGATATCGAGTGTGCGCTCCGATCCAAGTGTACAGTCGATGATCTCGTGAATCCGGCCGGGACGCGGGCTCATCACCACGATCTTCGTTGACAGGAATACAGCCTCCGGAATCGAGTGGGTGACGAAAACCACTGTCTTCTGCGTCTTCGCCCACAACTTCAGCAGTTCTTCATTGAGATGGTCGCGGACGATCTCATCGAGGGCACCAAAGGGCTCATCCATCAACAGCAGATGCGGATCGAACGATAGTGAACGGGCAATGGACGCCCGCTGCTGCATGCCGCCGGACAACTGCCATGGAAATTTCTTTTCGAAACCGGAGAGATTGACCAGATCCAGATTCCTGGCAATGCGATCCTTCCGTTCCGCCTTGGGGATGCCCATGACTTCCAGTGGCAAGGAGATGTTGCCGGCGATGGTGCGCCACGGATAGAGCGCCGCCGCCTGAAACACGTAGCCGTAGGCGCGCTTTTGACGGGCTTCCGACGGCGTCATGCCGTTGACGGAGATCGAGCCCGACGTCGGCTGCTCGAGATCGGCGATCACCCGCAAGAGCGTGGTCTTGCCGCATCCGGACGGTCCGATGAAGGAGACGAATTCGCCACCGCCGACCTCAAGATTGATATTGGACAATGCATTGACCGGACCGTCATTGGTCTGGAAAACCAGTGACAGATCCTTGACGTCAATCACATTTTTTGGCGCCGCATCTGCCATCGTCTTCGCCTTGGGTCGGAGCGCGACGACTGTCATCAGACGCCTGCCGGAATATTCTTCGGATCGCGTTCCACTCTACGCGGTGCCGTCAATTCCTTCCAAGTGGAAAGTGCACGATTGGCTGGCGCATTGGCTTCGCGCTCAACAAAGCGGCCACTACCGGTCGGCGCCAGGACTTCGCCGTCCTTGAAGGCGACCTGGCCGCGCGACAACGTCATGCGTGGCAGGCCCGTCACCTCGATCCCTTCGAAGACATTGTAGTCGATCGCCGATTTCTGGGTCTTTGCCGAAATCACCTTCGAAGCGTTTGGATCCCAGATGACAATATCCGCATCGGAACCGGGCAGGATCGCCCCCTTCTTCGGGTACATGTTGAGGATTCGGGCAATGTTGGTCGAAGTCACGGCGACGAATTCATTCGGGGTGAGGCGGCCAGTACGCACGCCCTTGGTCCAGAGCACCGGCATGCGATCCTCCAGCCCGCCTGTCCCGTTCGGTATCTTGGTGAAATCACCGACGCCAAAACGCTTCTGCTCCGTCGTGAAGGCACAATGATCCGTGGCTACGACCTGCAGGCTGCCTGATGCGAGACCAGCCCATAGACCGTCCTGATGGGCCTTGTCGCGGAAGGGCGGCGACATGACCCGTCGCGCGGCATAGTCCCAGTCTTCGTTCTTGTATTCGCTCTCATCGAGCGTCAGATGCTGGACAAGCGGTTCGCCATAGACGCGCATGCCTTTTGCCCTTGCACGGCGAATGGCTTCATGCGCCTGCTCGCAGGAAACATGCACGATATAAAGCGGGACACCCGCCTGGTCGGCAATCATGATGGCGCGATTGGCTGCCTCGCCTTCCACCTCCGGCGGGCGCGAATAACCATGGGCCTCGGGTCCGGTATTGCCCTCCGCCATGAGCTTCTGCTGGAGATGCGCCACGACATCTCCGTTTTCCGCATGGACCAGCGGCATGGCGCCAATCTCCGCGCAGCGCATGAACGAGGCGAACATCTCGTCGTCGTCGACCATCAGTGCACCCTTGTAGGCCATGAAGTGCTTGAACGTATTGATCCCGCGCTCGACCACCTTCGGCATCTCGTCGAATACCTGCTTGTTCCAGCTGGTGATGGCCATGTGGAAGGAATAGTCGGTCCGCGCCTTCCCCGCCTTCTGGAACCAGTCCTGCAACGCGGCCAGGAGCCCGTCCTGTCCCGGCAGGACAAAATCAACGACCATTGTCGTGCCGCCGGCCAGGGCTGCCGCGGTGCCCGTGTCGAAATCGTCGGAGGAATGCGTGCCCATGAACGGCATTTCGAGGTGGGTATGGGGGTCGATGCCGCCGGGCATCAGGAAACAGCCCGTGGCATCGATCGTCTCGTCGCCGGAGAGGTCGGCGCCGATGGCTGCGATCGTTTCGCCGTCGATCAGTACATCGGCTTTGTAACTGCGGTCGGCGGCAATGATGGTGCCACCCTTGATCACCTTCGTAGCCATGTGTCCGTTCCCCTTTTTGGTCTTTTGAACAGTGCTGCGTTGTTTTCGTTTTCTCTGCAAAGATGGATTGCACAACCATCTAGCGTGGTTCGACAAGCTCACCATGAGGGACGTGAGTTGATTGCATCAAGGGCTGATCACGTGGCCCACCAATACCCTCATGGTCAGCTTGTCGAACCACGCACAATGGTGATGCAAAGAATCATCAATTTCCCTCATTCGACAATCTCCGCCGTCTCCAGGACCGCGTGAAGCAGGACATCCGCCCCGGCAGCAGCCCATTCCTTTGAGATATCCTCATCCTCATTGTGGCTGAGGCCATCGACACAGGGACACATCACCATAGATGTCGGCGCAACTCGATTGATCCAGCAGGCGTCGTGCCCCGCGCCGGAGATAATATTCCGGTGACTGTAGCCGAGCCGTTCGGCTGCATTGCGAACGGCCGTCACACAGCCCGCGTCGAAAGTTACCGGGTCGAAATGGCCGGCCTCCTCGATCAGGATTTCGAGGCCGAGCTCCTTGGCGATCTTCGGTGCCTTTGCCTCGATCTCAGCCTTCATCGCGTTCAGTGTCGCAAGGTCAGGCGAGCGGATGTCGACCGTGAACACTACCTTGCCCGGAATGACATTACGCGAGTTCGGATAGACATCCACGTGACCGATCGCACCGACGGCACTCGGCTGATTGGCCATGGCAACGGTGTGCACGAGCTCCGTGATACGCGACATCCCGAGCCCGGCATTCTTGCGCATCGGCATTGGCGTCGAGCCGGTATGGCTTTCCTTGCCGGTCAGGGTGATCTGGAGCCACCACAGACCCTGCCCATGGGTGACGACGCCGATATCCTTGCCTTCGGCCTCAAGGATTGGCCCCTGCTCGATGTGCAGTTCAAACAGCGCATGGATCTTGCGCGCTCCCACCGGTTCATCGCCCTTCCAGCCAATGCGCTCCAGTTCATCGCCGAACTTCTTGCCCTTGGCGTCTTCGCGATCATAGGCCCAATCCTCGCCATGGATGCCGGCAAAGACGCCCGAAGCCAGCATGGCCGGCGCAAAGCGGGTTCCTTCTTCATTGGTCCAGTTGACGACGACAATCGGATGCTTGGTCTGGATATTGAGGTCATTGAGCGTTCGCACCAGCTCAAGTCCACCCAGGACGCCAAGAACGCCGTCGAACTTGCCGCCGGTCGGTTGCGTGTCGAGATGACTGCCAACGTAAACTGGCAGTGCACCAGGATCTGTGCCGGGACGGGTAAAGAACATGTTGCCCATGGTGTCCACGCCCATGGAAAGTCCCGCCTTCTCGCACCAGGACTGGAAGAGACGGCGGCCTTCACCATCTTCATCGGTCAGCGTTTGCCGGTTGTTGCCGCCCCGCACACCCGGACCGATCTTTGCCATTTCCATCAGGCTGTCCCATAGACGGTCGCCGTTGATCCTGAGATTTCCCGTGAGCGTCATGGCCATGCCCTCTGTTATGCGAGCTTCTTCAGTACATCCGCCAATATGTCGAACAGGCGCTCGATCTGGCCCTTGCTGATGATGAGCGGCGGCGACAAGGCGATGATGTCGCCCGTGGTCCTGATCAGCAGGCCCTTCTCATAGGAATCAAGGAACGCCTGGAAGGCACGCTTGGTTGGAGCGCCCTCAATCGGCTGGAGTTCGATGGCGCCGATCAGGCCGAGATTGCGGATATCGATGATGTGCGGCAAGCCCTTGAGCGCGTGGATTGCATCGGCCCAGTAGTCCGAGAGTTCGGCCGCGCGGGTCATCAGGCCTTCGTCTTCATAGGTGTCGAGCGTTGCGAGCGCGGCGGCACAGGCGACCGGATGGCCGGAATAGGTATAGCCGTGGAACAGTTCGATCATGTTTTCCGGACCGGTCATGAACGCTTCATAGATCTGCCGCGTAGCAAACACCGCCCCCATGGGAATGACGCCGCTGGTAATGCCCTTGGCGGTCGTGACAAGGTCAGGGACGACGCCAAAATAATCGATGGCGAAGGGTGCGCCGAGGCGGCCAAAACCGGTGATGACCTCATCGAAGATCAGAAGGATATCGTTCTTCGTGCAGATCTCGCGCAGGCGCTGCAAATAGCCCTTAGGCGGAATGAGGACGCCAGTCGAGCCGGCCACGGGCTCGACAATGACCGCAGCGATATTGGAGGCGTCGTGCAGGGCGATCACCCTTTCGAGGTCATCCGCAAACTCTGCACCATATTCGGGCTCTCCGCGCGTGAAGGCATTGCGGGCCAGATCGTGCGTATGGCGGATATGATCGATACCACCCAACGCATTACCAAACATTTTTCGGTTGCCGGAAATGCCTCCAACGGAAATGCCACCAAAGCCGACACCATGGTAACCGCGCTCGCGCCCGATCAGCTTGACCTTGGTGCCATTCCCCTTGGCGCGGTGATAGGCAAGCGCAATCTTCAGCGCCGTATCGACTGCTTCCGAACCGGAATTGGTGAAGTAGACGTGGTCTATCGGCGACGGCAGCATGGCCGCAAGCCGCGCCGCCAATTCGAATACTTTTGGATGGCCCATCTGGAAAGCAGGAGCATAGTCAAGTTCTGCGACCTGCTGCTGCACGGCTTCGACGATTTTCGGGCGGGCATGACCGGCGTTGCAACACCAAAGGCCCGCAGTCCCATCCAGGATTTCGCGGCCATCATGCGACTTGAAATGCATGTCCTTGGCGCTGACGAGGAGACGGGGGTTCTGCTTGAACTGCCGGTTTGCCGTGAACGGCATCCAGAATGCTTCCAAGTTATTGGTGCCAAATGCCGACTTCGACATGCGACTTCGCCTCCTGATTGCGGATGTTACCGCTTATTTTGTGTTCCCGAATGATTGAACCTCTGGCACAATCAAAAACTTGACTACTTGGTCAAAATGCAGGCTAGAAGAGCATAGGAAAGCGGTCAAGCGCTTTATGGAGTTTTCGGGCAGTTCGGGATGCGGCGAAAGGCCTGTCGGGTCAGGGGAAGAGGGACGGATGCATGGCGAGGGCGGTGAAGAAAAAGGCAAATGAGGCGCCGGAAAAAACGACCCGGATACAGGAAATCAATCGCCGCCTAATTCTCGATGCGGCGCTCGATGTCTTTTCAAATTATGGCTTTCGCGGCACCACGATCGACCAGATCGCAGAGAAGGCCGGCATGTCCAAACCCAACCTTCTCTACTATTTCCCGCGCAAGCAGAACATCTATGTCACGCTGCTTGAAGAAACGCTGACCGAATGGCTCGCCCCATTGGCCGAGATCGACCCCGAGGGGGATCCCATCGAGCAGCTGCGCAAGTACATTACGCTCAAGATCAACATGTCCGAAAGCCATCCCGAAGCGTCGCGGCTCTTTGCCAACGAAGTTTTGCACGGCGCCCCGGCGATCAACGAGTTTCTGACCAAGCACCTCAAGCCACTCGTGGATGAGAAAGCCAGCGTCATCCGCCGCTGGGTCGGCGAGGGCAAGCTTGCGCCTGTCGACCCCTACCATCTCATCTTCATGATCTGGGCGACGACGCAGCATTATGCCGACTTCGATGTTCAGGTGCGGGCGATCATGGGAAGCCAGGTCGGCCGACCCGGCTTCCGGGAGCAGACGGCGCAGGCTGTCCTGAGCATCATTCTCAATGGCATCAGGCCGCGCGCCGTCTGATTGTCAAACCTCCTACTCCGCTGCAGCCTTCGCCATCGGATTGTTGGGATGGGTCGTCCAGTTGGCGTAGTCCGGCTGGATTGGTTGTTTCGTGCGCGGATCGACACCGGAGGTCATGGGCACCATGCTGATGCAACTGTCCACCGGACAGACATTGACGCATAGATTGCAGCCGACGCACTCCTCATCGATCACCTCGAAGTGCCGTGCGCCATCGACCATGTTGGTGATGGCCTGATGCGAAGTATCCTCGCAGGCAATGTAGCAGCGCCCGCACTTGATGCAGAGGTCCTGATCGATCCTGGCTTTGGTGATGTAATTGAGGTTGAGGTACTGCCAATCCGTTACGTTCGGCACCGCAAGGCCACGGAAATCCTCGATGGTCCTGAACCCGCGCGAATCCATCCAGTCGGAGAGGCCGGATATCATCTCCTGCACGACCTTGAAGCCGTAGGTCATGGCAGCGGTGCAAACCTGCACATTGCCGCAACCCAGAGCGATATATTCTGCCGCGTCGCGCCATGTGGTTATGCCACCAATACCGGAGATGGGCAGTCCACGTGTTTCGCCGTCGCGCGCAATCTCCGCCACCATGTTGAGTGCGATCGGCTTGACCGCGGGGCCGCAATAGCCGCCATGGGATCCACGCCCGTCAATGGATGGTACGGGGGCGAAATTGTCGAGATCCACCGAGACAATGGAACTGATGGTGTTGATCAGTGATACCGCATCGGTGCCGCCGGCTTTTGCCGCGCGTGCAGGCTTGCGAATATCGGTGATGTTGGGCGTCAACTTGGTGATGACCGGCATGCGGGTATACTGCTTGCACCAGCGCACCACCATTTCGATATATTCCGGGACCTGGCCGACAGCGGAACCCATGCCGCGCTCCGACATGCCATGCGGGCAGCCGAAATTCAGCTCTATGCCATCGGCGCCGGTGGCTTCCACCAGCGGCAGAATGGCCTTCCAGGACTCCTCATCGCATGGCACCATGATCGAAGCGATCAGGGCGCGATCCGGCCATTTCTTCTTAACTTCCGTCATTTCCCGCAGGTTTACTTCAAGCGGGCGATCGGTGATCAGTTCGATATTGTTGAAGCCCAGCAGGCGCCGGTCTGCGCCATGGATCGCGCCATAGCGGGGACCATTGACGTTGACCACGGGCGGTCCCTGTTCGCCGAGCGTTTTCCATACAACGCCACCCCACCCCGCCTCGAAGGCACGTTCGACATTATAGGCCTTGTCGGTGGGCGGCGCGGAGGCCAGCCAGAATGGATTTGGGGATTTGATGCCAAGGAAAGTCGTTGAAAGATCAGCCATGTTGATCTCCTTCAGCCGGCAATAGGGCTTGAGTGACTGGATTGCTGTGCCGATGTCGGTCCGCTTTCCGAACTCTCTGCCATGACCGCTTCGGCAAAGCCGCTCACCTTATCCGGTTGCTGCATCAGCGTACGATGAATGGACTCTGCCGCAATCTTCCCGTCCTGTACGGCGGCAACGGTCAGGTCTTCGCCACCGGCGATGCAATCACCCCCCGCCCATATGCCCGGGATCGAGGTTCGGCCTTCGTCATCCACGCTGATACGACCACGCGACAGCGCAATCCCCGCTTCGCTGAGGATCGTTTCTGCCGGTGTCTGGCCTATCGCCTTGAATATCTGATCGCTGGCAAGCGTGATGCTTTCACCGGATGTCACGAGCCGGCCATCGGCCATCATCGTATAGTCCAGCGTTATACCGCAGACCTCGCCATGTTCATTGCGAGTGAGGGCGCGTGGCTGCAACCAGTGACGGATGATCACGCCGTTCTTCAGTGCAAGTTCCTGCTCATAGGCACTGGCGTTCATGTTCTCCGGACCCCGGCGATAGGCAATGATGACATTCTCGGCACCCAGCAGTTTGGTCTGCACCGCCGCGTCGATGGCGGTCATCCCGCCGCCGATGACGACAACGTCCCGGCCCACGGCAATCTGGGAGAGATCCTCGCTCTGGCGCAGGACGGAAATGAAATCGACGGCATCGATGCAGCCAGCGGCGTCCTCGCCTTCCAGTCCAAGTCCGTTGACGCCTGGCAAGCCCATGCCCAGAAAGACCGCATCGAAACCGGCCCTGAGGGCATCGAGGCTGATATCGCGGCCAAGTGCCTTGTCGTTCTGGATGGTGATACCGCCGATCTCAAGGATGAAATCAATCTCTTTTTGCGCGAAATCATCCACGCTCTTATAGGCGGCAATGCCATATTCGTTGAGGCCTCCGGGCTTGGGCCGCGCTTCAAAAATCGTCACTTCATGGCCATGCATTGCAAGCCGGTGCGCCGCAGACAGGCCGGCAGGGCCTGCGCCGACGACGGCAATGGATTTGCCAGTGGGCTCTGCCCGCTTGAACGGGTGCTGGCCGTTCTCCATCAGGTGATCGGTGGCGTAGCGCTGCAACAGGCCAATCTTCACCGGCTTGCCTTCGGCAGCTTCACGCACGCAGGCCTGCTCGCACAGGGTTTCCGTCGGGCATACGCGGGCGCACATGCCGCCCATGATGTTTTCGGAGAGGATCGTCTTGGCCGAACCGGTCGGATTATCGGCGTTAATCTCGCGTATGAACAAGGGTATGTCGATGCCGGTCGGGCACGCGTTCATGCATGGCGCATCGTAACAGAAATAGCAGCGGTCCGATTCGACGAAAGCCTCATGGCGGGTGAGCGGCGGATGCAGATCGGAAAAGACGTCGTCGTAGGTTTCAGAAACAAGACGCCCAGCCCTGACGTCGCGAATGCCAGAATCGATCGATCCCATGAAATCGCATCTCCTCTTTCTGGCCGCGCCCGGTTCCCGTGGGTCACAGCCATTCATGACGGGCCGGTTCGTCCGGCGCCTCTCACGCAAAGAATGCCATGTTTTCACAAAAGGTCAAATTTTTTATCAAACGGTCAATAATTAACCTCCGGCTGGTATCGCCCGGTTGCGGAGAGGCTTCCGTGCCTCTCCGCTCTCCTATCAATCATATTTGCGCCAGAATGCCAGACCCCTGATGTTTGCGCGGTTGATAGGGTTGACACCTCCGTTGCCACCATAAAGCGCATTCGATGCCAGGTAGGACATGTTGTACACGTCCTTGAGCTTGACGCTATAGGTTTTGGCCTCGAGTTTGGCCTCCATAATGTTCGACTCGCCCCAGGCTCCCCAGTTTTGCCGATGAGGCATCACCGCGACTTCGCGCGATACGACGTTTCCGGCGTTGTCGCTGATTTCCACCTCTTTCACTGTGGCCGTTATTCCAGTGTCGATCGCATTATGCGCATTTCCGTAAGCCACCCGAAAGGTGTATGTACCGCTTGCCGGTGGTGTGAACGTGAATGTGAGTTCCGCGCCGGGAAAACCCCAATCGGCCCAATGGTAAGCGCCATGCTCCAGGACGAAGCGGGCGTTGGCGCTGGTATTGATCGCAAGGGAAATGTCTTGTTGGCTGGCTGGCAAAATCGATTGGCTGCGTGCCGGTTGTCCGGCCCCGACTGCGCCCGTATCGCAGAGCGGCTCGCTGCGCTGCGATACGTTACGCAATCCAGAGGCATATTGCCGCTCCACCGTGTAGCAGGGTATATGGTCGACTATGTCTCGGCCCGCTTCATCCTGCCAGCGCATCCAGCCAACAGGACGGCCACTGGCTGCAATGTTGGGCGTACCGGAATATACCAGTTCGCCATCGCGGTAGATGTTGACCGCGCCTCCCGCCAAAGCCTCCGGCCCAAACTGCAGGGTTGGAACACCAGCCACCCTGTCCAAAAGAATATCCTCCGCGAGGTCCGGACCATATAGGTCCGTGTCGGCGGACACGGTGGTAATCCTGTCGGCATCGCTCTGCCTGTCGATGAGGCCAATCTCGAAGAGATTCGGCTCGTCTGCCTTGAGGCTCGCAGCGGGCGTGAACCCTTCCGGATCGATGGTTGCTCCGTTGAGCGATGCTGTGCTGACCTGGTAAGCGCCGTCACTCGAAAGACCTTTGGCCGGCAGCTTGACCTTCACATTGATCTTGCGTCCGCGATAGTCGAGGTTGCTCAAGGTCAGTTCGCGCTCTCCGCCAAAGACGTCGCCATGTATCCTCTTGGTGATAAACGGACGGAACCGAATGCCGGCATCCATCTCCACGTCGCGACCGAAGATCGTATCCAGCACTACCCCAATATAGCCGCCCACAGACCATAGCTGGGCCTCTGAATTGATGTGGGGATCGTTGGGCGAAAGGGTGACAAACTCGAAATTCTCCATGTTGGACAGGTTGAGCGCAGCGCCCGTCATCAGCATCATGAAATTCTTGTTCACCACGGCGGAATTGCCACCCTTGGCGGCGGCCTTGACAAGATAGCTGGAGACAAAGGGCCAAATAGCCCGGTTGTGGTAGACCTGCCTGGATTGCCTTTCTGATGCATTCTCATAGATGATAGGAACATCGCGCACTTGCGGCCAGACGACTGGCGCGCCCGCGGGGGCGTGCGGGTAGTTGGCCAAAATCTGCGTGGTTGCCGTCTTGTCAGCAACCCCATCCAGAATGGCCAGCGTCTCTCCCAGCAATTCGAAGCGGCGCACCGGCCGCGGATCGTGCTTGGTAGGCTTCATCATGCTGTAGAGCCCGTAATCGGCCAGCCATAGCTCCTTGTTGATGGCAACTTTCAGGGTGCTCGCCCACTCCTCATATTTCTTTGCTTCATCATCCCGTTTCAACTCCGTGGCCATCTTGGCGGCGACGTCGAGGATTTTATAGAATCCGACATTGGTCGATAGCACCTTGGACATGGCGATATGCGTCAGATCCCTAGCCGCGTAAGCGGGATAGGTTTGCTGCCGCCAGTCGGTAAACGAGGATTCGCCCCTGTAGAGGCCATCGCGCCAGTCATAGACCGCACTGCGGTCTTTCTCGATCGTGTTGCGGATTGCCGTATAGGCCTCGTTGAGGAATTGCGTCCGCTCGTCGCCGTCGAGATATTTCAGCACTTCCCAGGCACCCCGCGCCCAGGACACGCGGTCTGTGCTGACCGGCCAGCTGCCACCGCTGCCAGTATCCTGGATGATTTCCGTTCCTTCAGGCCCTTGCGTTCCAAAACCGGCGCGTCGTTGCGATGTCTTGAACAACAGGCCGTTCCTGGCGACTTGCGGATTGATCTGGGCAAGGCCGAGATCGATCGCATAGGCGGTATCGCGCGTCCACACATAGGACCACTTAACACCTGTTTTATAACAACCAACCGTGCCGCCACAGGGGATCGGTTGCTTCTGGTTATAGGCGTCATCGCTAACGCCAGTCACCGTCATCTCCCCGGCTTCCTGGATGGCTAGCGCAAACAATCCGTCGAACAGCGGACTGCTCGTTCTCGTTACCGGCCGGTTCGCATCTTCTGTAACGACACGCACCCCACCATGCCTTTTGGTCTTCGTCGCGTCCCACCGTCCTGGCTTGTCTGATCTCAAATAATATTTGCGCAGGCCCGCCTCGGTATCCACGAAATAACTCAAACCGCGACTGCCACGGCTGCTCAGGCTTGTCAGGCCCGTGCTGGATTTAAGGTTGGGGACACACTCGCCGTCAACGATTTCGCCCTGCTCACACGCCGTCTCCTTGATCTCGAGCTTGTCAGGAACGCACGCGCCATCGACAACGGTGCCATCCTTGCACACGACCTCAGGCTCCGCGATCACCCGTGTGTCGGGTTTGCATTGACCATCAGAAAAGGTACCGCCGCTGCATTGCGTGGCAACCTCAGGGTTAACTCCGTCCTTGCTGCCAGCTTCCTCAGATGATCCGTTGCAACCGGCAAGAAACAAACCGCCAAGCATGGCGGCCGCCAAACGCAGCCTGTACAATGCCATGAATTCCTCCCAATAAATCAAATATCGCTTATGAAAATTTCGTCGAGCAGCGAGCGGTATCGCCTGCAAAAACATCTTCGCCCAAGAGCGAAATGCAACCCAGGGGAAGATCGCCTCGCTGCAAGACCTCCTCAGACTGCGGCTATCAGGTCAGCCGCAGACGCGTCAATTCGACAATCGTCTAAGGAATCAGGATCGTCCGGGGCGAAAGGGCGAACAGGCGCAACCGTTTTTGGAGGCTTTATTCCGCAGCGAGGGGTGGCTGCGAAATGACCTCCAGCAGTTCGCGATTGAGGCGCGCCTCTTCTTCCGCCTTGGGTTTCGAGAACCCTGCAAGCAGCAGATAGGCGACCGGGGTCAGGAACAGGGTCGAGGCCGTCGCCATGCCGAGACCGCCGACGATGACCCAGCCGAGTGCAATGCGGGCCTCGGCACCGGCACCGCTGGCTAGCACGAGCGGGACGCCGCCCAGGATGGCGCAGAGCATGGTCATCACCACCGGTCGAAGCCGGATGTTCGAGGCTTCCTCGATCGCTTGGCGGACGCTTCTGCCCTGATCGCGCAAATGGTTGGCAAATTCGACAATCAGGATGCCATTCTTCGCCATGATGCCAACGAGAAGCACGAGGCCGATCTGGCTGTAAACGTTCATGCTTGTTCCCGTCAGCAGCATGGCATAGACGGCACAGGCGAGACCGAGCGGGACAGTCGCCATGACGATGACGGCACTGATGAAACTTTCGAACTGGGCCGCCAAGACAAGCAGGATGATAAGAAGAGCAAATCCGAATGTAATCGCCATGCTCGAGGAATTTTCGCCGAGCGTCGCTGCTTCGGCAAGCGGGATTATGCGGTATCCTGGCGGCAGCATCGGCGCGGCTATCTTCTGCACCGCGCTATAGGCATCGCCGAGCGCGAAGTCAGGGCTCAGTCCGGATGTGATGGCGACGGAGCGCATCTGCTGTTCGCGCGTCAAGGCCGGCGGCACTGCGACTTCCGTCAATCGCGTAATGGTTGACATGGGAACAAAGCGCCCGTCACCAGTGCGCAGGAAGACATTTTCTAGATCGGTGGGATCATTGATCGGATTGGTCGTCGAGACGAGTTTGACGTCGAAACTGCGGTCTTCGATATAGACCGAACCGATCTTGTAACCATCGAGCACCGACTGCAGAGCCTGGGCGAGACCAGTGATATCAATGCCCAGATCAGAGGCGCGCTCGCGATCGATCGATACGGCCAATTGCGGCTGGGTCGGTTCATTGGTCAGGCGCGGGCGATCAAAGCGGCTGTCCTTTTCGAGCTCGGCAACGAGTTTCGAAGCCACAGTACCAAGCTCGGCATAGCTCGTACCCACGACAGCAAATTGCAGGCCATTGCCGGCGCCTCGAATGCCCAGAGAGTTGGGTTGTGCGGCAAAGACCTGGATGCCGGGAATGTTGCGCACCCGCCTTGAGAGGTCCGCCACGATCTCCTGCTGGCTTCTCTCACGTTCCTTCCACGTTGCCAGGCTCAACACCATGAAGCCGCGGTTGGTATTGCCGTTTTGTCCGGCGATGGAAAACGTGTTCTGTATTTCCCCAGAGTCGCGCAAGGGCTGAATCAGCGTTTCGATCTTGCGCATCTCATCGTTGAGATATTCGAGGCTGACACCCTGCGGCGCCGTGATGCGAAGGAAGGCAGATGCGCGATCCTCCGGCGGGGTAAGCTCCTGCTTGAGCAGCGAAAACCCGCCATAGGCAGCACCTGCAAAGAGCAGTGACACCAGAACGACAATCCACGGCCCGGCAAGACACGCATGGAGCATGCGGCGATACAGGCCGCCGAACCATCCGCCGATGCGGCCTACAAGCCCCGGCGCGTGGGTCACATCCTCGTGCTTCTCTTCACTCACACTGAGCAGCCGCGAAGCGAGCATTGGACAGAGAGTCAGCGCGACCACAGCCGATAGCAGCACGCAGATTGCTAGCACGAAGCCAAACTCACGGAAAAGGCCGCCGGTCTGGCCGGGAAGGAAGGAAAGCGGGACGAAGACGGCTGCGAGCGTCACGGTGGTTGCGACAACAGCGAAAAACACTTCCTGTGTGCCGAGGACGGCGGCAGCACGCGGACCCATGCCCTGATTGCGTCGGCGCACGATATTTTCAAGCACCACGATCGCATCGTCGACGACGAGGCCGGTTGCGAGGACGAGCGCCAGCAGCGTCAGGATGTTGATCGAGAATCCCGCCAGATAGATGGCGGAGATGGTACCGATCAGGGCGACGGGCATGCTGACGGCCGGAATGAGGGTCGCGCGAATGTCCCACAGGAACAGATAGATGATCGCGATGATGATGACCACCGAGACGCCGAGTGCGATCTCGACCTCGTGGACCGCGCCGTTGATGAAGTCGGCGTCGTCGCTGGTCACGCGGATATCGACACCTTCGGGCAAGGTCTTCTGCAACTGCGCAACGGCTTCGCGAACGCCCTTGGAAATATCCAGCGTATTCGATTGCGCCTGACGGATAATGCCAAGCCCGATGCCGGTCTTGCCGTTAGCGCGCAGCGTTGATGTCCCGATGTCGGGACCCATCGTGACTGTCGCCACGTCTCGGATCTTGGTCTGACCCTTGATGATGATGTTTTCGAATTCCTCGGGTGTCGTCACCGGCGCCTGCGCCCGCACGACGATGCTCTGATCGTTGCTGTTGAGCTGCCCCGCTGGTGTATCGAAGGCCATCGTGTTCAGCGCATTGCGGATGTCGGCAATGTTCATGCCAAGGCCCGCAACCTTGCCCTGATTGATGTCGATACGGAAAATCTTGTTGCGATCGCCGTTGATCTGGACGTCGGCAACGCCAGGGACGGACGCGAGCACATCTTCGATCTGGTCCTCGACAAGCACCGACATGTCTTCAACAGCCATTGTGTCGGAGGTAACGGCAAGCCGCATGACCGCGTCTGAATTCGCATCGGCCTTGACGATGCGGGGTGGATCAGCGTCGTCCGGCAACGTGTTGGAGATACGGCTGATCGCATCACGCATGTCGGCTGCGGCAACATTGAGGTCCACGTCATCGTTGAACTCAACCGTCACACGGCTGTTGCCAAACGAGGAACTGGATGAAATGGATTTGACACCGGAGACACGCGACACAGCACCTTCAATGGCTGATGTGAGCTCGCGATCGACGGTTTCCGCCGCAGCTGATTCGAAATCTGTCGAAACTGTCACCACCGGGCGGTCGACATCGGGCAATTCCCGCACGTCGACACCGTAATAGGCGGCAAGCCCGGCAACGACGATCAGTGCATTCAGCACCAGCGCCATGACCGGGCGGCGGATGAAAAGCGCGGTAAAGTCAGCCTTGCTTTGCGACGTGTTCACCGGTTCACCCCTGTTCGCCTGCGGAGGCCAAAGGACTTGCCTTCGTGTTGTTCTCCGGCGCAGGCTGCCCCTGGATCTGGACAAGAGCACCCTGGCGGACGGATTGCACACCTTCCGCCACGATCTGATCACCCGGCTCTATGGCCGCATCCACCAGCACCGAAGCCGTATTGCGCTGAACGATGCGCACCGGCACCCGTTCTGCCTTGTTGTCGACAACCCGCCAGACATAGGCGCCCTCGGTGCCCCACTGGATAGCAAGGGGATCGACCGTTGGGTAGGTGTCTCCGGGGAATCCGATCGACATCTGAAATGCCATGCCTTCCCGCAATGTGTCCTTCGGATTGGTGATCTTGGCCTGGACGTGCAGCGTGCGGCTGGCGGGATCGATGCGGTTGTCAATTGCACTGATGGTGCCGTTGAATGTTTCGCCCGGACGCGCGATCGAGGTCGCTGTCGCCGGCAGGTCGATGGTAATGGCGGGCGCAAACCGTTCCGGCACCCAGAAATCCACAAGCAGATCCGATCGGTCATCGATCATTGCGACAGTGGTCGAGGTCGTCAGGTAGTTTCCGGCGTTTATCGGCAGGATGCCGACAATGCCGCCGATTGGGGCCTTGATGGCGCGGCGGTCCAGTGCAAGTTCGGCTTCCCGAACGTTGAGAGCGGCGTTGTCCACCGCCAGCGCAGCTTCCGAAAGCTGAACGGCAGATACCGTGTTGCTCTGGCGCAGGCTTTCCGCGCGGCTGAGCTTTGTCTGGGCATCTTTCAGTGCCACACGGGCCTTGTCGACGACGATACTTTCCGCTTCCGAATCGAGCCGGGCGATCACATCGCCGCTGTTCACCCTGGTTCCGGAAGTCACCAATATGTCGGTGAGACGCCCGGCGGTGAACGGTGTAACGGCAACGGAGCTCTTGGCCTTGCCGGTTCCGATCGCCGTCAGCCTGTCATTGATCTTGGCTTCGCCGGCCGCTCGAACGATAACCAGCGGCAGCGCCTGTCCGCCGCGGCGCTGTCCCTGACGGCTGCCAGCGGGCTCCGTCGCCGCTGTTGCATTGCGGTCGATGCCAACCTTCCTCAAAAGATCCTTGCCGCCCGGAAACAGATACAGCCAGCCACCTGCGGCGACAGCCAGTATCACCAATGCCAAGGCGAGTTGCTTCCAGACCTTCATACATCACTCCAAAACGCCGGGTCCGCATGCAAAGCAGAGCCAGCGTCACATTGACTATACCTCAACGCGCATTGCAGCGCGAATATGTGCGTGGATGTCAGGATAAGGTGGTTTGATGCCACCGTTAATGACAATTCGGTGAGGTTACAAAGATTTAATGGAGACGGCATTAACGGCACGGCAGGCGAATTTAGCCGGATACGGCCGACTCGGCTTGATGGTGCGCCTATGCCGTGCAACATGGCTGTCGGACAGTTCGCAGGGAAGCAGACGATGGCGACCAAGACCGATATAGCGCGGCGCGTGTTCAATCACACGTGGAAGCTCGACCCCATTGTCCGCAGCCTGCTCGATACGGACTTCTACAAGCTGCTGATGCTGCAGATGATCTGGGGCGTCTATCCGAAGGTGGACGCCACGTTTACGCTGATCAACCGCACAACCAGGGTAAGACTTGCCGAGGAAATCGACGAGCAGGAGCTCAGGGAACAGCTTGATCACGCCCGCACGATCCGCTTCTCCAAGAAGGAGATGATCTGGCTCGGCGGTAATACCTTCTACGGCAAGCGGCAGATCTTCGAACCGGACTTCCTCGAATGGCTCTCGAACTTCCAGTTGCCTGATTATGAGCTGACGAGACGCGACGGGCAGTACGAACTCAATTTTTACGGGCCGTGGATGTACACCACCCTGTGGGAGATTCCGGCGCTGACGATCATCAATGAGTTGCGCTCGCGCGCGGCTATGAAAAAGATGGGGCGCTTTGAGCTCGACGTGCTTTATGCGCGCGCCAAGGCCAAGATGTGGTCGAAGGTCGAACGGCTGCGCACCCTCCCCGATATCAGGATTTCCGACTTCGGTACGCGCCGCCGCCATTCATTTCTCTGGCAGCGCTGGTGCGTGGAAGCGTTGAAGGAAGGCATTGGTGAAGCGTTCACCGGCACAAGCAATGTGCTCATGGCGATGGACAACGATCTGGAAGCACTCGGGACCAATGCGCACGAATTGCCGATGGTTCTCGCAGCATTGAGCACGACCAGGGAGGAACTGCTGAAATCCCCCTATAAGGTATTGCAGGACTGGAACCGCTATTATGGCGGCAACCTGTTGATTGTCCTGCCCGATGCGTTCGGCACCGCAGCATTTCTGCGCGATGCGCCCGACTGGGTAGCCGACTGGACAGGCTTCCGGCCGGACAGCGCGCCGCCGATCGAAGGCGGCGAAAAAATCATCGACTGGTGGCGCTCGAAGGGCAAGGACCCGCGTCAAAAGCTACTGGTGTTTTCCGACGGGCTTGACGTCGACACCATCGAGGAAACCTACCACCACTTCAGTGGCAGGGTGCGCATGAGTTTTGGTTGGGGAACCAACCTTACCAATGATTTCGAGGATTGCGCGCCGCGCTACAATGACCAGCTCAACGCGATATCACTGGTCTGCAAGGTGAGCGAGGCGAATGGCCGCCCGGCGATCAAGCTATCCGACAACCCGAAGAAAGCCACCGGCGATCCAGCGGAGATCAAGCGCTACCTGCAACTGTTCGGCGCAGAGGATCGCGTGGAGCAGGCCGTCAAGGTCTGAACCACGCGTTGGTTTTGTCCTACTGCAGCATCACGGTGCGCAGTTCATGTTCCTGTGCGCCGACCAGGACATTGTCGCGCTCATCGGAGAGCACGATCGGGTCGCCATTGGCAGCAAAGAGTGCCCAGAGTTCGATACCGGGGGTCATCGGCGGAAGCGCCGGGAAGCTATGGGCGAGATCGTCGGTCTTGACCTTGCGCATATAGGCTACCTGTCCGGCGCCGAGACGCGCGAATTCAATTTCGCTCAAAAGATTCTTGTGAACAGAGTTTTGCATGTCAGCCTCCATATTCGGACAGTCCCTTCCTGGGCCCTGTCCTGTTAGAGCTACGATCAGTCCTGTACCGCAATATTGATGCGCTTGACCAATCGTTCGGGTTCCGGCCGATCAAGATCGATCGACAAAAGCCCATTCTTCAAGGTGGCGGCGCTGACGCGCATTCCATCGGCAAGGACGAATATGCGCTGGAACTGTCGTGCAGCAATGCCACGGTGCAGATATTCGCGTGACTCTTCATCGGCCTGCCGGCCGCGAATGATTAACTGGTTGTCTTCGGTGGTGACCTCAAGGTCGTCATTGCCAAAGCCAGCCACCGCGAGGGTAATCCGAAGTTTTTCGCAGCCATTATCGCCGCGAATGCGTTCGATATTGTAAGGCGGATAGCCATCGCCGGATTTCGCAATGCGCTCCAGCGTCTTTTCCATCGTGTCGAAACCAAGCAGCAAGGGGCTTGAAAATGGTGTCATTCGTGTCATCTGTGCAGTCCTTGAGTAAAGCGACCTAAAAGCGAAACCCGCGATCCGTCCGATCAATGATGGCATTCCACTTCTGCACCTTGATATGGTCGATCAAACCTCAGAGTTCAAGAGAGCGCCTGATGCAGGCCTGAGAAAGAAGACATGACGCGTAAAATTATTATCGACACAGATCCGGGCCAGGACGATGCCCTGGCTATCCTTCTGGCCTTTGCCAGTCCGGAACTGGATGTTCTCGGTATTACCGCCGTTGCCGGCAATGTGCCGCTAGCCTTGACCGAGCTGAATGCCAGGAAGATCTGCGAGCTGGCAGGCCGCGCCGACTCGAAGGTTTTCGCGGGTGCCGACCGACCCTTGATGCGCCTTCTGGTCACCGCGGAACACGTCCACGGCAAGACTGGCCTCGATGGTCCGGACCTGCCGGAGCCGTCGATGCCGCTACAGAAGCAGCACGCAGTCGATTTCATCATCGAAACGCTGCGCCGGGAAGAGGCGGGAAGCGTCACGCTGTGCGCGCTGGGTCCCCTCACCAATATTGCCCAAGTCCTGATCCGCGCCCCCGAACTCGTGCCGCGTATTCGCGAGATCGTGCTGATGGGCGGCGGGTTCTTCGAAGGCGGCAACATTACGCCAACCGCCGAATTCAACATCTATGTCGACCCGCATGCTGCCCAGCTTGTCATGCAATCGGGGGCACCGGTAACCATCCTCCCGCTCGACGTGACCCACAAGGTGTTGACGACCGCCAGGCGTCTTGACCGTTTTCGGGCCATGGGCACGAAATCGGGCGATGCGTCGGTTGCGCTTCTGGAATTCTTCGAACGCTTCGACGAGGAGAAGTACGGCAGCGACGGCGGCCCGTTGCACGATCCTAACGTCATTGCCTACTTGCTGAGGCCGGAGCTCTATGGCGGCAGACTGTGCAACGTGACAATCGAGACGTCGAACGAGTTGACGCTGGGCATGACCGTTGCCGACTGGTGGGGTGTCACGCATCGCCCCAAGAACGCATTCTATATTCGCGACGTGGACGACGAGGCCTTCTTCGACCTTCTGATCGAGCGCATAGGCCGATTGCCTTAAGATCGCTGAGCCCGACAGGAACGGTCCGGCGTGGGCTTATGCCGGGCCTATCCTGTTGTTTAATCACGAAAAGTTGAGCCGGCGTAAACCATCAATCAGCAAATCCCAGACAAAACTTCCCCATGAGAGTAGTGTCCGTTTGACGGACAGCTGGAAACTTGGGGGTTTGCTATGCTGACACGGCGTTCTGTACTGACGGGTCTACTGGCGGCTGTGCTGACGCCGCAAGCCGCGCTGGCGAAGACCAGGAAGAAGGTTTTCGTCATCAATCCGGCATACCAGCCGCAATATGTCCCCTTCGATTCAACCTACGCCCCGGGAACGGTAATCATCGATCCACGCGACCGCTTTCTCTACCTCGTCGAGGACGCGTTCACAGCGCGACGCTACGGGGTTGGCGTGGGCCGGGCCGGCCGCGCCTTTCATGGCGCCGCCAAGATAGGCCGCAAGGAGAAATGGCCGCGCTGGATGCCAACCAGGAACATGATACGCCGCCAACCGGAAAAATATGCCCGATATGCCGATGGAGTCGCTGGCGGGGCCGGCAACCCGCTGGGCGCACGAGCGCTTTATCTCTATCGGAACGGCCGCGACACCTATTATCGAATCCATGGCACGAACGAGCCATGGACGATCGGGCGCGCCGTATCAAACGGGTGCATCCGCATGGTCAACGAGCACGTCGTCGACCTTTACTCTCGGGTGCCGATCGGCGCCCGCGTCGTGGTTGTCTAGGCAAATTCCGGCATCGCCGCCGACTCTGCTGCGGAGGATCAGGCGGCCACGCTATCGCGCTGTGTGTCGGGAGCCAGCGTTATTTCCAGACCGTTGAGCTCCTGGGACATGATCAGCTGACAGGAAAGCCGAGAATTGTCCTCGACGTGGAAGGTCACGTCGAGCTGATCGATCTCCTCGTCCTGAGGCTCGTAAAGCCGTTCCGTCCAATCCTGATCGACATAGACATGGCAGGTGCCGCAGGCACAGGCGCCACCGCACTCCGCTTTGATGTCGAGCCCCCAATCGCGAATGACCTCCATGACCCTGAAGCCCTCTAGGGCTTCCAGTGTATGGCGCTTGCCGTGTTGATCGGTGACGTGGATATAGAGGGCTTCTGAACTCATCCGAATCTTGCCTATGCCGCCTTCAATTTCTTCTGCAGGGAGGTGGAGGACGTCGTATACTGGAAAATGATGCGTTCGCCAGGGGCAACGATGCGTTTTGCCGCCTGAGACATCAGTGCCGCCTCGTGGAAGCCGGACAGAATCAGCTTCAGCTTGCCCGGATAGGTATTGATATCGCCGATAGCAAAGATGCCTGGCTCCGATGTCTCGAACTTCTCGGTATCCACGGCGATCAGGTTCTGATCGAGGTTGAGACCCCAATCGGCAATCGGCCCGAGCTTCATCGTAAGTCCAAAGAATGGCAGCAGCCGTCCGGCCTCCAGAGCTTCATCGCCTTCACTGCCCTTGAGGATGACCTTGGATAATTGTCCGTCGGCACCTTCAAGGCCGGAGACCTGGCCCATGCGGAACTTGACGCGGCCTTCCTTTTCCAGCGCCCACATCTTGTTGACGCTGTCCGGCGCGGCGCGGAATTCGGGGCGGCGATGCACCAACGTCACGGAATTTGCCACGGGTTCGAGATTGAGCGTCCAGTCGAGCGCTGAATCGCCGCCGCCGACAATGACGACATCGTGGCCGCGGAAAGCTTCGATCTTGCGCACCGCGTAATGAACGCTGGTGCCCTCGTAGAGTTCGATTTCCGGCACTGGCGGCCGCTTGGGCTGGAAGGAGCCACCGCCTGCCGCAATGACGATCACCTTGGTGATGAATATTTCATCCGCATCGGTCTCGACGCGGAAGCGGCCATCCTCCAGCTTCTCCAGTGCCGTTACCATGGTCGAGAAATGGAACTGTGGCTCGAACGGCGCAATCTGCTTGAGCAGGTTGTCGGTCAATGCTTGACCAGTAACCTCGGGAAGGCCGGGAATATCGTAGATCGGCTTTTCGGGATAGAGTTCAGCGCACTGGCCGCCGGGACGGTCGAGAATATCGATGACATGGGCGCGCAGATCGAGCAGGCCGAGTTCAAAAACGGCAAAGAGGCCGACAGGGCCGGCGCCAACAATAACCACATCTGTTTCAATAAGGTCGGACATATGTTCTTTCCAGTTTATGTCGTGAAATCTTTTTCGAGGGTTCAAGCGCTGGGAACCCGGCGCCAGCTATAGGTCCCAGGTGCCGAGCGCGAGCCCCGTCCGGGCTGGTAGTAGACCGGCGTATCGTGCAAATTATGGTCGGCGAGACGGGTCAGCGTCACCGAGTGGGAAACCTTCAGCGTGTCGAAGCCCGTGCGAAGCATGTACGCGACCTGATCGATCAGCACATCGCCAACGGCGCGCAGTTCACCCTTGAACTGATGCTGGTTCTTCAGCATTTCGGCTTTGGAGTAGGATCGGCCGTCATTGAATGCCGGAAATTGCAGGGCAATAACCGGAATCGTGTCAAGCGACGCCAGAAGCGGTTCGATGCTCTCCCCCGGCGCGACGGAGACACCAATCTTGCGGTTGGTGGCGTTGCGCACCTCATCCTCCAGTCCGAGCCAGACGGCCAGCGGCAGGATGATGGCCGGCGCATCGCCCGCTTCTTCAAGCGTTTCGGCGACGACATAGGGGTCTTCGCGGAATCCTTCGCGGCTCCAGAGGTCTCCGTGAGATATTTGGGGGATGTCACTCATAAACTCGAATCCGTCAGAGAAATATTGCTCAGTTCGTCGGTGAGGCCGGTCAGGTGGATGCCGCATTCGGTCTTGTCCGTACCGGCCCAGCGGCCGGAGCGGTCATCCTCGCCCTCCTTGACCGGCTGCGTGCAGGGCATGCAGCCGATTGACCGGTAACCTTCGGCGACCAGCGGATGCGGCGGCAGTTCATGCGCGCGCATATAGTCCTTCAGGTCGGCCGAGGTCCAACGAGCGAGCGGATTGATGCGGACACGCGAACCCACCGCTTCAAAAACCGGCAGCGCCGTACGCGTGGATGCCTGGAACTGCTTGCGGCCAGTCATCCATGCCCGGTAGGGCGCAACCGCACGCGCCATTGGCTCTACTTTGCGGATGTAGCAGCAACGGTCCTTGTTCGTCATCGACAGGGCGCCGAACGGATCCTCATCCCTCAGGCTCTGCTTGAGCGGATGAATATCGTGAACGTCCGTCAGCCCCAGATCGCCGACAAGCTGATCGCGATAGCGCAGGGTTGCCGGGAAGTGCTTGCCTGTCTCAAGGAACAGTACCGGTGTTGCGCGGTCAATCCCGGCGATCATGTGCAGCAAAACCGAGGATTCTGCCCCGAAAGAAGAAACAACGGCGATTTCCTCGTTGAAGAGGTGATCGATCGCAAGCTCGATAATATCCGATGGTTCGAGGTTGCCGTAGCGGGCCTGGAGCGCGCGCGCTTCATCCGCTACGGTTTTCTCGTTGAACTCAAGCAGCATTTGCAGCCTCGCTGTAGAGCGCGTCCTTGAACGGTGCAGCACCCACGCGCCGGTAGGTGGCAAGGAAGGTCTCTTCCTTGTCCGTGCGTATATCGAGATAGCGGTCGACGATGGTTTCCACCGCGTCAACGATCTCTTCGGACGAAAACCCGCGGCCGGTAATGTCGCCGATCGTGCAGATTTCATCGCCGGAACCACCGAGCGAAATTTGGTAGAGCTCCTCGCCCTTCTTTTCGACGCCAAGAATGCCGATATGGCCGACGTGATGATGGCCGCAGGCATTGATGCAGCCCGAGATCTTGATCTTGAGTTCACCGATGTCGGACTGCCGCTCTGGCTTGCCGAAACGTTCCGAAATGCGCTGGGCAACCGGGATCGACCGGGCATTGGCAAGGGCGCAATAGTCAAGGCCCGGGCAGGCAATGATATCTGTGATCAGGCCGGCATTGGCTGTCGCGAGGCCGTCGGTCAGCAAGAGGTCGTAGACGATACGCAGGTCGGCGATGGCCACATGGGGCAGGACGAGGTTCTGTTCGTGGCTGACACGGATTTCGTCCTGCGAGAACTTCTCCGCAATGTCAGCCACCAGATCCATCTGCGCGTCAGTAGCGTCGCCCGGAATGCCGCCGATGGGCTTCAGCGAAATCGTTACCACCCCATAGTCCGGATTCTTGTGGGGGGTCACGTTCTGGTCGACCCAGATGGAGAAGGAATGGTCGGCCTTGCGTGCAGCAGCGAGCTCGGACCAGCCCTCCGGGCGTAGCGGCAGGCTTGGCGGGGCGAAATAGCTGTCGATCGCGTCCACATCCTGTTGCGGCAGCTTGAGATCGGTTTCCTTGAGCACCCGAAACTCCGCCTCGACCTGACGGGTGAGCTCTTCCGTGCCGGTCTCATGCACCAGGATCTTGATGCGCGCCTTGTACTTGTTGTCGCGGCGGCCGTTCAGATTGTAAACCCGCATGATTGCGGTCGTGTAGGACAACAGATCCTCGACAGGAAGGAAATCTCTGATCTTCTTGGCAACCATAGGCGTGCGGCCCTGACCACCGCCGACATAGACGGCAAAGCCCAGCTCGCCTGTGGCGTTCTTCTTCAGGTGAAGACCGATGTCATGCACCTGAATGGCGGCGCGGTCGCGCTCGGCACCGGTCACAGCGATCTTGAACTTGCGCGGCAGATAGGAAAATTCCGGATGCATCGACGACCACTGACGCAGGATCTCGGCATAGGGACGCGGATCGGCGACTTCATCAGCGGCAGCACCGGCGAAGTGATCGGCGGTCACATTGCGTATGCAGTTGCCGGACGTCTGCAAGGCGTGCATCTCGACAGATGCAAGTTCATCGAGGACCTTCGGCATGTCCTTCAATGCCGGCCAGTTGTACTGCAGATTCTGGCGTGTGGTGAAGTGGCCATAGCCACGATCGTAGTGGCGGGCAATATAGGCGAGCTTGCGCATCTGGCGACTGGACAGAGTGCCATAGGGGATGGCTACACGCAGCATATAGGCATGCAATTGCAGGTAGACGCCGTTCATCAACCGCAGCGGGCGGAACTGGTCTTCCGACAATTCGCCGGCAAGACGGCGCTCAACCTGATCCTTGAACTGATCAACGCGGGCGGAAACAAATGCGTGATCAAACTCATCGTAACGATACATTCTGCGAGCCTTTGAATATTAAGCGGCGGTTGCTTTGGGCTTTTCAGCCTGCTTGCCGAGATCAAGACGGATGGTTGGCCCAAGCTGGCGGATGCGTTCGCGCAGGCGCAGCGGGTAGAGATCGGTGCCACGCTCTTCAACGTCGATCACATTGACATCGATCACGAGGTTGGACTTGATTGCGGCCTTGCCCGCCTCCTCGAGCGCAGTCACAGCTTCCGCATGGCGAGCGATCAGCGCACCATCGATATGTTCCAGCCACTCGCCATTGGCGCCCAGCCATACGGCTTCACCATCGGTCAGGCGGTTTGCGGTAAGAACTTTGACACTCATGATCGTGATCCTTCGCGTTCAGGCAGCATTGGTTTCAAGGTGACGCAGCACCAGATTCTTGTTCCGGGCAGCCAGGGGCTCGGCCTTGTCGATAGCAGCTCCCGCCACAGCATCGCCAATGACCACCATGACGGGGCCATCAAGGTCGCTGCGCTGTTCAAGCGCCGGCAGATCGTTGAGCGTGCCATGGAACATGCGCCGCTCCGGACGACCGGCATTTTCGATGACTGCAACACCCGTGTCGGCATGAAGGCCTGCCTGCATCAGCCGCTCCGCAACGGAGGCGGCGACGCTGCGGCCCATATAGACGGCGATCGTCGCGCCGGAGATGGCAAGGCGCGCCCAATCCGGCAGTACTTCACCCGCCATGTCGTGACCGGTTGTGAACACGAGAGAGGATGCGACACCACGCAGGGTCAGCGGCAATTGCATATCGGCGGCGGCTGCGAAGGCCGACGTGATGCCGGGGACGATTTCGAAGGCGATACCGGCGTCACGCAAGGCGGCCATTTCCTCACCAGCGCGGCCATAGACCAAAGGATCGCCCGACTTGAGGCGCACAACGCGCTTGCCTTCACGGCCGAGCGAAACCAGCAGATCGTTGATCTCGTCCTGGCTCTTGGAGTGGCAGCCCTTGCGCTTGCCGACGGAAAGCCGCGTCGCGTCGCGGCGGCCCATGGCAACAACCGCCTCCGGTACCAGTGCGTCGTAGACAATGACGTCAGCTTCCATGAGCACGCGGTGCGCGCGCAACGTCAAAAGATCTTCTGCTCCAGGTCCCGCACCCACCAGCCAGACATATCCCTTTGGCTCATCCTGGTTTTCCAGAAGATCGGCTGCGGCCCGGTGTGCACCGGTCAGATCATTGTTGTTGACGTGACTGGCGACGTCCCCTGCGAAAAACGAACGCCAGAACAGGCGGCGCGGAAGGCCTTTCTTGACCAGTTTTTCGACGACCGGCCGGTAAGCATTGGCCAGGCGCGCCAGATCACCAAGGCGCGGCGAGAATGCTGCATCGATACGCGCGCGGATCATTTGGGTGAGCACCGGGCCGGTGCCCTCAGAACCGATGGCGATGGCAAGCGGTGCACGGTTGACGATGGCGGGCGTGAAGAAGTCGCAAAGGTCGGGCCGATCCACGACGTTGACGGGCACACCCTGACGGCGCGCTTCAGCCGCGATCATACCATCCTGGTCTTCGTCACCGGTGGCGACGAAGACCAGTTTTGCGCCGGTCAGATGCTTGGGAGCAAATTCTTCTGCGATGTGATGGTAAGGACCCGTTTGGAGAAAGTCCGCCAATTCCTGTTCGGTGTCGGGTGCGATCACGCGAATATTGGCGTTCGTCTGTGCCAGAAGCCTGACCTTGTTGAGCGCTTCCTCGCCATTGCCAACGACGACAAGCACTTCGTTCCGCACGCGGAAAAAGGCTGGAAAGACAGAAAGCTGGCTTGCATGCATGGACATGAATAAAGTCATCCCGAGGTTTATCGGGATTATCCATGATACGGCACGGGTTTATAAGGAACAGAAGTGCGCCGAACTCCAAGGGGGAGCATGGAATTTCTGAAATATCGGAAGCAAGCGGATTCTCTTTCTACGGTAAGCAAAGAGATGCGTGTCAAGCTATCGCCTCAAGGCTAAGCGACACACAGAGTCATCCACATTTGATCAACAAACGACCAATACACGACTACCTTTATCGTGTTAACACAGGATTGCAAGCGATTTCTCGCCGGAACGCCATCGGACAAGGATCGTTCCTTATGGGTCGCGGCGTAAATCGAGAGGAGACCATTGAATGCGCATGATCTTTGTCAACCTTCCGGTCAAGAACCTGGAAGCGTCGAAAACCTTCTTCGCCACGCTCGGTTTCAGCTTCAATCCGGATTTTTCCGACGACAAGACCGCCTGCATGATCATTGCGGACAATATCTATGCAATGTTGCTCGTCGAGGAGCGTTTCAGGGAATTCATCAACAATGACATCAGTGACGCCACCAAGGCCCAGGAGGTTCTTATTGCCTTGTCCGCCACCAGCAGGGCGGAGGTGGATGACATCCTGGCAAAGGCGCTTGCCGGCGGGGGCAAGGCATGGAAACCGGTCCAGGACCTGGGCTTCATGTATGGCTGCAGCTTCCAGGACCTTGACGGGCATGTCTGGGAGGTCATGCATATGGCGATGCCCTCGGAGTAGGCCTGAAAGCCCGTGCCGGTGCGGAATGTTCGGCTATCGCCTGGTGCCTGAGGTTTCGCCTATCCTCAACGAGATTCGGACCCTCAACAACATCAGGCGGTAAAAACACCGGGTACATGCACTGGCCAGCGCCAGGGGAGGATGGCGACGAGATCGAAGCGCAGCGAGAGTTTCGCGTGATCCGGTTGGCGGGAAAGCCATTGACCGGCCGCCGCCTCGATGCGGCGCATGGTGAGCAGATTGACCGAGTCCATCGCCTGCTCGAGCGTTGCCCGCGCCTTGACCTCGACCATGAGGACAACATCACCCCGCCTTGCGATCAGATCGATTTCGCCGAGTTTTGTGCGATAGCGGCGTCCAATGATGCGATATCCCTTCAACATCAGTGCGACGGCAGCAAGGCGTTCGGCAGAATGGCCGCGACGGTAGGCCTTCTGGCGTTTGCCCGTCCCGCTCATTTCATCGCCAGGAGCCGTTGATAGAGTTCGCCTTTCGGCCGCCCGGTCATGCGCGATGCCTCTCCCGCCGCCTTGGCCGGCGACATCTCCAGACTGAGTGCCTTGAGCAGTGCGTCGATATCGTCATCGGTGCGGGCCACATGCTCGTCCAGTTTTGGCGGACCGATGACAAGCACGACCTCGCCGCGAATGCGGTCTTCGCCGTCGAATTCCGCTGCCAGTTCCTTCAACGGCAATGTCGTGATCGTCTCATAGGTCTTGGTCAGTTCGCGGCAGAGCGAAGCCTGCCGCTCGGGGCCGAAAATGTCAGCCATATCGGCCAATGTCGTAGCGGCGCGGTTCGGGGATTCGAAGAACACCAGCGCTGCGTCAAGCATTTTCAACTGTTCGAGCTTTGCCCGGCGCTGGCCTTGCTTGGACGATAGAAAGCCGGCAAAATAAAATGCATCCTTGAAAAGGCCCGACGCTGTCAACGCGGCAAGAACCGACGATGCCCCTGGGACAGGCACCACCCTGATACCGGCAGCTTTGGCTTCCGGCACCAGCCGCCCGCCAGGATCCGACACCAGCGGCGTGCCCGCATCGGAAATCAATGCGACGCTCTTTCCGCCAAGCAGCGCCTCGATGAGCTTGGGTCCGGCCATATCGGCATTGTGCTCATGATAGGCATAGGGCCGCCGGGAAATGCCGTACCTCTCGAGCAGCACGCGGCTGACCCGCGTATCCTCGCAGGCGATAACATCTGCCGCGGCCAGCGTCTCTATCCCGCGAATGGTCATGTCGCCGAGATTGCCTATGGGAGTCGCCACGATATAGAGCGCCGGCTCCAGCGGACGGGCCCGATAGGAGGCGCTGCCGATCTGATAATCCCGCTCTTTTGCTTCCCCTTCGGACAAGTCGTTACCCCGGTTTGTTCAATTAAAACACGCGAAAATATTATCACCTTCCTTACCCTCCCCCTTGTGGGGAGGGAAGTGTCACACCTAAGCCGCCAGATCGGCGATGACTGCATTGAGAACGATGGCTCCTTCGGGCGTCGTGCGAATGCGGCTGTTGCCGATATATTCGATAAGACCCTGTTCGGCCAATGACACCACACGCTTTTCCTTGACGCTGTGCCCGGTCAAACGCTCATACCGGGCCAGATCGATGCCCTCGACGAGCCTCAGGCCCATGAGCAGGAATTCATCACCCTCCTGCTCATGCGTCAAAATCTCTTCCTCGACCACGCCATGGCCATTTGTCTCGACCTGTTGCACCCAGCTTTCCGGATGGCGCTCGGTGACCGTCACGATCCGCGTGCCATTTTCGATGAAGCGTCCATGCGCGCCCGGGCCGACGCCGACGTATTCACCGTAGCGCCAATAGACCAGATTGTGCTGCGACTCCGCGCCGGGCACGGCGTGATTGGATATCTCATAGGCCGGCAAGCCATGCCGTGCCGTCACGTCCTGGGTTTCGGTGTAGAGCGCCGCCGCATGGTCGCCGTCGGGCGTCACCAGTTTCCCCGCCTTCCAGAGATTGTAGAAGGGCGTGCCTTCCTCGATGGTCAGTTGGTAGAGTGACAGATGGTCGGCAGCATAGGATATCGCCCGGGCAAGTTCCTCGCGCCAGGCTTCAATGGTCTGGTCGGGCCGTGCATAGATCAAGTCGAACGACAGCCGCGGGAAGATTTCGCGTGCCAGCCTGATCGCAGCCAATGCTTCATCGACATTGTGCATGCGACCGAGCCTGCGCAGGTCAGGGTCGTTGAGAGCCTGCACGCCGAGGGAAACACGATTGACACCGGCCGCCCGGTAGCCGCGAAAGCGGTCAGCCTCGACACTCGTCGGATTGGCCTCCAGTGTAATCTCGATATCGTCGGGTACGTGCCATTTGCGGGCTATTTCATCGAGAACGGAAGCAACCGTCTCGGGTTGCATCAGTGATGGTGTCCCACCGCCGAGGAAAATGCTGGAGACCGTACGCTGGCCGCTCCGTTCGCGCATCGTGGCCATTTCACGCGCGAAGGCGGCGGCAAAGCGCGGTTGATCGACCTGCTCATGCCGCACATGCGAGTTGAAATCACAGTAAGGGCACTTGGCCATGCAGAAGGGCCAATGAACGTAGACGCCGAAGGCGGTTTCGCCTTTGTCAGGGTGATTCATCCGGCGTCCAGGCAATCTTTGGCAAAGTGCTGGAACGCCCGGGCGCGGTGTGACAGCGCATCGGTATCGCCGGGCTTCCAGCCATGCTTCTGTTCTGCGGTCATCTCGCCGAAGGTTGCATCGTAACCCTCCGGCTTGAACACGGGATCATAGCCGAAACCGGCGGTGCCGCGCGGCGGCCAGATAATCTGGCCTTCGACCTCGCCGCGATAATAATTTGCTTCGCCATCCGGCCAGGCGAGACAGATGACGGAAACGAAGCGACCGCTGCGGTCCTCGGGCCGATGCGCGCCCTTCTCCTGCAGCGCTTTCTCCACCTTTTGCATGCCGTGGGCAAAATCGCGCTTCCCATCGGGCAGTTCCGCCCAATTGGCTGTATAAACGCCGGGATCGCCGCCCAGTGCGTCAACGCACAGGCCGGAATCGTCCGATAGTGCGACAAGTCCCGTCGCCTTGGCGGCGGCAAAGGCCTTGATATAGGCATTTTCCTCGAACGTCGTGCCGGTCTCGTCGGGTTCAGGCAAGCCGAGATCGCCAGCCGACACTACCTCGAAGCCAAATGGTCCGAGCAGGTCGATCATTTCCCTGATCTTGCCCTGGTTGTGGCTGGCGACGAGCAGCTTGCCCTTTTCGAGTGTTCTCATGTCAGATTCCATAGTTTCGGCTCCGCAAACTCAATCGAATTTCCCGAAGGATCGCGGAAATACAACGAACGGGCTCCATTGGGCCAATCAAACTCGCTTTCAATGGCAATGCCCTGCGCCTGCAGATGGGATTTCCAGTCGGCAATTTCATCCCGTGATGCGCGAAAACACACATGACCCGGGCCTGTCGCACCGTGTGAGGGTATCGGCAGGCTGCCAGGCGGGCGTTCGTTGATCAAAACCGGATCAAACAGAATAAGGACACCGGAACCGCAGCGGAAGAAAATCGAGCGCTTCGGCGTTTCGAGTATCACCTCGAGCCCCAGAATCCCGGCATAGAAAGCCTTTGCCGCCACCAGATCGGTCACATAGAGCGCTGTTTCCAGTATTCCTGATGGCTGCATGGTTCTCGTCTTCTAGCTGACGGCCATTTTCTGCAAGGAAACGAGCCGGTTGATGCCATTGCGTGCAAGGCCCATCAATGACAGCAATTCTTCCTCGGAAAAGGGCTCGCCTTCCGCGGTTCCCTGCACCTCGACGATACCACCCTTGCCGGTCATGACGAAATTGGCATCGGTCTGGGCCGAGGAATCTTCCTGATAATCCAGGTCGATCACCGGCGTACCGTCGGAAATACCACAGGAGATCGCGGCGACGTGATCCTTCAGAACCTTCTCGACCTTCAGCATCTGCCGTGTTTCCATCCAGCGCAGGCATTCATGCAGCGCTACCCAACCGCCGGTAATGGCCGCCGTGCGGGTACCGCCATCGGCCTGGATCACATCGCAGTCAACGGTAATCTGCACTTCTCCGAGCGCCTGCAGATCAACCACGGCGCGCAGTGAGCGGGCGATCAGCCGCTGGATTTCAAGGGTGCGGCCACCCTGCTTGCCGGAAGACGCTTCCCGGCGCATGCGATCGCCGGTCGAGCGCGGCAGCATGCCATATTCGGCAGTAACCCAGCCCTTACCTGTATTGCGCATCCAGCCCGGCACCTTTTCCTCAAGGCTGGCGGTGCACAGGACATGGGTGTCGCCAAATTTCACCAGGCACGACCCCTCGGCATGTTTGGAAACGCCACGCTCAAAGGAAATGGCGCGCATTTCATCCGGGGCTCGTTTGGAAGGACGCATTGAAAGACCTCTTTGAAAAATAAGTTGTCCGGCCTTTTAGAGCAAAGGGCATGCGAAGCAAAGGCTTTGATGATTGGCCAGACAATGCTTATATCAGGCCAGTTGCAAACAGAAGTCGAGGCGTGATGAATAAGGTCGTGGTTCCGGAAACGCTGCAGTCGCTCGACCAGCGCTCGCGCGATATTTTCCGGCGCATTGTCGAAAGCTATCTCGGCGATGGCGAGCCGGTGGGATCGCGCAACCTGTCGCGAATCCTTCCTGTGTCGCTCTCACCCGCGACCATCCGCAATGTGATGAGCGATCTTGAACATCTCGGGCTGGTCTATGCACCGCATATATCTGCCGGGCGCCTGCCGACACAATTGGGACTGCGCTTCTTCGTCGATGCCTTCATGGAGGTCGGAGACCTGTCTTCGGCGGAGCGCAACACGATCGAGGCGCAGGTCCGGGCCGCTGGCGAAACCCAGTCGCCGGAAAGCGTGTTGACGCAGGCGAGCCAGATTCTATCTGGCATGTCGCGCGGGGCCGGCCTTGTCCTGGCCGCCAAGGCGGAGGGCGCGCTCAAGCACATCGAGTTCGTCCGGCTGGAGCCGACCAAGGCATTGGCCGTGCTTGTTACAAACAGCGGCGACATCGAGAACAGGGTGATCGACCTTCCCGTTGGCGTTACGCCATCGCAACTGATCGAGGCTTCCAATTTCCTCAACGCACATATCCAGGGACGGACCATCACCGAGGCACGGCAGGAGATCGCAAGGCTCAAGGACGAAACCCAGCAGGCACTCGATGCCCTGTCGCAGCATCTTGTCGAGCAGGGACTGGCCATATGGGGCGGGGCCGGCGGAGGCCAGCCAGCGCGCTTGATCGTACGCGGTCGCGGCAACCTGCTCGAGCAGGTGAATGCCGAAGCCGATCTTGAGCGCCTGCGCCATCTGTTCGACGATCTGGAGACCAAGGAGGGTACGCTGCAACTGCTGGACCTGGCCGAGGCGGGGCCTGGCGTGCGCATTTTCATCGGTTCCGAAAACAAGCTGTTTTCCCTTTCCGGTTCCTCTCTGGTCATTGCTCCCTATCGCGATTCAGAGCAGCGGGTAATCGGGGCGCTGGGTGTCATCGGACCGACACGTCTGAACTACGCGCGCATCGTACCAATGGTGGATTATACCGCCCAGCTTGTGTCGCGCCTGCTGCGATAGTCATTTGGACTTGATTTTTATGGCCTAAACCTCGATATCCAGCGCAACTTACGAATAGTGAACGGACAGGATACATGGCTGAAGACAAGAAAAATCACGACACACCCGATCTCGACCAGCGCGACCTGAAGAATCCGCGCGATCGCGATGCGCTGAAGCGTGCGGCCGATGATTTTCTGAAAACGCGCAAGGCCGAGGAATATGCTCGCGCCCAGGAAGACGAAGTCGAGACCAACGCCCAGAATTGGGCTGAACTCGACCGGTTGCGCGCCGAAAATGGCGACCTGAAGGATCAATTGCTCAGGCTCGCCGCCGATATGGAAAACCTGCGCAAGCGCACGGCCCGCGACGTCCACGATGCGCGTTCCTATTCGGTTGCCAATTTTGCCCGCGACATGCTTTCGGTTTCCGACAATCTGAAGCGCGCGCTGGAAGCCATTCCTGCCGACGCGCTTACAAATGGTGATGCCGGGCTGAAAAGCCTCGTCGATGGCGTCGAGATGACCGAACGGGCCATGATGGTGGCGATGGAACGCCACGGCGTCAAGAAGATCGAACCGGAGGGCCAGAGGTTCGATCCGAACTTCCATCAGGCGATGTTCGAGATTCCGAATGCCGACGTGCCGCATAATACTGTACTGCAGGTCGCTCAGGCAGGCTTCGTCATTGGCGACCGCATGTTGCGCCCGGCGCTTGTCGGCGTTTCCAAGGGTGGTCCCAAGCAGGCTGCAGGCGAAGGCCAGCCAGAACCCGGCCCGATCAATCCGCAGGCTGAGAAAGACGCCTGATCCCAACGAATTGCCTTTCGCAAGAGCCGCATTTCAACCCTGGAATGCGGCTCTTTTCATTTTCCGATCATGCTCTATCGTGGTGGGAATAACGGCCAGGGGGAACTGCCGATGACGACGATCCAGCTGTTCAACTATGCCGGAATATTTCTCTTCGCCGCGACCGGGGCCCTGGCAGCGTCGAGGCGACAGCTCGACATCATGGCCTTCATCTTCCTCGCGGCGGTCACCGGCATCGGCGGCGGGACATTGCGCGATCTTATTCTCGGCGTGCCCGTCTTCTGGGTCGGAGACCCGACAAGCCTGCTTGTCTGCGCCGTGGCGGCGATCCTCGTCTACTTTACCGCAAACCTTCTGGAATCCCGCTTTCGCGTGCTGTTATGGCTCGATGCGGTAGGTCTTGCCGCGTATAGCGTCATGGGTGCAGCGAAGAGCATCGCACTTGGATTCGATTCGACGATTGCAGTGGTCACCGGCATCATGACGGCGACGTTCGGCGGCATTCTGCGCGACATCATATCGGGAGAACCCTCCGTTGTGATGCGCCGAGAAATCTATGTAACCGCCGCGCTCGCGGGTTCCCTGGTCTACATCGCCCTGCACAAGCTCGCTGTCGGGATCGAAATCGCTGCGGTGGCCGCCGCGCTGACAGCCTTCACAGTTCGTGGCGGCGCGCTCTATTTCGGCTGGTATCTTCCTACGTACCACAAGCCCGGCCGCAGCGCGGACGAGCTCGAGCGTGAAGGGGTGATCAGAGCAGCCCCGCCTGCTCCGCCGCGGCCTTCAGATTGAGCTGCGGACGCGGGCCGATCTGCTGGATGACCAGACCTGCCGCCAGGGAGCCAAGGCGAGCGCAATCTGTCAGGGTGCGGCCCGTGGTATAGCCAACCAGAAATCCGGCAGCATAAAGGTCGCCGGCGCCGGTCGTGTCTACGAGTTCAGCGATCTCGATTGCAGGAACCGTGACGGTCTCGTCACCGGAAACGACAACCGAACCCTTTTCAGAGCGTGTGATCGCGGCAAGTTTGCAATCCCTGCGGATGAGGTTGAGACCTTTTTCGAAATCGTCAGTCTGGTACAGCGATTTCAGCTCGGCTTCATTGGCAAAGACGATATCGACCGTGCCGGAGCGCATCAGATCAAGGAACTCCTCGCGATATCGGTCAACACAGAACGGATCTGACAACGTCATCGATACTTCGCGCTTGTGCTCGTGGGCGATTTTCGCCGACAGGCGGATTGCTTCCTTGGCCCGGGGCGGATCCCAGAGATAGCCTTCGAAGTAGGTCACCTTGGCTTCGGAAACCTTGGAGCTCTCGACATCTTCGGGACCAAGCTCGACACAGGCTCCAAGATAGGTGTTCATCGAGCGTTCGCCATCCGGAGTGACGAAGATCATAGAGCGCGCGGTGGGCGGCGGAGCACTCAATACGCGTGTGTCGAAGGCAACACCCTGCGAACGAATATCGTGGGTGAAGACGTGACCGAGCTGATCATCGGCAACCTTGCCGAAATATGCGGCCCGCCCGCCCATGCTGGCGATGCCCGCGGCGGTGTTGCCGGCACTTCCCCCTGAAGCCTCGATCGCCGGGCCCATGCGCTCGTAAAGGAATTCAGCACGATCGGCATCGATCAGGTTCATTGCGTTCTTGACGATGCCGTTCTTGACGATGAAATCGTCGTCGGTGCGGGCGATGATATCGACAATGGCGTTGCCGATGCAAAGCACGTCATAGCTGGACATGAAATCTCCGGAATTGAACTGGTCGGTACCTGTTGGCGGTTATCATTTTGCCTTTGCTCTAAAACAATGGGGGGCAAATGACCACCCCTTCTTTCGCGTTTCGCCTTGTGCGCCGACGGGCCGGCTCCTATGTCGATTGTCGGTACCTTTGGAAGCGAGTGAGAAATGATCCTTGAAAGTGCCCGGGCAGCGGCCAATCATCTTTTCCGTCCGGAGTTCCGCGCCGTCCTTTGGAAATCACTTGGACTGACCCTGCTTTTGCTTGTCGTCATATGGTTCGGGCTGCGCGAGGTGTTCGAACTTCTGGCCTGGCCGTTTTTCGACCAGATGATCCCCGACCTGCCCGCCTGGACCGGCTGGATCGGCTTCATCGCAGGTGTTCTTGCCAGTCTTGGGCTTGCGCTCGGCCTTGCACTGTTGATCGCACCGGTCACCGCCGTCGTTGCCGGTCTGTTTCTCGACGACGTGGCCGATCTGGTGGAGCAAGAGGACTATCCCCATGATCCGAAGGGAAAGGCTCTTCCAGCGGTTCGTTCGCTCATCCTGTCAGTCAAATTCATGGGTGTTGTCATCGCCGGCAACATCGTCGCACTGCTGATGCTGCTGATCCCTGGCGTCAACATCGTCGCCTTCTTCGTCGTCAATGGCTATCTGCTCGGTCGCGAGTTCTTCGAGTTCGCCGCCATGCGGTTCCGCCCGGAATCGGAGGCAAAGGCACTGCGTTCCCGGCATGCATTGACAGTGTTCATCGCGGGCCTGGTGATTGCCGCCTTCATGGCCGTCCCCATCCTCAACCTGCTCACACCGCTCTTTGCCGCCGCCATGATGGTGCACCTGCACAAGGCCGTGGCGAGGGCGGAAGATAGATTAGAACAGTCTCCTCGAAGCGTTCCGTGATCGTAAACGCATCGCTCCGCACGTCGTAAAGCACCTCCCCCTCCGTCATCCTCGGGCTTGACCCGAGGACCCAAGGGTTGAAAGGCAACAGCTCTCTTCGAGCGACACATCCCCATTGCAATGGATCCTCGGGTCAAGCCCGAGGATGACGGACCGGGAAAAGCTCTCCTCGACAGGGTCCTACGTTCCTTAGAAAACCTGGACCGGGAGAGGAACCAGCGGCGCCGGGATTTCCGATGTCTTTTCTGCCGCCTTGCAGATGTCGGCAATGACACAGGCGGGGCATTCGGGCTTGCGAGCCTTGCAGACGTAGCGGCCGTGCAGGATCAGCCAATGGTGCGCGTGGTAGAGAAACTCTGACGGGATGACCTTCATCAACCTTGCTTCCACCTCGTCCGGCGTCTTCCCGGGGGCGAGGCCAAGCCGGTTGCCGATCCGGAAGATGTGCGTATCGACCGCCATGGTCGATTGTCCGAATGCCATGGAGAGCACGACATTGGCCGTCTTGCGGCCAACGCCCGGCAGCTTGATCAATTCATCGCGATCGTCCGGAACGACGCTGCCATACCGGTCAATCAGCGCCTCGGACAGGGCAATGACATTCTTGGCCTTGTTGCGCCACAGCCCGATGGTACGGATATAGTCGCCAACCTTTGCCTCCCCGAGGGCAAGCATCTTTTCCGGTGTGTCCGCCACGTCGAACAGTGCCCGTGTTGCCTTGTTCACACCGGCATCGGTAGCCTGCGCCGACAGCACCACTGCGACCAGCAGTGTAAAGGGATTGACGTGTTCGAGTTCACCCTTCGGCTCGGGGCGCTGCACCCGGAACCGGCGGAATATTTCGTGAATTTCCGCTGCCGTATAACGTGTACCGGGAACGTTGCGAACCCGGGCCGGCCTGGCGATGCTCATATCGAGCGTATCAACTTTGCGCTTGGGATTTTCCATTTGCCTTCTATACTTAATCGCCATGAGCCAGACAATGAATCCGAATGACCCGGCGGCCATGAACGAGGAAGAAATCTTCCGCGCGCTTTTGGTGCCGCACCGCTCGCTTGGCAAGTCAGGCTTCCTGATTTTGATGGGCACGCTCGGTGTGAGCAGTTTTTTCACCGGCCTGTTCTTCCTGTCACTCGGCGCATGGCCGGTTTTCGGCTTCTTCGGTCTCGACGTGGTGATCGTGTATTTGGCTTTCCGGATGAATTACGCTTCCGGCAAAGTTCACGAGGAAGTAAGCGTTTCGCGCATTGCACTCCAGATCCGCCAGGTCACACCATCCGGGCGCTCCAAGCTCCATGAGTTCAATCCATTCTGGACGCGCTTCAGCGTCGCCCGGCATGCGGAAATCGGTATCACTTCAATGAAGGTCGAGGGACAAGGCAAGGTTGTGACAATCGGCTCATTCCTCAATCCCGATGACCGCGAGAGCTTTGCCTCGGCATTCCAGTTGGCGCTGGCAACTGCCAAGGGCCGCTAGTTCAATTTCCTTTCGCGCAAGAATCGGGTGGCAGAGCGTGCGCGAGAATGGTCATATAGCCTCAACAGAGAGGTAAAACTCATGCAACCACAGGCCATACTTCAAAAAGACATCACCCCTACTGGCGACGATTATGCGATCGTCAGCCATATCATCGAACGCATCAGCAAGGACTATCGCGACCAGCCATCGCTGGAGACCCTAGCCAGCGATACCGGCCTGTCGCCGACGGCATTGCAGAAGCTGTTCACGCGATGGGCGGGCCTTTCGCCAAAGGGTTTCCTGCAGGCGGTGACCATCGACCATGCGCGCCGTCTCCTCGACGAAGGCATGCCGCTCTTGGAAACGTCCTACGAGACCGGGCTGTCCGGCCCAAGCCGCCTGCATGATCTGTTCGTCACCCACGAGGGCATGTCACCAGGCGATTATAAATCGCGCGGGGCCGGCCTTACCATTCGATACGGCTACCTCATCTCGCCGTTTGGCCTCGCACTCGTCATGGTGACAGACCGCGGGCTAGCGGGCCTGGCATTTGCTGATGCGGGCAAGGAGCGCGATGCACTGGCCGACATGACGTCGCGCTGGCCCAACGCCACCTATGTCGAAGACCTTGCGGCTACCGCGCCCTACGCCGCGCGGATCTTCAACCCCGCGGAATGGCGCGCGGACAGGCCACTTAAGGTTGTGACCATTGGTACCGATTTCCAATTGCGCGTATGGGAGGCATTGCTCAAGATCCCGATGGGCAAATGTGTGGCCTATTCCGACATCGCCGCCGACATAGGCTCACCCAATGCTTCGCGGGCCGTAGGCGCTGCGGTCGGTGCAAATCCGGTCTCATTTGTCGTGCCCTGCCATCGCGCAGTCGGCAAGTCAGGTGCGTTGACCGGCTATCACTGGGGCCTCACCCGCAAACGCGCGATCCTTGGATGGGAAGCTGGTCAACTGAGTGCCGAAGCCGCAATGGACCGGGCCGGCTGAAACCCGATACTGTCATCCTCCGAAAGACAAAGCCCGGCATTTCGCCGGGCTTTTGCTATGGTTCAGCGCAGTGTGGAAACCACGTCAGCGGAAATGCGCAACTCGCGCAAAGGGCGGACGACGGTTGTCGTTTCGCTGTAGATCGGATGAGCCTTGTAGGCGGCAAGAGCCTCGGCGTCCTTGAATTCACCGTAGACAACCACATCTATCTCACCGGAGATTGGATCCGTCTTGGTGTTCGTCATGACCTCGAAGACGTCAGAATGGGGAATTTCCCCAAGGCGTCTCAGGCCGTTGGCAATCGCTTCGACGTCTTCCGGTTTGCGGGCACTGAAGAATACAATATGACGGATCACTGTCTGAGTTCCTGCTGCATTGACTGCGCGGGACTTTTCATATTCCGGCACCTGCCGTCAATAGATGCGCTGTCGCATCCACGCGGCAATGAATGCTGAACCCTGGCCTTGGCAATTGCCGACAAGGTGTCTAAACGTTCTGGTGCTCGATGAGCAACACCAATGAAATTGAGGCGTAAATGACCGATCACGGTCAAAAAAATCGACCAGATCCCGACAAATT
This sequence comes from Phyllobacterium lublinensis, assembly GCF_020164435.1. Taxonomy (GTDB): domain Bacteria; phylum Pseudomonadota; class Alphaproteobacteria; order Rhizobiales; family Rhizobiaceae; genus Phyllobacterium; species Phyllobacterium lublinensis. The sequence continues at coordinate 83,375 of NZ_JAIUDQ010000012.1, read as the reverse complement.
ACTCGAGCTTGCCACGCGTGAAACCCGCGGAAAACTGACGGTTTTTCTTGGCGCGGCGCCGGGTGTCGGCAAGACTTATGCCATGCTCACGCGCGCCCGTCGGCTCAAGGATGACGGCGAGGATATTGTCATTGGCCTGGCCGAGACCCATGGCAGATCCGAGACCGCGGAATTACTGGAAGGTCTCGAGATAATACCCCGCAAACAGGTCAATTACCGTGGCCGGCACCTTGAGGAATTCGACCTTGATGCGGCAATCGCCCGCAAGCCGAACATTCTCGTTGTCGACGAGCTCGCCCATACGAATGCCTCGGGAAGCCGTCATCCAAAACGGTATCAGGATATAGAAGAACTGCTTTGGCAGGGCATCGATGTGTGGACGGCGATGAACGTCCAGCATCTGGAAAGCCTGCACGATCTGGTCAGGAAGATTACAGGCGTGGCGGTGCGCGAGATCGTGCCGGATACCGTCCTCAAGCGCGCGGATGAAGTCCTCCTGGTCGACCTTCCGCCGGCAGAACTGATCGAACGGCTGAAGGAAGGCAAGGTTTATCTGCCGGGCAATGCCGAGCGGGCGGCCAAAGGTTTCTTCAAACCTGAAAACCTGACAGCGCTTCGCGAACTGGCACTGCGGCGTACAGCCGACCGCGTCGACGATCAGATGATCGACCTGTTGCGGCAGAATGCGATTGAGGGCCCATGGGCGACCGGCGAACGCCTTCTGGTCTGCGTCGGCCCCGACAGCCTGTCCGACAAGGTCGTGCGGACCGCGAGCCGGCTGGCGTCAGGGCTGAACGCACGCTGGCTTGTCGTTTCCCTGACCCAGGCCAACGATGCGGGAACCGAGACCACCCGACGCATCGATGAGCTCCTGGACCTTGCCGAACGCCTCGGTGCCGAGACCCGACGTGTCATCGCACAGGATTTCGTTGAGGAGATCTTCCGCATTGCCAGGCGCGAGAACGTCACACAGATTGTTGTCGGACGTCCGAGATCACGACGATTTGTCAATCCGTTCCGGCGCTCCCTGCCTGACGAGATCATCAAACGCTTTACCGACATCGGCGTCCATATCGTCACCGGCGAAGAACAGGGCGCGCCCTATCAGCCGCCGTCTTTGCGCAGGCGCAACCGGGTCGAGCTTGCAACAGCCATCGCAGTGCCCATAGCTGCGACGGGCCTGGCGACCTTGCTTGGTCTTGCCGCCAGCACGATCGTCCATCCGCAAAACCTCTCCATGCTGTTCCTGGTGGCCGTTATTCTATCGGCCATGGTTAGCGGCCGGCTTTCCGCGGTGATTGCGGCCGGACTTTCGTTCGTCCTCTACAATTTCTTTTTTCTCGAGCCGCTGCATGACCTGAGCATAGCCAAGCCGCACCAGCTGTTCTCCCTTGTCATCTTCCTCGCTGTTGCGCTGATGATCGGCGACCTGGCCGGACGGCTGCGCGATCAGGTGGCCCGTTCGCGAGGTCATGCGAAGAATACGCAGGCACTTTACGAGTTTTCGCGCAAACTGTCGGGGACGGCGCGGCTTGACGATGTCTTGTTTTCGACTGCCACCCACTTGCATTCGACCTTTGGCACCGGCGTTGCCATCCTGTTGCCGAGCGATGGCGACCTCGCGATACAGGCGGTCTGGCCGCCGGATCTGGCACTTGACGGAACGGAGATGACTGCCGTCCGCTGGGCCTTTGAAAAGAACGAACGGGCAGGCCATGACACGGCGACCTTGCCGCTGATCGACTGGCAGTTTCTCCCCATCCCGACCTCGCACGGCGTGGCGGGCGTACTGGGCCTTTCGATGCAGGGCCATGATACGTTCACGGAGCATGAGGACCGGATGCTGATGGCCATTCTCGACCAGACTGCCATCGCCGTCGACCGTGCGCAGCTGGTGCGGGAAAACGCCAAGACAACAGCTCTGCAAGAAAGTGAAAAGTTGCACACTGCGCTGTTTTCGTCGCTTTCGCACGATCTGAAGACGCCGCTCGCGTCCATCACCGGCGCCGTAACCACGCTGCGCCAGCTCGGCGATCGTATCAAACCTGATGGGCGCGAAGATCTTCTGCAGACGATCGAGGAAGAGGCCGGGCGCCTCTCGCGCTTCGTCGCCAACCTCTTTGACATGACCCGGATCGAGGCGGGTACGCTCAAGGGCAGGAACATGGCGGTCGACGCGGCCGACGCCATTACCTCATCCATCGAGCGCATAAAGAAGCTGAAGCCTGAGATCGCCGTTGACATCAGTATCGCTCCGGATCTCCCTGCAGTGAACGGCGATCCTGCGCTGCTTGGTCAGGTATTGTTCAATCTGCTCGACAATGCCGCCAAATATGCAGGTGACGGGCCTATCGCCGTCTATGCCAGGCAGGAAGATTCGGAGGTGGCCATCAGTGTGACCGACCAGGGCAAGGGCATTCCACCCAAGGATCTCGAGAAGATCTTCAACAAGTTCTACCGGCGCGCCAAAGGCGATGGCCGGGCAGCGGGAACGGGCCTCGGCCTCTCGATAGCCCGAGGCTTCGTGGAAACCATGGGCGGCACCATCAAGGCGGAAAGCCCCGCCATTCGCAAGCGCGGGACGCGGTTCATTGTCCGGCTTCCCGTCGCAATCCCCGACAACGAGGCAACAGCAGCATGAACCAGCATCGGATTCTCGTTGTGGACGACGAGCCGCAGATACAGCGCTTTCTCAAGCCGGCCCTGACCGCCTCCGACTATGAAGTCCTGCTCGCCTCGACCGCGGCCGAAGCAGAAAAGCTCATTGCCACAAGCGCACCGGATCTCGTCATCCTCGACCTGGGGCTTCCCGACAAGGATGGCAAGCAGGTGATCGAAACCGTCCGTGCATTCTCCGACGTGCCCATAATCGTGCTGTCGGCGCGCGATCGCGAAACGGAAAAGATCGCTTCACTGGATCTTGGCGCCAATGACTATGTCGAGAAGCCGTTCGGTATCGGCGAATTGTTGGCGCGCGTTCGCACGGCGCTGCGCCAGAAGGCTGCGGGCACCAGCGTGCCTTCACGCTTCGAGGCAAACGGGCTCGTCGTGGACATGGCGAAACGTATCGTGACCCGCAATGGCAACGAGCTGCATCTGACCCGCAAGGAATATCAGTTGCTGGTGCACCTCGTGCTGCATGCGGGCATGGTCGTGACCCACCGCCAGCTTCTTGCCTCGGTCTGGGGCGGTGCGCATGTGGAAGACCTGCAATATCTGCGTGTCTTCGTTGGTCAGCTGCGTGCGAAAATCGAGGATGATGCGAACAATCCTCAATTCATCCGCACGGAGCCCGGTGTGGGCTACCGTTTCATCGCGGAATAGCGGCGACGAGGTCGCCGCCATCTCCGCCAGCCTCACCCCATCGTGGAATTGAACGCACCGCCGTCGAGCAGCAGGTTCTGGCCGACGATGAAACCCGAATACTGGCTGCAAAGGAATGCCGCCGCGGCACCGAATTCCTCCGCCGTCCCATAGCGGCCCGTGGGGTTTCCCGCATAGGCCTCCGCGCGGGCGAGCTGGATGGAAATGCCCTTTTCCTTGGCTGTCCGTTCAATGAAGCCCTTGGTGCGGTCCGTATCGTGCGAGCCCGGCAGCAGGCTATTGATGATGACGCCGTATTTTGCGACCTGACGCGCGGTCCCCGCGACAAAACCGGTAAGGCCGCTGCGAGCTGCATTGGAAAGTCCGAGCTGGGCAATCGGCGATTTGACAGAGCCCGACGTGATGTTGACGACGCGTCCCCAGCCGCGCTCGATCATGCCCGGCAGAATGGCGTTCATCAGGAGGATCGGCGTCAGCATGTTGTTGTTGATTGCCTTCAACCATTCTTCCTCGCCCCAATCGGACCAGACGCCGGCAGGCGGTCCCCCGGCATTGTTGATCAGTATATCGGCCCGCGGTTCGGCCTTGAGCAGCGCCTGGCGTCCGGCCTCGGTTGTCACATCTTCGGCGACAATCTGCACCTTCACCCCGTACTTGCCCGCAATTTCATTCGCCGTGGCACGCAAGGTCTCTTCGGTACGCGCATTCAACGTCAGGTCGACACCGGCTTCGGCCAGCTTCTCCGCAACGCCCCGACCGAGCCCTTTCGAACTTGCACAAACGATCGCTCGTTTTCCTCTGATGCCCAGATCCATGATGTCCTCGCCGGTTGATTTGTCTGAGCTTCCCTTATCGACAATTCAGTCCCACTTTGACAAGCTCGACCGGCAAACCAGATCAGGAAACTTCAGAAAATGACGACATTCGGCGCGACAGTCCTGTGGACCCGACCAGATGATACGATGTTTACGGACAACAGATACAGCAGGGCTCATGTCTGGCAGTTCGATGGCGGCGCGGTGGTGCCTGCCTCATCCTCGCCGCACATCGTGCGCGTGCCGCTTTCCGTGCCCGAGAATGTCGATCCCGAGGAGGCGTATGTCGCCTCGCTTTCGAGCTGTCACATGCTGTTTTTTCTCGCGGACGCCGCAAAGGCAGGGTTCGTGATCGATGAATACAGGGACGCCGCCGAGGGGGAACTTGGCAAGAACGCCGAGGGAAAGCTTTATGTCAGTCGCGTCACACTGCGACCGCACGTGACCTATGCGGGCACGGCACCGGACCGGGCAACGGAAACGCACATGCACCACAATGCGCATGCGCAGTGCTTCATCGCCAATTCAGTGCTCACCCATATTGAGGTTGAACCAGTCTGACATCCTGGGAATAGGAGGAAACACCATGCCTGAACTGAAGCTCAGCGATGCGATCAACACCACATGCCCCTGGTCCGGCGATCCGATCCGGGAAGATAGCCTTACCCTGTACAAGGGCGCTGTCGTCGGCTTCTGCAACACCGGCTGCCGGGACAAATTCGAAAAGGCGACCAATCACTTCGAAGCGGCCCTTGCCCGCCTGGCACAATCGGGCCTTTAGCCATACGTCAAGCGAAGCGAACCCTTGTTTAACGTTGATTGACATTTCGTATGGAGTGCAATACTTAAGTATATGCTTAACCAATCAACACCTCTCGATCTCATGTTCCAGGCCCTCGCCGATCCATCACGACGCATCATGGTGGAAAGGCTGAGCCGCGGACCTGCTTCGGTCAGTGAACTTGCCAGGCCGCTGACGATGTCGTTGCCGGCGGTGGTGCAGCACCTCCAGGTGCTGGAGGCGAGCGGCCTTGTCCGTTCCGAGAAGGTCGGACGCGTCCGCACCTGCCATATCGATTGGGCAGCGCTCAAAACGGCCGAAGACTGGATGCTGGAGCGGCGCAAGAATTGGGAACTTCGCCTCGACAGGCTGGGCGATTTCCTTGCCGAACAGGAAAAGGGATAAATCCATGACCAAGCGATCCGTGAAGCACGACACGTTCGTCATCGAACGCAGCTATTCGGCCGCGCCTGCCCGTGTCTTCTTTGCCTTGAGCAACAAGGAAGCGAAATCCAGATGGTTCGTCGGTCCTGATGAATGGGCGCAGGAGAGATATGAGATGGATTTCCGCGTTGGTGGCCGAGAGATCAACAGCGGCGGGCCGGAAGGCGGACCCGTCCACACGTTTGAAGCGCTCTACCACGATATCGTACCTGATCAGCGGATTGTCTACAGCTACGACATGCACCTCGATGACAAGCGCATTTCTGTCTCCTTGGCCACGTTTGAACTGATGCCCGAGGGCACTGGCACGAGGCTCGTCCTTACCGAACAGGGTGCCTATCTCGACGATTTCGACGATCCATCCATGCGCAGAAGGGGGACAGAGGATCTGCTTGACGCGTTGGGCGCTTCCCTGACAACGGATGCCGACGCCGACGCCTAAGGAGCGCAGCAGGTTCAGACGCCTTCGCCTGAGCCCGTGACCACCGTCTCCACCGGTTCCTTGAGACGGCCCTGACGTTTCAGCTGCTGTTCACGGAAGAGAATGAAAAGGCCCGAGGCGATGATGAAGCCTGCGCCCACCAGCATCGTCACCCGCGGCACATCGCCGAAGACCAGCCAGCCGAAAAGGATCGCCCACAACAGCAATGTATATTGCAGCGGCGCCACGGTTGCGGCATCAGCCAGTTTCAGCGCCCTGTTGACGAGCACGTGGGCAAGCATGGCGACGACGCCAAGCAAACCCAGCAAGAGCAGGTCGCGCAGGCTGACCGGCGTCCATTCGAACCAGAGGCTGGCGAGGCCGGCAAGCCCTGCACCGACGATCTGCCAGAAGACAAGTGTCGTGTCCGGCGTGCCGCGCAGGGTGCGCCCAAGCAGCAGCATGGCCGCGAATGTCATGCTGCCGAGAATGGATATGAGCGCTTGCGGCGTCAGCGCCTGCGATGACGGCTCAAGTGCAATGACCACGCCAATGAAGCCGACAATGATGGCGCTCCAGCGCCGCCAGCCAACGGGTTCCTTCAGAACGAAAGGCGAGATCGCGGCTACATAGATCGGCACTGCCAGCCAATAGGTCATGACATCGGCAAGCGGCAGGTAGGAAACCGCAAAGTAGAATGCGAAGACTTCCGCAGTGGACATGAAGACCCGGGCAGCTTGCATTGCAGGACGCTCGACCCGGACCAGCTTGCTTGCGCCGCCATACCAGATGAACGGCGCGAGGACGATGAGGGCAGCAATACTGCGGATGAGAACGACCTGCCCGACGGAATAGGTCGAAACCAGCCATTTGCCCATGACATCGTTCAACGAGAACATCAGCATTCCCAACAACATCAGCACCACACCGCGACGGGCAGCGGAAGGTATGGTTGCGCTGAAGATGGATGCCGGAGCGATGGACATGTGGGCGCGTCTCCCGAGACGGATTTTTCCGACTGCTTTGTGCTATTTTCAGCCGTCAATCCAGCCCAAAACCATCACGTGCGGCCACAAGCGGCGTTTTGCTGCAGTTCGAGGAAATCGCGGAACCGATGCGGGGACTCAGACAAGTCCGCCATTTGCACGCAGGATCTGGCCATTGACCCAGCCGCCATCGGGGCCGGCGAGGAACGATACCGCCTTGGCTATGTCTTCAGGCTGTCCGAGCCTTTCGAGAGGCGCCGCCTTGCTGAACTGCTGGATCAGTTCGTCGCTCTTGCCGTTGAGAAAAAGGTCGGTGGCTATCGGTCCCGGCGCAACGGCGTTGACGGTGATGTTGCGGCCGCGCAATTCCTTGGAGAAGACGCGTGTGAAGGTCTCGACCGCCGCCTTGGTCCCGGCATAGACGGCATAGCCTGGCAGGTTCGTGCCAACGACCGAGGTGGAGAAGTTGATGATCCGCCCGCCATTGTTCAGTCGTGTTGCCGCCTCGCGCAATGTGTTGAACGTTCCCTGCACATTGATCGAAAATGTCTGCTCGAAGACCTCGTCGCTTGTGTCCGCCAAGGGCATGACCTTCATGATGCCGGCATTGTTGACAAGGACATCGACCGTCCCAAGCTTCTGTTCCGTGATATCGAATATCCGGCGTACATCTTCAGCCTTGGATACATCTGCCTTGACGGCGATGGCTTGATGGCCCGCCTTTACCAGGTTTTCGACGGAAGCGTCGGCCTCCGCCGAACTGCTGGCATAGTTGATCACAACAGCAAAACCGTCGGATGCGAGACGCTGTGCGACGGCCGCACCGATGCCGCGGGCAGCTCCCGTGACGATGGCAATCTTCTTTTGAACCTGTGTCATTGCTCTGAGCTCCATGTTCGTGTTGACGATGAGCACACAATGCTCCAAATGACTTCCGGGATAATCAGTCCGTTTTTGGCATCACTATTCGATATTCGATAACAATCACGGGTGTCCTTATGGATCGCTTTCAGGAAATGCAGATCTTCGCACGAATCGTCGAGCGGCGCAGCTTTACGAAGGCAGCCGAAGACCTTCTCATTCCGCGTGCCACGGTCACCAATGCAATGCAGCGCATGGAGGACCGGCTCGGTGCCCGCCTGCTTGACCGGACCACCCGGCAGGTGAACCCGACGCTTGATGGCGAGGCCTACTACATTCGATGCCTGCGATTGCTTGCCGACATGGAAGAGGCGGAAGGTTCGTTTCGCGATGCCGCGCCCAAAGGCCTGCTGCGTGCCAATCTGCAAGGCACGCTGGCACGGCATTTTGTCATTCCGGCCCTTCCGGACTTTCTTGCACGCTACCCGCACATCGAGCTTAGCATCGGCGACAGCGACCGCCTCGTCGACCTGGTGCGTGAAGGCATCGACTGTGTGCTGCGTGCCGGCGACCTGCAGGACTCCTCCATGGTCGGCCGCCGCATTGCCCGGATGGAACAGGTTACCTGCGCCAGCCCGGGCTATCTCGCCCGCTACGGTGAACCGACGCACTGGAACGAGCTTGATGGGCACAAGGCCGTTTCTTACGTTTCAAGCGTGACCGGCAAACCATACCCGCTCGAGTTCGAGACCGCCGAGGGGCTGAAGACGATAAGCTTGGCGGGATCCATTACCGTGAAGGGTGCGGACATCTACACCGCGTCCGCGATCGCCGGCTTCGGGTTTGTTCAGGTGCCGCGCTACCGCATCGCTGCCGAACTCGCCGAGGGGAAGCTGCGTACGGTTCTTGACGATTATCCGCCGCCGCCGATGAGCGTGTCCGTACTCTATCCGCAGAATCGCCAACTTTCGTCGCGCGTGCGCGCTTTTGCAGATTGGCTTGCAGAGATTTTCGCGCAGGCACCGGGCCGGTCGCCCGGCTAACTCAGAACCTGCTCCAGCTGTACTGCGCAAGCGCGAAGCGGTTCGGCGCTCTGGCTCGCCTTTGCCATTGCCATCGCGCCAGAATAGCTCGCCACGATCAGCGTTGCCAGATCATGCGCCCGCGACAGGTCCATCTCCGGCCTGTCGGCATGCAATCTGAGGGACAATGCCGACCGCCATCGATCAAAGACCCCGTTGACCGCCTCGCGGAAATCCGGATCGGCCAGCGAGAGCTCCAGCGCCAGATTGTTAAGCGGGCAACCCGATACAGCGCGCTTGCGCTCAAGTGTGTCGGCAACCCCATTGAACACCTTGCGGATGCCGACCGCCGCCGAAGACGCTGTAGCAACGGGCTGCACGGCCGTCTCATCGACCTCAGGCGCCACACGTTCGGCAATAACAGCTAGCCCGAGCGCCTTCTTGGTTGCAAAATGATGATGCAACGCGCCACCTGTCGTCGCGGCCTCCCGCACGACATCCTGTATGCTGGTGGCATTGTAACCTTGGCGCTGAAAGAGATCGGCTGCCACGTCGAGGATCTGCGCCCGCATCGCCTGCGGATTATTGGTACGTCTGGGTCTCTGCTTGCTGTCCTGGATCATCATTTCACTTGGATCATCGTGTTACCGCTTGCCCACAGAATAGCGCATTGACAAAACAGGACAACCGGTCTTTTTATAAAACAGGATGACCTGTTTGTTTTGGAGACACGCCGATGGTGGATAAGGTTTCACGGCATAGCCAGCGTTGGGGTTTCAGCCCAATTACCGAGTTGAGGCGCTATACCCTTCACCCGGGACGAAGAAACGAATTGATCGACCTGTTCGACACGCATTTTCTGGAAAGCCAGGAGAACTGCGGCATGGCGGTTATCGGTCAATTTCGTGATCTCGACGATCCGGATGCCTTCGTCTGGTTGCGGGGTTTTTCTGACATGCAGGCACGGCACCGGGCCCTTGCAGCATTTTACGATGGCCCGGTCTGGCGCGAGCATCGCAATGCGGCAAATGCCACGATGATCGATTCCGATGACGTCCTGCTGCTGCATCCGGCAAGCGAAGCGGATGGTTTCGTGCCTCCCGCCGCACGGCCCGCAAAGGGTACCGGCGTTCCGGCACCCGCGATATTCCAAGCCGTAACGTACAAGCTCAAAGCCCCGGCCGAAGCCGGATTTCTTGCCTTCTACGAGGATATGCTCGATCCGCTGCTTCGCGCTGTTGGGGACAAGCGCATCGCGCTCTTTGTTTCGGAGCACAGCGACAACAGCTTCACGCGCCTGCCGGTCCGCAGTGGCGAAAATGTCGCCATCGTCTTCTCGCGCTTCGCCGATGCCGCGGCTCATGGTGCATTTTCCAAGGCCCTCGGCAGCAACCCGGCATGGCTGGCCACTCAGGAAAAGCTTTCGGCCTACACGGTGGATCCGCCCAGCATCGCGCGGCTCTCACCTACGACAAGATCGCTGTTGAGATAGCGCGCTATTTCGTTGGCTTGTACTGGCCTATTGAAAATGCGCCCTTCGACCGCTTGAGCACGTCGGACAACCGTTCCGGCCCCTGCTTGGGTTTGGTCTTCGGCATATGGCTCTTGATCGATTCCATCAAATGGTCGGGCGCAGTTGGCATCCTGCGGACATAATGCTGTGACGTTCCTCCCATGGCGGTTCCTCCTTCCATGCGTTCCCAATATTATAAAACGCGGTTGGCATAGGGAAAGTTGCTCACAGGGACTAGGTTTCCTAATACCCATAAGGCTCATGGTCCCAATGGCGGCAGGTCAGGACATCGCGAGCAGCATCGCCTGACCAAGGGGTTTGCCTATACCCTTTCCCCGTGTTCGCGCCTTATTTCTCCGGGAAAATCTGCTTCCAGTCCGCCTTCATGTCGACAACCGTCCATTGATTGACGGATGCCGCATCAAGCGCCTTGTCGAGGCGGCCAAATTCCGTGTCGCGGTCGTACGAATATTCGCGCTCGGCATCGGTATGGTGGACGATCAGGCCGAAACGGGCCTTGTCGCCCACCGTTGTGTATTGGAGCATCTCAAGGTCGCCATCGGAATTGCCGAACGCTGCGATCGGGCGGCGGCCAATATGTTGATTGATCCCTACCGGTTTGCCGGCCTTGTCGTCGACGAAATCGACCTGCGGCAGACGCATCAGGACCGGACTGCCGTCACGCATTTCAAACTCTGTCTTGATCGAGGAGCCGACGACCTGTTCGGGTGGCACCCCATAGACTTTCTCGGTCCATGGCCGCATGAACTCAATGCCACCGCCCGATACGATAAAGGTCTTGAAGCCATTGGCGCGCAGATAGGCAAGGAGTTCGACCATGGGCTGGTAGACGAGCTCCGTATAGGGTTTGTTGAACCGCGGATCACGTGCAGTAGCGATCCAGTCGGTAACGATCGCACTGAACTCGTCGGTGGTCATGCCGGCGTGCGTTGTCATGAGGAGCTCCATCAAGCCCTTCTCTCCCGTCGCAGCCAACGATTTCATATCGCCTTCGAGCGCCGCCTTGAAAGGCTGCGTGTCCTTCCACTCCGGGTGCGACGCCGCTCCGGCCTTGACGCGATCGAGCATAAAGGCGAGCTGTACATATATCGGATGCTCGGTCCACAGGGTACCATCATTGTCGAAGACGGCGATCCGCTCAGGCTCGGGGACGAAGTCGGGCGAATTCGCAGTGGTTACCTTCCTGACGAAGTCCATGATTGCCATCTTGGGTGCGGTGTCATTCCATGCCGGGAGAGGATCGGATTGTGCGAGCGCTGCTTCCCCCGCCATCAGAACGGCAGCGATTCCCAGCGCCGCCATAAATGCGGTCAACTGCACCGTCCGGCTATTGATCCAGGCGACGATGAATCTTGGAATGCTTCCGGCCATTTTTATCTCCATCGCTTGATATTTGCGGCTTAGTGAAGCTTTTGTCGCGTCACAGCCGTACGAGACAACAGACTGAGGCTTACAGATTGAGTGAATTTGGCCAAAAGCGCGCCACACGGTCTGGCAGCCTCATCAGACTATATTCCACAGGCCAGTAAAGTACGTAACGGTTACAAATGCCTGCGGCGTCTGGATTCTCCTGATTACGTCTCCTGGCTGATTTCACGCCCCGCCTTCGGCACACTACCGGTCGTCTGTCGGACCGCCGGAATAGGTCAAGCCGCCGAGCACCGCTGCCACGAGCAGCAAGGCCGGCACGTCGCCAAGCAGATGACCCATATGCTCGCCGGGGCCATAGGACTGGACCGCCATGATCAGCGCGTGCACGACGCTCGACCAGATGGTGAAGTCGATCAGCGAGCGATGTGCCACGGGGTCGCGCGACGCCCGAATCAGGAATATTCCGAGCGTTGCATATATGCCCACGATCATCATGAAATAGTACGAAGCGGTTGGCGGGCCCTCATGCCAGGCCCAGCCCGACGGCCAGACAATCGCAATCGGATAGACCAGACAGAATACGACACCGAAGACAAACAGAGCGATCTGCAACAGTTTCATGCGGGGCATGGCGGTCTTTTCTCCGGGCACCATTCGGCAGTAGAGAATTCAAGACCAACCTACCATGTAACGCATTTTGCTCCAATGTCCGCAGCCGAACGCCGCCTCATGCTGTGCCCGGACATATCCTCGCCGGTACAAAGCCCCTGCACGCGCAAGACTGCGCTGGGCTCAAGCTGATCAACTGGACTTATTGAGGAAATTTGGTGGAGCCAAGCGGGATCGAACCGCTGACCTCTTGCATGCCATGCAAGCGCTCTCCCAGCTGAGCTATGGCCCCATTCCAACAGGCCTTGCGGGCCTGGGCCGGATAACCGGCAAACTGTCCGGCAAGGTCTGGAACCTTGCCCGGGCGGGTTCTTATCTCCCGCTTGCGGGAAGATCAAGTCCTGTTCGCCGGTTATTTTCAGCGAACAGAATTATTCTTCGCATGATCCCGCCATCATGCGCAGTCAGGGCTCAGTTCTCGTCGTCTTCGCCGATGCCGCCGCCGAGAATGTCGGTAACGTCGTCGTCTTCGTCTTCTTCGTCCGTCGCGAGGAAGGTATCGTCATCGTCGGCATCATCGACTTCGACATCATCGTCGCCGATATCGGGCACGTCGGTGTCCGTGTCGCCGTCTGCATCTTCGAGCGAAACGAATTCGGGCTTCTCCAGAGCAACGTCGAGTTCTTCGGTCTCGACCTCTTCCTCTTCCTCGCGTGCCGAAGCAACGGTTGAATCGAAGTAGCTGAGCGGATAGCTCTTGCCCGTATAGGGCGATACGATCGGATCGCGGTTCAGATCGTAGAATTTCTGCCCGGTTTCCGGGTCAACTCGCTTGGTGCCAAGTTTTGGATTTGCCACGTTTTGCCTCGTCTTCTGGCTGCGCCTGCATTCGGCTCATACTCAGGTCTCTCATCGACCAGCCGTTTATGCAAGTACTCATAAAAAATGGATTTGAGGTCCCATAAACGCAATCAAGCGCATTTGTCAAAGCGAAAAAGCTTGCATTTGCAAGATGACCGCTCCCACAAGCTGTGTTAGGAGAAGCGCCGCATCCCCGCCACAGCTATTTAACGCGATTGACTCTCACCATGTCCCACTCCGCGCTGCCAAAACCCGCCACCGCCCGCCGTTCAAAGGCGCTCTCCGGCGACATCCGCATTCCTGGCGACAAATCGATTTCGCACCGCTCCTTCATGTTCGGCGGCCTCGCCGCCGGCGAGACACGCATCACCGGTCTGCTCGAGGGCGAGGATGTCATCAATACGGGCCGGGCCATGCAGGCGATGGGCGCAAAAATCGCCAAGGAAGGCGATGTGTGGATCATCCAGGGAACCGGAAATGGTTGCCTGCTGCAGCCGGAAGCGCCGCTCGATTTCGGCAATGCCGGGACAGGGGCGCGCCTGACCATGGGCCTTGTAGGCACCTACGATATGGAGACCACCTTCATCGGCGATGCGTCGCTGTCGAAGCGTCCAATGGGCCGGGTGCTCAATCCGTTGCGTGAGATGGGCGTTCAGGTCACGGCCAGTGAGGGCGATCGCATGCCGCTGACGCTGCGCGGACCCAAGGTCGCGGCTCCCATCACCTACCGCGTGCCCATGGCGTCGGCGCAGGTCAAGTCCGCAGTACTCCTCGCCGGACTCAACACACCGGGCATCACGACGGTGATCGAGCCTGTCATGACGCGCGATCATACGGAAAAGATGTTGCAGGGCTTCGGCGCGAATCTGTCGGTCGAGACCGACAGGGACAATGTCCGCCACATCCGGATCGAGGGGCAAGGCCAGCTCACCGGCCAGACAATCGATGTGCCGGGCGATCCCTCCTCCACCGCATTTCCACTGGTCGCGGCGCTGCTTGTGCCGGGCTCCGACATTACGATCCGCAACGTCCTGATGAACCCGACACGCACGGGGCTGATCCTGACCCTGCAGGAGATGGGTGCCCATATCGAGATCCTCGATGCCCGCCTCGCCGGCGGCGAGGATGTTGCGGACCTGCGGGTGCGCGCCTCCGACCTGCGCGGCGTGAACGTGCCCGCCGAACGGGCGCCATCCATGATCGACGAATATCCGATCCTCGCCGTCGCCGCCTGTTTTGCCGATGGCGAAACGGTCATGAACGGGCTCGAGGAGTTGCGCGTCAAGGAATCCGACCGCCTGTCTGCCGTTGCCAATGGCCTCAAGGCCAATGGCGTCGATTGTACCGAGGGACCGGAGACCTTGAGTGTTCGCGGACGCCCGGATGGCAAGGCCATTGGCGGCGGCACCGTCGAAACGCATCTCGACCACCGGATCGCCATGAGTTTCCTGGTGATGGGCCTTGCCGCGGAAAAACCGGTGGCCGTCGACGATTCGACCATGATCGCGACAAGCTTCCCGGAATTCATGGATTTGATGACGGGAATGGGCGCGCAGATTACCCAGCACGATCCGGCAAACTGAAGCGGCACCGGACATCAGGCATGAACGCAGTGCTTTCCGTTCTCACCGTGTATTTTCTATATGCGATGTCCAGCGTGCCGTTCATCGTCTGGGCGGGCCGGAGTGCCTATGCGGGAACAGTCGCAAGCAAGGAGCCGCGGCCGTGGCCGGGCGTCATGCGCACAATATCGCGCATCCTGCTTCCCTTGCTGCTGATCTTCCTCTATGCGTGGAATGCCTCGGACAGCGCAAGATCCGGTACACCGGAGACCGGGAATGCAGGCATCAGTGAATGGATGCCCTATCAGTTTCTGCTGCTGCCACCGGCATTCGGATCGATTGCCGGATACTTCATAGGCTTTTTCATGGGCAAGAGGGTGCGGAGCTAGATGTTTTTCCTGCTGATGTCATTCGCCATCGTTGCCATTCCCTATGCGATCGAGCGCGTTGGTCTGCGCGTTCGCTTCGGCCTGTTTGCACTTCTGTTCTGGCTGTTCGTATTCCAGTTCATCCTCATCCTGGCCATCGATGCACTCTTGCAGAATTTGGCGGCGGCCTTGCCAAACTGGCTGGAATCGATGCTGACAACGCTCGGCGGCGTCGCCTTCGTCAGCATCGGCATCACGCCAATCATCACGCTGGTTCTCGCTGCGGCCTACCTGCTCTTCGCGCTCGGCCAATGGTTTTTCGACCGCGACGACAAGGATCGGCCGACGCCGCAGACCCATTTCACCATTGCCATCGATGGTCCCGCAGCCTCCGGCAAGGGCACCCTCGCCCGGCGCATCGCGGAAGCCTACGGCTATCATCATCTCGATACGGGATTGACCTACCGCGCGGTCGCCAAGGCACTCATGGACCAGAACATGCCGCTCGACGATGAGTTCCTGGCGGAGAAGGCAGCGCGTACCGTTGACCTGTCCAAGCTCGACCGTGCAGTGCTTTCCGCCCATGATGTTGGTGAAGCGGCTTCCAGGGTGGCGGTCATGCCTGCCGTGCGTCGCGCTCTCGTTGCCGCCCAGCAGGGTTTTGCCATGCGCCCGCCGGGCGCGGTGCTTGACGGACGCGACATCGGTACCGTCGTATGCCCCAATGCTCCGGTAAAACTCTACATAACGGCATCGCCCGAAGCACGGGCCATGCGCCGCTATGAAGAAATCAAATCGAATGGCGGCGGCGCCGATTACGAGGAGATTCTCGCCGACCTCACCCGCCGTGATGCGCGCGACATGGGCCGCACCGACTCGCCGTTGAAGCCCGCCGCCGACGCGCACTTGCTTGATACGACGGAAATGGATATAGAGACCGCGTTTCTTAGTGCCAAAACCCTGATAGACCAGGCATTGGCCAGGAGCACGCATTAGACTAGCCGCAAACATTTGCCGTCAGCCCAAGCACCGGATTGCCCTCAAGGGGGCGGGTTGCCATGCAAATGAACCGAAACACCAACCACCGGTGCTGTGTCCGACGTAATTTCCGGACACCTCAGGAGTATTTATGTCTCAAGCCAATCCAACGCGCGAAGATTTCGAAGCTCTTCTCGCAGAGTCTTTTGCCACCAATGACCTTGCTGAAGGTTATGTCGTCAAGGGCCGTATCGTCGCCATCGAAAAAGACATGGCGATCATCGACGCTGGTCTCAAGGTTGAAGGCCGCGTTCCGCTGAAGGAATTCGGCGCGAAAGCCAAGGACGGTTCGCTCAAGCCAGGCGATCTCGTCGAAGTCTATGTCGAGCGCATCGAAAATGCCCTCGGCGAAGCCGTTCTGTCGCGCGAAAAAGCGCGCCGCGAAGAAAGCTGGGTTCGCCTGGAAGAGAAGTTCAACCGCGGCGAACGAGTCGACGGCGTGATCTTCAACCAGGTCAAGGGCGGTTTCACTGTCGATCTCGACGGCGCCGTTGCCTTCCTGCCGCGCAGCCAGGTCGATATCCGTCCGATCCGCGACGTTACCCCGCTGATGCACAACCCGCAGCCCTT
The DNA here is from genome assembly GCF_020164435.1 of Phyllobacterium lublinensis. Lineage (GTDB taxonomy): Bacteria > Pseudomonadota > Alphaproteobacteria > Rhizobiales > Rhizobiaceae > Phyllobacterium > Phyllobacterium lublinensis. The sequence goes on along the minus strand of NZ_JAIUDQ010000012.1, from coordinate 66,808 downwards.
CGAAATCCTCAAGATGGACAAGCGTCGTGGCAACATCGTTGTCTCGCGCCGTACCGTTCTCGAAGAGAGCCGTGCAGAACAGCGCTCCGAAATCGTCCAGAACCTCGAAGAGGGTCAGGTCGTTGAAGGCGTTGTCAAGAACATCACCGATTACGGTGCGTTCGTCGATCTCGGCGGCATCGACGGTCTTCTGCATGTGACCGATATGGCATGGCGCCGTGTCAACCACCCGTCGGAGATCCTCTCCATCGGCCAGACGGTCAAGGTTCAGATCATCCGCATCAACCAGGAAACCCATCGTATCTCGCTCGGCATGAAGCAGCTCGAGAGCGATCCATGGGATGGTATCGGCGCGAAGTACCCGATCGGCAAAAAGATCACCGGTACGGTCACGAACATCACCGACTACGGTGCATTCGTCGAGATCGAGCCTGGCATCGAAGGCCTTATCCACGTTTCCGAAATGTCCTGGACAAAGAAGAACGTGCATCCGGGCAAGCTGCTCTCGACCACACAGGAAGTCGAAGTCGTTGTTCTCGAAGTGGATCCGGTCAAGCGCCGCATCTCGCTCGGTCTCAAGCAGACGCTCGACAATCCTTGGACGACCTTCGCGGACAAGTTCCCGGTCGGCACCATCGTCGAAGGCGAAGTCAAGAACAAGACCGAGTTCGGCCTGTTCATTGGCCTCGATGGCGATGTGGACGGCATGGTTCACCTCTCCGACCTCGACTGGAACCGTCCGGGCGAGCAGGTCATCGAAGAGTACAACAAGGGTGACGTTGTGAAGGCGCAGGTTCTCGACGTCGATGTCGAGAAGGAACGCATCTCGCTCGGCATCAAGCAGCTGACCGGCGACAAGGTCGGTGAAGCCGCAACTTCGGGTGAACTGCGCAAGAACGCTGTTGTTACCGTTGAAGTCACTGCCATCACCGATGGCGGCCTCGAAGTGCGTTTGGTCGATCACGACCTCGACACCTTCATCCGCCGCGCTGATCTGTCCCGTGACCGCGACGAGCAGCGTCCGGAACGCTTCACAGTCGGCCAGAAGGTTGACGCGCGCGTCATCGCCTTCGACAAGAAGACCCGCAAGCTGCAGGTCTCGATCAAGGCGTTGGAAATCGCCGAAGAAAAGGAAGCAGTCGCACAGTACGGTTCGACCGACTCCGGCGCTTCGCTCGGCGACATTCTCGGTGCCGCTCTGAAGAAGCAGGAAAAGAACTAAGGTTCTCTTCCACCTTTGAAAATACGAAACCCGCCGGTGCAAGCCGGCGGGTTTCTCTTTGGGTTGAGACCAGGATCCTCAGCCCTTTAATGCCTGCAACCACTGCCCGTGCGTGGTTCGTAGCTCGACAGCTTTACCGAACCCGTCATGAGGTACCAATCCATCAGATCGTGTCGAACTGGATCAGGATAAATGCGATTTGCGTGACGAGTGCCAGGACGACCAGTGCGAGCTGCACTTTTTGCCTGCGAACGAAGATGCCCACCGCGAAGATCAGGATGAGAAACAGATTGCGGAAGGGATACTCGGAGCCGAGAGAGTGGAAATGCTCCATGCCTTTCATGGCGGTGTCCGCGATATCCGCGATGAAGATGGATATCAGAATGCCGAAGAGCCACGCCCTTCGCGACATGAAGTAATCTTCGTAGCCCGAATAACCTTCCATACTGTCAGGGAAGAGCATTGCGCAAGCGAGGAAATGGAGACTGGCGAAGAAAATGACGAACAGATAGGCCTCGAACTTCCAGGTCACCAGCTGGTGCAGGTAAAATTCATACCACCAGAAATGCGCCACCGTGAGAAGCATGAAAAAGACCCAGCCAAGATGAACGGCATAGATGTTCTTGCGCTGCGGATGCTGGATGATGCGGGCAATACCGGTCAACAGACGTGAAATGCTCAGACCAAGGACGATGCCGATAATCACGCGGACATGGATGAAGACCTCGGGATTGGGAATACCGCCTTCCATTGCACATCCTTATCGTCATTACCGCTGGTCAGAGTGGCCATGCTACCGATCTATCCTGTGGATGCAAATTTCTGGGGCAGCTGGTTTGAGACGAACAGGTCAGGCTGGCGCAAGTTTGCGCGCGTAAATTTAAATCTCGAAGCGAGTAACCCTGGATTAGCCATGAACATCCCTCGCCGAGGGGTCATTGGAACTTAATACAAGCAAAATGTATTATTGACGCGCGTGAGCGAGCCTGTAAATTTTTAACGCCGTACGCGGTACTGTTAATCGGAAGATGTATTGCGCCGGCACAGTATTCAGCGATGATTGCGGAGCGACTTTGGATGCCGCCAGGCGCTGGCACGTGCGAAGCGATCGTGAAAAGGAATGGATACGGTGAAAAAGCCGATCAAGACGATGGAGGAATTCTCCCTGTTCGTGGGACTGTCGCGTCCGACCGTGTCGAAATATTTCAATGATCCAAACTCGGTACGCAAGAAGACGCGCGAGATCATCGATGCCGCGGTGAAGCAATCCGGTTTCCGTCCGAACATTTTTGCAGTCAATCTCAATCGGCGTCGCACCAATATTCTCGGGCTCATCGTCCCGAACTCGACCGATCCATTCTACATGTCATTGACGCGGCGTATCGAGGGTATTGCCGAGCAGGCCGGCTATCTTGCCTTCGTTCTGAGCTCGGATGGCAAGCCTGAACTGGAAGAGCGCGCCATCGAAACATTCAAGTCCATGAATGTTGCCGGCGCCATCATTGGCCCGCTCGGCGTGCAGTCACATCACGACAAACTTGCCAAGCTTGGCGAGTCGATTCCGCTCATCTACATCGATTCACCCCTCGACGACACATCGCCATTCGTCGGCACCAACAACCGGCAAAGCTTCAAGCTGATCGTCGACTACTTGACCCGTTCCGGCGACCAGCCATGCTACTTCGGCATGACCTCGGTCAACAGCAACGCGGTCGAACGCCGCGAGGCCTATGCCGAGGCGATGCGCAACCTCAATTTCGAGCCCCACTTTATTGCACACGAGGCCCATGCAAACTGGGAGTTCGAAAAATTTGGCTTCGAAACGACCGCCAGAATTTTGCGGGAGGGCGGGTTCCCCACACGGACAGTACTTTGCGCCAATGACCGTATTGCTTACGGAGTTCTCGCTGCAGCGTTCCAGGCGGGACTTAAGGTTGGCCGAGGCGAAGGCTGCGACCTTCGCGTGGCCGGGCACGACGACCAGCCACTGTCGCGCTACATGTGTCCGCCCCTGACGACCGTCGCGCAAAATTACAACGAGATAGGCCGCCTGGCGATCGGGCTGCTGTTCGACAAGCTTGGCGAAGATCATAACGCCGACATCGAATTACCCAAGGACTCGCGCATTCTTCTGAACGCAGAAATCATGTTGCGCATGTCGGCCTGACCAAAACCGGACAGCGCGGCAACGCGCCGCGAGACTTGTCTTGCAACAACCCTTTGCGTGGCTGCCAAAAGGCATTAAACAGCATCTGTTATGCCATGCATTCACTCTGCGCCAAGCGTGGCGGCCAAGGTCTACAGGAGAGCTCGATGACAATCACCAAGCCAAAACTCGTCACGGTTTTCGGAGGCTCCGGCTTTATCGGTCGTCATGTGGTGCGCGCTCTGACAAAACGCGGCTACCGGGTGCGTGTCGCCGTGCGCCATCCGGAACTGGCGTTCCATCTCCAACCACTCGGCGGCGTCGGCCAGATTCAGGCCGTGCAGGCAAACCTGCGCTATCGCTGGTCCGTGGATCGCGCCGTCGCAGGCTCCGATCATGTCATCAATCTGGTTGGCCTATTGTTCGAAAGCGGCAGCCAGAAATTTAACACCGTTCATGAATTCGGCGCCCGCGCCGTTGCCGAGGCTGCCCGCGCTGCGGGTGTGCCGCTGACGCACATGTCTGCACTTGGCGCCGATGCCCGTTCTCATTCAGCCTATGCCAGCAGCAAGGGCCGGGCTGAAGCGGCCGTGCGCGACATCATCCCGGACGCCGTCATCATCCGGCCTTCGATCGTTTTCGGACCCGAGGACAATTTCTTCAACAAGTTTGGCAGCATGGCGCGCATGTCGCCGTTCCTGCCCCTGATTGGCGGCGGCACCACCAAGTTCCAGCCGGTCTATGTCGGCGATGTCGCCGAGGTTATTGCCCGGTCAGTCGACGGTACTTTGAAACCCGGCCAGACCTATGAACTCGGCGGCGGCGAGGTCCTGACCTTCGAGCAGTGCCTCGAAGCTGTATTGCGCGTCACCGGGCGCAAGCGTCTGTTCGTGTCGATACCGTTCTGGCTCGCGAAGATCCAGGGCAAGATCCTCGGCTACCTGCCGAACCCCTTGCTGACCAAGGACCAGGTCGTGCTGCTCCAGCATGACAATGTGGTGTCCCATGCCGCCAAGGCGGAGCAACGCACGCTCGAAGGCATCGGCATCCATCCGCAAACGATCGAAGCGATCCTGCCATCCTATCTCTGGCGTTTCCGGAGCCACGGGCAATATTCCAGTCAGACGCCGGCCTGATTTTCATCGCTGCATTTGGGGCTGATTATCGTCGCGGTACTGCTATCGCATGAGGATCAGCGCGATCAGTCCAACTGTACCCACGACCAGGCGCCACCAAGCGAACAGCCCAAAGCCATGGCGCGAGACGTAGTCGAGCAGATAGCGCACGACGAAAACACCGGCGAAGAACGCAGCGATAAATCCGACGACGATCAGGGACGCGTCGTTGAACGTCAGGATGTGGCGGTTCTGGTAGAGGTCATAGGCAAAGGCGCCGGCCATTGTCGGCATTGCGAGGAAGAACGAGAATTCGGCCGCCGACCGCTTGTCGGTGCCGAGCAGAAGTGCCCCGACAATGGTTGCCCCGGAGCGCGACGTACCGGGAATCATGGCGAAGCACTGGATCAGGCCGATCTTGAAGCAAAGCGACAACGGATATTCCATGACATTGGTATAGCGCGGCTTCAAGTCCAGCCGGTCGACCCAAAGCAGGATCAGCCCGCCAATAATCAGCATCACGCAGATCAGCATGGGCGTTTCAAACAATACGGTCTTGATGAAACCATGAGCCATGACCCCGATTACCACGGCCGGGAGAAATGCAACGAGGACACCCAAGACAAAGCGGCGCGTTTTGGGATCGACGGGAATATCCCGTGCGATATTGACCAGACGACTGAAATAGACAGTGAGGATCGCCAGGATTGCTCCAAGCTGGATCAGGACCTCGAAGGTCTTGCCATTGGATTCAAAGCCGAGGAAGTGTCCCGCCAGCAACAGGTGCCCGGTGGATGAAACCGGTATAAACTCTGTTAACCCTTCCAGCAGTCCAAGAAAAAGGGCTTCGACAATCGTCTGTGATTCCATGATTATAGCTCGCGATGATGGTGCCGGACCGGGCAATGACGTGTAGTTCTTGTCTCATGCCGCGGTTGCGCCTATAGGTTTGGCGCAGACTCAAAGGCTTATCGAGCAATACGCTGACGCCTCCGAAAATGCCAGTTTGAAAGAATTAGATACACCTGCCATGTTGACGCTCTTCCACCATCCCATGTCTACCGGATCACGTTATGCCAGACTCATCCTCAATGAATATGACATTGAGGTGGAGCTGATCGAGGAGAACAGCTGGGCACGGCGCAAGGAATTTCTGGCGCTCAATCCGGCGGGCACGCTGCCAGTTCTACTGGCCGAGGGCGATGTACCGATCTCGGGCTCGACCGTGATCGCCGAATATATCGACGAGACGCGCGGCGCGCTGAAACGCAGCCGCAGGCTTTTCCCGGAGGATTCACTGAACCGGGCCGAGGTGCGGCGCCTGATCGATTGGTTCCTCAGCAAGCTGGAGAACGAAGTGACACGGCACATGGCACGTGAGCGCATCTTCAAATTGCACATGACCGCGGAACAAGGCGGCGGCGCACCGGATTCGACTGCAATTCGTGCTGCGCGCGCCAATATCACCCAGCACATGAAATATATCGACTGGCTGACCGCGACGCGCAACTGGCTGGCGGGACCGACGCCAAGCTATGCCGACATGGCCGCTGCCGCTTCCATCTCGATCCTCGACTACCTCGGTGAGATCAAGTGGGCGGAATACAAGGCGGCCCGCGACTGGTACACGAGAATGAAATCGCGTCCGTCCTTCCGCCCGCTGCTTGCCGACCGGGTTCGCGGCCTTCCCCCATCATCGCATTATGGCGATCTGGATTTTTGACGGGCAGGACAGCGCGTGGTTCGACGAGATCGCCATAAGGGAGGGCGGTGATTGCCTAAGGAGAGGCTGGACCTTGTCCACCCTCCTTGCGAAACAGTCCACGTCCCTCATGGTAAGCTTCCTGAGCTTGTCGAAGGGCGAGCCACGCATAAGGTCGGTGCAGCATGATTTTGCGCTCGGGAGTAAAGCAATCCTCGCAGGCACAACGGCTGAAGCAGTTCATCCTCGAGGAATCGCGGGCAGCGGGGTTCGATCTCGTTGCCATCGCCCGTCCTGATGCCATTCCTCTCGCTGAAGCGCGGTTGCGCCAATATCTTGCGCTCGGGCGTCATGCCAGCATGGAATGGATGCGCGAGACCGAAGAGCGCCGTGCAAACCCGGAGACGTTGTGGCCCGAAGTGCGCTCGATCATCGTGCTCGCCATGAATTACGGGCCCGATGGCAATCCCCTGGAAATTCTCGCGCACAAGGACAAGGCGGCGATATCCGTCTATGCGCAGAACCGCGACTATCACGACATCATCAAGGGCAAACTCAAGGGCGTCGCCAGCCGCTTCGCCTCCCGGGCCGCTGGCGAGGATCTGAAGGTTTTCGTCGATACCGCGCCGGTCATGGAAAAGCCCCTTGCCGAAGCGGCAGGACTTGGCTGGCAGGGGAAGCATACGAACCTCGTCAGCCGTTCGCATGGCTCTTGGCTGTTCCTCGGCACGATCTTCACGACGGCGGAACTGCCCGCGGACGAGCGTGAGCATGATCATTGCGGCTCATGCCATTCCTGCCTCGACATTTGCCCGACCAATGCTTTCCCCGCCCCCTACCAGCTCGATGCGCGGCGCTGCATTTCGTATCTCACCATCGAGCACAAGGAACCGATTGCGCTGGAGTTTCGCAAGGCGATAGGCAATCGCATCTATGGCTGCGACGATTGCCTTGCGGTTTGTCCCTGGAACAAGTTTGCCGGAGCGGCACGCGAGGCGAAGCTCAAGGCGCGCGATGATCTTCGATCGCCGTCGCTTGCGTCGCTGCTCACACTCGATGATGCGGCCTTCCGCGCGCTCTTCTCCGGCTCGCCGGTCAAGCGCATCGGCCGCGACCGCTTCCTGCGCAATGTCTTGATCGCCTGCGGCAATTCGGGCGAACCCGCCTTGATCGCGGCAATCGAGACGCACCTGGCCGATCCCTCGCCGCTGGTGCGCGGCGCCGCCGTCTGGGCGCTGGGTGAATTGATGGGCAAAGACGATTTCGCCGCCCTGAATATGCGTCACGTTGCCCAAGAGAGTGACGCTGACGTCTTGACCGAATGGCGCATTGCTGTGAAAAATCAACAATGAACATTTTCCTGTTTGGTGCCGGCTATTCGGCACGCGCCTTCGCCAGGGTCATTGCCGGTCAAGCAGATTTCACCGGCGGGACGACGCGCGACAGCGCCAAGCTCCCAGAGCTCAAGAAGGCGGGCATCACGCCCTTCCTCTTCCACGGCACCCATGCCTCGCAGGAAATCGTCGACGCCCTCGCTGGCGTCACCCACCTTGTCGTCTCGACTGCGCCGGGCCAAAGCGGCGACCCGGTGCTGGCGCAGTTCGGCAATACGATCCGGAACGCCATGCCGAAGCTGCAGTGGATCGGCTACCTCTCCACGGTCGGCGTCTATGGCAATCATGCGGGCGGCTGGGTCGACGAGACGACACCATGTCATCCCGTTTCAGCCCGCTCCCTGGAGCGTGTCGAGGCCGAGCAGGGCTGGCAGCAACTGGCCGACGCGCGGAATGTCCCCCTCGCCATCCTGAGGCTTGCGGGCATTTACGGTCCTGGACGCAATGCCTTCGTCAACCTTTCCAATGGAACGGCGCGCCGCCTCAACAAGACGGGCCAGGTCTTCAATCGCATCCATGTCGATGACATAGCCGGTGCATTGCACTTCCTCAGCACCCGCAACGAAGCCGGGATCTTCAACATCACCGACGATGAGCCGGCGCCGCCACAGGATGTGGTTGCCTATGCGGCGGAGTTGATGGGCATCGAGCCGCCGGAAGAATCCGATTTCGAAGCCGCGCAGCTCACGCCAATGGCGCGCTCGTTCTATGGCGAGAACAAGCGGGTTTCCAATGCGCGCATCAAGAAGCTCGGCTTCTCCTTCCGCTATCCGGACTACGGCACGGCCTTCGCAACCATGTGGCGCGACGGAAGCTGGCGTTAGAACCGCGTAATCACGTTGATGCCCTTGCCTTCAAAGCGATCCATTGCCATCAGGGCAGCGGGCGCTTCTTCCAGCGCAATCTCCTTGCCAACCAGTCTTTGCGGCTGAAGCTTGCCGGTTTCTAGCATGTCCATCAGTGCCTTGTAGCGGAACGCCTGCATGCCGTGGCTGCCATAGATCTCGAGCTCATGGGCGATGACCTTGTCCATCGGGATTGGCGGATGTGCATGGTCGCCCAGCATCAACCCGACCTGAACATGACGGCCACGGCGACGCAGATTGGCGATTGAGTTGAAGCAGGTCGATGGGTGGCCAAGCGCATCGATGGAAACATGCGCACCGCCTTTGGTGATTTCCCGGACCGCGCCAATGATGTCTGTTGTCTGCCTGCCATTGACGGTTGCCACCGCGCCGAGATCGCGGGCATAGGCCAGTTTGTCTTCGGTCAGATCGACGGCAACAACATTGGCGCCCATGGCAGTGGCGATCATGATGGCCGAGAGGCCGACCCCGCCACAGCCATGGACCGCCACCCACTCCCCAGGCTTGACCTTCGCCTGGTCGACGATGGCGCGGAAGGAGGTAACGAAACGACAGCCGAGACTTGCCGCCGTGGCGAAATCCAGCGTGTCCGGCAGCGCGACGAGATTTGTATCGGCAAAATCCACCGCAACATATTCGGCGAATGAACCCCAGGCGGTGAACCCGGGCTGGAACTGATGCTCGCACACCTGATGATTGCCGGAGTTGCACTCGAAACAACGGCCGCAGCCGCCGACAAAGGGCACGGTCACGCGCTGGCCGATCTTCCACTGGGTGACATGGTTTCCGATTGCCTGGATGGTTCCGGCCAGTTCGTGCCCCGGGACGTGCGGCAGGACGATATCAGGATCGTGTCCCATCCAGCCGTGCCAATCGCTGCGGCAAAGCCCGGTCGCCTCGACCTTGATGACAACACCCGTCATTGCCGGAACAGGATCTGCGACCGTTGCAATGCGCGGCGGCTGGCCGAATTGTTCGAAAATGACTGCTTTCATGATGAGGAAATCCGTTCGAATCAGGTTTGTCGTTCATTCCATATTGCGACTTTCCGCCGAATCTGGCCATCATAAAGCCCGGATCGGCGATGCACATTACCGCGATCACTTGTGGGACAGCGATCATGAAACCAAGAACCCTGTTGCGTTTCGCGCTCAGCGCATTCATTGCGCTCACCGGCACGGTCAACGCCATCGCCGAAGATGGACCCGCCAAGCAATTGTTCGGGGCACAGGTTTTGCCGACTGTCAGCAAGGCTCAATCGGCGGGATTCTACTCCAAGGGCTGCCTGGCAGGCGGCGTTGCGTTGCCCGTGGATGGACCGGCCTGGCAGGTCATGCGACTTTCGCGCAACCGGCGCTGGGGACACCCGCGCATGATCGCGCTGCTGGAGAAACTGTCCACCGAAGCGGCAGCCAAGGATGGCTGGCCGGGCCTCCTGGTCGGCGACATCTCGCAGCCGCGCGGCGGCCCGATGCTGACCGGCCACGCCTCGCACCAGGTCGGTCTCGACGCGGACATCTGGCTGACCCCGATGCCGAAACACCGTTTTACCGACGAGGAGCGCGAGAAAGTCTCCGCCGCATCGATGCTTAAGGGTGATACGCTTTATGTCGATCCGGAAAAATGGACGCCTGCCCGCACGGCACTGCTGAAGCGTGCGGCGAGCTACCCCGAGGTCGAGCGCATCTTCGTCCACCCCGGCATCAAGAAGAAATTGTGCGATAGCGTGCAGGGCGACCGCAGCTGGATGGCGAAGGTCCGTCCCTATTGGGGACACTACTATCATTTCCATGTCCGGATAAAATGCCAGCCGGGCTCGCCCAACTGCAAACCGCAGCAGCCGATCGGGGCCGATGATGGTTGCGGCAAGTCGCTCGCCTGGTGGTTTACGGACGAGCCATGGAGAAAAGCGACCGAACCCGCCAAACCGGTCAAACCCAAGGTCATGATGCTCTCTGATCTGCCGAAGGTCTGCGCACAGATCCTCAATGCGCCAGGTCCCAAATCAGTCGCTGATGTGACCTTTGGGGCCAGAGCCAAGGTCGCTCAACCGGCGGCAGCCGATGTTCCGGCGTCCGCCTATGCGCCTGAGGGCGATGATCTGCCCGAGGACGTGCCGGTGCCCGGCCAGAAGCCTTGAGCATCCCGCCTGCCCTTGCGCGCCAATTGGTCACGGTCTTTTTTGCCAGTGGCCTTTTCATGCTGTCATGAATTGAGTATAGGGTTTCAATCGATTTAGGTCCCGCGACCCACGACAGAGATTTTATGACACAGCCTTTTCGCCTCGCATTGATTGCCCACGACCAGAAAAAGGACGATATGGTCGAGTTTGCGCGCAATTACGAGAGGCTGCTGGCGCCTTGCGACATCGTAGCGACGGGAACGACAGGCGGCCTTGTCCAGACGGCATGTCCCTCGCTCAAGATCGCCCGCGTCAAAAGTGGCCCGCTTGGCGGCGACCAGCAAATTGGCGCGCTGATTGCCGAAGGCAGGATCGACGGCCTGATTTTCTTTGTCGACCCGCTGTCGCCGATGCCCCATGATGTCGATGTCAAGGCACTGATGCGGCTGGCGAGCGTTTACGATATTCCGATGGCACTGAACCGGGCAACGGCCGAGGTTCTGGTGCAAAAGCGAGGTTTGCTGCGCGATGACGCGGCGGAAAATACATTGGGGAAGCGATAATGGTGACTCAGGCAGATACCGACCACATCATGAAATTTCCGATCCTGGTCGGTGACATTGGCGGCACCAATGCGCGTTTCGCCATTCTGGTGGACGCCTACGCGGAGCCGAAGGAATTTCCGATCATCCAGACTGCCGATTATCCTACGATCGATGAGGCGATCCAGAACGCCATCCTCGATCATACCTCGATCCAGCCACGCTCGGCGGTCCTGGCCATTGCCGGACCGGTCGAAGGCGACGAGATCGACCTGACCAATTGCCCCTGGGTGGTCAAGCCGCGCCAGATGATGGAAACGCTCGGCCTTTCCGACATTACCGTACTCAACGATTTCGAGGCACAGGCGCTCGCCGTCGTTTCGCTCGAACCCAAACATCTCGAGAAGCTGGGCGGCGGACCCGGCGATCCGCATGGCAGCCGCGCCGTGCTCGGACCCGGCACCGGCCTCGGCGTTGCCGGCATGGTGCGTTCACGCAACAGCTGGGTTCCGGTGCCCGGAGAAGGCGGACATGTCGATATGGGTCCGCGTACGGCGCGCGATCTCGAACTGTTCCCGCATATCGAGCACATTGAGGGCCGCATATCCGGTGAACAGCTGCTTTGTGGTCGTGGCCTGCAGAACATTTATCGCGCCATCTGCAAGGTGAACGGTACGCCGGCCAGCCTGCAGACGCCCGCCGAAATCACTGCCGCCGGTCTTTCCGGAGAATCTGCCGAAGCGAAGGAAACCCTTGCCCTGTTCGTCATCTATCTAGGCCGGCTGGCCGGCGATTTTGCCTTGACGTTCATGGCACGCGGCGGCGTCTATCTCGCTGGCGGCATCGTCCAGAAGATTGTTGCCCCCCTCAAGGATTCATCCTTCCGCCAGGCCTTCGAGGACAAGGCCCCGCACGGGGAAATCCTGCGCGAAACACCGGTCTATATCATCACCCATCCGCTGGCGGCTCTCAGCGGCCTCTCCGCCTTCTCGCGCACACCAACCCGCTTTGGTGTTTCTACCGAAGGCCGACGCTGGCGCCGGGATTAGAGCAGCGCATGATAGAGCATTGCTGCAACACTTGAGCGCTGCATTCCTGCCTGCGGCCAAAACCGATAGGCAAGGCGGATCAATAAGGTTATAGGGACAATTCGATCGGCAAGATTTCTTGCCCGGATGTCCTGGTACCAGCGAGTTGCCGCCTGTCATGAGTGGTCAGACGAAGAAGAAAAAGATCGATCCGACGGAGGCGAAGCGCGTCATCGGCCGGGTGCTGGGTGAAAACCTTCGCGAGCACCGGTCGTCCTATGCGATCGCTATAGTCGCCATGCTCGGCGTAGCCTGCACGACGGCCTTCGTCGCCTATATCTTCAAGGACGTCATCAACAAGATCTATTACGAACGGCGCGAGGACCTGATCGTGCCGATCAGCCTCGGCATTCTTGTCGCGTTCATCATTCGCGGCGTTTCCACCTATGTGCAGTCGGTCGTGATGGCGAAGATCGGCAACAATATCATCGCCCGCTACCAGCGTCGCATGTTCGACCACCTGATGAAGCTTGGCCTGGATTTCTACACCGATACGCGGTCGGCCCAGCTCGCGGCGCGGGTCAACCAGAACGTGAGCGGCGTCCGCGAACTGATGGACATCACCGTAACGACGATTGGCAAGGATATTCCTACACTCGTTGCACTGATCGTGACCATGGTGCTCCTCGACCCCATTCTATCTCTCTTCGCCCTGCTTGTCGGCCCCCCGGTCATCCTTACCGTACGCTATCTGGCAAAGCGCCTGCGCAGCATTCACCGCGAGTCGGTAACGCTGAATTCGCACCTGTTGGGCGCCATGCAGGAAGCGACGCAAGGGATCGCGATCGTCAAGGCCTTCACCATGGAAGACCAGTTGCGCGTGAAGATAAGCCAGTTGATCAAGCGCGCCGAGGAGCGCGCCAACAAGATCGCACGTGTTTCGGAACGGACCACGCCCATCACGGAACTGATCGCCGGCGTCGCCATTGCCTCGATGATCATCTACACGGGCTATCGCGCCGTCTACAATCTGGAGCCGCCGGGCGCCATGTTCGGTTTCATGACCGCGGTACTGCTTGCCTATGATCCCGTGCGCAGGCTGGCGCGCGTTCAGGTTGGCCTTGAGCGCTCGCTGGTCAATGCGCGCATGTTCTTCGAGATCCTCGACATCGAGCCGCGCCAGGCGGACAGTATCGGGTCGGTGCCGATAACCGTGCCCACAGGCGAGGTCGAGTTCGACAAGGTCCGCTTCAGCTACTCCAGCGGCTTTCCCGTCCTGCATGGTGTGAGTTTCATCGCCAAGGCAGGCAAGACAACGGCCATTGTCGGTGCATCGGGCGCTGGCAAATCCACGCTGATCGGTCTCGTCCAGCGCTTTTACGATATCGACGCAGGGCGCATTCTCATCGATGGCCAGGACATCGCCTATGTCAGCAAGCGTTCGCTGCGCCAGTCGATTGCCTATGTTTCGCAGCAGCCCTATCTCTTCGAGGGCACCATCGCCGACAATATCCGCTACGGGCGCCTCGACGCCACCGATGAAGAAATCATCGAGGCTGCAAGGCTGGCCAATGCGGATGAGTTCATTCGACAGCAGCCGCAGGGCTACGGTACCGAGATCGGCGAAAATGGTGCCAACCTTTCCGGCGGCCAGCGCCAGCGCCTGTCCATCGCCCGCGCCATCGTTCGCAACGCTTCCATCCTCCTGCTCGACGAGGCGACCTCTGCCCTCGACAATGAATCGGAGAAGCGTGTGCAGCAGGCGCTCGAGCATGTGATGCAGGGACGCACGACCATCGTCATCGCCCATCGCCTCTCGACCATTGTCAATGCCGACCACATCGTCGTCATGGAGGCCGGCCGCGTGGTTGAGGAGGGCGTGCACGAAACCCTGCTGATCCGCCCCAACGGCGTCTATGCCCGGTTCTACCAGTTGCAAGGCAGGGACGAGTCGCCCATCATCGACGACAGTGAAATCGTTGCAGCAGCAGGATTGGCCGAATGAGCGCAGTGACTGAGCAATCCGGTGCAAAACCGGCGATGAAGCTTGCCGTTGTGGGCGCGGCCGGCCGAATGGGCCAGACCCTGATCCGCGCCATCCATGCCACTCCGGGTGCAATCCTTGCTGGCGCGGTCGAGCGTCCCGGCTCGCCGCAGATCGGCCGTGATGCCGGTGAAGTCGCCGGCATCGGCCCGATCGGCGTTCCGATCACCGATGATGCACTCTCGGTCTTCGTGCAGGTTGAAGGCGTCCTCGACTTCACCGCCCCTGCCGCAACCGTCACCTTCGCCGAACTGGCCGCACAGGCGCGCATTGTTCATGTCATCGGCACCACCGGTTGCTCAGCTGAGGACGAGACCACGATCCGCGCAGCGGCCCGTCATGCTGTCATCATCAAGTCCGGCAATATGAGCCTCGGCGTCAACCTGCTCGGCGTGCTGGTCAAGCAGGCGGCGAAGGCCCTCGGCGCCGATGATTTCGATATCGAGATCGTCGAAATGCATCACAAGCACAAGGTCGACGCGCCGTCGGGCACGGCGTTGCTGCTCGGCCAGGCCGCCGCCGCGGGGCGCGACATCGCGCTCGGGCAACACAGCGTGCGGGTGCGCGACGGCCATACGGGGCCACGCGAGGACGGAACGATCGGCTTCGCTACCCTGCGGGGCGGCTCCGTCGTTGGCGACCATTCCGTCATCCTCGCCGGCCAAGGCGAGCGCATCACCCTATCGCACCAGGCGGAGGATCGCACTATCTTCGCCCGCGGCGCGGTCAAGGCCGCGCTATGGGGCCGGCGCGCCAAGCCCGGCCTCTATTCCATGCTCGATGTCCTTGGTCTTGCCGACCACACCTAACCCTTGAACCAGGAGTATTGCAATGTCCGGAACCCTCGTCCTTGTCCGCCATGGCCAAAGCGAATGGAATTTGAAGAACCTTTTCACTGGCTGGCGTGATCCGGGATTGACGGAGCTCGGCCATGAGGAAGCCGTTGACGCGGGCAAGCGGCTGAAGGCGAAGGGCCTCAAGTTCGATATCGCCTATACGTCTGTCCTTTCCCGTGCACAGGCGACGCTTGACCACATTCTCGAAGAAGTCGGGCAGACAGATCTCGAGACGATCCGTGACCAGGCACTGAACGAGCGCGATTACGGCGATCTGTCCGGCCTCAACAAGGACGATGCACGCGCCAAGTGGGGCGAGGAACAGGTGCATGTCTGGCGCCGTTCCTATGATGTCCCTCCGCCCGGCGGCGAGAGCCTGCGCGACACCGGCGCACGCGTCTGGCCCTATTACCTGCACGAGGTACAGCCCCATGTGCTGCGCGGCGAAACGGTACTGGTCGCTGCCCATGGCAACTCGCTGCGTGCGCTGATCATGGCGCTGGAGGGACTGACCGGCGAGGAGATCGTCGCGCAGGAACTGGCGACAGGCGTGCCGATCATCTACAGGCTCAACGCGGATTCGACCGTCGCTTCGAAGGAAGTGCTGGAGGGCTGAACGGGGTCGCTGCGTGGTTCGGCCCCGCCTATGGCAAGCTGCCTATTCGGGCGGACGAACCACCCTGCGTCGCTTGGTCTGTCATTCCCTTGTTATTCCCCGACAAATCGATTGACAGACTCAAGTGGGCCCCTTACATGAGACCCCGCTGCCCAGATGGCGGAATTGGTAGACGCGCACGGTTCAGGTCCGTGTGCCGCAAGGCGTGGAGGTTCGAGTCCTCTTCTGGGCACCATTCCCAAGTTTCAGACCGTCGAGACGGTCCAGAAATTATGCAAAAGGCCCGGTTTTCCGGGCTTTTTTGTTTTCTGGCGTCCAATCTGCGTCCAACGCCAACGATGGTACGCGCCAAGCGCGGGACTTTGGAACCCGGACCAAGTCAGGCGGGCCCTATCACCGCGCACTGCATTGAGACGAACGCGTTAAGATGGCCGCGTGGTGGGCTAACGACGTAGGAAATATGGCTGGAGCGTGAGCCGCTCCGATATGCCGGTTCTTTTCAGGCGGCGCATACAGGCTCAGGTGTTCGGGCCAATTCATCGCGAAATGGTTGAGGTGCTCGGCCGGGAAAGGGCGGATGCCATTCAATGGTCGGTCGCCCGAATGTATTCGGCAAGAGCATTGATTCGAGCCCGTTAAATTATTCGGTCGGGGTGAGTGAGTCGTGCAATCCTTTTCGCGTGGGTGATTGCCGCACCACCACCCGTCGTCTTGGTGAAAAGGTCGAGTGTCTCATCTCCGTCAGCGCCAACGGGCTTGAGGGCCTGGTCGGTGTACTCACCCGACCTTGGATCTCGTGCAATCACGAGGGCAGTCGCAACCAGCCGCATGACCGCGCCAGCAACGACGACGTGCTTTGACATCGTTTCCCAGACGTTTCGAGGCCAAAAGACAAGCGGATTCTCCCGGGGCATAGAAGGACGACGTTCTGATGGACGTTTCAAGCGCAAGAGACCGCTCTGCAATGGATGCACGTTTTCGACGTGTACCATCGTCGCGAAAGTTACCAGCACCTTGACGAGGCTGCCAAGCGGGACGCCTGTCGCAACCGCTCGACGCAACAACGTCTTCATGTGTTTCGGCGTGTAATAAAGGGACCATGCTTCCCGGTAGATGTCTTCCCACTCTTGCTTGCTCATCCTCGCATGGCCCGTGCAGACGTGCTCGACGTCGTAGATATTCAGATCACTAGCCATTTCAACGCCGTTTTTCCACAGGGACTGATGATCTTCAGAGCCGGGCAAAGGTGTCAGGCAGAAGAACTCGATGATATCGAGCGGCAGTTCATCCTGGATAATGGCGATGTCGCGCCGGATGGTTTCGGGTGTATCCGACGGAAAGCCTAGGATGTAGCCGGCCAACGTCATAATGCCTTGGGCCTTCCACGCGAGCAGCATCTTGCGATACTCGGTGATCTTGTTTTGACCCTTCTTGGCCGCAACGAGATTGTCCGGATTGACGTTTTCCAACCCGATGAAAACGCGGGTGACTCCAGCGCGCTTGGCCTTCTCGACGAAGTTCTCGATCTTATGGCAAAGCGTATCGACCTGGATCATGAAGCCAAGCGGGATTCCATCACGCTCCTTCAACATAATCAGCCGATCGAAGATAACTTCCCAATTTTTGTTGCGAGCGAAATTGTCGTCGGTAATGAAGAACTTGTGGATACCATGCGCCCAGTTCAGGCGCACCAGCTCCTCTACGTCATCGGCGGAGCGGAAACGTGATTTGCGCCCCTGCACGTTGATGATCGTGCAAAATGAACATTGATACGGACAGCCGCGCCCGGCGTCGAAGCTCGCACTCAATCCGAGCGTATGCTCGACATGACGTTTCGGCAGGAATGGTACAGGTGCGCTTTCGATGCTCGGTAGATCGTTCATGAAGTTATAAAGCGGTCGCAACTGGTCGGCCGCCGCATCGCGAAGTACGGTCTCAAGCCGGCCCTCGGCCTCGCCGGCAAATATGGAAACCCCCATCTCCCGACATGCATCGAGCCCGACCGCATGTCCATCAAGCATGGCGAGGCAGCCGGATACGTGAAAGCCACCGATGGCGACCGGTAGTCCTGCCTCGCGGAAAGGCCGGGCAATGTCGAGCGCGCGAGGATATTGGTTCGTCTGCACGCCAACCAAAGCGATCAATCCGAGGTTTCCGTTCCGCCGAAATCTCGCGAGGAGTGACGAGAAATCGACTCGCGTATTTGTCTCGTCAATCACGGAGATGTCGATGGCAGTATGGGGACCGAGCACCTGTCGATCCGCACAGTCTTCGGCGATGCCGTACAGCGCTGCCAGCGAATTTGACGGTATCATTGCCCGCCACCAACGGATCACGTATCCGTTGTCATCATAGTGCGAGGGCTTGATCAGGACCAGCTGGAAGCGTCGACTTGGAGCCTCGGGAGCATGTGGCAAAATCAATCTTTCCAATTGGAGGCAGCTGCCTTAAACGCGCTCTTATTTTGAACAGACGAAACTGAAATTGTGTTTGCAACATACCGTATCTTACTTTCCCCCGAATGTCTCAAATGACAATTGTTTCGCCCATCGCGCTCGAGCTCAGCTACGGAATTGCCACCGCCCATAGGTTAGGCCATGGCGTGAAACGAGAAGATTTTGCCAATAGGGGCGGCGCTGCAGCGATGTCCAATAGCATACGCCAGCCTTTTAAGCGTAAAGGAAGCGCCACCAAATCTACGGGGAACTAGAGCCGGTGATATAAAGGCAACCGGCGCTACCGAAAAACTTATAACCGGTACGACGGATTTGATCAGCTGCCTCCATTGATACACTATCGATATTGATACACTATCGATGCAAGGGAGTTGGGAGCGATGGGCGAAATATCTACGGTATGCGCACTTTTGGGACCACGCCAGGCTGGCGTGATCTTTCCAAGCAAGAAAGCGATCCATTCAGGAAACGCGCAAACCCCCATTGACGAACGCCATGACGAGCCCAGGATTAGCGATATGATCTTGGAGAGTATCCTGCTGATTTTTTCAACCTTCTTTTCAAGCTCACTGAAACCGGTAATTATTGCCAAACTGCGTTAATTCACCGGATAGGAGGATGACCATGGCGCAACACAAGCGGCTCGGCGGATTGAAGCTCGCGTTTCGCAATCTGAAGTACAATATTTATCGCAAAAGTCCCCCCACCCTACCGGCACCTCTTCTTCGACCCGTATTGATTGTCGGATCTGCTCCGATAGCGCACAAGCCAGTGGGATTTGATGATCGCTTCAGCGTCATTACAATCAACGGTTCACAGGTTGTGACAAAGAAATGGGGCATCGCTGTTCCGGACGTTACGTTTATCCAATCGCGGCAATTCGATGGAATGAATATGAATGCGCTTGAGGTCCGTCGTGTGCTCAAGGGAGAGCGAACACGGATGCTCTATGCCCTGCTTTGGCGGGAAGGTCTTTCCAAGCTGAATGAGAGGTTACAAGGCTTCGATTACCAATGCGACCGTGTCCGTATCGTAAACCGGTATGAGCGCCTTGCGCTCACAAGAAATCTGATTGGATCATGTGCGAATGAATTGGACGCCGAGACGAAAGTTTCAAACGGAATTATCGCTGTGCTTTTTGCAATACATAACCAAGCCACGGCAATTATCATTTCCGGCATAAACCCCGATTCAAGTGGGCATGTTTACAACGACGCCAACCTTGTCAGGTTGCACGCCAAGTTGGATCGGGAAATATTGGTTGACCTGCAGACCAAAGGCTATCCCCTATACACGGCCGATCCGGAGGTGGCTGAATCGACCGGGTTGCCACTCTGGGATGAACAGGCCCTGGAATCATACAATTCGCGCTACCCGCTTGTTGATTCAAAACCAATCATGAGGGATCGCGCTTCCTTACGGTAAATGCGCGCGGCGAAGAGGTGGAACAAAGGCGCAAGGCAGCCATCGCCCGACGTGGTGGCAAAAAAGCAACGCTCTGCGGCGAAGATTCGTATGGGCCAGATTGTGATTTGATCAGTTCTTGGGGTTGCTCAACAATCAATTCGGGAGGACTAAGAGGATGAGCAACGTATCAACTGTCTGTGCGCTATTTGGTCCCGGTTTAGCTGGGGGAATAGCAATTTTCTTGTTCATGTTATTCCGAGAACGACGAGTGAAGGCAAAGCGCATTCTTTCACGAGCGCGATAGCATTCATGGCGCAGTTTCACTTTGTCGAGGATTACGAGAGGCACGTGAACGAGCTCGTTTCCCAGCATCCGCTCGATGAGGCTATGAGCCTGGCAGTAGGTGGCGGGTATGAGTTGATTGGTGACATTGCCAGCCAGATCGTTGTTTATGCCGGCGCTAAAAGCGGTATGGATGTCTTCGACTTCGGCTGTGGCTCCGGCCGCGTCGCCCATGCACTAGCAAAGAAGGTTGATCTGAAGTCATTCCTTGGAACTGACATCGTCCAGCCGCTTCTCGACTATGCCAAGACGAAGACGCCTGATCATTACCGGTTTGTGAAACACCAGGCGCTGAGCGTACCTGCCCCAGACGAATCGTTCGATATAACCTATGCCTTCAGCGTCTTTACGCATTTGCTGCAGGCCGAGTGCTACATTTACCTGCAAGACATCGCCCGCGTCCTCAAACCGCGTGGAACGTTTGTTTTCTCATTCCTGGAGTTGTCTGAAGGAGCACATTGGGGCATTTTCCAAAACACAGTAGACACGCAGCGCGCCCTTCAGGCTCCGCATCTCAACATGTTCATTGAACGCTCCCAAATCAAAATCTGGGCCAAACACGCGGGCTTCAAAGTCACGGAGATTATTGACGGACCATCCAAGCGCTGGAACGGGCATGCACTTGGCCAAACAGTTGCAATCCTGAAAAAGCACTGACGCTCTGCCAATCAGATCAGCAACTACTCTGCCTGGCCCAACCAGCCGTAGGCCGCGGCGCCGAGCATTGCATTATCATTTCTTCATATTGATAAGTTACTGATCATTGACCGTTAAAGCTTGGCCTCTGCCCCAAAAAACAGTATGCCAAGGGTTAGTCCCCGCGACCAAAAGGATTAATTCGCTTATGTCGTCACGAATTGCAGTGGTCTATTTGGCCAGGCTTCACGAGGGTTTTCATTCTTTCGAGGCCTTTGCCGAAACCTACCGGCGGCATCCTGCCGGTGAGGATCATGATCTATACATCGTTTGCAAGGGATTCGAGAAGCCAGGCGAGTATGCTGCGATCGGCGCAGTTTTTACAGGCATCAAACACAAGATCATACACGTCAAAGACGACATCGGTCTGGACATCCACGCTTACCAGGAAGCGGCACGCAAGATCGATAATGAGTATATTTGCTGCTTAAACACCTTTACGAGCCTGCGAACAGACAATTGGCTTGCCAAGCTCTGGGCAAACATGTCAAAGCCCGGTGTAGGATTGGTCGGCGCCACGGGCTCATTCGAAAGCCTTTACAATAGCTGGAAGGTCGTCAACTTCGTTTCATGGAGTACAGCGGTTCCGGCCCGCTACGATCGAGCTTTTGTACGCAACTATGCATGGTTGATCAACCAATGCGCGCCGCACATGTTGCGGGCTGCGAAGTCGAAACAACTTCGCATCCGCCGTTTCCTGAGCGACACACTGCGTAACAGGCCATCGAATGAGTCACTTCAGGAAGAGTATTCCGGTGTATGGGCACAGACTCTCAGCCAGAACGGCGGGTTTTGCAGCAATTTTAGAGACTTTCCCCGGTTTCCGAATCCGCACATCCGTAGCACGGCCTTTTTGGTCCGCCGGAAGGACCTGCTTGCCGTTACACTGGAAGACAAAGGCAAGATCGCATGCTGCAAATTCGAGAGCGGCACGGAAGGCCTATCGATTTCAATGATGCGACAAGGTCTCGAACTGCTCGTTGTGGGCGCCGATGGTGTTGGCTATTCCATGGAGCAATGGCCGACGTGTGGAGCATTCAGGTCAGGCAACCAATCAAATCTGTTGGCGTCAGACAATCAGACCGACAGCTACAACGGCTACTCGGCGGAAGAAAAGCTTGCCCACCGAATTATGTCTTGGGGTGGGTACGATCCTGATATTGATGACAATGCGGAAATTTTCCGAACTCCTTTCCATCGCGAGTTTTCGATCACTGAACGGATCGAACATTTCCGCGACATGCCAAAGGCCAAGAAGGAACGCTTGTTCTCCATCGCGATACCGACCCACAATCGTCTCGATCTCGTCCTCGATGCCATCAAGACCGTTACCAACCAGAATTACAGCAACTGGGAAATTGTCGTATTTGACAACTGCTCCAAGGAGCCGGTCGGCGAGGCGATCCGGGCCATTGGGGATCCGCGCATTCGCTGCGAGCGGTCAGACGAATTCCTGCCGGTGACAGGTAGCTGGAACCGCGCCATTAATATGGCACGCGGCGATTTCATCACGATGGTTGGCGATGACGATGGCATCGCACCGGGCTATTTTGAGCGCATGAACTACCTAATAGATCACTTTGACAATCCGGAATTGATATTCACCAATCTATATCAGTTCATGCATCCGGGCGTTGTTCCCGGCCATCGACCAGGCTACGTCGCCGACCTGCAGATGGCGGACTTCCTCGTCGGCCGAGATGCCCCATTCGTAGTCGATCCGAAAGTCGTGAGAACGTCTGTCGACAACTCGCTGAAAATGCGCCGTTCCTTCATGTTCAATATGCCAGCGTTCTGCTGCAGCCGTGCTCTTCTCGACCGAATTCGCGTTGATGGCGAGGTTCTGCACTCACCGTTCCCGGACTATTACTTTGCCAACCTGGTGCTTGAATCCGCGATAAAGGTCGTGGCGGAACCGAAACCCCTCGCTTTCCAAGGCGTTTCGAAGGTTTCATTCGGCTTTACGATGATCAATGCGAAGATCGACGACGGCTTCAAGGTTCTAAACCATGACGTCGCCAACGACCGCATCTATGGTGAGGTCGCAAAACACATTCTGCCCGGCAACCGGTACAATTCTGAATACATCGTCACGATGGCTTATCTGGCGAGCGCCCTGGGTGACAAGTCGCGCCAACCGGATTTCAAGCACTACCGTAAGGTTCAGATCTGGCAATACGTCAAATCTCACCATTCGATGTTCAACTGGTTGCGGAGAGACCAGCGGGGCAAGGAAATTTGGAGCCAATTGTCGACCGATGAAAAGCTTTGGATGCTCAAGGTGAATATCCTTCACAAGCTGTCGCTGCTCCTGCCCCGCTATTTTGGGCCCATGGTGGGCAGGATCGATCGGGAATCCAGCGCTTATCTGTACAACGCCAAGCAGGTTTTCCTACGTGCGGGCGACCATGTGACTTTGATGGATGTATTCAAAGATCTTGAGAATGGTCCGTTCTCACAACCCATTGAGAGAGCGGATGCCGAGAAAAAGCCGGCAAAGAAAAAGGCATCGACCACCCGCGGGCGAAAGACAATGCCGGTCGAACTGGTAGTCGAAGAAACGTCGTCCAGTCGCGAACTAAAGAAGGCAAGCTAGGCCCGAAACAAAATGTCCCCTAATGCATCTGGAAACGGGGACTATCCGGACAACACTATTGCGATAGTGCAAAAGAAAACAAACGCCGAGAGGTAGGCCCCATGGCTGGCATGTGCTTACCTGCCACCGACAGCTTGTTTACAACGCTACGTAGCGACCGATAACGAGCAACGTCTCCGGGCCCAGTAGCATTGTGACACCCGCAACAAACGTTAGACCCAAAAGCCATACTCTTGTCGGGTGTTAATATCCCGCAAACGCTTGAAACAGCAGCCAAAATACCGTGCAGTGAACCAGATAGGTGACATAGCTCCATTCGCCAAACCTCACAGCCAATCTAGAGAACCAATTTTCGTTCTTGATTTGAGGCAATTGCGCCGCTGCGCCTACGAAAAGGACGCAGGAAAGACCTCCGGTCCATTTCAGTGTTGCCCTATCATCAGGCGTCCCTATTGCAATCAAAGGGACACCGATCATCAGCGCGAGCGGCCAAAAGGTGATTACCCTCATCAGCCGAGGCAACAAAAGTCCAGCAGCAAAGGCCACATTCATGGATGATAGGAGTAATGTGGCGAGTGGTGGGTTTATTGAAACCTGCATGTCGGGTGCAAACATTGCCGTCAACAGAATAGCTACCAGCCATCCAGCGGCGAACCAATCAATCCATTTTGCCAGCCCCGCCACGGATATGAGAAACAGAACCAACTAGAAGGCGGTTTTGAAAACAAGTGTCCATTCTATTCCGAGAACTCCTGGCGCATAAACCGGCACAAGAGACAGTCCAAGTACGTCAATTTGTGGCCTCCATGGCATAAAAAACAAGAGTGCTATCGAGGCGGCCGCGGCAAATGTAATAGGGCGGATATATTCTTACGATCCGGTGCAGAATGAACGACCATGGATCCGTCCTTTGCACAAAGTCCGCCATGAGAAAACCGGATATCGCGAAAAATATGATGACACCGTGAAACCCCAATTGTTTGGAGGAAAACAGGCTCGCATAGGCGCTCGGACCCACGAACATATTCAGATAGACCTGCGAATGATAGATGGCGACAAAACCAGCAGCCACCGCCCTCAAAACCTGAACGTTGTTATATTTCACGAGCGCCGGCCGAACGGTCGAAGCCGTGATCCCTCTCAATTGGTCCATTAAGTCCCCCAAGACTAGGAGGTTATCATCATTTCTCCTAACAGCGCTGGGAATTGCATATCTTATCTCTGATACAGTTTAGCGACCCATTCGAACTAATTGGCAGGTGTCACGCCCAGCGCAGCACCACCAAGACCGACAACTCCAAGAGCACCTATCCCATATGCTTCCACTGTTTCACTTGTTCTGTAATTTTTTTGTTATCTCTAACCTGAGTGGTAATCGTGGCGATCTCAGTTTTGATGTCACCCACTTCCGTGACAGTCGATGCGTTGAAAAGAGTAAAAGGGCGTGATGACTCCCCAAACTGAATGAAGACTTTGACGCCACAGTTCACACGGATGAAATAATTACTGTTGTAGTGCATCTCGACAATGCTAAGAACAGCATCAATTGGGGGAAAGCAATGAACTACAACGCAACGTTTCCGGTAGAGCGTGTAACAACAGGTTTCGTGCCATCTCCGTTTCTTATCAATCGGATCAAGGCCTCCTATCGCGTTGCACTGCAACGAGCGCCAACACCGGAGGATTCATTTCTCTGGTCTATGATCGGTTCGAAGCAATTGGACGTCCACGAGGCTCTTATGTCGGATGGCGGCGCGCTCATGGATCTGCTGTCTGATCCTCAGAAGACCGACCTTTATTATGGCGTCGACATTTTGGCCAAGGGCATTATGGCCATGATGGACAATGACACCTGGATAGAGGACCGTTGGAAGAACGGGGAACGACTGCATTCGATGCTCGAGGATCTAGTCGTCTCGCTTGGCGGCAGGATACTTTTCAATCCGGAAGGCGGTGCCAATTATCCGTACAAGACCAAACCGTCGTCAGACCCGGTCGATAAATGCTTTGACTTTATCCAGCAGGAAATGGGAACGCAGCTGAATTTTCCTAACCCCTTTGCAGGAGAATTCGGACTGGTGACATCAAAGGGAATAGTGACTGAACGTGCAGTCCAAGCCATCTATCAGGCGCTGCTGATCCGTCGCCACTCAGGAAACACCTGCCTTGAAATAGGCGGGGGCATGGGTCGAACAGCGTATTACGCTCATCAGCTGGGAATACGATACAGCATTATCGACCTCCCGATGACCATTGTCGGACAAGCGCTTTTCCTTTCAGCAACGCTCGGCGAAGATGCCATTTGGATGATCGGGGATTCCGAACCTCGCGGTAACCGCGTCGCTCTGCTTCCTCCATCTGAACTTCACGCGATCGGTCCTGTGGACGTTGTGCTCAACGTCGATTCACTAACGGAAATGGGTGAAAAGACGGCCTCCGGTTATGTAGAATGGATCAGCAAGAACGCCGGGACATTCCTGTCCATCAACCATGAAGCCAATCATTTCACCGTCAAGCAAGTAATCGACAAGTCGTATCCAGATAGTGCTCGGTCACGCCACCTATACTGGTTGAGGGCCGGTTACGTGGAAGAGGTGTTCAGCTTCCGTCAGGACAACAGCAAGGAAATGCTCGCATCGGTGCTTCAAAGCACATCATGGCGGATGACCGAACCCCTCCGTAAACTCGTGACTTTGTTCCGATAGATCAGCGCTTTCCACCTCTCAACAATGCGACGCCGGCACGGATTGGCTTGGTCATCCGCCAAGACGTGCTGGCGTAAACCGCTGACAATCGAGACTCTACGTTGGCCAGCGCCTGTTCTTTGCGCTCGAGCGCTTGCTGGAGATTTTCAGCATGATGCTGAGACGCCGCTAGCTGTTCCCGCAGGTTCGCAAGCTCGGCCCTGTTTTTCAGAACCTCTGGCAGCACGGTAACAAACTCACGCTGCATATCGGTTGATTCAGGCCGTCGGCCACTAACATTCAACTGCTCCACCAGCTCACGTGTGCCCGACAAGGGGAGTAGCCAGTTGCAATCCTGGACACGGAATTCGGTACCCGTGATATGGCGCCGGTTTTCGAAGCCGTCCTCGCCCTTCCGGATAACGCAGACTGAATTGCTGAAGGAAATCTCATCGATGTTCAGATCGGCATCATCGATATCGACGTTGTATCGTTTGGCGAACGGTTCAAGCAGATTAAAATCCGGACGACCGTCGCGCCAGAACTCCTTGTTAGGCACATCGGCCAGCAACTTCAGAAATCCCATTGAACTGAGCGTCAAGTCCGTACCGCCGCCCCACTGCGGCCAATAGGAGGTGTGGAGATCCTCGATCACATACACGCCGCCCGGCTTCAGCTTGGGGAAGTACATGGCGAATGAACGGATGATGTCTTCGACGATGTGAGATCCGTCATCAACGATAATATCGAAACTCGGCGTGTCCTTGATCAGGCTATCATAAATTGAAGGTGAGTTCGCATCGCCGACAAAAACTTCAATCCGTGGATCTTCGAACGTGAGGTCTCGGCACTTCTCTTCGATATCACATCCCAATATACGGGTCGCCTTGGGAAAGTACTTGCCCCAGATTTCGAGAGAACCGCCGTTCTGTATACCGATCTCTAGCAAAGTGATGGCTTTATCCCGATACCTATTGAAATGATTGTCATAGGTTTCAAAGTAGGATGTCCACTTGTCAGAGCCGAAACGCTTATGTTCGTCGAATATCTTTCGAAGAGTGGGGAGCGCCATGAAAGTTTTTGCCTTTTTTCTTGATGCGTTTCCCCTATACATCTCGACGATAAGTTGCAATCCGGAATTCAACTCAGGTATGTTGGGTGCTCCCGCAGACACATTATTCAGCATGCGAGCTCACTGCTAAATTGGTATTCGGTTTCAGTATCAAAAAGTCCTTGCGCTCGTTATAGTGCTCACTCGACCCATCCTTCACCGCCGCTGATTCACGCTGCGATGTTTTCCGGAACGCTGGCATACAAATGAACAGTTTGAAATTTGGAACGAGCGGCCTTCGTGGTCTGGTCACGGAATTGCCCGATGCGGTTTGCCGGGCATATACGCTTGCGTTTCTGAAACACATGCAAAACTCACATTCGGTTCCCACGGATGGGACGCTGCTCGTCGGCTATGACCTGCGCTCCAGCAGTCCGCAGATGGCGGCGGCATGCGTGTCCGCGGCCCAGGAACTCGGCATGAACGTCGAAAATTGCGGACCGGTTCCGACCCCGGCGCTGGCATTGCGGGCCATGACCCTTAAGGTGCCGGCCATCATGGTGACGGGCAGCCATATTCCAGCTGACCGCAACGGTTTGAAATTCTATCGCCCCGATGGCGAGATCGACAAGGCCGACGAAGCTGGCATTCTTGCTGTCCTTGAGCTGGATGGGTTCGTATCATCCGCTGCGACCGAACCGGTCGCGATCGTTCCCGATGCGTTGAATTACTATAGTGAAAGATGCATTGCGTTGCTGGGCGCCCGGGCCTTGGCCGGCAAACGCATTGGCGTCTACCAGCACAGTTCGGTCGCGCGCGACCTCATTGTAAGCATATTGCAGGAACTCGGCGCAGATGTGGTCACGCTTGGCCGCTCGGATGTGTTCGTTCCCGTCGATACGGAAGCCCTGCGCCCCGAAGATGTCGCGTTCGCCGATGCCGCAGCCAGGAAATACAAGCTCGATGCGCTGGTCTCGACCGACGGCGATGCGGACCGGCCGCTTGTTGCCGACGAAACCGGCGTGTTTCTGCGCGGCGACAGCCTAGGGCTTTTGACCGCACGTTTTCTGAATGCCGACGCGGTGGTCACGCCAGTTACCTCCAATACCGCCATCGAGCTCAGTGGGCTCTTCGCCAAGGTGTATCGCACGCGCGTCGGATCGCCCTATGTCATCGAAGGCATGGAACAGGCTGTCAAGGACGGCAATCGCCGTGTCGTCGGCTTCGAGGCCAATGGCGGCGTACTGCTTGGTTCGTCGGTCTCCATGGACAGCGGCCAGCTCGAAGCGCTGCCGACGCGTGATGCCATGCTGCCGATCCTCAGCGTGCTCGGCATGGCGGCAAGGGATGGTGTTGTGCTGTCCAAACTCATGGACGGGTTGCCTTCACGATTCACGCGCAGCGGCCGTATCGAACATGTCTCGGCGGAACAAAGCAGCCCCTTCCTGCAAATCCTGCGTGACGATGACGCCACGCGTGCCGGTTTCTTCGCTGCTTTAGGCACAATCAAGGACAGTGACGCCATCGACGGCGTCAGGGTCGTCCTCTCCATTGGCGAAGTCGTCCACTATCGCGCTTCCGGAAATGCCCCAGAACTGCGTTGCTATGCGGAGGCAGCCAGTGACGAGCGGGCCGAACAGTTGCTTGAATGGGGGCTGGCGCACGCGAAGCGTGAATTGGCTGCACGTGACTAGCCCGCATTCCTTACAGCCGCGCACTCGTTTTGATTGGTACAGTGGCCTACATGCTCCGGTGCGCACCTTCGCCTGGTCGGGGCTCATGCCCGCAGATATATAGATATTAAGCGCCGTTTCGGTGCCTTGTTCAAACGTTGCCAGTGCGGTAAGCACAATCGCGAAATCACGGATCAGTCCCTGAAGTAGGCCAGCTGTGTCGAACCACCTTTCCTGGCGTTACAGGCGCCTCCGCTCGCTGACCCAGCGAATGCGCATCAGTATTGCCCTGCGCGGCTGGCGGGGGACGCTTGCCCGCATTTCGCAGGAGCTGGTCCGCCGACCGGCCGAAGACGACAGCCTCGACATGCTCCCCGTGGGCACGGCCCTTGGCGAACTCGCTCTGCCGACGTCCAAGGTACCCGAGGTATCCATCGTCATCCCGGTCTATGGGAAAATTGAGTACTCCCTCGCCTGCCTGCATTCGATCGCGGCGCGCCCGCCCGGCATGCCGTTCGAGGTGATCGTGATCGATGACGCATCGCCAGATGACACAGTCGCCGTCTTGAGCAACGTGGGCGGCATACGTCTGCTGCAGAACAAGACGAATCTCGGCTTCATCGGCTCATGCAACGCAGGCGCCGCCGTAGCAAAGGGCGCGGTGCTCATTTTCCTGAACAACGACACGCAAGTTACCCAGGGTTGGGCCGATGCACTGGTGCGTGCCTTCGATGCGTTTCCCGGCACCGGTGTGGCAGGCAGCCAGCTCGTCTACCCGGATGGCCGATTGCAGGAAGCGGGGGCGTGGGTGTTTTCCGACGCATCGGCCTGGAACATCGGGCGTTTTGAGTCAAGGCGCGATCCGGCCTATCGCTATGCCCGCGAAGTCGATTACGTGTCCGGCGCGTCGCTCGCCATCCCGGCAAAACTTTTCGCCGATCTTGGCGGGTTCGATCCACGCTTCGCTCCCGGATACTACGAAGATACTGACCTTGCGTTCGCTGTGCGGGATCGCGGCTTCACGGTGCGCTACGTGCCCGATAGCGTCGTCATCCATGCCGAGGGCATAAGTTCGGCCGCGGCACCCGATTCGGGCATGAAGCGTTTCCAGGCGATCAACCTGCACAAGCTTGCCGAGAAGTGGCAAGAAGAGCTGACCAGGCAGCCAGCGCCCGGAACCCCACTTACCACTATCGACAGACAACGGCGGCGCGGCAGCATACTGGTGGTCGACACCAGTACGCCGGATGCGTCCCGCGACTCTGGATCCGTCCGGTTGATCGCCATGATGCGGCTACTGGTCGCCGAAGGCTTGCATGTCGTGTTCGCGCCCGATGACGGCCACGTCTCCGAGCGCG
This sequence comes from Phyllobacterium lublinensis, assembly GCF_020164435.1. Classification (GTDB taxonomy): domain Bacteria; phylum Pseudomonadota; class Alphaproteobacteria; order Rhizobiales; family Rhizobiaceae; genus Phyllobacterium; species Phyllobacterium lublinensis. Next base: position 36,912 of record NZ_JAIUDQ010000012.1, on the reverse strand, counting down.
ACATCACCATGCTGGGCGGGCTCGGCGTGGAAGTCGTTGCACGACCATGGCATGCCAGCATCCCTGCATGGATTGCCGCTCATGGTGCCGACCTCCATTCTGCAATACTTTGCAGGCATTCCGTCGCAACCCAGTATGAGCGTTTTGTCCGTCGCCACGCACCGCTTGCGCGCGTCATTTTCGACACGGTAGACCTGCATTTCCTTCGCGAGGAACGTGCGGCCGTGCAGGCAGGCAGCGCGAGCCTTTCGCGCCAGGCGCAGGCCACGCGTCGGCAGGAGCTGGACGTGATCGCATCAGCGGATGCGACGTTCGTAGTGAGCGAGTTCGAGCGCTCGCTGCTTGCACGGTTGCTCCCGGAGGCACGCGTGTTGCTCTTGTCCAACATCCACGAGGTGCATGGTCGCACTGCTGGCTTCGCGGGACGCCGTGACCTGCTATTCGTGGGCGGTTATGGCCACCCACCCAACGCCGATGCCATGCGCTGGATGGCCAGCGACATCCTCCCGGCGTTGCGGCGGCTGGATCCCGCAGTCCGGATTTTCGTGGCAGGCGACGTGCCCGTGGAACAGCGCTCCGAGCTGGCGCAGGCTGGCCTGGACATGCTTGGCCGCGTGGACGACCTGCAACCGCTGACAGCACATTGCCTAGCATCGATTGCACCGCTGCGTTTTGGCGCGGGCGTGAAGGGCAAGGTCAACATGTCCATGAGCCATGGCTTGCCAGTGATCGGCACCGGCGTCGCTACCGAAGGCATGCAACTCGCCGATGGTGTCGACGTGCTCGTTGCGAATACCCCCGATGATTTCGCCTCGGCTTACCAACGTCTGGCCGGCGACGAGCACTTGTGGGCCTCCTTGTCCGAGCATGCTCTTGAAAACGTTCGAAACCACTTTTCGGCGACTGCCGCGCGTGACGCGCTTCGCCAGGCCATTAACTGAACATGTCGTCACCTGATTTTCGCCAGCTCGTTTTCCGCCTGCTCCGTCTCGGCTTCCGGCTGACGCCGATGCCCGTGCGCACTCGCGACCGCCTGCGCCAGCACTTCCTGGCACGTTTCGCCGACCTGGTGCCTACTGGCCCCGCGGGCAAGGCCGCAGGGCCATCGGTCCACCGCGCCCTTGACCATGCTGGCCACCGTCTGCTCGGTTACACCGAACGTAGCGAGGCGAAACTTCCTTCGCCCTTGCCCGCGACGATGGTCGCTTTCTACCTGCCCCAGTTTCATCCGACGCCGGAAAACGATGCGTGGTGGGGCAAGGGATTCACGGAATGGCGCAACGTCACGCGCGCCCTGCCTCAGTTCGAAGGTCATGCCCAGCCGCGCCTCCCGGGAGATCTCGGTTTCTACGATCTGCGCCTGCCGGAAACGATGCGGGAACAGGCGCTTCTTGCGCGCACGTACGGTATAAGCGCGTTCGCGACATACTTCTACTGGTTCGCCGGTAAGACGCTGCTTGAGGCTCCGCTACGGCAATGGCTGGACGACAGCACGATCGATTTCCCGATCGCCTTGTGCTGGGCCAACGAAAACTGGTCGCGCCGTTGGGATGGCCGGGCGAACGATGTACTGATCGGCCAGGCGCACAGCCCCACGGACGACCTGGCATTTATCGCGTACGTAGCGCCATATCTGAAAGATCCCCGTTATCTAAGGGTGGACGGCAAGCCGGTGCTGATGGTCTACCGGCCTGGACTTTTGCCGGATGCGCGCGCGACGGCCAAGCGGTGGAGGGCATGGTGCCAGGCCAATGGTGTCGGCGATCTCCACCTCGTCTACGTACAGAGTTTCGATAATGTCGACCCTGCAACGATCGGCTTTGATGCAGCCGCGGCATTCCCGCCAAACAACACAAGCCTTGCTCCGGTCACGTCCGCGCACCGGCTGATCAACCCTGAATACACCGGGGAGATCCTTGATTGGCGCGACTTGGCAACACAGTCGATGGCTGCGACTGATCCGGGCTACCTGCTGTACCCGGGAATTAACCCTGGCTGGGACAACGAGGCTCGCCGCAGCGGGCGCGGCCGAACTTACGTGCACGCGACACCACGTGCATTCGAGGCATGGACACGCCATGCGATCGACAGCGCGCGCCGACGTGCGCCAGGTGCACCTCTGGTGTTCGTCAACGCCTGGAACGAATGGGCGGAAGGCGCCGTGCTCGAGCCCGACGCTCGCCACGGCTATGCCTGGCTTGAGGCAATTCGCCGTGCGTTCCGTTCACCGCCCGCGCCTCGCAAGCGTCCATGCGTAGTAATTCATGTGTGGTATCCCGACCTGCTCGGTGAACTTGTCGATGCACTGCGCGCGACGGGCCTGCCATTCCGTACCATCCTCACCGTCCCTGTCGAGCGGGAACACGCCGTGCGCAGCGAAGTCGAACGCCTGAACCTGGATGCCGAACTGGTCATCGTACCGAACCGCGGTCGCGACATACTGCCCTTCCTACGCCTCGCCGGGCGCCTGTTCGACGAGGGCGAGGATGTGGTGCTCAAGCTCCACACCAAGCGCTCTACCCACCGCGACGATGGCGCGACATGGCGCTCGGAACTGGTCAACCGGCTCGCCGCGCCGGCGCGGGCGCGGGCCATTGTCGATGCGTTCTCGGCTGACCCAGGCTTGGGCGTTGTCGCACCGGAAGGGCATGTTCAGCCGCTGGGCTTCTATTGGGGCGCGAACGAGGCCAACGTTGAATACCTGTGTTCGCTGATAGGTATCGCCCAGCCTGACGTATCCACCGATACATTCGTCGCCGGCAGCATGTTCTGGTGCCGGTTAGGCGCCTTGGCCCCCCTGCTCGATGCGCCGCTTTCGAATGCAGACTTCGCCGCGGAAAGTGGCCAGGTCGATGGTACGCTCGCTCATGCGGTGGAACGGGTTATTACCCTCACCGCACGCAGTACCGGTTTCCGTGGAGCCACTGGCGCCGAGATCATGGGAGAACCGTTGCCGCCGGTCGCGCCGTACACCTACGCCAAGCGTAGCCAGTAAAGATCGGGATACGACACAGGTGGAGTTCCCGGAACGGGGCCCAGGATACCATTGCCAATGGCACCTGGGATCGAATCTGAATCTTCCCGCAAGTACTCCGCAGAAAAATCCAACGATGCGTCGCCACGCAAATTGTAAAGCCGGCCTCGCCACCGGAAGTAACCTTGCACTCACGCATATGCGCTCAACAAGGCGCTCTGCTAACCTGGGAACCGCTCAACTTTAACCCGGTTCGCTAGCGGATGTGACTACTGGTCACTGTCCCGACTGGATTTGTTGTGCTAACTCGAGCATCCATAATTCGCCCAGACGAGAGATCGAGTTTCCATGAGCAAAGTTAAGTCGCGCAATCTGACTGCACAGGAGGATGTGTCAGAGGCACTTTCCAAGTTCCGATTAGCGGCACTTCTTGGGTGGCAGGATATTGCACAGCGCTATCGCCGGTCCAGCATCGGAGCTTTCTGGCTCACGATCAACATGGGTGTTTTGATCGGTGCCCTTGGCCTCGTGTTCGGCACTATATTCAACACGCCAATGTCAGAATTCCTGCCGTTCATTTGTGTGGGCTTGATTCTTTGGGGCTACTACTCTCAAGTAATAAACGAGAGTTGCGTAACCTTTATCGCAAATGCTGACACTATATTGCAGCTGCCAATACCATTCTTCGTATACATTATGAGGATGTGCTGGAGAAACACAATTATATTTTGTCATAATTTGATTATATTCCCCCTAATATTATTGGTATTCGGCAAATTCGTCAATTTCTATGCACTTCTGGCGATACCAGGGTTCGTGATTGCAACAATAAATCTGATGTGGATTTCGATTGTTCTGGCGATCCTCTGCACTCGGTATCGCGATCTGACGCAAATTGTCCAAAATATCATGCAAGTCGGTTTGTATGTGACGCCGATAATGTGGATGCCCAGCCAGCTACCGGAACGCGCCTCACGTTTCATGCTGGACTTCAACCCCTTCTATCACCTCGTCAGCATCGTAAGGGAGCCGCTTCTGGGTGGCCATGGGACCGGTATCAACTGGCTTTTTTCGATCGGAATGGCCGTGATAGGTTGGGGCGTTGCTTTGTGGTTCCTTGGTCGCTATCGATCGCGGATTGCTTATTGGCTTTGAGAAGACGCTGATTTTAACTCTTTTATGAGCAGGCAGAATGACTTCAATTACTCTTGAAAATGTCTCGGTTGATTTTCCCATATACAATGCGAGAAGCCGGTCCCTCAAAAACCAGGTAATAAGCTTGGCTACGGGCGGAACGATCGGCTCTGACTCTGACGGCCATGTTGTCATACGTGGACTTGATGCCATCAACATCATGCTCAAAGAAGGTGACAGGCTGGGATTGATCGGTCACAATGGATCCGGCAAGACCACACTTCTTCGCGTAATGAGTGGTGTATACCATCCTACAGGCGGCAACGTAGCAATCGATGGCAATTGTACGTCTCTGATCAACATTTCCTTGGGGATCGACCCCGAAGCCACCGGTCGGCAGAATATCGCCATACGAGGCGCGCTTTTGGGCTTTACAAAGCGCGAAATGGAGACCCGTCGCGAGGAGATCGAAGACTTCTCCGAATTGGGCGGCTTCCTCGATATGCCGGTGCGCACTTATTCGTCAGGTATGCAACTGCGACTGGCATTTGCCATTTCCACCGTCATTCAGCCGGAAATCCTCATCATGGACGAATGGCTGGCGACGGGCGACGAAGGGTTCAAGGACAAGGCCAATCAGCGCCTGCACGAACTTGTCAACCAAACAAAGATACTCATCATAGCCAGTCATTCGCGTGAGCTCCTCCTCAGCAATTGCAACAGGATCATCTGGTTGGAGCATGGAAGTATCCGCATGGATGGTGATGCGGCAACAGTTACCGCCGCGTATTTCGGCCATTGACCACAAGGGTGATGTAGTTCTTGACTGTCGTGCACACGCGATAACCCGCAGCTTCGACAAAAACGCTATCTGGAAGGCCCCTGAGCTTGAAAATCACACCAACAAAACTCCCCGGCGTCATGATCGTTGAGGTCGACGCAATTGTCGACGAGCGGGGCTTGTTTGCCAGAACTTTCTGCGCCGACACTTTCAGAAAAAACGGTTTGATTGACCAATTCCCTCAGTGCAATGTTTCCTGGAATCCACATCAGGGAACGTTGCGTGGAATGCATTTTCAGGCCGAGCCTTATCCGGAAGTCAAACTTGTACGCTGCACCAGAGGACGTATTCTGGATGTGGCTATCGACCTGCGTGTAGAATCACCGACCTATTTGCAATGGATCAGTGTCGAGTTGGACGCCGATCGGCGCAACGCTCTCTATATTCCCGCGGGATGCGCCCATGGCTTCCAGACGCTGGTTGAAGATTGCGAGGTGTTCTATCACATGGGCGAATCCTACAAGGCGGACTTTGCCCGCGGCGTTCGCTGGAATGATCCGGTGTTTGCAATTGATTGGCCCCTGCCGCCGCAACGCCTGTCGGAGCGGGATGCCACCTATCCGGATTATAAGCGGTGAAGCGCGTTCTCGTTACCGGCGCATCGGGTTTCTTCGGGCGGCATTGTCTGCACGAGTTGGTTCAGCGCGGGTATGAGGTCCATGCGTGCGCGCGCCATGTTCTCGATATGCCGGAGACGCAATGGCACGGCGTTGATCTCATGCAGCCCGGTGCGGGTACTGAATTGGTGCAGACGGTGCGACCGACCCATCTGCTTCATCTGGCCTGGGACGTGGGCGCCGGCTTCTGGTCTGCACCCGACAATATTTCCTGGGTTGCTTCCACGCTCTCCCTGATGCGCGCCTTCCATCTCTCGGGTGGCGAGAGATTCGTTGCTGCAGGGACATGCGCCGAATATGACTGGACCAATCTGCCGGATTATGTGCGCGAGGATGCGATACGCGAACCGGCAACGTTCTACGGGGCGGCGAAGGAAAATGCTCGCCGACTGATCGAAAGTTATTCCCACCAGACCGGTCTTTCCTTCGCCTGGGGCGTCCTGTTCTTGTCGTTCGGACCCCATGAAAGGCCCGAGCGGCTCGTCCCTTCAATCATCCGCAACCTGCTTGCAGGACGTGCGGCGGAAACTACCGCCGGAACACAATTGCGAGACTTCCTGGACAGCCGCGAGGTTGCTGGCGCGTTTTCCGCTCTTGTCGACTGTACGGTTGAAGGCAGTGTGAACATCGCCTCTGGCGAGCCAATCGCGTTGCGGAACGTCATTGAAAGGCTCGGAAAGCTTACCGGACGTTCGGAACTCCTGAATCTGGGCGCTCTCCCGATGCGGCCCAATGAACCGCCTCGGCTCGTTGCTGATACCACGCGGTTGCGCCAGGAAGTCGGGTTTACGCCACGCATTTCGTTGGAACAAGGCCTGCAGGATGCTATCGACTGGTGGCGGCAACATCAATAAGTCGTGTTTGGCGGTGGATGATCAGCATCGTACGCTCCGGTGTACGAATTTAGCAGGTTTGAAAGATTAATGTTCTCCCAACTAACCCAAATTGGCCGCAAGATCGTTTGTCCGCTACTCAAGAAATGGACGAATCGACGGAACAGCAAGGTCTTGGCCACCAGTGGACTCTTCGATTCGGCCTGGTACTTCGATCGATATGAAGACGTACGTTCTACAGGGATGGATCCGATTTTCCATTATGTGGCCCATGGTGCCGATGAGGGACGCGATCCAAGCCCTCTCTTCCATACCAAATGGTATCTCACGCGGTATCCCGAGGTTAAGCGCACTGGAGCAAATCCGCTGGTTCATTACCTGAAACAAGGTGCTGCGGAGGGACGGGATCCTAATCCGGTATTTGATACCAACTGGTACTCCATGAAGTATCCAGAGCTTTCGAGAAACGGAATCAACCCGCTTCTCGACTACACAGAGCGCTCTTCGGGCGGTGAACGGGATCCCAATCTCCTGTTCGACACTGGCTGGTATCGCAGGCAAAACCCCGACGCCAATGGCAAGAACCCGCTGGAACACTATTTCGAACTCAAGGATGCACGAAAATCAACCTTCGATTCCAATGTGCTCACGTCGGGCATAAAGGTCGCGGTCGTTGCCCATCTTTTTTATGAGGACCTCTGGGATGAGGTCATATCCTATTTTAGCAATATACCGACAGCGTTCGACCTCTATGTAACCGTGCCCAAACAAGCGGCGGCCGCGTTACGAGAGCTGATACTTGACACATTTCCTGATGCAATAGTTCTGGAAGTGGATAATGCCGGCCGAGACATTGGCCCATTTCTTTCTGTCCTACCGCTACTGATCGACAAAAACTATACCGCGATCTGTAAGGTTCATACAAAGAAAGGGCAGACAGAGCCTGCGACATGGCGGAGGCTTATGCTCCAAGGTTTGTTGGGGAACGAGTTCCTGGTCACCCGAATCCTCTGCAGCTTTCAAAGCAATCCGGATTTGCTTCTGGTAGGTCCGAACGACCTGTATGTCTCCGGGCCGACACACATGATGGATAATCAATCCAAGATCGACGGACTGATTGAGCGGCTATATCCGGGGCGGAGACTTCCATCGGAGTGGGGCTTTTTTGCGGGTACGATGTTCTGGATAAGCCCCCGGGCATTGGAAAAGCCTCTCCAGATGTTCCTCGAGGGCCTTGATTTTGAAGCGGAGGACGGGACGAACGACGGTCAAATTGCCCATGCGATCGAGCGCTTTTTTGGTCTCGTTGCGACAATGGAGAATGGCCACGTTGGATTGACTGAACTCCATGGGACCGGCCCATGGGGAGCAAAGGTCAATATTGAGGTGGCACCAGGCAAGCCGCTGCAACACAGCTTGACTGCCCTGTTGCGAAAGCATGCACTGGAACAGCACGCAGCTCTGTCCATCGTCCCGCCCACGCCTCTGCGCCGATGGGCTGCACCCGCGGGACAGGAAGCTGGAGTAAACCTGATCGGTCCCGTTGGCTTTATCAATGGTGTGAGCATCAGTGCTCGAGGCTACGCTTCCTGCGCTATGAGGGCCGGGATTCCCCTCAACGTGATCCCCTGGAGCCAGGGATTTGAGCGTCTTCGCCCGACGCCGGCTCTATATCCTGCAACTGACAGTCAACAAATCAATCTCGTTCACCTCAATCTTGATCTGCTTGCAAGCGCACGATTTCTCGACAAGGCTCCGCTCGAAGAAATTGTCGGACCCGATAGGTATAACATTCTTATTCCCTACTGGGAGTTGTCCTCGCTCTTACCTGAATGGCACGAAACCCTCCACAGATTCGATGAAATCTGGTGCGCGAGCACATTCATGGCCAGATCCCTTACCGCTGTAACAAAGCGGCCGGTTCGGGTAGTCCGTCCAATGCTCGAACGGCAAACCGTCGCTTCGACCAGGACACGGGATGATTTTGGACTCGCGGACGATCGATTTGTATTTTTCTATGCTGCCGATGCTGGAAGCATATTGGGACGCAAGAATCCTAAGGCACTCATTGACGCGTATGTCGAAGAATTTGAACCCGGTGATGGCGCCTGCTGCCTGGTGAAGATTCATTATTCCAATGTCGATAGCCCAGAGATTCGAGACATACTCTCCATCGCCGAACAGCGACCGGATATCATATTCATGGACCGCCTGCTGGAAGATTCTGAAATGCACGATCTCTTCCAACTGATTGATTGCTATGTATCCCCGCATCGTTCCGAAGGGCTAGGACTGACGATATTGGAGGCCATGGGCGCCGGAAAACCGGTAATCGCGACACCGTACGGAGGATCGGCAGATTTCGTGTCTTCCGAATCGGCATGGCCGCTGGATTACAAGCTTGTTGAAGTCGGAGAAGGTAACGCGCCATATCCAGCTCAATACTTGTGGGCAGATCCAGCGCGGGACTCTTTGCGGCAGGCGATGCGCTCTCTATTCGCTGACCGGAAACTGGCAGATGAGTTGGGCCGGAAAGGACGGGCTTACGCGCATGATCTCTTTTCGGCCGAAGCAACCACGAAAACAATCCGCTGGGAGTTGGATCGTATAATGCGGGCCGGCAGTCTCGAGGACGATGGCCAAGCTGCTTTCAGTCTGCGAAGTGCAGTTTGAGACGGTCTCCACCCATAAACTTGAAAGAAACTCATGAGACGGATTCTCCATCTTGCACGCAGATTTCTCGCGGTTGCTCGTACAATGGGCCTGCGAACGGCAATTCAACAGGCTAAAAATGTCGTTACCGGACTCCTATCACGCCCGGAAAGCCCCATTGATTCACCCTCCAAATATCTGCGCGCTTTGACCTCAAGCGACATTCGCATCAGTGTTCTCGTGCCAGTCTACAACACGCCACCACAGGTGTTGGAGGAGGCGATCAATTCGGTCCTTGACCAGACCTATCCCAACTGGGAGCTGTGCCTTTGCGATGATTGTTCAGACGCGGGCGAGACAGCGGAGGTTCTCGAAAAATATCGCGGCATAGACCCACGCATCAAAATTGTCCGGTCACCGAAGAACCTCCATATCGCTGGCGCTACCAATCTTGCGGCGGAATTCGCGACAGGCAATTTTGTAGCCTTCCTTGACCATGACGACACATTGGACCCCAATGCGCTTCAATTCGTCGTGCAGGCAATTGAGGACAACCCGGACGTCGATGTTCTCTATACCGATGAAGACAAGATCGAGACTGATGGCAGCCGCAGCGAGCCATATCTGAAGCCTGACTGGTCACCGGAACATCTTCTGTCGGTCATGTATGTGTTGCACTTCATGGTGATCAGAAAGTCCCTCTTCCTGAAGTTGGGCGGTCTGCGGGACGCGTACACCGGTGCTCAGGACTATGATCTGGCCTTGCGTGCCACATCGAAGGCAAGGCGTGTTGTCCACATTCCACAGGTGCTTTACCATTGGCGAAAGATTCCGGGTTCGGCCGCAGCCGTTGTTGATGCAAAACCCACCGCGTTGATCAATGCAAAGCGCGCTGTTGCGGATTTTGTACAGAGCCAGGAGCCCCACGCCGAAGTTGTCGATGGTCTGTTCCCGGGGAGCTATCGCGTCAAATGGCCTGTTGATCCGTCACGACCGGTTACGCTGTTGATGCTGACGGACAGTCGTGCGCGGGAAGTTGAAGGGCATGGCGACATCCTGCTTGTCGAACATTCAATAACGAGCATCCTCGAACGTTCAACATTCAGAAACTTCCGGATCATCGTTCTGGACAATGGTCGCCTGCCGGCCGATGTCCGAGAGCGCTTTGTCAAAGCGGGAGTGACCGTCGCTCAGTACGCTTCACAAGGGACGTTCAATTTTCCCGACAAAATGAACCATGGCTTCGGGCTCGTGACGACAGAAGACGTCATCATTCTCAATGACGATATTGAAGTGATTTCACCCGACTGGATCGAGGCGCTACTCTCGTTCTCGCGTCGTCCTGACGTCGGCGCTGTAGGAGCTCAGCTTCTCTATCCGAACAACAGGTTGCAGCATGCCGGGGTGGTCATGGGTGTAAACGGTTTAACGACGCACATTTTTCATAATCAGCCAGCAGCTGAGGTCGGATATTGCGGCTTTACCCATCTTATCCGGAACTATTCAGCCGTTACGGGTGCAGTCCTGGCCACACGTATGAGTCTTGTGCGGGAAGTCGGAATGTTCGACCGAAATCTGAGGGTAGACTACAACGATATAGATTTCTGTTTGAGACTTGGTGCTGCAGGTTATCGCGTCGTCTATACTCCATTTGCCTCGCTCTATCATTTCGAAGGATCGTCGTTGGCGAGGAGGGAAGTAGATGAATTGGATAGACAACACTTCCTGTCGCGTTGGCGTGCCCAGGTCAAAGCCGACCCTTATTACAATCCGCGGCTACCGAAGAATCGAACTGATTGCTCGGTACTTCGCTGGTGACCTAAACTTTGCGATCACCAGCGAAGCGCGCTTAAGGTCATATAACCGTTAGCTGAGGTACGGCCGTTACAAACTGACCGCCCCAATCTGCGATCTGCTTTTGCTGCTGTCTTACTTCAGCCGCGATATTCCACGGCAGAATCACCACATAATCAGGTTTTTGCTCCGACAATGCAGACGGCGTCATTATCGGGAGATGGCTTCCAGGCATGAACTTGTCCTGCTTGGAAGGTGCAGCATCGCATACGAATGCGATGAGATCGTGCTTTACACCGCCATAGTTGAGCAGGGTATTACCTTTTGCTGCAGCGCCGTAGGCGGCCACGGTCTTCCCGGCGCGTTTTTGCTCAATGAGAAAGGCGACGAAATCGTCCTTGACCTTGTCGGCCTTGGCCTGGAAGTCCTTGTAAATTGCAAGGTTCCCAAGTCCTGCGGTAGCCTCCTGATCAAGAATTTCGCCGACATGCGCATTGGTCGGGCGTTCATCTTCCGCGTGGCAGCCATATATCCGAAGGCTGCCGCCGTGCGTCGGCAGCTCTTCCACATCCCAAATGCGCAACCCGGAAGCTTCGAATATGCGCTGGACGGCCATAAGGGACAGATAAGAGAAATGCTCATGGTATACGGTGTCAAACTGGTTTTGCTCGATGAGTCGCATGAGATGCGGAAATTCGAGTGTTATCGTCCCGTCCTTTTTAAGCGCTGTTTTCAGGCCTCGCGTGAAATCGTTGATATCAGGGACATGGGCATAGACATTGTTGCCGCAAATGAGATCTGCGGTCTGACCCCGATTCACAAGCGAAGTAGCCGTCGTCACGCCGAAAAATTCGCGCAGGACCGGAACGCCAAGTTTCTCTGCGGCATCTGCGGTGCTGTGGGTCGGCTCAATGCCAAGACAAGGAATTTCCTTGGCGACAAAATTCTTGAGCAGATATCCATCATTCGAAGCAATTTCGATAACGAAACTGCCCTTCGTCAAACCAAGACGCTCAGTAATCATGTCCGCGTAGCGCGCCGAATGATCCAGCCAGCTCTTCGATGTCGATGAGAAATAGGCATAGTCGCTTGAGAAAAGGTCACCGGCTTCGGCATAGTCTTCCGTCTGCACAAGCCAGCACTCATCACAAACAAACAGTTTGAGCGGATATGTTGTTTCGGGTGCACGCAGTTTGGCTGCGGTCAAATATGCATTGGATGGTGGTGCAAATCCCAAGTCCAGAAATACGTGTTCGAGTTCAGTTTCGCAGTGACGACATCTCATATGGCTCTTCCTAAACAATCCAAGAGAATTCGATTTAAACTATAAGCGGATAGAAATCAGCTATGCCCAAGCCAGCTCCCGCTGTTTTGCCAGGGCCTGGTAGGCATTGAGTTGGGTCTCACTCGCGACCGTGCGGTCTTCCAGCCATGACCGGTACCATTCAGCGGTTACGTTCACCCCCTCTTCAAAGGTCCACACCGGCTGCCATTTGAGCAATTGGCGAGATTTGCTGCTATCCAGCTGCAACAACTGTGCCTCGTGAGGATGGACGTCCTCGCTCAGGCGCCATTTGACGTTGGGCCAATCTCGCGCAAGCGCAGTCAACAAAGCCTCGACTGTTCTGTTGCCTTCCCGATCGGGGCCGAAATTCCATGCGTCTGCGGCAGAACCGTCTCGCTCCACAAGCGTTTGACCGAGCATAAGATACCCTGAAAGACATTCCAGAACATGTTGCCACGGCCGCGTCGACTTCGGTGATCTGATTTCGAGCGCTTGCTGCCCGGCAATGGCACGCACAAGGTCGGGAATGAGCCGGTCGTCTGACCAGTCGCCTCCACCTATCACGTTACCCGCTCGCGCCGTTGCCAGTAAGGTTCCACCTGGCGTATTGAAGAATGAGCGCCGGAAGCTCGCAGCAACAATCTCCGTGCCTGCTTTCGATGCGCTGTAGGGATCGTGGCCACCCAGAGGATCAATCTCCCGGTAACCCCAGACCCATTCCTTGTTCTCGTAGCACTTGTCGGTAGTAACAACGACTATTGCAGCAAGATCGTTGAGGGATCGGCATATGTTCAGCAGATTGGCCGTTCCCATGATGTTCGTTGCGAACGTTTCCACCGGTTGAGCATAGGACCTGCGGACAAGCGGTTGCGCCGCGAGATGGAACACGATCTCCGGATTGGCCTGCACCACTACCTGACGCAGGGCGTTCTCATCACGAATGTCGATGAAATGCGATTGGTGTTCGAGGTTCAACAAGGCCCAGTGATTGGGCTCCGCCTCGGGAGCCAGCGCGACGCCGGTAACGTTGGCGCCCAGCTGCTGCAACCAAAGTGTCAACCAGCTTCCCTTGAAGCCGGTATGTCCGGTTATAAGGACCCGGCGGCCGCGATAGATATTATTGAACATGCTCTCTACCAGCTCTTCCAGGGTGCCTGACCAGACGCCCATAGTTCTTCGAGATGGTTTTTGTCCCGCAGCGTATCCATCGGCTGCCAGAATCCATGATGGAACCAGGCGTTGAGCTGTTGCTCCTTCGCCAGCGTCTCCAGCGGTTCACGCTCCCATATGCTGGTATCCCCATCGATGTAGTCAATCACCTTGGGAGACAGAACAAAGAAACCACCATTGATCCATCCGCCGTCGCCTTGCGGCTTTTCCTGGAAGCTTTGGATTTTATGGCCATCCAGCGCGAGTGAGCCAAACCGCCCGGGGGGCTGCGTCGCAGTGAGCGTTGCCAGACGTCCCTGTTCCCTGTGAAAGGCAACGAGGGCAGTGATATCGATGTCACCTACTCCATCACCATAAGTGAAGCAGAAGTCCTCATCACCAAGATAGTCACGGACCCGCCTGAGCCTTCCGCCGGTCATGGTCGCTTCGCCTGTATCAACCAGGCTGACGCGCCAAGGCTCGGCGGAGTTTTGCAGAACCTCCATCTTGTTGTTTTGCATGTCGAATGTGACATCCGACATGTGAAGGAAGTAATTGGCGAAATATTCCTTGATTACATAGCCCTTATAGCCGCAGCACACGATGAAATCATTGATGCCATGGTGAGAGTAAATCTTCATGATATGCCAAAGAATAGGCCGATTCCCGACTTCGATCATGGGCTTCGGGCGAGAACTCGTCTCTTCGCTGATCCGCGTTCCCAAACCACCGGCCAAAATTACCGCTTTCATGTGGGCTCCTCTAACGACCTTCCAGCTTATGCCTATAAGCAAGTTAAACTGGAGATACAACAAAACAGTCACATCTGTGGCGTGATGCCTCCAGAACCAGTGGCTCTTATTGCCGCAGCCCGGGACTTTCCAAGGCCGGTTCCCCGGCTCCACAGGGAGCTATCTGGTACTCCTCCCGCGCTGTAGCCCGTGCCCGCGTGTATGGAACGCGTATCCTCATGAACGGCCTTTCAAACCAGACGTAGCTTAGATAGGTGAAGGGAACCAATAGGAGGAAACAGATGACTGCCCATACCTGCCCAGTGTAAAAATACGAAATATCCATAATGTGTCGGTGGACGTAATCCGCCATCGCGAACACTACAAAAAAATGTAACAAGTACATGGAGTAGGAGTATTCGCCGATCCTTGCGATAAAGCGTGAGAATAAGCCCGCCGAATGGTCGAACGAATAATCGTAATAGGCGATCAGCAAGCCAAAAAAAGCGCCCTCGATAGTCGGAATGATGATCCAGAGCGGTGTTGGCGACGGATATCCATCGATCCTGTAAAATCCGCCAATCCGGTCGAAATACCAGTAGAACAGACAAAAACCGGCGATTGCCGCGCCGGCCAGTACGTGCCTGCCGATGAACTTTTTCCGATAATGATAAGCTAGAATACCGAGTAGAAACTGGTCTATTCGCCCAACGATAGTCCAATAGGCGGGCCAGAATATCGTGCCGTTCCGGCCATATAGATAGACCCGGAAAACCACTGCAGCCAAAAGAACTGCAAGCAGCAGAAAGGGCGATTTGCGGCATAGAAGCAGCAGCAACGGCAATATCAGATAGAAATGGAACTCCACCGTCAACGACCATCCACCATTCGGCAAGGTCGGCGTTATCAATCCAATTGGAAGAGAGCGACCATAATCCATTACACTATTGCCCGCCAGGTATTGCTGAACGCCCACGAGCAACAGCATCACCAGCAACAGCGGCATCAAGCGAAGAAATCGCCGCAGAAGGAATGCGCCATAGTTGATTTGCTGGCCCGCCAATATTTTCGCAAACAGGTATCCGCTGAGTGTCATGAACAGGGCGACCCCAGTGTGACCCTCGTCAAAAACAGACAGGAAGAAGATCGATGGTGCGCCCTCGAAGGGCACCGGGTAACCGGTCGCATAGTGTGTGAAATGCCAGCTGAAGACCATCAGCGCCGCAAGAGCCCTGATGTGGTCGAGGCCAATATGTCGTGCGGGTAAGGATGATGACATTTGCACGCCGCTCAGTTCGATTTCAGGGGTCGGTGAAAACCCCGATTGTGCCCGCTAACTCATGTTGGCCACTGTGGCAAGGAGGATTCATCGACAATCTGAACGCGCGCCGCGGGATGAGCCGCGTCCTGTCCGCGTTATTCCGGGCATCGACGACAAGTAGCATCAGCGCTCTTGATTAAATGAAGGGCTGTTGTAGTTAACTAGATTGCATCACTAAGCCATACGGCAGTACTCACCGTGAAATTGTCGTTGACCAACGGTGTGGGCAACGAATGTCACCATAGGATGAGTAGGGAAGTTGAAATGACAAAACGCGCTCTGATTACCGGAATCACTGGCCAGGACGGGGCCTATCTCTCGCAGTTGTTGCTCGACGAGGGGTACGAGGTTTATGGCGTCGTACGGCGATCCTCCCATCTCGGCGTCGCCGACCATCGCCTGCGCTGGCTGGGCATTGCCGACCAGGTCCAGCTGATTGACGGCAATCTCTCGGATCTTTCCAGCCTTGTCCGTATCATGCGAGACGTCAAACCTGGTGAAGTCTACAATCTCGCTGCCCAGTCTTTTGTCGCGTCATCCTGGCAACAACCGATTCTCACCGGAAACATTACCGCTCTTGGCGTCACCAATGTGCTCGAAGCGATGCGTCTGACGGATACCGACGCACGGTTTTATCAAGCATCGTCATCGGAAATGTATGGCAAGATCCAGGAAGAAAAGCAGAGCGAGACGACGCCGTTTCATCCCCGCTCTCCCTATGCCGTCGCCAAGCTGTACGGTCACTGGATCACGATCAACTATCGCGAGAGTTTCGGAATGCACGCATCGTCGGGCATCCTCTTCAACCATGAGAGCCCGCTGCGCGGGGTCGAATTCGTGACGCGCAAGGTTACGGACGGTGTTGCCCGGATCAAGCTTGGCCTAGCGAATGAACTACGTCTTGGAAACATCGACGCGAAGCGCGATTGGGGCCATGCGCGCGATTACGTTCGTGCCATGTGGTTGATGTTGCAACAGGATACCGCCGACGACTATGTTGTCGCCACAGGTGTGACAACGACGGTCCGCGACATGTGCCGGATCGCATTTCAACATGTTGCGCTGGATATTGAGAAACATCTTGTTATAGATCCTGCGTTCTATCGACCGGCCGAAGTAGAGGTCCTGTTGGGGAATCCCGGGAAGGCGAGGACCAAACTCGGCTGGGAGCCCGAAACCAACCTGGAAGACATGATCAAGGAGATGGTCGACGCCGACCTAGCCCGCCTGAGTCAGTAATTTTGCCTCAAGATCCAGACATTAGCTTGCGGACCAATCATGACTGAATACCAGCGTATACTTCTGACGGGTGGCACCGGATTCGTCGGGAGTTATCTTGCTCCCGCATTGGCGAAAGCTTATCCGGAGGCCAAGCGTGCGCTGCTGGTACAAAATTCAGGTGAGCATAACGCTGTAGGTTGGGATGTCGTGCAGGCAGATTTGCAGGACACGGAAGCAGTTGAAAGGGCAGTTGATCTTTGCCAACCCGACCTCGTCGTTCATCTGGCCGCTCAGGCTTCTGTCGCCGCAAGCATCAGTGATCAGGATCTGACGACTCGGGTCAATGCTGACGGTAGTGCAAATCTGGCACGAAGCCTTTCGCGGCATGTACCTGGGGCCACAGTCTTGTTTACCAGCAGCTCAGAAGTTTACGGGGCCAGCTTCAAGAGCGGCACCGTGGATGAAGACTCGGCCCTGGAGCCGCTAAGTGCCTACGGCCGGTCCAAGTGCGATGCAGAGCAGGCATTCGAACAGATTTTGCCAGCCACCTCCAAATTGATCATCGCACGGCCATTCAACCATACGGGGCCAAGGCAGGACGAGCGCTTTGTCCTCCCCTCATTCGCGGCGCAGATTGCCCGCATTGAGGCCGGTATCCAGCAGCCCCGTATTGACGTTGGCGACCTGTCGGCGCGACGCGACTTTCTACACGTTCGAGATGTCGTTTCTGCCTATCTGTCATT
Source organism: Phyllobacterium lublinensis (assembly GCF_020164435.1). Classification (GTDB taxonomy): domain Bacteria; phylum Pseudomonadota; class Alphaproteobacteria; order Rhizobiales; family Rhizobiaceae; genus Phyllobacterium; species Phyllobacterium lublinensis. The sequence continues at coordinate 19,617 of NZ_JAIUDQ010000012.1, read as the reverse complement.
AATAGAGGCTGGCAGCGGGCTGGGTGAACGGGTGATCGTGAATATTTCATCTGGGCAAAGCTATCGCCTGTCCGACCTGCTGGACGAGCTGCAACGCCTGTCGACGGCCTTATTTGAAATTCATGTGGCGCGCGACAGGCTCCGGCCGTCAGATATTGCGATGGCAAGTGGAGCGAATGCCAAACTCATTGGTTTGACAGGTTGGCAGCCGCACTATTCGATACAGGAAGTGCTTGCTGACTTGCTCGACTATTGGCGCGAACGCATAAAAATCAACGCGGTCTGAGGACCGCGGCAACAACGCAGGCACATATCAAAAGAATTTCAACGGATAGGTTGAATAGAAGATCGCCGCCGACCGGGCAAATTGCCAGATGTGCCAAGGGCCTTTGCGCGCCGCATTTCCGCCTCCATGGACGATCCTGATCGCAGGCACATAGGCGATGCGTGATACTTTGCCCGTGCGAAGCGAAACGTCGAAATCTTCGAAATAGAGGAAATAGCGCGGATCAAAGCCGTTCAACTTTCGAAACACATCGCCGCGAAACAGCATGAAACATCCGCTGACGATTGGCGGATCCCAACCGACAATGTCGGCAGCCTGGTCACGCATCTCATACCTTTGCAGGCGATCACAAAAGTAGTCCCTGACCCAGCTCGGGGCGAATCCGCGCAAGAGCAGGTCGAAGACCGCAGGATATCGTTTGCAAAGGTATTGCTTGCTGCCATCCGGGTTGAACGCCTCGGGCGTAGAAAGTCCGCAGTCCGGATTGTCCAGCATGAATGCCAGTCCATGCTCCAGTGCTTCTGGCTCCATTTCGACATCCGGATTGAGCACAAGATGGAATTTGCCAATACGGTCCAGAACCATGTTGTTCGCCGAGCCGAAACCGACATTGCCGTGCCCCGCTATTATCTCATATGTCAAACCCCGCAACATTTCGCGTAGCCAGTCATGATCGGAAAGCTCCGCCGAGTTGTCGACGATATAAAGCCTGGCCAGTCGCGGCGACAGACGAGCGAGCGCATTCCGGAGACTGACAAGGGTTCTCTCGAGCACCACCCTGTCGGGTTTGAAGATGACGATGCAGATCGAAATTTCGCACTCTGCTTCCCTTGCAATGCCGTTCGGTTCAATCATTGCCGGCCTTCTTCCCGATCCAGCCAACGAGTCCGTCAAAAACGCCGAGCGACATCATCTTTGCGTGTCGGGCATGCAAACCCCACTCAATATCGACGCAGCCTGGGAACACTTCCTCCTGCATACCGCCAACGAAGTCGAGCACAGCCCGCTGGCACAGGCTAGAGGAGGCGATAGGATAGTCCACAATCACGACATGATCGATTTGCCTGCCTACCGCCACAAGCGGACGCTTGCGGCTAGCCAGGTCGGGATTGTAGGTGACACTAATTCCACTGACTTCCGACTGGCTCTCAATCTGCATTTCAAAAATCCGTATATTAGTGGCATCGTCCGCCGTAGCTATCAGAGAAGATGGTGCTGTGGAATTCTCTAGCATGCGAGGGCAGCCGGGTGGTGCGTTGGCCTTCAGTGGTTGACTTGTGTTTCAGTTGACGCCAAATGTCTGCCACAATGCTGGGTGAAGTGCGGCTGGCACTTTGGTTGAACGCAATTCCGGTTGTCTAATACATTAAATAATTGGTTTGCCCATATTGTTTGCATAGGGACACAATCGAAATGAAGGGGATAATACTGGCGGGTGGAAGCGGTACGCGTCTCTATCCATTGACGATTGCGGTGTCGAAACAGATTCTGCCCATCTATGACAAGCCGATGATCTATTATCCGTTGAGCGTTCTCATGCTCGCCGGCATACGCGACATTCTGGTAATCTCCACGCCCCACGATCTGCCGCTGTTCCAGAAGCTACTGGGCGATGGCAGCGAATTCGGCATCAATTTCTCCTACGCCGAGCAGGCGCAGCCCAACGGCCTGGCCGAAGCATTTATCATCGGGCGCGATTTCATCGGTAATGACAGCGTTGCGATGATCCTTGGCGACAACATCTATTTTGGCGACGGGCTCTCCAAGCTCTGCCAGAGCGCTTCGTCGGGCGAGAAAGGCGGTACGGTTTTCGCCTATCATGTCGACGATCCACAGCGGTACGGTGTTGTTGATTTTGACAAGGTCACCGGCCGGGCCCGGTCCATTGAGGAAAAGCCCGAAAAACCCAAGTCCAATTGGGCCGTTACCGGGCTGTATTTCTACGACAACGACGTCGTTGACATCGCCAGCACCATCAAGCCCTCCGCTCGCGGTGAACTCGAAATCACCAGTGTTAACAATATTTATCTCGAGCGAGGCGATCTGCGCGTCCAACGAATGGGGCGCGGTTACGCATGGCTCGATACGGGCACCCACGACAGCCTGCATGAGGCGTCTTCGTTCGTGCGTACGATAGAACATCGGCAAGGGATCAAAATCGCGTGCCCTGAAGAAATCGGTCTGGAGTGGGGTTGGTTGAGTTCCGAACAGGTTCGTGAAAGAGCGTCAAAAATGGGCAAGACCGAATACGGAGCTTACTTGCTTCGTCGTGCTGAAGAGGTGGAAAATGATTGAAGTCAGACCTCTCGCGCTGGAGGGCGTGCTCGAAATTTTCCCGCGCAAGTTTGGCGATGATCGCGGCTTCTTCTCCGAAACCTATAATGCGGAGAGCTTCGCCGCGGCCGGCATTTCGCTGCAATTTGTCCAGGACAATCATTCGCTATCGGCATCCAGGGGCGTCTTGCGCGGGTTGCACTATCAGTTGCCGCCGCGTGCCCAGGACAAGCTCGTGCGTGTCGTAAAGGGCTCCATATTGGACGTAGTCGTTGATATCCGGAAGAGCTCCCCCACATTCCGGAAATGGATATCACTCGAGGTTTCGGCAAAGAAATGGAACCAGATACTGGTGCCCAAAGGCTTTGCCCATGGCTTTGTGACTTTGGAAGACAACACCGAAGTCGTTTACAAGGTCACCGATTACTATTCCCCCGAGCATGACCGCTCGCTGCGTTTCGACGATCCGTCGATCGATATCGAATGGCCGTTCGATGCCTCGGCGATACAGCTGTCGGATAAAGACCAAAAAGCACCATTGCTCGACGGTGCAGACATTTTCCCCTGAAGGAGCGGCTATCCGATGAACATTCTCGTAACGGGTGGTGCCGGGTTTATCGGTTCTGCAGTCTGCCGCCACCTCGCCGCCAATCCGCAAAATCGCGTCGTCAATGTCGACAAGCTCACCTATGCGGGTAATCTCGCGTCGCTGCGACAGATCGAGAATCATCCCAATTACAGCTTTGTTCAGGCAGACATTTGTGACGATGCGGCCATTCTGGCAATTCTTCGCAGTGAGAACATTGACGCAATCATGCATCTTGCCGCCGAGAGCCATGTTGATCGCTCCATCGACGGTCCGGCCGCTTTCATTGAAACAAACATTGTCGGTACGTTCCGCATGCTGAATGCGGCACTCGCCTATTGGCGCGAACTGCCCGAGCCTGCCAGATCGGCATTCCGTTTTCACCACATTTCGACGGATGAAGTATTTGGCGACCTGCCCTTCGACAGTGGTATCTTCACCGAAGAAACGCCTTATGCGCCATCCTCGCCATATTCTGCTTCAAAGGCCTCATCCGACCATCTGGTAAGGGCCTGGCACGAAACCTATGGTTTGCCCGTGGTCCTGTCGAACTGCTCCAACAATTACGGCCCATTCCATTTCCCTGAAAAGCTCATTCCGCTGGTCATCCTCAACGCCCTTGATGGACAGCCTTTGCCAGTCTATGGCGCGGGCGCGAACGTCCGGGATTGGCTCTTCGTTGAAGATCATGCCCGGGCGCTCGAGCTCGTCGTCACGAGGGGCAAGCCAGGCCAAAGCTACAATATCGGCGGCCGTGCCGAGCGCACCAATCTCAATGTTGTCGAGACAATCTGTGATATTCTCGACAGGAAGGTGCCGAGGTCGGGGGGCGCACGCTACCGTGACCTGATCACCTTTGTCACTGATCGGCCGGGCCATGACCGCCGCTATGCGATCGACGCAACCAAGATCGAACGTGAGCTTGGCTGGACGCCAGCCGAGACGTTCGAGACCGGTCTGGAGCGGACCGTGCAGTGGTATCTCGACAATAAATGGTGGTGGCAGCCGATCCGCGGCGAGCGCTATGCGGGCGAACGGCTCGGTGCTGCGCCGGCAGGCGGGACATCGGCATGAGGATCGCCGTTACCGGACGGGAAGGACAGGTTGTCAGCAGCCTGGTCGAAAGGGCGCGGCTTGATCCATCCGTAGAGATATTGCCTCTCGGACGCCCGGAACTCGACCTCGCACAACCGGAAACCGTTCACGAAGCCATAAGCGCTGCGCGGCCCGACCTCGTGGTTTCGGCCGCAGCATATACCGCCGTTGATCAGGCCGAGGACGAGCCGGACATTGCGCGCAGCATCAATGCCACGGGTGCTGGAGCGGTTGCGCAGGCTGCCGCCGATATTGGCGTGCCAGTTATCCATCTTTCCACGGACTATGTGTTTTCGGGTGACGGCGAGAGGCCCTATACCGAGAACGATCCGACGGGCCCCCATGGCGTTTATGGCCGAACCAAGCTTGAGGGTGAACTGGCCGTTGCTGCTGCCAATCCCCGCCATCTGATTGTTCGTACAGCCTGGGTCTACAGCCCGTTCGGCAGGAATTTCGTCAAGACAATGCTTCGCCTTGCGCAAGATCGCGACAGCCTTTCGGTCGTAGCCGATCAATGGGGCAACCCGACATCTGCCATCGATATTGCCGACGGAATTCTTGTTGCGGCGAAACGGCTGCGGGCGGAACCGCAGTTCGATGCTTTCGGCGTCTACCACCTGGCAGGCATGGGCAGCACCAATTGGAGCACGTTTGCGCGCGCGATTTTCGCGGCCAGCAGGGACCTGCAGGGGCCTTTCGCGGAGGTCAAGGATATACTGACGTCTGAATATCCGACCAAGGCCCGGCGCCCGTTGAACTCCCGCCTGTCCAGCGAAAGGTTCCATGAGGTTTTCAACTGGCGGGCGCCGGCATGGGAGCAATCGACGGCGAGCACCGTCGAGAGGCTATTGCGCGCCTGACGGCAGGTTCGGCTCTAGTTGCCCCTCACCCCGCAACGAAATCGGCACGATGCGGCGTGAAGGTGTCGATCAGGCGGCCTTTCTCGAGCGCCTTGACGCCATGCACGGCACCCGATGGTACGATGAAGCTGCCGCCCTTGCCGATGATGGCCGACTTGCCTTCAATGGTCACCTCGAAGCGACCTTCGGCAACGTAGCTCGCCTGGACGTGGGGGTGCGAATGGAGCGCACCCACGCCACCCTCATCGAAATCGAACTCCACCTGCATCAGTTCATCGGTATAGACGACGACGCGGCGGCGATTGCCATTGTCCAGAGTGGTCCAGGCAATTTCATCGGCCTGGGCGAAAAGTTTTACGTCCGACATGGTTTTTCCTTCTATCTTGCCAGCCAGCCGCCATCGACGGGAATGACTGCGCCATGCATGTAATTGGAGGCTGGGGCGAGCAGGAACACGGCCGCGTCGCCGATATCCTGCGGCTCGCCCCATCGTCCTGCCGGGATCCGGGAAAGGATGGCGCTGTTGCGATCGGGATCGTTGCGCAGGGCCTCCGTATTGTTGCTGACGATATAACCCGGCGCGATCGCATTGACGTTGATCGATTTCTGCGCCCATTCGCATGCGAGCAGGCGCGTGATGCCGACAAGGCCGGATTTCGATGCGGTGTAGGATGCCACCCTAATGCCGCCCTGGAAGCTCAGCATTGATGCGATGTTGACGATCTTGCCCGGCCTTTCCTCGGCAACCAGTTTCCTGGCGAAGGCCTGGGCCATGAAAAAGACTGACCGCAAATTGACATCCATGACTTCGTCCCAGTCTTCAACGCTGAAATCCAGCGCGTCAGCGCGCCGTATGATCCCGGCATTGTTGACGAGACCATCAACGGGGCCAATCCCGTCCCATATGTCGCCGATGACCGCGACAGCCTTCTGCACATCCCCGAGATCGCCATGGACGCCGGTGAATGCACCGCCATCCGCTTCGATGATCCGGGCTGTTTCGGTCATCTCCGATCGCCCGATCCCAACGACGCTGCCACCCGCCCGGGCAATCGACACCGCGATACCCTGGCCGATGCCGGTGTTGGCACCGGTCACGACGATGCGCTTGCCTTTGAGGCTGAACGGGTTGGTCATGCCAGATCTCCGATCGCAACGGGATCGACATCCGTATAGTCGACATTGTCGCCGGCCATCGCCCAAATGAAGGTGTAGTTCGAGGTTCCCGATCCCGAATGGATCGACCAGCCAGGCGAAAGAACGGCCTGCCTGTCGGCAACAATAAGGTGGCGGGTCTCGTCCGGTTCACCCATGAGATGCACCACGCGCGCATTTTCCGCCAGGTTGAAGTAAAGATATGCCTCCGACCTGCGGTCATGCACATGGGCCGGCATGGTGTTCCAGACCGAGCCCTGCGCCAGCGTGGTCATGCCGACGACAAGCTGGCAGGTCTTGACGCCTTCGGGATGCACAAACTGGAAAATCGAACGCTCGTTACTGGTCGCCTGCGAGCCGAGATCGATCCGCTTGGCGTCACTGATGTTGATGTATTTCGTCGGATGGCTCTGATGCGCGGGCGCGCTGATCAGGTAGAAGCTGGCCGCTTCCTGCTTCGAGGCCGATGCGAAACGCACATCCTTTGCCCCCATGCCGATATAGATCATGTCACGGTGGCCGAGTTCGAAGCGCTGGCCGTCGACGCTGACCATGCCGTCCTGTCCGATATTGACCGCGATGAGCTCGCGGCGATCGAGGAAATTCGGTGTCCCCGTCGGCTTGATGCTCTCCAGCGTCAGCTCGGCCGATACCGGGCTGGCGCCACCGATGATCATCCGGTCATAGTGCGAGTAGGTCAGGTTGATCTGATCGGCGGCAAACAGGCCCGTCACGAGAAAGTTGGCGCGCAGATCCTTCGTGCCGAATGTCGCCGCCTCGGCAGGCGATATGGCAAAGCGCGAGGTAAAATGTGTTCCAGTCATCTATCTTCCTTTCCAAGAGGTCATACTACCCCGTCCATGTTTGGCCACAAATGCGACCTTCTTAACCCGTCTGCAATGATCGTTGCTACCCTTGTATACTAATAAGCTGGTACTCGACACCGCCGCAACGCTTTTATTAAGCATTTGATACATTTGAATAATATCTGACGGCTCCGGCCCATTGCCCTCTCATTTCAGCATAAGCCATTAACCTGTTTGACACAAGTTGTAAGATGTCATATGTTTGAAATCAAGTTGCAGGAGGCAACTTTTGAATCATTCACGACGCGCCAATAGCCATTGTCCGCGAGGAGGAGCTTACTTATGAATGTTTTCGCAAAGGCCGTAGCGGCCGTAATGCTTAGTACCCTTCCATTTGCAAGTACATCGTTTGCCGAGACGCCGCCGAACCAGCTTGTCGTCGGTTTCTCGATGTCGAACATCCTGACGCTCGACCCGGCCGCCATCACCGGCAAGGAGACCGTTCAGGTCCTGGCCAATATCTATGAAGGCCTGGTGTCGCTCGACCCGGTGAACCGTTCGCAGGCCAATCCGCAGCTCGCAGAGAGCTGGACAGTCAGCGAGGATAATACAAAGATCGTGTTCAAGCTGCGTCCGGGCGCAAAGTTCGCTTCCGGAAATCCAGTGACCTCGGAAGACGTAGTCTGGTCATTCAAGCGCCTCCTGAAACTCAATCTGGCGCAGGCATCCTTCCTGAAAACGCATGGCTTTTCCGCGGCCAATGCCGATGCCAGCTTCACCGCTCCCGACGCCTCGACCGTTGTCGTAACCCTTCCCAAGCGCGTCGATCCGCAGATCATTGTCCTGACCCTCGGTATCGTCGGGCCTGGCTCCATCCTCGACAGCAAGACCGTCATGGCCAATGAAGCCAATGGCGACATGGGCGGTGCCTGGCTTACCACCCATTCCGCCGGCTCCGGCCCGTTTGTACTGCAGGAGTGGAAATCCAATGAACGCGTCCTGCTCAGCCGCAACGACAATCACTGGGGCAAGGAGCCGGCCATGCGCCGCATCATCATGCGGCACCTGCCTGAATCGCAGAGCCAGCGGCTCATGCTCGAAAAGGGTGACATCGACATAGCCTTTTCAATGTCCGCAGCCGACTTGACCGCCTTGCAGGCCAACAAGGACGTTGTGGTCCAGACAATCGGCGGCAGCGGTTTCTACTACCTCGCCGTGTCGATGAAGGACGAAAAATTCAACAAGCCGAAGGTGCGCGAGGCACTGCGTTATCTCATCGACTATGAAGGCCTGAACGGGACCGTGCTTCCATTCTTCGGCAAACCGCACGACCGGCCTATCCAAAGCGGACTGCCAGGCGCCTTGCCGGATGCCGGCTACAAGCTGGACGTGGCGAAGGCCAAGGCACTGCTCGCCGAAGCCGGCTACCCGGATGGTTTCTCGACCACCTTGCGTGCCCTGTCGGATGCTCCGTTCCTCAACCTTGCCACGGCGATCCAGGCGAGTCTTGCCCAGGGCGGCATCAAGGCTGAAGTCATCACCGGCTCGGGTGACCAGATCTACGGCGCGATGCGCGAGCGGAAGTTCGAACTCATCGTTGGCCGTGGCGGCGGCGGGCAATTGCCTCACCCGGACTCCAACCTGCGCGCCATTGCCTACAATCCCAACAATGCGGATGACGCGAAGCTCACCAACTTCCAAGGCTGGAGAACATCGTTCTTCGATGAAAAGCTCAACAAGATGATTGACGACGCCCTGGTCGAGTCCGATGCCAAGCGCCAGGCAACCCAGTATGGCGAGATCCAGACCTATTATGCGGATATGGTACCATCGATCCAGCCCTTCTCCGAGGTCGTGGATTCCGTGGCTACCCGCGCGGACATCAAGGGACTGGCGCTCAATCCATCCTGGTCGACGGATCTGAGTGCAGTGTCCAAGGCGCGCTGAACCTCCTGACCCGCCGCTGCCGCATGGATATGATGTGGCGGCGGCAACAAGGCAACCGCAAGAGATGTTCCAATGACGCACGAACGTTTATATGCAGGAGCAAGGCAAGCCGCCACGATATTGGTGACGCTGTTCGGTCTTCTGGTTCTCACATTCTGCATAGGACGGCTGATGCCGGTCGATCCGGTCCGCGCCATCATCGGTGAGGAGGCAGATCCTGCCACCTACAATATGGTCGCAGAACGGCTCGGCATGGACAGGCCGATCTACGAACAGTTCCTGCGCTATCTCGGCGATATATTGACCGGAAACTTCGGCGTCTCGATCCGCACAGGACAGTCGGTCATAAGCGATATTGCCCATGTGATGCCGGCGACGATCGAGCTTGCGACATTTGCCATCATTTGCGGCGCTGGACTTGGCATTCCGCTTGGCATCCTGGCCGCAGTCCGCCGCAACACCGTGATCGACCATGTTATCCGCGTGGTCACCCTGCTTGGTCATTCCATGCCCATCTTCTGGATCGGCATGATCGGCCTTATCGTCTTCTATGCCGCGCTCGGCCTCGTTGGCGGTGGCGGGCGCATGTCGGATTACAATATCGGACTTGTTCCCGAAACCACCGGCTTTCTTCTCATCGACGCCGCCATGGCGGGTGACTGGGAAGTGTTCCGTGACGCCCTCAACCACCTCGTTCTGCCGGCCAGCATTCTCGGCTATTCTTCGATGGCCTATATCACCCGCATGACGCGCAGCTTCATGCTTGACCAGTTGAACCAGGAATATGTGGTCACGGCGCGCGTCAAGGGGCTCTCTAACAGCCGCACGGTCTGGCATCACGCCTTCGCCAATATCCGGGTCCAACTCGTGACCATCGTGGCGCTCGCCTATGGCAGCCTGCTGGAAGGTGCCGTGCTGATCGAGACGGTTTTCTCCTGGCCCGGATTTGGACAGTACATGACGAACAACATGCTGGTCGGCGACATGAATGCCGTCATGACCTGCGTGCTCCTTGTCGGAATCATTTTCATCTTCCTGAACCTGCTTTCCGATGTCCTTTACAAGATTTTTGATCCGAGGACGCGATGACAATCAAGAGCCTGTACGGTACCGAAACCATGCCGCAAGCACGTGTCTCCCAATTCTTCGCCGGACCGATGAAAGGATTGGGCGCCGTTCTCAAACGGCTTTCCGCCGACCCGTCATCGTGCTTTGGCCTCGTGGTGGTCGTCATCCTCGTGCTCTGCGCCATCCTAGCGCCATGGATCGCCACGCATGACCCCAACCTTGTGGACCTGCCGAACGCACTCCGTGCCCCGGATGCCGCCAACTGGTTCGGCACGGACGAGCTTGGCCGCGATATCTTCAGCCGCATCGTCTATGGAACCCGGATAACACTGTCGATCATCGCCCTCGTTTCGATCGTGGTCGGGCCGGTTGGCCTTCTCGTCGGCACGACCGCCGGATATTTCGGCGGCTGGTGCGATACGGTCATGATGCGGATCACCGATATCTTTCTGTCTTTCCCGGGCCTGATCCTGTCGCTGGCATTCGTTGCAGCGCTGGGTGCAGGACTTGAAAACGCGATCATCGCGATCGCATTGACCTCATGGCCGCCGATCGCCCGCCTTGCCCGGGCCGAAACACTGACCTTCCGTTCCGCAGACTACATTTCGGCGTCGCGCATGCAGGGCGCCTCATCGCTCCGCATCATCGTCAAGTCCATCATGCCGATGTGCCTTCCCTCGGTGCTGGTGCGGATCACGCTGAGTATGGCGACGGTCATCCTGACCGCAGCAGGTCTGGGCTTTCTCGGCCTGGGTGCGCAGCCGCCCCTGCCGGAATGGGGTGCCATGATCGCGACCGGTCGCCGCTACATGCTCGACAGCTGGTGGCTGGTGGCTTTTCCGGGCGCCGCCATCCTGCTCGTAAGCCTGGCTTTCAACCTTCTCGGGGACGGTCTGCGCGATGCCCTCGATCCAAAACAGCGTTGAGGAGAGACCCATGAATGACCATGACACTCTGCTGGACGTTTCCAACCTCCGCGTCAGCTACCGCAAGGACAAGATCTATTCCGATGCTGTGCGGGGTGTATCCTTCACGCTTGGCCGCGAGCGCCTCGGCATCGTGGGTGAATCGGGCTCCGGCAAATCGACGATAGGCCGGGCCCTGCTGAAGCTGCTTCCCACCGCACGCATCAGTGCAGACCGGCTTCAGTTTCAGGATACCGACCTGCTCAAGGCTGGCGAAAGGGAAATGCTGACCATCCGGGGCCGCCGTATTTCCATGATCCTCCAGGACCCCAAATTCTCGCTCAACCCCGTGCACCGGGTCGGACGCCAGATATCGGAAGCCTACCGCGTGCATACACGCGCTTCCAGCCAGCAGGCACGCCAGAAAACGCTGGAGATGCTGGAAGCTGTGCATATACGCGATCCAGAGCGGGTCTATGACCTTTACCCGCACGAAGTATCCGGGGGCATGGGCCAGCGCATAATGATCGCGATGATGCTGATACCCGAGCCCCAGCTCATCATTGCCGACGAACCGACATCGGCGCTGGACGTGACGGTCCGCATGCAGGTGCTGAACATTCTCAACGAGCTTGTTACGCGCAAGGGCATGGGCCTGATCATGATCAGCCACGACCTCAATCTCGTTCGCAACTTCTGCGACAGGGTGCTGATCATGCGATCGGGCGAGATCGTGGAATCCTGCCCTGCACGTGACCTGACCCATGCTTCTCATCCGTACACGCGAGGATTGTTGGCTGCCCAGCCGCATATCGGGGGCAACAGAGGACCGCTTCCCGTCCTCGGCCGTGATCCCGGCCTAGCCAAACCAGTAGTGGAGACAAGCCTATGAGCGATGTAACCATCCAGGGGCTCACCATCTCGCTCGGCGTCGGTGCGGCCCAGAAGAAGATCCTCAACGAGGTAAGTTTTTCAGTCGCCTCCGGTGAATCCTTTGGGCTCGTAGGCGAATCCGGTTCGGGCAAATCCACCATCCTGCGCTGCTTTGCGCGCCTTCTGACGTTCTGGACCGGTGAGATTTCGATCGCCGGCAGGCCGATCGACCAGATCCCCGCCGCCGAATACTGCCGCCTGGTGCAGATGGTGTTCCAGGACCCCTATGGATCGCTGCACCCGCGTCAATCCATCAAGACCGCGCTGCAGGAGCCGCTGCGCATTCACCGGCTGGACCGGCAGCAAGAGCGAATGGAAAGGGCCCTCGTCGATGTTGGCCTGAACCCCTCCTTCCTCTCGCGCTATCCGCACGAACTCTCGGGCGGACAACGTCAGCGCGTGGCGATCGCGAGGGCGTTGATCCTGGAGCCAAGCGTGTTGCTGCTGGATGAGCCGACATCCGCTCTCGACGTGTCGGTCCAGGCGGAAGTGCTGAACCTTCTCAACGAAATCAGGCAGACGCGAAAGTTGACCTACCTGTTCGTGTCGCATGACCTCGCTGTCATCGATTACATGTGCGAGCGTCTCGCTGTCATGCAATCCGGAAGCATCGTTGAGATCATGAACCGTACGGAGCTGTGCAAGGGCGGCGCCAAGCATCCCTACGCACGCCAGCTGATCGACTCGAGCATCGAGTACGATCACGTCGCATGAAGATGCAGTCCCCGCAGGAGTTGCTGCATCCGATGGCTCTCAGGCAGGTTCTCCAATGAGGAACGCATGAATACGAAAAGGCGAGAAACACTGACCTCACAATTGGTCCGGCAAGTTGCTGACCGCATCAAGTCGGGTGAATTCCCTCGGGGTGCCAAGCTCCCGACCGAAAAGGAAATGATCGACGAATTCGGCGTCAGCAGAACCGTTGTCCGGGAAGCCATTGCCAATCTGCGCGCCAATGGCATGGTATCGACGCAGCAGGGTATCGGGGCCTTCGTGGTCCATAACACCGCACTGCCGGCATTCCGCATCGCCGAGGAAGATCTTTCGGTCATCGAGGAGGTCGTCAAGGGCCTCGAACTGCGCATTGCTGTTGAATCCGAAGCTGCCGCGCTCGCCGCCCAACGCCGCAGCGATGACGACATTCGCGCCATCGAAAGCGCATGCGAATCGATGGCCGTTGCCATCGGGACCGGAACAGACAGCATCGAGGCGGACCTGAATTTCCATCGCGCAATCGCCCGCGCCAGCCAGAACGACCACTTCCTGAAGATCTTCAACTACCTCGGTGAAGTCCTGATTCCGCGCGCTCGGTTGCAGACGCACCGCTATGACGAATCCACGCTTTCAGAATATCTGGCGCGTGTGAATTCCGAACACAAACAGATTCTCGTGGCCATCCGCCGGAGCGATACGGACGGTGCACGGGCGACGATGCGGATGCATTTGAGCGGCAGCCGCGACCGCCTCCAGCAGTCGATCGACGATGGGCAATGATAGACCCGGACAATATGTCCGGTCTGTCGCGGCGCCTGCGCCAGACAGTCCAGTTTACCAGGGCGTTCAAGTCTTCAGGTCTGCTGTTCGGTGACTGGCAGGAGGCGACGCGGGGTTTTATTACGGAAGCACTCGGCATTCGGGTAAGCCGCGCAGCACAGGCGCGGATCATCGACCAGCGAGATCACCAAACCCACGAGACACGGCTGCTGCAACTAACCTTCAGTAGCGGCGAGACGACGGAAGCTTTCCTGCTGGTGCCGGCGGGCAAGGCGAGGCGCCCCGCCATCCTGCTGCTCCACGACCATGGTTCGCGTTTCGACATTGGCAAGGAAAAGCTCGTTCGGCCATGGGATGACACCAAGGCACTTTCGGCAAATGAATGGATCCACCGCTGCTACGGCAATCGTTACCTTGGCGAGGTCCTGGTCAAGCGCGGCTATATTGTGCTGTGCGCCGATGCTCTCGGCTGGGGCAGCCGCGAAGGCAATGGATATCAGGCGCAACAGGCACTCGCCGCCAACCTGATGCAATTCGGCACCTCGCTTGCGGCCGTCGTGGCGGCGGAGGATCTGGAGGCAGCCCTCTTCTTGCGCGCATTGCCGGAAGTCGATGATCGATACGTGGCGAGCATGGGATTCTCGTTCGGTGGATACCGCGCCTGGCAGGTTGCCGCACTGACCGAATCGATTTCTGCTTCGGTCGCGGTGTGCTGGATGGGCCGGTTGACCGGGTTGATGGAACCCGGGGCGAATCTGCTTCGCGGCCAATCCGCCTATTACATGCTGCACCCGCCGCTTGCCGGGAAGCTGGACTATCCGGATATTGCCGCCCTCATCGCCCCGAGGCCCGGGCTCTTCTTCGCGGGTGATCGTGACCCCCACTTCCCCCGCGAGGCAGTAGCGGGGGCTTTCAGCGAGCTGACCGAGAGTTGGAGCGCTGCCAATGCTTGCCGCGAGCTCGAAACCCGGATCTGGCCTTCCGGTCATGAGTTTCCGGTCGCGCAGCAGGAAGCGGCAATCCAATGGCTAGATCAGCTGTCTGACCAACACTGAATTGCCTGCACCCTATTGTGCTATTGCGCGCCGAGCCTTTCGATCAGGACCTGCAAGTCCTTGTGGTCCTGGTCCGTGCAGTCCGTCAGTGGTGCCCGGACCGGCCCAGCAGACTTTCCGACAACACGTGCCCCGGCTTTGACAATGCTTACGGCATAGCCGCCGGCGCGATTGCGGATCGCGATGTAGGGAAGGAAGAACTCCTTCAGGAGCCGCTCGGTTACGGTGCGGTCGCCGCTGCGGACTGCGGCGTAGAACTCCATCGCGGTCTTCGGAATGAAATTGAAAACGGCCGAGGAATAGACCGGGAAGCCCGCTGCGTTATAGGCTTCCGCATAGACTTCAGCGGTGGGAAGGCCGCCGAGGTAGCTGAGGCGATCGCCCAGTCTGCTGCGGATTTCCGTGACGGCCTCGATTTCTCCAACACCATCCTTGAAGCCAATCAGATTGGGATTGCGGTCCGCAAGCTGTTCCAGCGTATCGGCGCTCAAGCGGCAGACATTGCGATTGTAGACGATGACGCCGATATCGACCGACTTGCAAACGGCTTCGATATGGGCAGCAAGGCCCTTCTGATTGGTCTCGGTCAGGTAATGGGGGAGAAGCAGGATCCCGGCAGCTCCCGCCGCCTGCGCATTGCGCGCCATCTCGATCGCCAGCCTCGTGCTGTATCCCGCGCCGGCAATGATCGGTGTATGCGAGCCGCAGGTGTTGACCGCCTCACGGATGACCTGTGCGTGCTCGGGCAGGGTCAAGGAGAACCCTTCGCCCGTTCCTCCGGCCGCAAACAGCACCGTCGCACCATAGGGCATCAGCCATTCCAGTCGTGACCGGTAGCCCACGGCGTCGAATTCGCCCTGGTCATCGAAGTCGGTCAGGGGAAAGGACATCAAGCCGGACGACAGAACGGATTTGAGCGCCATCGGATCATATGCCAGCCGGCTCTTTGAATTATAGTTCATGGTGTTCCCTTTTCTCGGATGAGCGTTCGCAACGCCATCCAGACGTTGTCAATCGACGAGGTTGTCATTGATGAAATCGAAGTTGATATCTTCGCCAAGCCCTGGCTTGTCCGACAGATGCACAAAGCCGTCCTCATCCATCGGGTCGACGAGCGCATTGAGATATTCAAAGCCGTCATCATATTCGAGGAAGGGGTGCAGAAGGCCGCGCTCGTACCAGCGCACATTCTTCGACACCGCCGTGACGATCAGGTTGGGCGCGCCATTGCCGTGGACCTCGCAATTCATCCCGAACGACTCGGCAAGGTGCATCGTTTTCAGTGCAGGCGAGATACCGCCGACATCGTGAACGCCGGTTCGCAGGATGTCGCAGGCCTTGGAGGTGATCCATTCTGCACGGTTGTAGTGCTTGCCACCGGCGCTTTCCGGACCAAGGACAGGAATGTCGAGATTTTCGGCCAGCCAGGTATAGGAAGCAGAGCTCTGTTCGTCCATCGCCTCCTCAATCCAGGCAAAGCCGAGCTTTTCGAGTCCGCGGCCGAGTTCGAGCGCTTCGGTCCGGGAATACCAGTGGAAGGCATCCAGCATCAGATGGATATCCGGTCCCACCGCCTCGCGCACTGCCGCGCAGGCCTTGATGTCCATCTTCACATCGGGTGCCCATGACACCGGCGGCATCCATGTGTGCAACTTGATGCCCTTGTAACCGCGCTTTACCAGCTTCTCGGCGAAGCGGCCGTAATCCTCCGGTGTCGCCAACCCGCCTTCGAGTTCATCGCCGCACATGATGGAACCGTAGGCCGGAACCTTGTCGCGATAGCTGCCGATGAGTTTGTGAACCGGAATGCCGAGCTTCCGGCCGGCCAGATCCCACAATGCACAGTCGACGATCGCAAGGGTCCGGTCGGTCAATTGCGCCGCACTGCCGCGCTGCCAATGGGCCAGGTCTTGCCACAGGCGTTCCCGGTCGAACGGATCCTGTCCGATCAGAACTTTCCTGACGAATTTGTCGACGACATGCGGTCGGACGATCTCGACGGGCGAAAAGCAATGGCCCTCACTGCCGTCATCGGCCGTGATCGTGAACAGGGCAAGTTCGACCTTGTGCGCAGGACCGGGATGGGCATGGCCGGCGCTGTCCGCGTGTCTGTACGTCGTGTGCTTGAAACGACGCACGCTGATATCGATGATTTTCAAGATCTCGTCTCCCAATGCTCTGCCTGACTCGCTGCACCGGCCATCCTGTCAGATCGCCTGGCGGATCAGCTCACCTGGGGTTTCATTACCATGTTGTATGATGACTGACAACTGTTTTGTGAATTCACCATCACATTTTGGCCTGTCGCGGGATTTGCTCATAACCGACGGGGATCATATCACGTCTTGGAATTTTTCCGACAAGCCAGGCGCCGCTTTCTACGGGTTCGGCGCGGCAACGGTAATCCCCCGTTCTGCAGTTGTATGATGATATTCTCCGAGCGGGGACGCCCGCTTTGGGGTTGCCGTACCTTAAAGGAATGGTCGCGCGAGCATCTCTGTGCCTAGCAGCACAAGACAGATCAGGAAGCAGCGCCGGAACGTTTCCGCACTGACGCGGTTGCGGATGGCCTGCCCGGCCCGCATGCCCGCGAGCGCGGGGATAACGGCAAAGGCTGACATGAGCAAATTGTCCACCTCAAACGCGCCCCGCCATGCCAGACCGGCTGCAAGCGCGACGGTTGAGACGGTGAACGACAGGCCGAGTGCCTGAACGAGATCGTCCTTTCCCAGGCCAAGCGCCTGCAGGTACGGCACGGCCGGTATGACGAAGACGCCGGTTGCTCCGGTGACAAGACCAGTGGCGGCGCCGATGGCCGGCGACAGAAACGGCTCAAGCGTCGCCGGCACGTTGATCTGGCGGGCGACGAGCGTAAGGGCTCCGTAGGCAATAAGGACAGCGCCGAGCGCGCATGTTGTCAGCGCAGTGTCGCCGCTGGCGAGGAGCGGCGAGGCGGCTATCGTACCCGCGATGACGGCCAGCATCATCGGCCAGAGCCGGCGCATGAGCGCGCCGGGTTGCCTGCCTGAGAAAAGCTGCCAGACATTGGTCACCAGCGAAGGAACGATCAGCAGGCCCGCCGCGGCCAGCGGCGAGATCAGAGCACCGAGCAATCCCATGGCTACGGTCGGCAGACCCATGCCGGTTACGCCCTTGACAGCGCCGGCGGCAAGGAATGTCGCCGTTCCCGCAAGGATGAGGAGTATCGGATCGTCAATCATGCTGTTCGGTGTAACGCAATCCATGACCTGCACAATGCGGATGATCCGCATTCAGGCTTCGGCTGGTCCGAAGGCTGGAAGTCGGATATGCTCGGGCCCATGCGCTTTGACCTGACCGATCTTCGCCTGTTTCTCGCCGTCGTGGATGCGGGCAGCATCACGAAAGGAGCCGCCGCTGTCGGGCTCTCGCTACCGGCTGCCAGCGAGCGCCTGCGTGACATGGAAGCTGCCGGAAAGGTAAGTCTGCTTGACCGTGGCCGCCGCGGCGTCGTGCCCACAGCGGCCGGCGAGGCATTGGCGCATCATGCCCGCATTATCCATCGCCAGATCGCACAGATGCGCGGCGAGCTCGGCCTGCACGCGAGCGGGTTGAGGGCGATCATCCGGCTTGCAACGAACACGGCGAGCCTGACGGAACTGCTTCCCGGACGGCTTTCCCCCTGGATGGCAGCCCACCCGCAGATCGATGTGGAATTGAAGGAGCGGCAGAGCGGCGAGATTGCACGGGCGATCTCCGCCGGACTGGTGGAAATCGGAATTCTGTCGGACGCCGTCGACACAACCGGCCTTCAACTGCGCCCGTTTGCCATCGACCGATTGGTCCTCGTCGCCGCGCGTGATCACGAATTGACCGCAAGGAAGAATCTCCTGTTTGCGGAGATTCTGGATCAGCCCTTCATCAGCTCGACAGGCGCATTGCAGGATCACATCGATGCTCAAGTCGCGAGACTGGGTGCGCGGCTCAAGTCACGCGTGCGGATGAGCGCCTTCGAGGGCATCTGCCAGATGGCCGCTGACGGCGTCGGCATTGCCATCATGCCTGAAGCGGCTGCGCGGCGCTGCGGCCGGGTCGCGAAGATTGCATCAGTCCGGCTCGCTGACGCTTGGGCCACACGCCGGCTATCGGTCTGCGTTCGCTCGGAAGCAGACCTCACTCCTCCCGCGCAAAGCCTCTTCCACCACCTTGCATCGGGATCGCAGAATACACCCCCTTGATCCGGGAGCATCTTTCGGCGACTTGGCGTAGAATACGTCATCAATGTGAATTATATTTTGAAATCCAAAACAGATTTGCGCTAATGCATGTCCAGTTACATATAATAATACTGTCACTTCCTTAAATTTAGCCAACACAATACACGATTTAATAAAACGTTATTGCTGGATGCCACATTTATATACTTACATACGGACGCCTTGCCTATGTGCGTTGCGCAGCTGCAAGGCATCGATCGCCGGATCATTCCGGCAGATACAAACTCGAAAGCAGACAGAAGGAGAAGCAGATGGCTACTCTAGAAGGCGGCGCTTACGACGACGTTTTGTTCGGCTCGCGTTTTGACGATTTCATCCATGCCAATGGCGGGGATGATATCGTTTTTGGCGGTCAGGGCGACGACTCGATATTCGGTGATGACGGCAATGACCTGTTGTTCGGCGACAAGGGCAATGATGCCCTCACCGGTGGCAACGGTGCCGATACTCTCCTTGGCAATCACGGCGCCGATGTCCTGAGCGGCGATGGCGGTGAGGATGTGCTTCTTGGCGGGGCCGGGAAGGACGTTCTGTCAGGGGGCGACGGTAACGACGTCCTGATCGGCGGCGCAGGAGCAGACGAGCTATCTGGCGGCGCAGGTGACGACGTGTTCATCTTCGCAGGAGGGGGCGGCAATGATGTCGTGCTCGATTTTACGCCCGGTGAGGACATCCTCCAGATCTCCAGTGGCATCAATGGCCAGGACATTCAGTCGCCGGATGATCTGGCTTCCCGCGTCACGCAGGTCGGCGAAAATGTCGTCGTCGACCTCGGCCATGGCGATTCAGTTACGCTGGTGAACACCAGTTCGGAAGATGTCCAGGCCAATCCGGACAGCTATTTCAGCGTCCATTGATCCGAAAAGACAGCGTGCCCGGCCGTGAGATCGGAAGAGC
>NZ_JAIUDQ010000011.1 GCF_020164435.1 Phyllobacterium lublinensis | reverse complement strand
TTGTCGCCCCAACCCTTGACCTTGTCGGCCACGAGCCACAGGTTGGCGTCGTTCATCAGCGGTGCGATCGGCTGGTCGCGCATGATCAGAGCTTCTGCCTCATGCAGGATCTTCGAACGGGCCGCAGGGTCGCGCTCTTCGTAGGACTTCTTCATCAAGGCATCGAATTCGGGGTTCTCGTAATGCCCGTAGTTGAATGTCTTGTTGGTGCTGACGCTGAGGTTCAGGAAGTTTTCCGCATCCGCATAGTCGGCGGTCCAGCCGGCACGGGCAACGTTGAACTTGCCGCCTTCCTGCAGGTAGGCATAGTGCGACGAAATATCGAGATTCATCAGCGTCACATTGGCGCCGAACGTCTTCTTCCACATGTCGGCGACAGCCGTAGCGACGCGTTCATGGTTCGGATTGGTGTTGTAACGGATCTCGATGTTGAGCGGCTTGCCGCCTTCGCCGTAGCCGGCCTCTTTCATCAGTTCCAGGGCCTTGTCTTCACGGTCGAGCTGCGACAGCCCGGCAAAGTCAGGCTTGGCTGGTTCGCCATAGGTCTCGAGCCCTGGAGGAACCATGGAATAGACCGGCAGTTTCGTGCCGTTGTAGATGTCCTTGGCAAGGAAGTCGCGGTCGACCGCCATCGAAAGGGCTTGGCGGACGCGAACGTCGTTGAACGGTTCGGTGCGCGTATCGAAGGGGTAGTAATAGGTTGCCGCAGCCGGCGTGACGTGCACCTGCTTCGGATTGGCGGCGCGCAGACGATCGATCTGGTCGGACGAGAAATTGTAGACGAGGTCGAGTTCGCCGGCTTCGTAGCGACGCACGTTCGCAGCCTGGTCATCGATCGGGTAGAAGATAACCTTGTCGAGCTTGACGTTTGCGGCGTCCCAATAGTGCTCGTTCTTTACGACGGTCAGATGGTCATTGGGCACATGCTCGGCGAGCTTGAAGGCACCGTTGCCGACCAGCTTGCCTGGCTTGACGAAATCTGCGCCGTTCTTTTCGAAGCTTGCCTTGTTGATTGGCAGCGCGGTCTGATGCGACAGGAGTTCGATGAAGAAGGGGGTCGGACGTTCCAGCGTGATCTCGAGGGTCTTGTCGTCGACGGCCTTCAGGCCGAGCTGATCTACGGGCAGTCCGCCCTTGTTGATCTTTTCGGCATTCTTGATCGGATAGAGAATATTGGCATAGCCGGCTGCGGTCTTCGGATCTTCGACGCGGCGCATCGAGAAGACGAAGTCTTCGGCGGTCACTGGCGAACCATCGGACCACTTTGCGTCAGCGCGCAACTTGAACGTGTAGACCGTACCATCATCCGATACCGTCCAGCTTTCAGCAGCGCCTGGAACGATCTTGCCGTTGGCGTCATAGACAGTCAGCCCCTCATAGAGGTCCTTGACGATGAAGGCCTCGATATCGATCGAGGTCTGCGACTGGTCGAGGGTTTGCGGTTCGCCGCTGTTGCCGCGATGGAGTACCATTTCGGCCAGGGCCGGGCTTGCGCCGATCATCAGTGATCCAAGCAGCAAGGCCGCACGGAGATTAAGTTTCATAAAGGTCATTTTTCTTTTCCTTCCCCTCTAAGAGAATTGCGAAGGCATGAACAAATGCCAAAATTTTCCCAAAGGCAAGGAGGGTATAATGCTTTCGTTGTAATATTTTTCGTGGATGGGGCTTACGATCACGTCAAAGAAAAGTTGCACCATATGGACCAAAGCGCCATTTGGCGGCGCTTTTTGATGAATATGCGGCAAAATTCGGTTCGGGCATAAATTTTCCCGATTTTGTGGAAAACCGGGGTTATCGAGTCGTCTCAAAGGCTTCCAGAGCCCTTTTTCGGGCTCGCTGGTGGTCGACAATGGGTCGCGGATAGGTTTCGCCGAGTTCAACTTTCGCCTCTGCAAGCGTAGTTTCGGGCGCAGTCCATGGCCGATGCAGGTACTTGTTCGGCAGAGCAGTCAGCTCCGGCACGAACTGGCGCACATAGATACCTTCCGGGTCGAACTTCTCTCCCTGCAGGACGGGATTGAAGATGCGGAAATAAGGTGCGGCATCGGCGCCGGACCCGGCCACCCATTGCCAGCTCGCGGCATTGTTGGCCGGGTCCGCGTCGACCAGCGTATCCCAGAACCATCCCTCCCCGATGCGCCAATCGATGAGCAGGTGCTTGATCAGGAAGGAAGCTACGATCATGCGCACACGATTGTGCATCCAGCCGGTCTGCCACAGTTGCCGCATACCGGCATCGACGATCGGATAACCGGTCTTGCCATGCTTCCAGGCACTGAGATGGTCCGGCCGGTTTTCCCAGGGGAATGCATCGAATGAGGTGGTGTAATTTTCAGAGCGCAGTTTCGGATTGTTGACCAGCAAATGATAGGAAAACTCGCGCCATCCGAGCTCCTGGCGGAATTTCTCCAGCCCTGCCCGGTCCCCGGCATGGCCCTGACCCTTCGTGGCGTGCCAGATCTGGAAGGGCGTGATCTCGCCATTGGCAAGGTAGGGCGACAGGCGTGACGTCGCATCGATATCCGGCCGGTCGCGATCCTCGGTGTAATCGCCGACCGCGCCATCGAGAAAACCCTGCAGCCGGTTGTTTGCCCCCTCCTCCCCGGGCGTCCATGCTTCGGAAAATCCCTTGGTCCAGTCCGCCTCCTGCGGCAGGAGGGCCCAATCATCGAGATTGTCAGAGGCGACCTTGCGGTACCAGCACTTCAGCGCCGCCGGCGCCGGTAACGGATCGCGCGGCTCGGGCATGGCATTGAGCGCGCGCCAGAATGGCGTGTAGACACGATAGTGCCCGCCTGCACCGGTTTTGAGCGCACAGGGCTCGTGCAGCAGCTGCCCCTCGAAGCTTCTCGTTGCGATGGATCGCTGCGCCAGCGCCGTGTGCAGCGCCTCGTCAATCTCGGCCCCCGGGGGATCGTAGCGGCGGTTCCAGACAACCAGATCCGCTCCAGTCTCTTCGATCAGGTGGTCGATGATGTCGTCGGTCCTGCCGCGCCTGAGAACGAGCGGAGCGCCGAGAGCATTAAGGGAAGCGGCAAGTGCGAACAGTGAATGGTGAAGCCACCATCGCCTGGCGCCGCCCACGGGACGATGATCGCCGCTCACCCGCTCATCGCGCAGAAACACCGGAATGACCGGCTTCCTGCTCTGCGCCGCGGCGCAGAGGGCGCGATTGTCTGCAAGCCGCAGATCGTGGCGGAACAAGACAATGACAGGCTTTTCGGTGCCGGTATCGCTCATAGCTGCACATCCTGCGAGATGACGATCACGCCCAACCCTTATAATGTTCTTGACGGATTGACCATGAGGAACGTGCGGTCACGGAAATATGGCGGTGAATTGCACACTGAGGACTTGCCATCACGCCCGCGCATGGTCAAGAATATCCGGATATTGCCTGGTTTTTTTATTGATATTGAAAGTCATTTACATGCTCAAAGCAGAGTCGGAAGACAGAAACGGCGGGATTCCGCCGCGATCCAGTGTCTGGGAAGAATACATCCATATCATTTTTGTTGTCTGCATTCTCGCCGGGATCACGGCAACGTTGTGGTTGGGATCCGAAGCCATTGAAGACAAAGCCATGGATCTTGCCGGATTTAAACCGGATCCCCGTGCCGAAGCGTTTTACGCGCGTCTCGAAATGGAGCCCTTGCCGAGAAGCGTAGCTGGTCGGGATCCTGTCGCTGGACATCTTGCCGTCCTGTTCCGGGAACCTTGCGACTGGAATGCAACATATGATCTTGCCATAGCCTTGCAGAACGCAGGTTATCAGCGCGAGGCGGCCAAGATATTCCAGGCCTATTCCACGAAGTGCCGGCCATCGGACGTGGCACTCTACCATGCAGCAGATATTCTCTATGGCTTGAGCGACTTTGCCGCCGCCCTCAAGGTGTCAGATGATCTGCTTGCCCTGTCACCGGACCTGCCGCAATTCCACTATTTGCGGGCCCAGATACTTCAAGACGCAAAGCGTTATGACGAGGCGATCAATGCTTACGATTCCGCGATCGGTCTTTCCGCGGACATCAGCACGCTCAATGGCGAGGTCTTCCGGGGTGCTTCCTTGAGCTACGCGGCACTAGGCAAATACTGCGAAGCGATCACGCCCATCCAGACCTGGGTATCAATCGACCCGACGCAGAACGATACGCCGCGCACGCAGGCGATCCTCAGGGAATACAACAAGAAAGGCAAATGCGATCATGCCTACGCCAAGGGCAGTGATCGCTTCCCCACGCAAGGGAAGGATGTGATCACCGCCAAGGTCAGCATCAATGGGACGCCTGGCAACTTCATCGTCGATACGGGCGCTAGCTTTGTCTCGATGTCGAAGGATTTTGCCGAGCGGGCAAAAATGCCGTTGTCGGGTGATTATCCGGTTCGCATGAATACGGCGAACGGCATCTCGATGGCACAGCGTAGCTCGGCGGCTGAAGTCAAGGTCGGGCGCGTCACGGCCAATGACGTTGCCGCTGTGGTGCATGCGGAAAACGCGCTCGGTGACGGCGTTGACGGGCTCCTCGGCCGCTCGTTCCTGTCCCGGTTCGATGTCACATTCAGCCCAAGGGAATGGCGCATCGAAAGCAAGAAGCAGTAGGCATGCATTGCGCCTTTCAGGTTGCGTGGTGGCGGCGGCTCCGGTGAAGCCGAAAACGGTCAGCTCGCCGTTTCGGAATCGCGCAGGAGCGCCTCGAGGGTTTCCAGCCGGTCGGCCTCGATCGGCGGCTTGTCCCAGCGAAGGCGCGAGATGCGGGGAAAGCGCATGGCAACGCCCGATTTGTGCCGCTTCGAACGGTTGAGGCCTTCGAACGCGACTTCAAGGACCAGACCATGTGCCGGTTCCGCGCGAACGGAACGAACGGGACCGAATCGTTCGGTGGTATTGTTGCGCACAAAGGCATCAAGCTGCTTCAGTTCCTCGTCGGTAAAGCCGAAATAGGCCTTGCCGACCGGAACCAGATGAGGTTCCGCTTCCGGCCCGGTCCAGACCGCGAATGTATAATCGGAGTAGTAACTCGAGCGCTTGCCATGGCCGCGCTGCGCATAGACCAGCACGGCATCGATCGTGAAGGGGTCGCGCTTCCATTTGAACCACGGCCCCTTCGGACGGCCGGGAACGTAGATGGAGGCGCGCTGCTTGAGCATCAGCCCCTCGATGATCGGATGGGGCGGATTCTTGCGCAATGTCGCAAGCTCGTCAAACGAGCGATAGGGTACAAGCGGTGACAGATCGAAGCGTGTCGGCTCCAGCTGCGCGACAAAATCTTCAAGCCGGGCCCGCCGCTCGCTGAACATCAATCCACGAAGGTCATCGCCGCCATCGATGAGCAGGTCATACAGGCGGACGAAAGCGGGATGGCTTTCGAGCTGCTTCGCCGAGACGGTCTTGCGGTTGAGGCGTTGCTGCAAATCACCGAAGGCACGGATCTCAACGCCCGTTCCGGTGCTCCTTGCGACCAGCAATTCGCCATCCAGCGTGCCTTCGAAGGTCATGAAATCGGTAATGTCGGGAAAGGCCTGGCTGATATCGTCGCCCGTACGCGAATAGATGCGGCGCTTGCCGGACTCTGCCGTCAATTGCACGCGGATACCGTCCCATTTCCATTCGGCGGCATATTCTTCGGGGTTGATCCTTGAATAATCCGGCTCTTCGAGGGGCGTGGACAACATGACCGGCCGGAACGGCGCGGCCGCAAGGCTCTGCGGTTTGTCGGCCTTGCTTTCGAGCCAGGCAAAGAGCGCTTCATAGGGGGGCTTCAGGCCGTGCCACAATTCCTCGATCTCGGTGACATCGACATCGCCGAATTGTGCCAGTGCCTGTTTGGCCAGCCGCGCCGAAACGCCAATGCGCAGGCCGCCGGTGACGAGTTTCAGGAGGGCATAGCGGGCCGAGGCGTCGAGCTGATCAAGCCATTTCTCGACGAGCCGCACAGCGTCGCTGCGCGAGGCCAGCGCCAGCGAGGTGACGATATCGCCAAGAGTCGGAACGGAATTGGCAAGGACGGGCTCATCGGTGGACCAGACCAGTGCGATCGTTTCTGCAAGGTCCCCAACATAATCATAGGAATAGGCGAAGAGCTGTGCATCCATGCGCTCGGCGATGAGCCCGCGGATCATAGCTGGCTTGACATTGGCGATGTCTAGATCGCCAGTGAGCGCGGCAAGGGCATAGCCCCGGTCCGGATCAGGCGTATCGCGAAAATAATCCACCAGCAGCGTGAGCTTGCCGTTGCGTGCCGGAGTGAGGACCAGCCGGTCGAGGAGTTGCGCGAACTCTTCCATTACAATCTAGTCCCCCTCGTCCTCATAACCGACCAGGTGGAGCGGCCGTGCTGCAAAGCCATTCAGCTCGCACCAGCGCACCAGCGCCTCCTCGCGTCCATGGGTGACCCAAACCTGCGAGGGTCCGAGTTCGGCAATCGTGCCGGTCAGCTCGTCCCAATCGCAATGATCGGACAGGATGATCGGCAGCTCCACGCCCTGTTGGCGTGCCCGCTGGCGAATGCGCATCCAGCCGGAGGCGAAACAGGAGACGGGGTCGGGAAAACGCCGCGCCCAGCGGTCTAGAAATGCCGAGGGTGGACCAATGACAACGGCACCGGCAAAATCCTGCACGTTGCCTGCCTCCGTGGTTGCTGGCGCAAGGGGGCCAAGGTCTATCCCTTGCGACTGGTAGTATTGGCAGAGCTTCTCGAGTGCACCATGGATGTGGATTGTCCGGTCATAGCCCGCGTCGCGCAGCATGCGGATGACGCGCTGGGCCTTGCCCAGCGCATAGGCCCCAACCAGATGCGAGCGCTCCGGGAACTGTTCGACAGATTTGAGCAGCTTGGCAATCTCGTCGCGGCTGTCGGGATGACGGAATACCGGCAGGGCAAAGGTGGCCTCGGTGATGAAGACATCGCAGGCGACCGGCTCGAAACCCGCGCAGGTCGGGTCGGCACGTCGCTTGTAGTCGCCGGAGGCGACAATGCGCATGCCGTCCTTTTCCACCGCGATCTGTGCCGACCCCAGCACGTGGCCGGCCGCGTGAAAGCTGACCGAAACGCCGTTGATACTTATGGTCTCGCCTACACCCGCGGCCTGTGTTTCGCCCGCGAAATTCGCGCCATAGCGCAAACCCATGATATCGAGTGTCTGCTGCGTAGCCATCACCTTGCGATGACCGGAGCGGGCGTGGTCGGAATGGCCATGGGTGATCAATGCGCGGTCAACGGGATGGACCGGGTCGATGTGGAAATCACCGGCCGGAGAATAAAGGCCAGCGGGTGTCGAACACAGCAGGGCTTCGGGACGTTTCAGCATGGCGTAACCGTGCCGCCTCTGGCCTTCCCCCTCGTGGGGAGGGTATGACGTGGAACGCTTTGGCCAAAGACAAGTATCATCAATCTTTTCACAACTCCCGTGACCTAACGAAGATAGGCCGCATTTTGCTCCGCGCAATCCTGACAAAGAGAACTTGGCGCATTGAACGATGGCCACTACATTCGCTGCAGTGAGCACCAGCAAATCACCCCCGGCCGACATCGGCGCCGCATATCTACCGCTTCCCTTCCTGAACTGGTTTCAGTCCAAGGGCTGGTCGCCGCGTGCACACCAGCTCGAACTGCTGCAGGAGGCAAGCCAAGGAAACTCCGCCTTGCTGATCGCCCCGACCGGGGCGGGAAAGACGCTGGCGGGGTTCCTGCCGGCGCTGGTCGACCTTGCGACCCGCGGCAGGAGCAATGCGACGAGCCGCGGCGTGCACACGCTCTACATTTCGCCGTTGAAGGCGCTGGCAGTCGATATCCACCGCAACCTCGAAATGCCCATCGACGAGATCGGTCTCGACATTTCGCTCGAAACGCGAACGGGGGACACACCCGCCTACAAGCGGCAGCGGCAGAAACTGGCGCCGCCGGACATCCTGCTGACGACACCGGAGCAACTCGCGCTGCTGATCGCCGCAAAGGACGCCGGCCGTTTCTTTGAAGACCTGCGCTATGTGATCTTCGACGAGTTGCACTCATTGGTAACGTCGAAGCGCGGCCATCTGCTCTCTTTGGGCCTGGCGCGGCTGCGCCGGTTACAGCCCGGCGTACAGACGATCGGACTTTCCGCGACTGTCGCGGACCCCGATGGATTGCGACGCTGGCTCCTGCCACAGACGGGCGATGCGCCGATGGCGAGCCTTGTTACGGTGGAAGGTGGGGCGAAGCCGCACATTACGATCCTCGACACCGATGATCACGTCCCCTGGGCCGGGCATTCGGCGGTCTACGCGCTTCCAGGCATCTACGATGCCATCAAACGGCACGGCACGACGCTGATCTTTGTCAACACGCGCAGCCAGGCGGAGCGGTTGTTTCACGAGCTGTGGATGGCCAATGAGGACAATCTGCCGATTGCGCTGCACCACGGGTCACTCGATGTCAGCAAGCGCCGCAAGGTGGAGCAGGCCATGGCGGCCAATGCGCTGCGCGCCGTCGTTGCCACCTCGACGCTCGATCTTGGCATTGACTGGGGAGATGTCGATCTCGTCATTCATGTCGGCGCACCGAAAGGCGCGAGCCGGCTTGCCCAACGCATCGGGCGTTCCAACCACCGCATGGATGAACCCTCGCGCGCCATCCTCGTTCCGGCCAACCGTTTCGAGGTGATGGAGTGCCAGGCGGCTCTCGACGCCAACTACATAGGCGCGCAGGACACGCCGCCGCTTGGTGAAGGATCGCTCGATGTGCTGGCGCAGCACGTGCTTGGCATGGCCTGTGCCGAGCCGTTCCGTGCGGACGATCTCTATGCCGAAATCAAGACAGCCCTCCCCTATGCCGGGCTGCCCCGGCATACCTTTGACCGGATCGTCGAGTTCGTTGCAACCGGTGGCTACGCGCTGAAAAGCTATGAGCGCTTTGCCAAGATCCGGCAAACCGCAGACGGAACCTGGCGTGTGACGCATCCGCGTTTCGCCCAGCAGTACCGGTTGAATGTCGGCACCATTATCGAGGCGCCGAGCCTCAACGTGCGGCTTACCCGCCAACGCGGCAAGGGCGGGAATGTCAGGGGCGGCCCTGTGCTCGGCAAGGTGGAGGAATATTTCGTCGAATCGCTCAGTCCGGGCGATACTTTCTTTTTTTCCGGCCGCGTGCTGCGCTTCGAGGGCATTCGCGAAAATGAATGCATGGTCTCGAATGCCGAGGGCTTTGATGCCAAGATTCCGGCCTATGCCGGCGGCAAGTTTCCGCTGACCACCTATCTCGCGGAACAGGTGCGTGCCATGCTTGCGGACCCCAAACGCTGGGGCGCCCTGCCAGACCAGGTCAGTGACTGGCTGCGCATCCAGAAGGATCGCTCGATTATACCACAGCCCGGCAGCCTGCTTGTCGAGACGTTTCCGCGCGGCGAGCGGTCCTATATGGTGACCTACCCGTTCGAAGGCAGGCTGGCGCACCAGACGCTCGGGATGTTGCTGACCCGGCGGCTGGAACGGGCGAAGGCGCGCCCGCTCGGCTTCGTCGCCACGGACTATGCACTGACGGTCTGGGGCCTGCGCGACATGGGGCGCATGTTCAAAAAGGGGGAGTTGCCCCTTGCGGACCTTTTCGATGAAGACATGCTGGGTGACGATCTCGAGGCCTGGCTGGCGGAAAGCTGGATGTTGAAACGCACCTTCCGCAATTGCGCGCTGATCTCCGGATTGGTGGAAAAGCGCCACCCGGGGCAGGAAAAAACCGGACGGCAGGTCACTGTCTCGACGGACCTTGTCTACGACGTCTTGCGCGAACATGAGCCGGACCACATCCTGATTCAGGCAACACGCGCCGATGCGGCGGCGGGCCTGCTCGACATTGAGCGGCTTGGCCGTATGCTAAGCCGAATCAAGGGGCACATAGTCCACAAGGATCTGGAGCGGATTTCGCCGCTCGCCGTTCCCGTCATGATGGAAATCGGAAAGGAACGAGTTCCCGGTGAGGCGCATGAGAGGCTGCTGGAAGAGATTGCTGACGAGCTGACCCGGGAAATGATGGAAAATACATGAACCTGGCATTCCAGACGATGAAGACAGCTTTGCACGGGACGGCCGAACTGGTCGTCGCCGGGCATGGCGCCGTCTGCGATCCATCAGGTGCGCTCTATCTCGCCCATGACCGTATTCTCGTGGTTTCGGACATGCATTTCGAAAAGGGCTCGTCTTTCGCCCGGCGCGGCATGCTGCTGCCGCCCTACGATACGGCAACGACACTGGCCGCACTGGCAGCGGTCATAGCGCGATACAATCCTGCCTGCGTGATCAGCCTTGGTGACAGTTTTCATGATGGTGATGCGGCTGCCCGTCTTCCCGCAATCTATGCGGCGGAACTCTCCCTGCTTATGGCGGGACGCGAGTGGATCTGGATTACCGGCAATCACGATCCCAACCATCCGGCGGAACTGCCGGGCGAAACATTCACGGAGCTGGCACTCGGAAACCTGGTCTTCAGGCACGAGCCCTCGAAATCGCCTTCTCCCGGCGAGATAGCCGGGCATCTGCATCCGGCGGCCAAGGTGGTGCGACGCGGACAGTCAGTACAGAGACGCTGTTTCGTCAGTGACCGGTCGCGTATGATCATGCCGGCTTTCGGCGCCTATACGGGCGGGCTGAACATTCTCGGCCGGGCGTTTCATGGCATTTTCGACGCCCACGCCATTACCGCCTACATGCTTGGCCATGCTCGCGTCTATCCGATGGTGAGGAAGGCGCTGTTTCCATGAGGCTCACCAGCAAGTTGACGCGCAAAGGACAGACAACAATACCGCGAGCGGTGCAAATGTTGCTACGTTTGAGGCCGGTGACGCAATGGCTTATTTGATCGGCGTTGCGAGCGTGGCACTCACGCGGGCGGAAACCGCGCATGCGGGGCCTGACCCTACTTTCTGCCATCTTCCACTTCTCCGTCATCCTCGGGCTTGACCCGAGGACCCGCACTAGTCTCGAAGAAACACGAGCTCTGCGCAGCGATTCGACTATCCCAATGGATCCTCGGGTCAAGCCCGAGGATAACGGAGGGTGAGAGGGTTCAAATTGGCAAACGGCCGTCTTCCTTCAGCGTATCGAGGACAATGGCCGTCTTCACGTTCTGGACGGATTCGTGCGGAAGCAGCACTTCATTCACGAAGGCCGAGAGCGCACGCAGGTCAGGTGTGACCACTTTTATGAAGTAGTCCATCTCGCCGGTCAGCGCGTGGGCCTCCATGACCTGCGGCAGATTGGAAATCAGCTCGGAAAAGCGCCGGGCATTGTCGCGATTATGCGTGGCGAGCGTCACCGAGATAATGTTGACGATGCCAAGGCCAAGCTTTTCCCGGTCTATCTCCGCCCGGTAACCCCGAATATAGCCCTCCTCCTCCAACCTTGAACGGCGGCGCGAGCACTGCGACGGCGAGAGGTTGATCCGCTCCGAAAGCTCGTTGTTCGTCAGCCTCCCATCGTCCTGCAAACAGATGAGTATCTTGCGGTCTGAAGGGTCAAGTTGCGTCATTTGTGCATCCTTTGCAGTACATATGCGCATATCGTGCGAAAGTTACGCCACGAGAGCGCTGAAATGCAAGCACATTGCGGGCTTTTTGAGTGATAATGCGAGCAATTGAATGGAGGATGAGATGGGCCCGTTTCCGCATGACGCACCGAAGGCTGTAATCAGCAAGGACAACCCCGCCGGAACGGACGGTTTCGAATTTGTCGAATTCTCCCATCCGGAACCGGAAAAGCTGGAAGAGCTGTTTGTCCGCATGGGCTATGCACCTGTAGCGCGGCACAGGACGAAGAACATCACCGTCTGGCGCCAGGGCGACATCAACTATATCCTCAATGCCGAGCCCGGTTCACATGCGACCAAGTTTGTCGAGAAGCATGGACCTTGTGCCCCCTCCATGGCATGGCGGGTCGTCGATGCCGCACACGCCTTCAACCACGCGGTTGCCAAGGGTGCGGCTCCCTATGAAGGTGACGACAAGACGCTCGATGTCCCGGCAATCGTCGGTATTGGCGGGTCGATGCTCTATTTCATCGAAACCTATGGCGACAAGGGCTCGGCCTATGACGCAGAGTTTGAATGGCTGGGTGAGCGCGACCCAAAACCGGAGGGCGTGGGGTTCTATTACCTCGATCACCTCACCCATAATGTCTATCGCGGCAACATGGACAAGTGGTGGGCGTTCTATCGCGAGCTCTTCGGGTTCAAGCAGATTCACTTCTTCGATATTGCCGGCAAGCTGACCGGTCTCGTATCGCGTGCCATCACCTCGCCCTGCGGCAAGATCCGCATTCCGCTGAATGAATCGACTGACGACAAGAGCCAGATCGAGGAATATCTGCGCAAGTACAAGGGCGAAGGCATCCAGCACATCGCTGTCGGCACGGAGTCGATCTACGACGCGACCGACAAGCTCGCCGACAATGGCCTGAAATTCATGCCTGGGCCGCCCGAGACCTATTATGAGAAATCACACGATCGCGTAAACGGCCATGACGAGCCGATCGAGCGGATGAAGCGCCATGGCATCCTCATCGATGGCGAAGGCGTCATCGATGGCGGCATGACGAAGATCCTCCTGCAGATATTCTCCAAGACCGTGATCGGGCCGATCTTCTTCGAATTCATCCAGCGCAAGGGTGACGAAGGCTTCGGCGAAGGCAATTTCCGTGCCCTGTTCGAATCCATCGAAGAGGATCAGATCCGCCGGGGCGTTATCAAGATAGAAGCGGCGGAGTAGACCTACGCTGCTCCATTGCATCGGGCTCAAATATGACCTAAATTATAGTCATAAGGAGCCCGATCTGAATATTTCAATCGCAGAAGCCAAGGCCAAATTTTCCGAACTCGTCGCCCGTGCCCAGTCCGGTGAGGAGATTGTCCTGACGCGCCACGGCAAGGCCGTAGCAACCATCTCTCCCCTTCCCGGCCGCAATGCGAAGCCAGGAAGCCTGATCGGGGCGATGAAGGGGCGCATTGAGATTGCGGACGATTTTGACGACCTCAGCGCCGATTGGGACGACTACGTCAAGTGAGTCGCCCACTCTATCTCATCGATACCCACGTGCTGTTATGGGCGCTCGGCGATGATCCGCGGCTTTCAACAGCTCAGAGGACGATCCTGCAACGCGGTGAAGGTCTGATCGTAAGTTCAGCGACGATCTGGGAGATCGCGATCAAGCGGGGACTGGGAAAGCTCAGACTGGACGGCGATATCGTCGAGACGGTGAGAATGCACAATATCCCCTTCCTGCCAGTCAACGAGAAACACGCGGCACGCACTGAGCGAGTGGGCGACCGTCATCGCGATCCGTTCGACCGGGTTCTTATCGCCCAGGCACAGGTCGAAAACCTCACGATTCTGACATCGGATACGTCGTTCGCCCTGTATGACGTGAAGGTTGTCTGATGCTCTAGACTTCGGCCTTGACCCGGTCCGGATGTGCTGCGGTAAAGGCCTCGACTGCCTCGCAATGGTCGACAATGCCTTTGATGCGGAGCAGATGGTCGATTTCGGCACCCCATCGCCTGGCATTGTAGACCTGCGGCACCAGGCAGAAATCTGCCATGCCGGGAGTGTCCCCATGGCAGAAGGTGCCGGTGTCGGGGTGATCCAGCATGGTTTCGACGGCTGCCAGCCCCTCGGCGATGAACTTGCGCATCCAGAGCCCACGCGTTTCCTCACTGCCACCTGTCAACTCCATGACGTGCGATATGACGCCGAGATTGCAGACAGGATGGATTTCCATGGCAATGGCGTAGGAGAGTGCCCGCACGCGTTGGCGACCGACCGGGTCGGCTGGCAGAAACCCGGCATCGGGAAAGACTTCATCGAGATATTCGATGATCGCCAGTGATTGCGTCATCATGTGCCCGTCCATCGCCAATGCCGGTACCAGACCCTGCGGGTTGCGGGTGAGGTGGTTGATGCCCTTATGCTCGCCCTTGAGGAGGTCAACAGGCACCGTCTCATAGTCGAGCCCCAGGACATTGAGCGCTATCCGCACGCGATAGCTGGCGGAAGACCGCCAGTAATCATAAAGGATCGCTTTACCGGCCATATTGCACCACCTGCTGCTCGATGGCACCGAAGATCGAATGGCCAGCCTTGTCCTGCATCTCGATGCGCACGGTGTCACCAAACCGCATGAACGGGGTTTGCGGGGTGCCCCGATCGATCGTTTCGATCATGCGGATTTCGGCAATGCAGGAATAGCCGGCACCCCCCTCCGAGACGGGCTTGCCCGGCCCACCATCGAGCTTGTTGGATACGGTGCCGGAACCGATGATCGTTCCGGCGGCAAGCGGCCGCGTCTTTGCCGCATGGGCAATCAGCGCAGGAAAGTCGAAGGTCATGTCGACCCCTGCATTGGCGCGGCCGAACGGCCTGCCATTGAGATCGACGTTCAACGGCAAGTGGACCCGGCTGCCATCCCAGGCATCGCCGAGCTCATCGGGGGTCACCGCAGCGGGTGAGAACGCTGAAGATGGTTTTGACTGGAAGAACCCGAAGCCCTTGGCGAGCTCCGCCGGAATGAGTCCGCGCAGGCTGACGTCGTTCACCAGCATGATGAGGCGAATGGCATTGCGGGCCTCGTCGACCGTTGCGCCGGCAGGCACATCGTCAACGATCACTGCGACCTCACCCTCCATGTCGATGCCGTAGGCTTCATCGGCCATGCGGATCGGCTCCCGGGGGCTGAGAAAGCTGTCCGAGCCGCCCTGGTACATGAGCGGTTCGGTCCAGAAGCTTTGCGGCATCTCCGCGCCGCGCGCCTTGCGCACCAGTTCGACATGATTGACATAGGCCGAGCCATCCGCCCACTGGTAGGCCCGGGGCAGCGGCGACAGGGCGTCATGTTCGTGAAAGCGCTCCGTCGGGACTGCACCAAGTTCGAGGCTGGTGCTGAGTGCCTCCAGATGCGGGGCGATGCGTGCCCAGTTGTCGAGAGCTGACTGTAGCGTAGGTGTCAGGAAGGAGGCGTTGGTAAAGCGGGTCAGGTCCCTTGAGACGAGAACGAGTTTGCCGTCGCGCGTACCATTATCCAGGGAGGCGAGCTTCATTCGGACCAGTCTCCCTCGGGCGTGCCGTTAAAGCGCTTTCTCAGATCCTTCCAGCAATCGGCATAGTTGTCCTGAAGGGACTCCAGTTCCGAAGCAAAGCGGGTGAGGTGTTGCGGGAAGCGCGTCTCGAACATGAACGCCAATGTATTTTCGAGCCGCTGCGGCTTGAGCTCCAGCGTCGAAGCCTTGTTGAAGCCCATAGTGTCAGGGCCATGCGGCAGCATCATGTTATGCAGGCTCATGCCACCCGGCACGAATCCCTCCTCCTTGGCGTCGTACTGACCATATACCAGGCCCATGAATTCCGACATGATATTGCGGTGGTACCAGGGCGGGCGGAAACTGTGCTCGGCCACCAGCCAGCGCGGAGGGAAGATCACGAAATCCACATTGGCAGTCCCCTCCTCTCCGGAAGGCGCGGTCAGGACGGTAAAGATGGATGGGTCCGGGTGATCGAACAGGATCGCGCCGACGGGCGAGAAAGTGCGCAGGTCATATTTGTACGGCGCATAGTTTCCATGCCAGGCGACCACGTCCAGCGGTGAATGGTCCAGCAGGGTTTCATAGAATTTTCCGCACCATTTCACGTGCAGACGGCACGGTGCTTCCTTGTCTTCGAAAGCCGCAACCGGAGTCTTGAAATCGCGCGGGTTGGCGAGGCAGTTGGCACCAATCGGGCCGCGGTCCGGCAGGGCGAACTTTGCCCCGTAGTTTTCGCAGATGTAGCCGCGGGCCTCGCCATCCATTGCCGCGACCTTGATCACCATGCCGCGCGGCACCACGCAGATCTCCGAGGGTTCGATGTCGATGACACCCATCTCGGTGAAGATGCTCAGCCGCCCCTTCTCGGGTACCAGGAGCATCTCGCCGTCGGCATTGAAGAAGTAATCATCCTGCATGTCGCGGTTAATGGCGTAGACATGCGCCGCCATGCCGGCCTGGCCGTGCACGTCGCCGGCGGTAGTGATGGTGCGGACACCATCGATGAAACTGGTCGGTTCGGACGGCATTGGCGTCGGGTTCCAGCGCAGCTGCCCTATCGGCAGTTCATGATCGTCGAGATTGGGCGCGGTCTTCCAATGCGGGCGTTTGACCGGTGAGAAACGGCCGCTGTGCTTGACCGACGGCCGGATGCGATACAGCCAGGAACGTTCGTTGATGCCGCGTGGAGCGGTAAAGGGTGAGCCGGAAAGCTGTTCCGCATAAAGGCCATAGGCACAGCGCTGCGGCGAATTCTGCCCCTGTGGCAGGGCGCCGGGCAAGGCTTCCGTTTCGAAGTCATTGCCGAATCCGGGCATATAGTTGCTGGGCGCCATCACACATCCTCCTGCTTGACCTTTCTATAGTTCCAGCCCGATGGGCGACCCTAAGGAAGGTGTCCAATCAATTTAGTTGCAATTGTGACGATCTATTTTGTAACTATCAACCGCAAACGAGGATTTGTGCACGATGGTTGATGAGACGACCGAGAAACCGCCATTGATACTGGAAGACTTCCTGCCGTACCGGCTGAACAAGGCTGCCGAGGCGATCAGTCAGCGGTTCGCCGGGCTCTACCGCGACCAATATGGGCTGACCCGCCCGGAATGGCGTACGCTTGCCACGCTTGGCCAGTTCGGTGTTCTCACGGCCACTGCGATCGGAACGCATTCCTCGATGCACAAGACGAAGGTATCGCGGGCGGTGTTTGCATTGGAACAGCGATACTGGTTGCGCCGCAAGCGTGACGAAGCCGACCGTCGCATCGAGAATCTGGAACTGACGCCTGCGGGACGAAAGGTCTATGCCGATCTGGCAAAGGTAGCGCACGCATTCGAGGCGGAGCTTCTGTCCAACCTCGGACCGCACGGCGAAAAGGAGCTGAAAGCCGGTTTGGCTGCTTTGGAGGCCTACTTCAGGTAGGGCTGGCACTTGATATCGGTTGAGTGTGCGACTATCTTGATGACTGATGTTTGATGCGTGATGCTGGAGTCCAGAAAATGCGGACCACCTTGGCCATCGATGACGACGTGCTTGCCGCGGCGAAAGGACTGGCCGAACACCAGAATAAGACAATTGGCGAGGTCATATCGATGCTTGCCCGCAAATCCTTGCAGGTGCAAACCACCGGCTTGAGCGAGCGCAACGGAGTGCCGCTTCTTACTGTAAAGGATGGAACGCCGGTTACCATGGAGTTCGTCAATCAGCTGCGCGATGAACTGCCCTGATGACATTCCTGCTTGACGTCAATGTACTGATTGCGTTGTTTGATCCGGCACATATCCACCACAGTTCGGCACACGGCTGGTTTGCGGAAATTGGTCAAACTGCTTGGGCTACCTGCCCCCTTACGGAGAACGGCGTCATCCGCATTATTGGTGATCCGCGTTACCGCAATTCGCCCGGTACTCCAGCAGCGATTGCGTCGATGCTTACGGGATTATTGTCCCGTCCCGGCCATGTGTTCTGGACGGATAGCATCAGCCTGATGCAATCAAACTTGGTCGACCAATCGCGACTGCTGACATCAAGTCAGGTTACCGACACCTATCTCCTTGCACTTGCGCGGGCAAACAACGGCCAGCTTGCCACGTTCGATCGACGCCTTGTGACGGACGCCGTGCACGAAGGAAGCAGGAGCCTGCATGTCATTGAACGGTGACCTGCGCTAGCTCTTCAGCCGGTAACCCGTCTTGAATATCCAGCGCAGGATCAACATGCAGGCGAGGAGAAACAAGGCAGTTATGGCGAGGCTGGTGCCGATGTGGACATCGGAGAGTCCAAAGAAACTCCAGCGGAAGCCGCTGATCAGGTACACGACCGGGTTGAACAGCGTCACCGTCTGCCAGAAGGGTGGAAGCATGTCGACAGCATAGAAACTGCCGCCGAGGAAGGTGAGCGGCGTGATGATCATCAGCGGCACGAGCTGCAGTTTTTCGAAGCCATCAGCCCATATGCCTATGATGAATCCGAACATGCTGAAGGTGACTGCCGTTAGCACCAGAAAGAGCAGCATGACGAATGGATGCTCAATTCGCAGCGGCACAAACAATGATGCGGTGGCGAGAATTATGACTCCCAGGAGGATCGATTTCGTTGCGGCAGCGCCGACATAGGCGATAACGATCTCGACATAGGAAACCGGCGCCGAAAGCAGTTCGTAAATCGTGCCGACGAATTTCGGAAAGTAAATGCCGAAGGAGGCGTTCGAGATGCTCTGCGTCAGGAGTGAGAGCATGATGAGGCCCGGCACGATGAACGCGCCATAGCTGACCCCGTTGATCTCCGGGATGCGGCCGCCGATCGCCGAGCCGAAAACCACGAAATAGAGGCTGGTCGAAAGCACTGGCGAAATGACGCTCTGCATGATCGTTCGCCAGGTGCGGTGCATCTCGAACAGGTAGATTGCCTTGATGGCGTATAGGTTCATTTGCGTTCCCTCACCAGGTTGACGAATATGTCTTCAAGCGAACTTTCCCTGGTCTGGATATCCTTGAAACGCACATCTGCCTTGCCCAGATCCTGCAGCAATGCGGTGATGCCCGTACGCTCCTTCTGGGTATCGTAGGTGTAGATCAGCTCGCAGCCGTCGGGGGAAAGCTCCAGCCCATAGGCCGCAAGGGCCTCCGGAACGCTATCGCGCTTCTCCTGCAGATGCAGCCGAAGCTGCTTCTTGCCGAGCGAGCGCATCAGTTCATCCTTTTCCTCGACAAGAATGATCTCGCCGTGGCTGATGACGCCGATCCGGTCGGCCATCTGTTGCGCCTCCTCGATATAATGGGTCGTCAGAATGATGGTTACGCCCGATCCCCGCAGCTCGCGGACGACGCTCCACATGTCGCGGCGCAGTTCCACATCCACGCCGGCTGTGGGTTCATCCAGAAAGAGGATTTGCGGCTCGTGCGACAGGGCCTTGGCAATCATGACCCGGCGTTTCATGCCGCCGGAAAGCGTCATGAGCTTTGAGTCCTTCTTGTCCCACAAGGACAGTTCCTTCAGGATCTTCTCGATATGGCCCGGATTGGCGGGTTTGCCGAAAAGGCCGCGGCTGAAGCTGACGGTTCCCCATACGGTTTCGAATGCATCGGTCGTCAGTTCCTGGGGAACGAGGCCGATCTTCGAGCGTGCGGCGCGATAGTCCTTGATGACATCATGGCCATCGGCAAGGATTGTCCCCGACGTTGGATTGACGATGCCGCATATGGCCGAGATCAACGTCGTCTTGCCGGCGCCGTTCGGCCCGAGCAGGGCGAAAATCTCACCATGGCGAATGTCGAGATTAATGTTCTTCAGCGCTTCGAAACCGGTCGAATAGGTTTTGTACAGGCTGGTGACGGAGATGGCTGAGGACATGAAACTACCCGAGAGGATTTCGGTGAGGACGCGTGGTCACGCGTACGGCGAGATACCGCAGGAACGGCGTTCCTTATATGGGCACTTTCGAGAAAATTCAAACCAGCATCCTGACAATAAGCATCAGGAGCGAAAGCGAGTCCGCCGAAACAAGAACCCGGTGCTTGCCGGGTCCTCGCCTGTGAGCATCACATTTGGGCAAACCTGATCGTGTGCCTGGGCCTAGATTGCTACGGATTCGCCCCGCACTTCACGCATGCTGGGAAGGAAGATCGTCAGCAAGCCAAGGAATGGCAGGTAGGAACAGACCATATAGACATAATCGATTCCCTTGATGTCGGCGACGAAACCGAGCACCGCCGCGGCGATGCCGGCCATGCCAAAGGCAAAACCGAAGAAAATTCCGGCGATCATGCCGACGCGGCCCGGCACCAGTTCCTGCGCAAAAACGACGATCGCGGGAAAGGCTGATGAGAGGATGAATCCGATGAAGACCGTCAGGACGCCGGTCCAGAACAGATTCGCATAGGGCATGAGCAGCGTGAAGGGCAGCACCCCGAGGATAGAGAACCAGATGACTGCCTTGGTGCCGATCTTGTCGCCGATGGGACCGCCAAGGACGGTGCCGACGGCCGCGGCGCCGAGGAACAGGAACAGCATCATCTGCGATTGCTGCACGGATATGCCGAACTTGTGGATGACATAGAACGTGTAATAGCTCGAGATGCTGGCAAGATAGATGTTCTTCGTGAAGACGAGCAACGTCAGAATGATCAGTGAAATGATGACCTTCTTCCTGGGCAGGCGCAGGACCTTGCTTGCGGCGGGCCGGTTGGCGTTGGCAGCACGGTAACGCTGGTACCAGCTGCCGACCTGATACAGAATGATCATGCCGAGAAGCGCCGCCAGCGAGAACCAGGCGATACTCTGCTGGCCGCGGGGAAGCACGATGAAGGCGGCCAGCAAGGGACCGCTTGCTGTGCCGAAATTGCCGCCAACCTGAAAGAAGGACTGGGCCAGGCCATGGCGGCCTCCGGATGCCAGCCGGGCCACCCGCGACGACTCAGGATGGAAGATCGATGAGCCAATGCCAATGAAGGCCGCGCCGGCAAGCAGCATTGCATAATGCGTTGCGACGGACAGAAGGCCAAGGCCGACCAGCGAAAAAGCCATGCCGACGGGCAGTGAATAGGGCATCGGCCGCTTGTCGGTGTAGGTGCCGACGACCGGCTGCAACAGCGATGCCGTGACCTGGAAGGTCAGGGTCAGAAATCCGATCTGCTTGAAGTCGAGGCCATAATTCTGCTTGAGCATCGGATAGATCGCAGCCAGCAGCGACTGCATCATGTCATTGAGGAAATGGCAGAAACTCACCGCGAAAATGATCGCAAACACTGTGGATTCAGCGGAAGCCCGCTGGGCTGGCATGGCGGTATCAGTCATCTGGCGTTTCCAAATTGAACGTGAGAGCGCTGGCGCGTAGGCGCGCCGCTCTTCTCCAGTCACTGATATACTTGTTGCAGCAAACCTGCTTTCGTGGTTTGGTCCAGTTCTTTCGCGAGTGGGCCAAAAATTATGCGCTATGGGACTTTCGCGGCGCGTCATGCCGCAGGACTCGAACTGGAAAAGCAGCATCGGATGCGGCTCGACTGGTTGGAGAAGGCAGAGGGGGATGTCGTTGCGCTTGCGAGTCTTTATCCGTCCGGATTTCATATTCCGGATCACCATCATATCCAGTCGCAGTTGCTGCATGCCATAACCGGCGTTGCCATGGTCACGACGAAGTTCGGACGCTGGATGGTCCCGCCGCACCATGCGCTGTGGCTGCCGGCGGGGATCGACCATGCGGTGGACATGCTGGGCGATGTCGCCATGCATTCGATCTATGTCCGGCCCAACGCGGTCGAAGGTCTGAAAAGCCATCTGCACGTGGTCGGGCTGACGCCGCTGACCGACAGTCTCATTCGCGAAGCGGTGGCGGCGCCGCTGGATATGCAGGCCGACCAACGCATGACACTGGTCATGGGCCTGTTATTGCATGAGATTCCGAACCTCGAGGAACGGCCGCTGGGTCTTCCATTTCCTGAAGACCGGCGACTTGCCGCGCTATGCCGCGGCTTCCTCAGCGATCCCTCGCCCCATGCCAATATCGATGATTGGGCTGACCGGCTCGGCATGAGCCGGCGCACATTCACCCGCATGTTCCGCCGTGAGACCGGCCTCAGCCTTTCGACATGGCGCCAGCAGGCATGTCTCCTGTCCGCGCTGCCGCGCCTGACCGAAGGAGAGCCGGTGACCAGCGTTGCACTGGATCTTGGTTACAGCAGCGTGCCGGCGTTCACGACCATGTTCAAACGCATGCTCGGAGCTCCGCCACGCCACTATCTTCATTCCGCGGCCTGAACCCTGGGTGCCGGTACATAATTGAGGATGGGTCCCAGCCAGCGTTCGACCTCTGCGACAGGCATCGATTTGCGTGCCGAATAGTCTTCCACCTGGTCGCGCTCGACCTTGGCGACGCCGAAATAATAGCTGTCCGGATGGGCGATGTAGATGCCCGACACGGAGGAACCGGGCCACATGGCATAGCTCTCCGTCAGGCGAACATTGATGTTCGCCTCCGCATCGAGCAGCCGGAACAACGTTTCCTTTTCCGTATGATCGGGCTGCGCCGGATAGCCCGGTGCGGGGCGGATGCCGCGATAGGGCTCGCCGATCAGTTCCTCGGGTGAGAGGCTCTCATGGGGCGCATAGCCCCAGAACTCCTTGCGGACGCGCTCGTGCATCAATTCCGCAAAGGCTTCGGCAAAACGATCGGCCAGAGCCTTCACAAGGATGGAGGAGTAATCGTCATTGGCGCGCTCGAAACGTTCGGCAATGGCGATCTCCTCGATACCGGCGGTGACAACAAAACCGCCAACATAATCCTGCTTGCCGCTGTCTACCGGCGCAACGAAATCCGCCAGTGCCACATTTGGCCGGCCATCGCGCTTCGACAATTGCTGGCGCAGCGTGAAGAAGGTCGCAAGCTCCTTGCCACGGGCCTCGTCCACGAACAGGCGGATATCGTCGCCGACCGCCCCGGCCGGCCACAGGCCGATCACTGCCTTTGGATTAAACCATTTCTCGGCAATGATCTTCTGCAGCATCGCCTGCGCATCGTCGAACAGCTGGCGGGCGGCGGGACCCTGCTTCTCGTCTTCGAGAATGGCGGGGTACCGGCCCTTGAGCTCCCAGGTCTGGAAGAACGGCGTCCAGTCGATATAGCGGGCAATCGCGGCCAGATCGTAGTTCTCGAACACACGGGTCCCGAGAAAGCTCGGCCGTGGCGGTGCGTAGGAGGCCCAGTCAACAACCTGTGCATTGGCGCGGGCCTTGGCGAGGCTCAAGCGCTGCTTGTCGGCCTCATTGCGCGCATGGGCTTCTGCGACCTTCAGATATTCGGCCTGGATCGTCTCGACATAAGCAGGCTTGGACTCCAGCGACAGGAGGTTGGAAACGACGCCGACAGCGCGGCTGGCATCCGTCACATAGATGGTTTGCCCTTTATTGTAGCGCGGGTTGATCTTGACCGCGGTGTGCACGCGACTGGTCGTCGCGCCGCCGATCAGCAGCGGAATGTCGAAACCTTCCCGCTCCATCTCAGCGGCAACGTGCACCATCTCGTCCAGCGAAGGAGTGATGAGGCCGGATAAGCCAATGATGTCTACGTTCTGCTCCTTGGCCGTTTGCAGGATTTTGGCCGATGGCACCATGACGCCAAGATCGATGATCTCGTAATTGTTGCAGGCAAGCACGACGCCGACAATGTTCTTGCCGATATCGTGGACGTCGCCCTTGACGGTTGCCATCAATACCTTGCCGGCGCTTTCGCGCTGGCCCGAACCCCCATTGGCAAGCTTCTCCGCCTCCATGTAGGGCAGCAGCACGGCCACGGCCTGCTTCATCACCCGGGCGGATTTCACGACCTGTGGCAGGAACATCTTGCCGGCGCCGAAGAGGTCGCCGACGACATTCATCCCGGCCATCAGCGGGCCCTCGATGACGTGCAACGGCCGTTCTGCGGAAAGACGGGCTTCTTCGGTGTCAGCATCGATGAATTCGGTGATGCCATTGACCAGCGCATGTTCGATGCGCTTGGCGACGCTCCATTCCCGCCAGGCGAGATCGCGTTCCCTTGCCTCCTTACCGGCAGCACCCTTGTAGCGTTCTGCAAGATCGAGCAGGCGTTCGGTGGCGTCATCGCGGCGATTGAGAACCACATCCTCGCAGGCTTCGCGCAGCTCCGGGTCGATGGATTCATAGACCGCAAGCTGGCCGGCAT
Source organism: Phyllobacterium lublinensis (assembly GCF_020164435.1). Classification (GTDB taxonomy): domain Bacteria; phylum Pseudomonadota; class Alphaproteobacteria; order Rhizobiales; family Rhizobiaceae; genus Phyllobacterium; species Phyllobacterium lublinensis. The sequence continues at coordinate 141,804 of NZ_JAIUDQ010000011.1, read as the reverse complement.
TGACGATGCCCATATCCATGCCCGCCTGGATTGCATGGTAGAGAAAGACCGCGTGCATGGCTTCGCGCACCGGCTCGTTGCCGCGGAATGAGAAGGACAGGTTGGATATACCGCCGGAAATGTGCACATGCGGCAAGGTGCCGGTGATCTGGCGTGCCGCCTCTATGAAGGCGACGCCGTAGCCATTGTGTTCTTCAATGCCGGTGGCGACCGCAAAGACATTGGGATCGAACACGATGTCTTCCGGTGGAAAGCCTGCTTCCCTGGTCAAGAGCTCATAGGCGCGTGTCGAGATCGCGACCTTGCGTTCCAATGTGTCGGCCTGGCCATCCGTATCGAAGGCCATGACCACGACGGCCGCCCCGTAGGCGCGAACGCGCTTGGCGTGATCAATGAACGCCTGCTCCCCTTCCTTCATCGAGATCGAATTGACCAGGGGCTTGCCCTGCACGCATTTCAACCCGGCCTCGATGACGTCCCATTTGGACGAATCGATCATCACGGGCACACGGGCGATATCCGGCTCGGCGGCGATCAGGTTGAGGAACTCGACCATGGCCTTTTCGCTGTCGATGAGGCCCTCATCCATGTTGATGTCGATGATTTGCGCGCCATTCGCCACCTGATCGCGCGCGACGTCGAGCGCGGTTGCGAAGTCGCCGGCGGTAATGAGTTTGCGGAACTTGGCCGAGCCGGTGATATTGGTGCGTTCGCCGACATTGACGAATGCAATGTCCTTGGTGAGGGTGAACGGTTCAAGCCCCGACAACCGCATATGGATGTCTGTCTCGGGGATTTCGCGTGGGGCATATTTGCCAACGGCATCGGCAATCGCCCTGATATGTTCGGGCGTGGACCCGCAGCAGCCGCCGACGATGTTGAGGAGACCTTCCCTGGCGAACCCTTCAAGCTGCGCCGCCATTGCCTCCGGGCTCTCATCATACTGGCCGAATTCGTTGGGCAGGCCCGCATTGGGATAGGCGCAGACGAAGGTGTCGGCGACGCTGGCGATTTCCGCCAGATGGTCGCGCATGGCATTGGCGCCGAGCGCGCAGTTGAGGCCGATCGTGAACGGCTTCGCGTGGCGCACCGAATACCAGAACGCCGTGGGCGTCTGGCCGGAAAGCGTGCGGCCGGAACGGTCGGTAATCGTGCCGGAGATCATCACCGGCAAGGTGATGCCCTTTTCCTCGAATACTTCCTGTGTCGCGAAGATCGCTGCCTTGGCATTCAGCGTATCGAAAATCGTCTCGATGAGGATGATGTCGGCGCCGCCATCGATGAGGCCGCGTACCTGCTCGGCATAGGCGATGCGCAAGTCGTCGAAAGTTACGGCGCGGTAGCCGGGATTGTTGACGTCCGGTGAAATAGATGCGGTGCGGTTGGTCGGGCCGAGTGCACCGGCAACGAAACGACGCTTGCCATCCGCCTGTTCGGCCTTGATTGCCGCACGGCGGGCCAGGCGTGCGCCATCGCGGTTAAGTTCATAGACCACCTCCTCCATGCTGTAGTCGGCCTGCGCTATCGTGGTGGAGGAAAAGGTATTGGTTTCGAGAATATCCGCCCCGGCCATGGCATAGGCGTAGTGGATATCCTCGATGGCCTGCGGCTGGGTCAGGATCAGGAGGTCATTATTGCCCTGCAAATGACAGGAGCAGTCGGCAAAACGTTGGCCGCGGAAGCTCTCTTCATTGAGATTGAGGCCCTGGATCTGCGTGCCCATGGCACCGTCAAGGATAAGGATACGTTCCTTCGCCGCCTTGGTCAGGGCGGCGAAAACCTCCGAGCCGTCGCGCGGGGCGCCCATGGGCCCAAACAGGTTATCACCCAGACTTTCAACCGCAATATTCATAACAGAGCATGCCTCATGACCAATGATTTTGGAAGAGGCGGCAGGTTCACATAAAGATATGTTTATGTCAACAAATCAATTCTATTGGCGGCGAGAAATGTCGCAACTGGATAGGATGGCGCCCGGCCACGGCCTAGGTTGCGACTTCGCGGATTGCCCGCGCAAAGACTGGCAGGGAGCGCTCCACCATCCCGTCATTTGCCGTCAAGCTGATCCGCAGTCGTCCGGGCATTTGCGCAACGCTGCCAGGCAGCACCCAGACACCGTCGGTTGCCAGGCGGGCCGCAAAGGCCATGTCGTCCGGTATCGGAGAGCGCGGAATGAGATAGAAAGTACCTTCGGGCACGGGCAGGTCGTATCCCGCTGTCCGCAAGCCTTCAACCATGCGATCGCGGCGCCGCGCCAGCGCTACGACATCGATGCTGAGTTTCTCGAGGTCGGGCAGTGCCCGCTGCAGGGTACGACCGGCGAAGGCCCAGCCGTGTGAAACCTGCGCCATGTCGACAGCCTCGCGCAGCCTTATGCGATCAGCCTCGGGCATGTCGGCCCCAAATGCGAGCCAACCGAGGCGCTCGCCGGGCGCGAGCAAGGTCTTGCCGAAGGAATAGGCGATCAGCGTGTGCGGGTAGCTTTCGGCCGGACTGATATGGGCATGGCCATCGAACACAAGCCGGGCATAGGGCTCGTCGGCAAGGAGATAGATTACCTTGCCGAACCGTTCGGATGCGGCCGCGAGTCTTTCGGCGAGCGCGTCCAGCTGAGCGCGGGCAAAGATGCGGCCGGTCGGATTGTGCGGCGTGTTGACAACCACGACGCGGGTGCGCGGGGTGATCGCTGCCTCGATCCTTTCGAGATCGAGGTCATAGGTCTCCGGGACCAGGTCGACGGCGACAGGTGTCCCTGCCGCGCCGCGAATCTGGGCGCCATAGGCGAACCAGCCGGGACGCGGATAGATGACCTCCTCCCCCACCTCGAGCACCGCAAGCAGCGCGGCCGCTATCGCGCCGAACCCGCCGGCAGTGATCGCAATATCGTCTGGCCCATAGTCCCTGTTGCGCGCCTGGCTGAGCGAACGAGCTACCGTTTCCCGCGCCACGGTTTCATATTTTTTGTAACCGAACCAATGAACATCCTGCGGCTCGACATGGCGGGTCAAAGCATCGACAAATCCGCGCAACGGCATTTCTTGCGGATTACCGAACAGGAAATCGCAGGCGTCAGGCCCGAGGCCGTCGCCCTCCATGACCTTTCGCGCAAAATCCATGACTGTGTGCATTTCGTCGGTAACGGCGAGCATTCGGCTGGACACGGTGGCGATTGGCATGGCGCACTCCCCCTGCTAAGGGCGGCGCATGTCCCCTCGACCAAACCGCCCCTTGCCCACATTACTATTTTTGGTTGCATGCGCGTAGCAGAAAGTTCTTGCACATTCTGGATGCGCAATCTGCGCGGGACCGACATCTCCATGGGTAGGGCGCCAACAAAAAGGCCTCCGCAGGGGAGGCCTTTCCGGTTTTCAGTTGGTCAACTGAGCCAATCAGAACGGTGAATCCGGGAAGTAGAATTCCTTGGCGTTGTCCTTGGTGACAAGGGTTGCGTCGAGGATGTACTTGCCACGTACCGGTACCTGATCATAGAAATTGGCGACGGTGAGTTCCAGGGCCGTTGCCACCATTGATGGCGGATAGAGAACATTGATCGGTGTCATTGCATCGCCATCGGCCACGCGCTTGATCATGTCCTTCATGCCGGCGCCGCCGATGACCAGCTTGATGTCCGTACGCTTAGCCTGTTCGATGGCTTCGAGAACGCCGACAGCCATGTCATCGTCCTGGCACCATACGGCGTCGATCTTCGGGAACTTGGTCAAATAGTCCTGCATGATCTTGAACGCGTCGTCACGCGACCAGTTGCCGAACTGCTTGTCGAGCACCTTGATGCCGCTGCCAGCGATCGCGTCGTCGAAGCCCTTCTGGCGTTCTTCGTCGATAACGATCGGCAGGCCGCGGATGACAACGACGTCACCGGTCTTCAGCGTATTCTTCAGATATTCACCGGCCACGCGACCCAGTTCCGGATTGTTGCCGGCAACATAGAGATCCTGGATGCTCGGATCGGACAGGGCGCGGTCGACAACGGTGACGAATATGCCCTTTTCCTTGACCGCGCGGATTGGATCGGTGAGCTCATCGGAATTGTGCGGCAATGTTACCAGCGCATCGATGCCCTGCGTCGTCAGGTCTTCCAGAGCGTTGGCCTGCGAGGCGCCATCCGGCGAGGTCTTGATGGTGATCTTCAGACCGGGATGATTGGCTTCGAGAATCTTGGCTGCCCGCTCTGCATGATAGACGACACCGCCGGTCCAGCCATGGTCGGCCGCCGGAATGGACACGGCGATATTGACCTTCTTGTCCTGGGCGTAGGCGAAGGTCATCGACGAAGCGAGAGCCGCCCCGACAAGACCGATCAAAAGTTTACGCATTTGTCTTCTCCCAATTTTCATTCGGGCCTTGATTGCGGCTCGGTGGGTGGCCCTGTTCCCCCGTCCCGTTGGAAGGGGCGGCTTGCCGCCCCTTGTTTCTTCGATGATCGCGTGGGATCACTTTTTCTTCTGCAGCGTGCGCTGCACAAGCATGGCGATGATGATGATGGTGCCCTGCACGGCGCCAATCAGGTATTCACTGACGATGTTCGACAGCACCATGATATTGCCGACGATTTCGAGCATGAAGGCACCACAGATGGTTCCCCAGATGCGGCCGACACCGCCACGCAGGGCAGTTCCGCCGATCACGACGGCAGTGATTGCCTGCAGTTCCCACAACATGCCCGTAGTTGTCGTCGCGGCGCCAAGCCGCGGGACATAGACCACCACGGCAATCGCCACGCAAATGCCCTGGAGAACATAGGTCATGGCACGGACGCGGTTGACATGGATTCCGGAATAGCGCGCCACATCCTCGTTGGATCCGACGGCAATCACATGACGCCCGAACGATGTCTTGTAGAGTATGAATGCGCCAAGAAGCCCCACCGCAATGATCAGCCAGACCGGGAAGGGCAAGCCAAGGAAGACGCCGGTGTATACGGGGCGGAACATGTTGCGCATCGCGATCGATTTCATGGCGATCGAGCCGCCGTCTGCGAGCCAGACCGTGACTGAACGGAAGATCGCCATGGTGCCGAGCGTGACGATGAAAGGCTCGATCTTGCCGATGGTGATGACCGCGCCATTGAGCAGCCCGGCCAGTGCGCCGACGCCGAGGGCGACCAGAACACCGACAGCCAGCATGGCCATGTCGCCGTCGATGGCTCCCGAGTTCAGGAACAGGATCATGATACCAGCCACGAGCGCCGCCATCGACCCGACTGACAGGTCAAGCCCTCCGGCAGAAATCACGAAGGTCGCGCCGATCGCGATGATCGCTATGAAGGACGACCTCGTGAGGACGTTGAGCAGATTGTCGATCGACAGGAAGTTCGGATTGACGAGCGCACCGAGAAGGAACAGCGCAGCGAGCGCCAGGAACGGCGCAACCGCCGTCTTGTCGAGATCCGCGAACTTGCGGCCGAAACCGCGCGTGTCGGTGGTGGTTGTTGCCTTGGTGTCGCTCATGCGTTCCCCGCACTGTAAAGCTCTGCTTCGTTGATCTTGACGCCGGTTGCGTAAACGACGATTTCGTCTTCGGTCATCGCCTCGCCCGTAACCTCGCCCACAATGCGCGACGAGCGCATGACGAGGATGCGATGGCAGATGCCAATGAGTTCCTGCATCTCGGATGAGATGACGACAACCGATTTGCCTGCCTTGGCGAGTTCGGAGATGAACCGGTAGATCTGTTCCTTGGTGCCGATATCGATACCGCGCGTCGGCTCGTCAATGATGACAATGCTGGGCTCGAGCAGCATCATCTTGGCAAGGAGCAGCTTCTGCTGGTTGCCGCCCGAAAGCTGTCCGGCCAGGAGGTCGCGGCGTCGGGCGCGGATGTCGAAGTCGGTGATGGCCTTGTCGAGGCTGTTGTCCTCGCGCTTTCGCTCGATCAGCGGGCCCCTGGTGAACTTCTCCAGCGTGGCCAGCGTGAGGTTGGTGCGCAAATCTTGCGCCAGCAGCAGCCCTTTGCCCTTGCGGTCCTCGCTCAGATAGACAATGCCTGCCGCCATGCTGTCGCGAACAGTGTGGAACTTGACTGGCCTACCATTGAGCATGATTTCGCCGTGGCCGGTGCGCAGGCCGACGAGGCCCTCAAAAAGCTCCGTACGGCCGGCGCCGATGAGGCCGGCAAAGCCGAGTATCTCGCCTTTCCGCAGGGTGAACGACGCATCGCGCGCATAGCCCGGCACGTCGAAGTTCTTTACGTCCAGTACGGTCTGGCTGCTCGTTGTGTCTTCGCGCTCGGGATAGAGTTTCGACATGTCGCGGCCGACCATCAGCCGCGCCATGTCGACGGGTTGAAGTTCCGAAGCATTGCGGGTTGCAATCAGCTTGCCGTCGCGCAGGACGGTGATGCGGTCGGCGATCGCTGCCACTTCCGGCAGGCGATGCGAGATGTAGAGAACAGCGACACCCTTGTCGCGCAGATCGCGGATGACTTTCAGCAATGCGTCGGTTTCAAAAGGTGTCAGCGAGGCTGTCGGTTCATCGAAGATCACCACCCGGTGCGGCACCTGCAAGGCACGCGCGATCTGCACAAGCTGGCGGCGGGCGATGGAAAGGCGCGAGATCTGGGCGGTTGGATCGATGTCGGCGCCGAGGCTGCGGACGGCTTCCGCCGACTGGCGGTTCATTTCACGGTCGTTGACCATAAGACCGCGTTTCAGTTCCCGGCCCATGAAGATGTTCTGTGCGACGGTCAGGTCCGGCGCGAGCAATATCTCCTGGTGCACCAGCACCAGGCCGCGATGCTCCGCATCGACGGGCCCGGCGAAATGTGCCGGCTCACCATCGATGGCGACCGTACCGCGCGTCGGCTGGAGATGTCCGCTCATCAGCTTCATCAGCGTCGATTTGCCGGCACCATTTTCGCCGATAATGGCATGCACTTCGCCGGGCATGACGGTGAGGCTGATGTCGGTCAAGACCTCAACCGGGCCGAATGCCTTGGCGATGCCGCGCGCTTCGAGAACGGGGAGCGGTCCGGGACTTGTGGTTTGGTTCTCCTCCATCACACTTTCGTCCAGACACCGCCCGCTTTGGATGATTTTACGGCTGCTTCAATGAACTGCATTCCAGCCAGCCCGTCTTCTACCGTCGGATAGATGACGTCCTTGGGCGTCTTCTTTCCGGAACGCGCCGCGATGATGGCTTGTGCAGCCTCGGTATAGAGGTTGGCGAACCCTTCGAGATATCCTTCCGGGTGCCCCCCCGGCACACGGGTGACGCGCGCGGCTTCCGGAGACGCCCCGGCGCCGCCGCGGGTCAGAAGCTGCTTCGGCTTGCCGAACGGCGTGTACCAGAGATAATTGGGGTCCGCCTGGGTCCACTCGAGCCCGCCCTTGGTGCCATAGACGCGCAACTTCAGACCGTTCTCATTGCCGGGGGCGACCTGGCTCGCCCAGATCATGCCTTTGGCACCTCCGTCGAAGCGCATGAGGATCTGAACGTCATCGTCCAGCACGCGCCCCTCGCCAAAGCTCGTGAGTTCGGCGCAAAGCTGCTTCAGCTTCAATCCCGAGACGAAGCAGGCGAGATTATAGGCGTGGGTACCAATATCGCCGATCGCGCCGCCTGCGCCTGAACGCTTCGGATCAATTCGCCATTCAGCCTGTTTATTGCCCGTAGCTTCCGTCTTTTCGGTCATCCAGTCTTGCGGGTACTCCGCCTGAACCAGCCGAAGCGTGCCGAGCAATCCCTTCTCCACCATGGCCCTGGCCTGGCGGATCATGGGATAGCCGGTGTAATTGTGGGTGACGACAAAGAGCTTGCCGGTCTTGTTCACCAGCGAGACAAGTTCCTTCGCCTCCTTGACAGTCGTCGTCAGCGGCTTGTCGCAGATGACGTGGATACCGGCCTTCAGAAACGCCTTGGCCGCCGGCCCGTGCATATGGTTCGGCGTCACGATCGAAACCGCCTCGATGCCGTCAGGACGTTTGGCTTCGGCCTTCGCCATCTCCTCGAATGAGGTATAGGCGCGATCATCCGCAATGCCGATTTCCCTGGCGGATGCCTTGGCGCGTGCCGGATCGGAGGATAAAGCGCCCGCCACCAGCTCGTACTGATCGTCCATGCGCAACGCGATGCGGTGCACAGCGCCAATGAAGGCCCCCTGCCCGCCCCCGACCATGCCGATGCGGATGCGGCGCGTTGCGGGTTTTTCCTTGGATGCTCCAATTGCCATTATTCAGTCCCCTCAGCTCAAACCAAGAATACGGCGGTTGGCCGCGTCATCGGTGCCGGCACCGGCAAAATCATCGAAGGCGCGCTCAGTGACGCGGATGAGATGGGCATTGATGAACTCAGCGCCTTCGCGGGCACCGTCTTCCGGATGCTTCAATGCGCATTCCCATTCGAGCACGGCCCAGCCGTCAAAATCAAAGGCAGTCAGCTTGGAGAAGACGGCGCCGAAATCCACCTGCCCGTCGCCTAGCGAGCGGAAGCGGCCGGCGCGGTTCACCCAAGACTGGAAACCGCCATAGACGCCCTGCCGCCCCGTGGGATTGAACTCGGCGTCCTTGACATGGAAGGCCTTGATGCGCTCGTGATAGATGTCGATGTAGTCGAGGTAATCGAGCTGCTGCAGCACGAAATGGGACGGATCATAGAGAAGGTTGGCGCGGGGGTGATTCTTCACCCGCTCCAGGAACATCTCATAGGTGACGCCATCGTGCAGATCTTCGCCCGGATGAATCTCATAGGCGGCATCGACGCCCTGCTCATCGAGATAGTTCAGGATCGGAGTCCAGCGCTTGGCGAGCTCGTCGAAAGCCGCTTCCACCAGACCAGCTGGACGCTGCGGAAAGGGGTAGAGGAAGGGCCAGGCGAGCGCGCCGGAGAAAGTTGGCATGGCCTTGAGGCCGAGATGCTTCGAGGCACGCGCAGCACGCTTGAGCTGGTCGACCGCCCATTCCTGCCGGGCCTTCGGATTGCCGTGCACCTCTGGAGCTGCAAAGCCGTCCATCAATTCGTCATAGACGGGATGAACTGCGACGAGCTGTCCCTGGAGATGGGTCGACAGTTCGGTGATGGTCAGACCGTGCGAGGCAGCGGTGCCAGCGAGTTCATCGCAATAGTCCTTTGAATCGGAGGCCTTCTTCAAATCGATCAGGCGTCCGTCCCATGCCGGGATCTGGACGCCCTTGTAGCCAAGGCCGGCCGCCCATTTGCAGATTGCGTCGAAGGAATTGAACGGCGCCGCGTCACCCGCAAACTGTGCGAGAAAAATGGCTGGTCCCTTGATCGTCTTCATAAGTTTCCTCCTTCAATGTGCCTGCATTCAGGGCATGTTGTCCCTGAGAAAGATGTCGATGCGGATATGTTCCTGACCGGACACGATCGGGCGGCCCTCCCGCAGGGCAGTCAGGATGCGCGCGGTACTGCGGGCCATGTGACCGGCATCCTGATTGATCAGTGCGTCGATCGTGCCGCGTACAAGGTGACGCCGCGTCGAGGGGGTCAGTTCATGCGCGACGAAGATCACGTCGGATACGTGGCCGGTTGCTTCCAGTGCGGCAATGACACCGGCCTGCCCGCCACCCGCATTGTAGATGGCCACGAGGTCCGAGTGATCCTTCAGCAGGGAGCGGCTGACGGCCTCGACCCGCGCATTCTCGTCGCGGGCCTCACGTACAGGCAGGACTTCCAGATTGGGATATTCGCGCGAGATGATCTGTTCGAACCCGAACTGGCGTTCGATATGGTCCCGCAATGCGAGCGATCCGGCGATCATGCCGACCTTGCCGGACCGCAGGCCAACAAAGCGGCCGATCAACGACGCTGCCGTGCGGCCGGCGGCGAAATTGTCGATGCCGACAAAATGCGCCCGGCGCGAATTGGGCACATCCGAAACGAGCGTGAGAACGACCACGCCGGAATCGGCCAGTGCGTTGATCGACTCTGTCACGGCCGGATGGTCCAGCGCCACCACGGCAACGCCATCGATGCCGGATGGCAGTTTTTCGAGTGCGGCGGCAAGAGCCAGGCCATCAAATGTGTCGACATGCTGGATCGACAGGCGCACCCGTTCCTGCAACTGCCGTTCCCGGGTCGCACGAAACTCGGCGGCCAGGGCCTGCATGAATTCGTTCTCGCCTGCGGGCAGGATGATACGGAAATCATAATCACGTCCGCGCGCCAATCGCGACGCGTGCGGATCCGGAAGGAAGCCAAGCTGCTTGATGGCCGCATTGACGCGTTCGATGGTGCGCGCGTGCACACCAATCCTCCCGTTCACGACACGATCAACCGTTGCGAGACTGACACCGGCTTCTCGGGCGACGTCTTCGAGCGTCATCTTAACCACGAGAAATCTCCTCCAACCAAAGTCTTAGATCAGGTGGCTGAGGGGTGCAACTCTTTTTGAGTGGTTCTGATGGGAAATTTTACAGCAGGAACGCTGCAGATTGCTATCAAACGACCGAGGCGATGACACGTCATCCGGATCAACGGGCCGTGAAATGGCTGAGCGCAAGCGTTGCGTGCTGGACAATCGGTCCTTAACGGACGATGCTGATGGGAGAAATCCGGCAGCCGTTCGCGGGTGTGAAACCAACATGGTCAGGGACCCAGCAGCATGCGCGAGCCAGGAAAGGCGGCAGCCGCAGTCATATACAGGGACTATTCGCTTGCCGAATTGCGCGCCGACGGCGCGATCCACATCATCGGTGTCATCCTCGCAATTGCCGGCTCCATCGCGCTTCTGGCGGTCATGGTCGATCACACGGCCCTGGGTGCCTACGTCGCGACGGCCATCTATCTTGCAACGCTCGTCCTCTCGATCACGATTTCGGCAGTTTACAATGTGCTATCGGTCTCGCCGGCAAAGCTTTTCCTGCGTCGCTTCGATCATTCGGCGATCTACCTTTTGATCGCTGGAACGTACACGCCATTCATTGCCAAGACCGGGACCTGGTGGCTCCTGGCAACAGTATGGGCCATCGCTGCGGCGGGTGTTCTTCTCAAGCTTCTTCTGCCCAACCGCTTCGACAGGTTGTCGATCGTGTTGTACCTCGCCCTCGGCTGGAGCGGGGTGGCCGCCTATCACGATCTCGCTGGCACGCTTTCAGCATCGATCCTTTGGCTCATTCTGACAGGGGGTATCGTTTATTCCCTCGGCGTGATCTTCCACGTATTTGAGCGGCTGCCCTTTCATAACGCGATTTGGCATGGCTTCGTCCTGGTTGCAGCAAGCATACACTACGCTGCGGTCTGTTCTGCCGTCGTCTAGACAAGGCTCACTTCGCGGCTGCGGTTGCGTGCTTGCCAAACATGGCGTGTCCCAAACGCCTCAGGCCATGTGAGAGGTCTTCCATGTAAAGGAAGAGGACTGGCGTGATAAAAAGCGTCAGGACCTGCGATACGACGAGCCCGCCGACGACTGCGACGCCGAGCGGCTGGCGAAGCTCGGAACTCGCGCCAGCTCCTATCGCGATCGGAATCGTGCCCATCAACGCCGCGAATGTCGTCATCATGATCGGCCGGAAACGAACGAGGCACGCCTCGCGTATCGCATCATGAGATGTCTCTCCTGCCCTGTGGCGGGCCAGCGCAAAATCGATCATCATGATTGCATTCTTCTTGACGATGCCAATCAGCATCAGAATGCCGATGATCGCGATGACGCTGAGATCGTAGCCGAAGAGTCCCAGCGTTGCCAGCGCACCGGCGGCGGCAGCGGGTAGCCCGGTGAGGATGGTGAGCGGGTGGACAAAGCTCTCGTAGAGGATACCAAGCACGATGTAGATCGTCAGGATCGCGGCGCCGACAAGCAGCCCCTGATTGGCAAGAGATTGCTGGAATACCTGGGCGGTACCCGTGAAGCTTGACGTGATGGTGGCCGGCACATCGAGTTCCGTCCTCAGCGTGTCGAGCTGTTGCAGCGCCTGTCCTAGGGCTACACCTTGCGGAAGGTTGAAGGAAATGGTGACGGCCGGCAACTGGCCAAGCTGACTGACCGCCAGCAGGCCAGCCTTGCGTTCCACATGGGCGAAGGCCGACAAAGGTATCAGTCTGTTCGTTGTTGTAGAGCGGATCTGCATCTGGTCGAGCTTGTCCGCGGTCCACGGAATTGCCGGATCGAGTTCGACAATCACTTGGTAGCTGTCGCCGGTCGAAAATATCGTCGACGCCTGATTGGTGCCGAAAGCATAATATAGCGTGTTGCGCAACTGATCGGAATTGATACCGAGCAGATGCGCCTTGTCCTGATCAATGACCAGATTGGCCTGGAGTGCATTGTTTTGCAGGTTGCTCGACACGTCGATAAAGGTCTGCCGGTCCTGTTGCATGGCCAGCATGAATTTCTGTGACCAGGGGTAGAGATCGGTGGCGCTGACGCTTTGCAGGACATATTGATATTGCGCATTCGAGGAGACCCCCCCGATACGCAGGTTTTGCACCGCAACGGGGTAGCTACTGATGCCCGGAACTCTTGCCAGCGTCCGACGCAGATCGCTGAGGATACTCTCCAGGGGCTCGCGTTCTGATTTCGGCTTCAACTCTACGAAGAAGCGTCCCTGATTAAGACTGGAGGAGTTAAATCCACCGCCGACATTGGATACGACGTGCGCAACATATGGCCGGCCTGATATAGCGTCGGCGACCTGTTTTTGCAGGGCAACCATGGCGTCGAACGAAATATCCTGCCGTGCTTCCGTCGAGATCGACAGCTGTCCGATATCTTCCGTCGGAAGGAAGCCCTTGTTGATGGTGGCAAAGAGATAGACGGTTGCGACGACCGTCAACACGAATATCGCGAGGATAATTGGCCGAGCGCGCAGACACAGGTCGAGGAGACGCGCATAGGCCGATTGCACTGTGTCGAAAACACGCTCCGTCACAGGCTTTCGCCCACCGGTCTCCTGGTGGCTTCCGCCGTGCAGGTGGCTGCACAACATGGGTGTCAGCGTCAGCGATATCAACGCGGAAGCGACAATGGCGACGGTAACGACAACGGCGAATTCATTGAAGATGCGGCCGACAACGCCGCCCATGAGAAGGATGGGTATGAACACGGCGACGAGCGACGTGGTGATCGATACGATGGTAAACCCGATCTCGCCGCTGCCCTTGAGAGCCGCCTCGAATGGCGACATGCCCTCTTCGATGTGCCGCGTTATGTTTTCGAGCATGACAATCGCATCATCCACCACCAAGCCCACCGACAGGGTGAGACCGAGGAGCGAAATATTGTCGATGGAAAAGCCGAGCACGTACATGGCGCCCAAGGTCGCAATCAGCGACAGCGGAACTGCCACGATCGGGATCATTGTGGCGGATAGCCGGCGCAGGAAGACGAAAATGACCATGATCACCAGAGCGATGGTGAGCATGAGCGTGAACTGCACATCAGAGACGGCCTGACGTACCGATTGCGAGCGATCATTCACGACATGGATGCTGGCCGAAGGCCCAAGGTCTTGCGTGAACTGTGGCAGTGTGGACTTGACGCGATCAACGACATCCACCGTGTTGGCTCCAGGCTGGCGGAATACTGCCAGCACCAGCGACGGCTTGCCGTCATATCTGCTCTCAGTCTGCGTGGTGGCGACCGAGTCCACCACGCGCGCCACATCGCCGAGCCGGACCAGCTTGCCGTTCGGCGCGGCAATGATGATCTGCCGGAAGGTGTCGGCATTCCGGGCCTGCGTGTCGGCCTCGATCGCCATTTCCTGGCTCGGGCTCGAGATCGTGCCAACCGGCGCAATTGAATTATTGGCAGCCACGGCATTGGTCAGATCGTCAAGCCCGATGCCGCGGGCCGTTGTGGCATTGGGGTCGACCTCGATGCGGACAGCGTATTCCTTGGCACCGAGAACCTGGACTTCACCCACCCCGGCAATGGTCGAAAAGGCCGGGGACATCACGTTTTCGGCGTAGTCGTCGAGCTTTGACAATTGCATCGTATCGCTTTGCAGGGCGACAAGGACAACGGGGGCATCGGCCGGGTTGGTTTTCCGGTAGCTCGGCGGCGTCGTCATGTTGGCGGGCAGCCGACGCAAGGTGCTGGCAATGGCCGCTTCGACGTCCGCTGCCGCCTGGTCGATATTCCGGTTCAGATCGAATTCGAGTGTGATCTGGGTCGAGCCGAGCGTACTGGTTGCGCTGATCGTCGAGATGGCCTGGATGGTCGAGAATTGCTTTATCAGCGGGGTTGCAACCGCATTGGCCATCGTATCGGGCGCTGCGCCAAGGAGCTTGGCTGACACCGTTATGATGGGAAAGTCCACTTCCGGCAAAGCAGCGACCGGCAGGAAACGATAGGCGAACAGGCCGGATGCAGCCAGCGCGACGGAGAGGAGGATCGTTGCGACGGGGCGCCGGATGAACAGGGATGAAATGTTCATAACGCGGCTCCGGTGGAGGCTGGCAAGGCCGACGCCTGCCCCGAGGTTGTCTCGACCGTCGCGCCATCCTGCAGGTGGAGCTGGCCATCAATGACAACCTGGTCGCCGGGCTTGATGCCCGACGCGATGACCGCCGTATCGCCAGCTGTGGTGGCAAGCGTGACCGGTTGCATGGCTACGGTCTTGTCCGCATGAACAAGGAAGACAAAGGAGCCGTTATTGCCTTGCTGAACTGCGATCAGCGGGATGGTCGTAACGTTCTTCTGGAGGCTCAGATCGACGATCGCCGTTACATATTGGCCCGGCCAGAGAGCGCCATCCCGGTTGTCGAGGTCAGCCTTCAGGACGACGGTGCCCGACGCGGTGTCGACGCTTGAATCGATGAAGTTGAGCTCACCCGTGGCAATCGTATCGCTTTGTGCGGGAAGTTTGACCTGCACCCTGGTCGGATGGTCGGCCACGGCTGCCCTCAGTGACGGCAGGTCGCTTTCAGAGACGGTAAAGGCGACGCGCAGCGGCGCCATCCTGGTGATCGTCAGAAGGCCGTTGCCAGTATCGGCGCTGCGAACGAGATTGCCGACTGACGTGTTGACCACGCCGACGCGGCCATCGATGGGCGCTGCGATGGTCATATAGGAAAGCTGGACCTGATCGGCCTCCAGCTGCGCCCTGTCCATGGCAATCGAGGCCTCGAGCACCTTCACGGCCGCATCGGCCTGATAAACCTGCTGGCCCGTATCCACGCGCTGTTTTTCAAGGTCCTGTGCGCTGGCGAGATCCAGTTTCGCTGCCACCAGACTGGCCTGATCCTTGGCGAGCTGAGCCTGATCCTTGTCGATCATCGCTCGGATGGCGCGGTCATCAAGACGAAAAAGAATGTCGCCCGACTTTACCATCTGACCGTCGGTGACATTGTCGGCAACGATAACGCCATCTACCTGAGGCCGGACGACGACCGTATCCACGGCTTCAATGGTACCGACGACAGTCTTGGTTACTGGAACATCGCCGATCCTGGCTTCGGCAACCACGACGGTCGGAGTGGCAGACCCTCCCCTGCGGCGCGGCGCGGCGGCGCCGCTACCGTCAGCTGAAACAGATGCGTTTGGCGGAGGCGAGGCGCGCAGGGAGAGGTCAGGATAAGCCAGGAAACAGCCGACACCGACAATGACTGGGACCGCAAGCAAAAGGGCCATACGCTTCATTCGAGGTTCTCTTCGTTGATAAGAGCCGAATACTTCAGCACTAATCCCTCTGCGCTGCGTTGCAAATTATACTTTCGTAATGATTTGAGGCTGCATCGCGATGCTTCCTGTGCAACATGCAGGTGGCGTCTGGCTTTTTCAGGAAGTACGTTCTCAAGATCAACTGATCGTCACATGATTGTTACGCTGAGGACCCATAGCCAGTGCTTTTACTCCTGAAGAAATCGAAACCATCGCATGACTGAAATTCTCATTCAGGACCTGACCAAACGCTTCGGCATGACCACTGCCCTCGCCGATATCTCGCTAGGCTTCGAGTCGGGTTCGTTTACGTCATTGCTGGGCCCGTCCGGGTGCGGAAAGACAACGCTGTTGCGTCTGATCGCGGGATTTGAAGCCCCGGATGAGGGCGAAATTCGTTTTGCCGGCAATCTGGTTGCCGATGCGCGACAACAGAAATTGCCGGAAGAACGCGGCGTCGGAGTGGTGTTCCAATCCTATGCACTGTGGCCGCATATGGATGTGGGTGACAACGTCGCCTACCCACTGAAAACGCGCAAGTTTGACAAGCGTGAGATTGCCGGTCGTGTTGACGCCGTTTTGGAGAGCGTTGGCCTTGGAGGCTTTGTTAACCGGCGGATCGACGAGCTTTCCGGCGGGCAGCGTCAGCGCGTCGCCCTTGCCCGGTGCTTGGTGGTGGATACGAGGATCATCCTCTTTGACGAACCGCTCGCCAATCTGGATATGCATCTGAGGGCCTCAATGGTGGAAGCATTCCGCGAGATCCACCAGCGTACCCGCGCAACGATCGTCTATGTCACGCACGATCAATCGGAGGCTCTTGCCCTTTCCGACCGTATTGCGGTCATGAGCGGCGGAAAAATATTGCAAGTGGGTGCTCCAGCGGATGTGTATTATTCGCCGTCCGACCCCAGAGTGGCTGCCTTCATCGGGCGCGGCGCCGTTGTGTCCGGACAGGTGATGCAAAAGAACGGCGAATCGACGCTTCTCGACATCGGCGGATATCGGATCCATGCGCGAGGACGCGCCAGCGAAGTGCCTCAAGCCCGGGTTCTCCTGCGCCCGGAGGCGCTTGTACTGGCGGAGGAAGGGCTTCCAGCAACCGTCCGGGCCAGCACCTATCGCGGGCCCGTTCACGAGACGCAGCTTGATCTTGCCAATGGGGAGCGACTGACAATCGACAGTCCCGTGGCCCTGACGCCCGGGAGACTCGTGCGCATTGCAGTCAAGGACGCGTGGATCATCCCATAATCATCGCCAGGGCAGCACGCCCGCCGGAAGCCTTCTGCCAAGTCGATCCAGAACAAGGAGCAACGCGACCACGACCACGATGGTCGTCACGGCGATCGCCGCTGCCTGGGTACCGAGACCGGCCTCTTCAAGACTGAACAGCACCACCCCGAGCGTTTCGTTTCCGCTCGACCAGAGCAGCGCAGATACCGTCAGTTCGTTGAAGGCGCTCATGAAGACAAGCAATGCCCCGGCAACGGCAGCGGGCGCTGCCAAGGGGGTCGTGATCGTGAGCATGCGGCGCAGCGGCCGCGCACCGGAAGCCGCGGCAGCCTCATCCAGGTCGCGCGAAATCTGACCTATCGCCGTCGTGACCGGCTTCATGGCGAGAGCGAAAAACCGCATGAGATAGGCTGCCAGGATGATCCATGCGGTGGCATAGAGGCTGCCGATGAGGGGCAATGGGCGCAGGAAGAGAAGGATGCATGCAATGGCGAGCACGATGCCTGGGAGCGCATAGGGCAACTCGATGGCGCCATGCAGAATGCGCTGCGATACCCGCGAGAACCGTTCGATACCGATCGACAGGGGAATTGATCCAAAGGCGAGGATGAGCGCCGCGCCGCCGGCGAGCATCGCCGAATTGCGAAAGGCGCGGCTGGTTGAGGCCTGACGAAACAGGACTTCCTCGAAATTCGAGAGGGTTGCCGTGGTCCAGTCAAGGGGTACGCCGAAGGAAGGAATGAGCGCAGTGGTCAGCAATGCCAGGCCGGGCAGGATCAGCATGAACACCATGACCATCCAGCCAAACAGTGCGAGCGGCATGCGCCATCGCCCCAAGGCAAAGCGGGCTGGCGTAGCTGTAGCAAAACGGTGGCCTGCCCTTCGCAGTGCCAATGCCTGCAGGATGACACCCATCATGGCGAGCACCGCGATCAGAACCGACAGCGATGCGACCTGTGGCAGGACGCTGGGTCCGAAACTGGCGATGCGCTGATAGATCAGCGTCGTCAGTGTCAGATAGTTGACGGGCATGCCAAGCAGAGCGGGTATCCCGAAATTGCCGACACCGGAAACGAAGGCGAGTGCCGTGGCCGCGACCAGATAGGGCCTGACCATGGGCAGGATAATGGTCAGCAGTACCCGAACCGGCGATGACCCCGCCGAGCGGGCGGCCTCCACCAGGTCACGCGGTATGCGCGACAGTCCGGCGCGCAGAGTGACAAAGACAATCGGTGCGTGCTGGATGGCATAGAGCAGGATGATGCCGTTGCGCCCGAGCAGCGGATTGGCTGTGCCTGGGGGTGGCGCCAGCCCAAGGGCGCCGAGCAGCGTGCTGGAAGGGCCGAAAAGGTGAAGCCACGACAATGCCATGACCTGCGGTGCTATCATCAGTGGCAACAGGAGCAAGAAACCCAGGAACCGGCGGGATGGCAGGTCTGTCATGGCGATGCCGATGGCGAAGGGTGTGCCGATCGCAAGCGCCAGCAATGCACCAAGGACAGCAGTATCCAGCGTATGCCAGGTGGCGCGAATGGCGGACGGACTGGAGAGACGGCCAACAAACGCCACAAGGTCGATCTCGCCGCCGGGGGCGATTGCGGCCAGGAGCAGGCGTGCGACCGGCAGCAGGCTGAGTAGGAAGACGACGCCCAGAACAAGGATAGCGGGCAGCCATGAACGCCGGGGATGTTGCCGTCGCATGATTGCGACAAGGCCCGCATTGGAGGATGCGGGCCTTATGGCATGATGGTTGGACTGGGTGATGACCAATGGCTCTTACTGCCCCATCACTTCACTGAATTTTTCCTTGTTGGCCGTGTCGCCGGCGAGGGCAGCAGCGGCGTCATAGTTGAGAATCTTGATGGTGGAGCGATCCGGGTAGCCGGCAGGCAGGCCCGCATCGGCACGCGCCGGGATGTATCCCTGCCTGACCGCGACCTTCTGGCCCTCCTCCGACAACAGGAAGTCCACGAATGCCTTGGCCGCATCAGGGTTCTTTGCCGTCGAGAGAATGGCGACCGGCTCTGTTACCGCCGAAACACCTTCCTTGGGGAACACGAATTCGACCGGCGAACCCTTGGCCTTTTCACGAATCGGCATGTAGTCGACGATCATGCCGAAGAGCTTGTCACCGCCGCTGACGGCCTTGAGCACATCGCCATTGCCGCCGGCAGCCTGAGCACCATTGCGCGCAAGTTCACCATAGTAGTCCCAGCCCTGCGGCAGGTTTCCGGTGAGTGTGACCGTGTGGATCATGGCAGCACCCGACGTGAGCGGGCTTGGCATGCTGACGAGGTTCTTCGCCTCGGGCTTTGTCAGGTCGTTCCAGCTTTCCGGTACGAAGGGTGCCTTCGTGTTGTAGACGATACCGGTGGTGATCAGCTTGGTGGAGAAATAGGTGCCGTCCTTGTCGATCAATGCCGAATCGATTCCCGTCGTGTTTGCATCCTTGAATGGAAGCAGACGGCCTTCTTTCTTGAGGCCCTCCATCGTCACGACGTCGGAAATCAGGAGCACGTCCGGCTGGGGATTGCCGGCTTCGATCTCGGCGCGCAACTTGGCCATGATCTTCGGCGTGCCGTCGCGCACCCATTCCACCTTGACTCCGGGGTTCTTGGCCATGAAAGCATCGGCCGTTTGCTGTGCGTCGGTGTTGGGCTGGCTCGTATAAAGCACAAGCGTGCCTTCGGCGGCGAGAGCCGGATGAAGCCCGGATGCCAGTAGGATGGTAGCGACGAGAAGTTGGCGCATGGTGACCCCTTTGTGTCGGATGATGCAAACCGGAGGTTGTGTTACTCAGGTTCCAAGGTTTGATCAACATTTATACAAGCCGGATAACGGTTCTATGACACCGGCACCGGGCACATACCTTCTTGCCAAGCAGGAGAACGAGGCAGGTTTGCATCTTCAAGATTTTTCACTTGTCATGCCACTGTTATAAACGGACAGTACAAGAAAAAAATGCGCAGCTGTGCAATCGGGGATGAGAAATGACCATACAGGCTTTCCTCAAGGTTGAGAAAATGAGTGTCGGCTATGGTGCAACGACCGTACTCGATGACCTCGACCTCGGCATTGGCAAAGGCGAGTTCGTTGCGCTGCTCGGTTCGTCCGGCTGCGGAAAGACGACATTGCTGCGGACAATCGCCGGCTTTGCCAAGCCCAACGCCGGATCGATCAGGGTTGCCGGACGCGATGTCACGCACATGGCGCCAGACAAGCGCGGCATGGCGCTGGTGTTTCAATCCTATGCGCTGTGGCCACACATGACCGTCGCACAGAATATCGGTTACGGGTTGAAGTTGCAGAAGCGCTCTCGCGAGGAAATCGACGCAAGGATCAAGGAGATGCAGGATCTGCTGGGCCTTTCCGGCCTCGGCAGCCGCAAGCCGGGACAGCTCTCAGGGGGGCAACGGCAACGGGTGGCATTGGGCCGTGCCCTTGCAATCGATCCGGAAATTCTCCTGCTCGACGAACCGCTCTCGAATCTTGACGCGCGCATCCGGCTCACGGTGCGTCATGAAATACGCTCGTTGCAAAAGCGCCTCGGGATCACCGCAATTCACGTTACCCACGATCGGGAGGAGGCCATGGTGATGGCCGATCGCATTGTGATCATGAATGCCGGCAGAATCGAGCAACAGGGATCGCCCGAGGCGGTCTACAACATGCCCGCCTCGCCTTTCGTGGCCGCTTTCATGGGTGCGGAGAACATCCTGTCCATGCAAGCGCGGGTTTCGGGCGAACAGATCGAATTGCACGAGGGCGCCTTCAATGCCTCGACTGTGACAGCAAGGAATGGCAGGGATTTGCGCAGCGGACCGGTCGAGTTGCGGTTCCGCGCCGAGGCGGCGCGCCTGACGAGCAACAGTGCCACAGCCGCAGTGGAGCCGGGAGCGCTGGAACTGCGCGGTCAGGTGACGAGCGTCAGCTATCCGGGCGGTCACTGGCGCCATGCGGTTCGGCTGGGAGTGGATGAAATCCTTGTCGACTCCGACAACCCCTTCGGTCAGGGCGAGATTGTGAAAATCAGCGTACCGGCCACGGCGTTGTTCATATTCAATGCATCGTCCGAAGGCACTGCTCATTGAGATATTGGCGGCGTGACGCGAGCGCCAATTGAAAAGAATGCCAACCATAATTGTTTGTCACGGGAGTTAACGATGAAAACGCTTCTACAGACTTCACTGATCCTCGGACTGGCGGCGGCGCCCGCCTCCGCTGCGGACCTTACGGTCTTGACAGCCGGCGACCAGAACATGGTCGACTATGTCAATGACTATCTTGCCCCCATCTTCGAAAAGGAGAATCCCGGAACAACAGTGCGTGTGGTCGGCACTGGCCCGGGCGATGCCGGCTCCCAGAAGATCGTCGAGCGGTTTGACGCCCAGGCGAAGGCGAATGTCGACAAATGGGATGCGGACGTTGCAGTCGTGCATGAAAAGTTTGCCGGACCGCTGGTCAAGAACGGCTATCTCGAATCCTACCGTTCCAAGATCCCTTCGGGCGAAATGGTCACCAGCGAGAAGGCCAAGATGGCGCTCGGCGCGAATGTGGACGGCTATGTGATGCCGATGTTCTCCAGCCAGACAGCAATAGCCTACAACCCGGCGCTCATACCCAACCCGCCGAAAAGCTATGAGGAACTCGTCACCTGGGCCAAGGAAAATCCGAAGCAGTTCGGCTACAATGGCATCAAGGGCGGTGCGTCGGGTGTCAGTTTCGTCATGGGCTGGATCTACGCCTTCGGTGATGGTGACGCCAACAAGCTGATGAATGGCCCGTTTGAGGAAGCGGAGACCAAGAAGTGGGACAAGGCCTTCGCGAGCCTTAAGGATTTCACCACCAACGCCACCCTCACCCCCGGTAATGCCGGAACGCTCGACATGCTAAGTCGCGGCGAAATCGCCATGGGGCCTGTCTGGGTGGACATGTTCTATTCCTGGCAGGCGGACGGCAAGCTGCCGCCCGAAATGAAACTGGTGCTGCCAGCGCCAGGCATGCCCGGACAGCCGATGCATTATGTCATTCCGGCCAAGAGCCCGAACACCGAACTGGCCGAGAAGTTTGTCGCGCTCGCGACCAGCCCCAAGATCCAGGCGGACGGTATCGTCAAGCGCTTCAACTGGTATCCGGGTATCGACGCGAAATATGTGCAGCCGGAACTCGACAAGGCGAGCTGGGACAAGCTCTTCGTCGATATCTCGCCGGACGACCTTGCCAGCAAGGCAAAGCCATTCCCGATCGCTCCTTACAATTCGGCTATTCTCGAAGCTTACGAAAAGAATGTAGCCAACTAATTATCAGGCAGAACAAGGCGCCGCGAGAATGACTTGCGGCGCCCTCCCCTCCCCCGGGTCTCACAATGCAGAAACGCCTTATTGCCATCGCACTCGTCCTGCCGGCACTGATCATGATCGTGCTGTTCTTCATCGTGCCGCTTTTCGCCTCTGTCGTGGGAGCGTTCGACGTTGGAGGTGTGCTAGGCCTCGGCAATTTCACCAAATCGTTCGAGCTTTATTCGGGCGACATGATATTCACGGTCGTGATCGTGACGGTTTCGACCGCACTTATCGGCCTGTTGTCCATAGCGATCGGCGGATACCTCACCCTCGGCGAGAATCCCCGCGCGGTGGCTATATTGCGCTGGCTCTATCGCTGGCCCATGTTCATCCCCTTCATTGTCGTCGGCCAGGTCATGCGAACATTCCTTGCCAAGAATGGGCTGATGAACAACATACTCGTCAGTCTCGGCCTCCTGACTCCACTGCAGACAATCGGGTTTCTCGACTGGCGCGGCATTGTCATTGCCTTTGTCTGGAAGCAGACCCCCTTCGTCACATTGCTGGTTGCGGGCGCAATGGCTTCGCTTGACCGCAGCACGATCGAGGCCGCGCGCAACCTTGGCGCCTCGCGGCTGCGCATCCTGATTGAGATCGTACTGCCACAGATTGCGACAACGCTCATGGTGGGCCTGATCCTGTCCTTTGTGACCATGATGTCCGTCCTGTCGGTGCCGCTCATGATCAACGCACAATCTCCGACCATGCTGACCGCCGATATCGCATTTCGCATCAATGCCCACGGTGATTATGGCGTGGCCAATGCGCTCGGTCTGATCTCGCTGATATTAACGGCTGGGGCCGCTCTGATATATCTGCGTCACTCGGTGAAGGAGCGCTCGTGATGGCTCGCGTCGATCTCTGGTGGTTGCCGCGTGCGTTGATACTCGGCCTGCTTGCGTTCATCATCTTCGGGCCGCTGACCAATCTCGTTCTTTGGACCGTGGCGGAGAAATGGTACTTTCCGCATATGCTGCCCCTGGAATATGGCTTCAGCTTCTGGCAGCGGGTGTTCGCCCCGCGAGGCAATGCCATGGGATCATTGCTGACCAGCATTACCATCGCGATCCTTACCGTCATTGCCTCATTGGCCCTGGCGATCCCGGCCGGTTATGCGCTCTCGCGGCTTAAACTTCCATTCCGCGGGTTGATCCTTCTGGCGTTCCTCATCCCGCAGGCATTTCCGAACCTGCCGGTCTATGTGAACATAGCCCGGTTCTTCTATCAGATTGGGCTTAACGGAACGATTGCAGGCGTGGTGATGGTTCACGTGACCCACGGTCTGGTCTATGCGGTGTGGATCGCGACCGCGGCGTTCTCAGCCGTGGATACTGATCTTGAGGAAGCGGCGCGTTCCATTGGTGCCGGCCCGTTTCGTGCATTTCGGGATGTGACGCTGCCGCTCGCGGCCCCTGGACTGATGGCGAGCGCCATCTTTGTGTTTCTGGAGTCGCTTGACGAGTTTACCGGGACCTATTTTGTCGGCGCTCCCGATGTGACCACCCTGCCGCTGTTGCTTTACACCGCAGGGTCTGGCGGCAATTATCAGATCGCTTCAATCACTGCGCTGCTGTTGCTCGTTCCCTCGATAGGCTTCATGCTCGTCGTGGAGCGATTCTTGCGCGCCGATGTTCTTTCCAAAGTTGGGCATTAGATAAATGGGATCCGACGACAAGACGTCATCGAAAGACGACAAGCAGTATGTAAGCGCGCTGCAGGTCGCAAAGTATGCGGGCGTATCGCGTTCGGCTGTCTCGCGCGCATTTACACCGGGTGCTAGCGTCTCGGCGAAAAAGCGTGAGAAGATCATGGAGGCCGCGGAAGTGCTCGGCTACCAGGTCAACGATCTTGCGCGCGGGTTGCTTGCACGCAAGAGCCGTCTGGTCGGACTCGTTGTCACGAATCCCGAACTGGGGTACCGCTCGCACCTGGTGGCCGCCCTCACCAAGGCATTGATCCAGCGCGGAAGCGTTCCCATCGTCATCAATACCGGGCGGACAGACGATGAACTGGTTGCGGCGCAGAAGACACTGTTCGGTTATCGAGCCGAGGCAACGATCATTCTGTCCGGATCGCCGCCCTCCTCCTTTGTGGAACTCGCACGCCGCAACGGCCAACCGCTGATCGTGCTGGGCCGTTCCGAGACCGGCGCAGACGACGTCAATATCGACAATGAAGGCGCTGGACGCGAAGCGGCGCGACTTTTTCTTGCGAGTGGATGCAAGAAGCTCGGATTTGCGGGGGCGTTTTCCCGCACGCCGACCACCGTGGAGCGAGAATATGGCTTTCAGCATGAGGCGAGCCTCCAGGGGGCTGCCGTCAAAATCGGAAATGGCCGCAATTCAAACTATGCAGGCGGGCAGGAAGCGGCACAGCAGCTTTTTTCGGGTGCGGACCAGCCCGATGCGGTGTTCTGCGTGAACGATCTCGTTGCATTTGGCCTGATCGACCATGTGAGGCGGTACACCAGCCTGAAAGTACCGGAGGACCTGTCGGTAATCGGATTTGACGATATCCCCGAAGCGGCCTGGGATGCCTACAATCTGACGACGTTCAGGCAAGATGCAACGATCATGGCGGCGCACGCGGTGGCGTTGCTTGATCAGCGCGAGGCGGAGCCAGACCATCCGCCCGTGCATGAGCGCCTGAGCACGCGTTTGATCGAGCGTGGCAGCGCGCGGACCCGCAGGATCATTCCCTCCTGAAACAATCCTCGAGACAGTTACATGAAAATCATCCAGGTCACCGATCTGCATCTCGTAACGCCCGGCGAATGGCTGTGCGGCCTTGATCCCTTGGCGCGGCTTCAAGCCTGTATTGCAGATATCAACCAACATCACAGCGACGCTGCACTGGTCATTTTTACAGGCGACCTCAGCGAAACCGGCGATGAAATGACATATCGTGCGCTGGCCAAGGAAGTGGCGGCGCTCGTGCCGCCGTTTCGCCTGATGCTCGGCAATCACGATGATCGTCTTGCCTTTCGCCAGGTATTCGGGGGCGATGGCGATGACGGCTTCGTCCATGGGGTAGAGGATACGCCGGAGGGCCGGTTGATCATGCTCGACACGCTGCTTCCGGGGCGGCCGGAAGGGCAGCTGGACGATGGCCGCTTGCATTGGTTGCAGCAGCGACTGGATGAAGCCCGCGATCGTCCTGTGTTCCTGTTCTCGCACCACCCGCCCTTTCCCATCCACATGCCGCTACTCGATAGAATGGGCATCATCGAGGCTGATGCACTTCACGCGCTGTTGAAGCACCATGGCAATGTGCGGCATATTTTTGCCGGGCATGCGCATCGGCCAATCGCCGGCAGCTGGCGTGGCATTCCGGTCAGCGTTCTGCGCGGAACCAATCATCAGTCGGCACTGGATTTCTCACCGGACAGGATCGCCGTAACGCATGAGCCACCAGCCTATGCGGTGATATTCATTGATCGAGACACCGTCATTGCCCACTTTCATGACTTCCTCGATCGTTCAGCCACCTATCGCTAGATATCAAACAATGATCGTTGCGGTCACTGGCCGCGGTTGATCGCCCGGATGTGATCCGATGGCGTGCGCGAATAGATCTTGCGGAAGAGTTTGCTGAAGCGGCCGGGGTTGGAAAAGTGGAACTTCGCCGCCAGATGCCGCACGGATGTGACCTGTTCGTCGCGGATCATGGCATGCGCTGCAGCAATGCGCAGGTTAGCCAGCATTTGCACCGGAGTGGCATCATAGTGTTTCCGGAAGAGCCGCTGGAGGGCACGGATGTTAATTCCGGTATGGGCGGTGATATCCGCGATGGTGATGGGATTGTAAATATTCGCGCGGATGTACTGTTCGGCAGCCTGCAATTGGTGTTGCGCTGCGCGCGTCACCTTCCTGGACGGCGGCCGCGCATATCGGTTATCAGTTTGAACGGCATCTTTAGACAACGCCGGATCTGACAGGGTGCTGTGGTCGGTGTGGAGCTTTTCTGACATTGACTGATCCTGTTTGGCTCTCAAACGGGGATGGGTACAATCGGACGTAGCAACACGAAATAATAAAACGCTAGATTGTATAGACCATGATTGCGGTTCTGAAAATTCGACCTTAGACGAATTCGTTGAGTGGGCAGTGTTGACAGCTGTCAACTTCGCTCTGGCGACAGTTGACCAAGCAGGGCAAGCAGATGTCGATTCAGGTTGCTAGGGGCAGGCAGTTGACAGCTGTCAACCGCAGGACATTGGATCGCTAGGTAAACCGCTATCTGCCAGGTTCATATTTTGTAAACCACAATTCCATACAGTCCGAGCAATTGCCATTTTGTAAGCGAGTACCAAATTGTTCAAGCGTAAACGGGCAGTCCCACATCAATTGCAGATGCCTCAAATATCCCGCCGCCAGCTTATCCTCGGTGCTGGATCCGTGGCGGTGCTAGGCGCTTCAGGTTGCACGCAGACAACCTTGGAGCTGCCGGAGATGAACATCGACCCGATGCCGACCAGTGGCATTCGCCCACAGATCAGCATCGATAAATCCGTGACTGTGCCGGATGTGATGTATGCGGCGGTCCAGGAAGGTCCGTACGCACTGCCTGCAGTTCCGTATGAAAAAATTCCGGCGCAGTTCCGTCGTCAGATTGTTGTCGATCCAACAGGAGAGCAGCCGGGGACCATCGTCGTGCGTTTGCAGGAGCGGTATCTCTATCTCGTGCAGCCCGGTGGCGATGCCATTCGGTACGGTGTGGGCATAGGCAAAGCGGGCTTCCTCTGGAACGGCCGGGCCAATATCCAGTACAAGAAGGAGTGGCCGCGCTGGACGCCGCCCCGTGAAATGATCCAGCGCAAGCCGGAGCTTGCCAAGTTTGAAAACGGCATGGAGCCGGGCCCGCAGAATCCGCTCGGCGCCCGCGCGCTCTATATTTTCAAGGATGGCGTTGATACGGGGTACCGAATTCATGGTTCGCCAGAATGGTGGTCCATCGGACAGTCCATGTCGTCCGGCTGCGTACGCCTGATCAACCAGGATATTATCGATCTTTATAATCGCGTGCCTGGAAGGGCGACGGTTGTGGTTGGCTAACTCCGAAAAAGCGTCTATTAATGATCTGACTTCCACACCTATGATTCACTTACGAAGAGTTCGGGCAAAACCGTTGCACCGGGCAGTGGAAGTTAAATCCCATATATCTTCCGCTTCATCAATCGTTTACCATGTTTTCAATGGTTTATGATTCTCATGATTTATCCCTCAAGCTTCTGCTTCAGCCCTTGGTTGCGGCAGAAGATGCGCTGGCCCGACTTGATGACCGGCTGGGACGAAAGAGCGATTTTGCGGAGACAGATGCCCGCCGGTCGCGAGAGGGGCTTTTGCGTGAAAATGACGGGTGGCTCGCGCGTGCCCACTTCATGGAAGCATGCAATGCCTTGTGGCTGGCGGGCGAGCTCGTGCATGTGGAGGATCTGGTCCTGCACGATGCCCGTATGGATATTCGAACCCCCACGCACGAATTGACGCGGGCTCACGCCATCCTGAGAAGCCGGCGTCAGATCGCCGGAAACCCGCCTGCGTGGGCGCTCAGTCCAAAGGGCCTTGCCAGTTTGCGAGGGCGCGGACTTTTGGAAACTGCGGTCGTACCGCTTGAACGCGCCCCTGAGACCAAGGCCATGACACCCCCTGACGGCGAGGCCCGATCGCAGGCGGAAGCCGATTTTGAAGATGAGTTAGCCAGGCTCGACGCTTTACTTGATCGTTCGACCTTTCTGCTTGGGCAGCCGGCGGCAGCAGCATACGACAGGAAGGGGAGGGGGGACACAGAGCGGGTTTCCACCGCCGCGACGCCCGATGGCGATCCGCTGGTTTACGATCCGCAATGGGATGAAGAGGCGCGGATGGAGCAATGGCTCGCGATCCATGACCGCGCGCGCGACCTACCGCCGCTCCTTGCAGCGGCAGTCGTCTGGGACGCATGGGAAGATATAGAGCCACTGCAACATCAACACTGGCTCGGCCCTATGCTTGTCGCCGCGTTGCTAAGGGAACGCGGCAAAACCAAAGCGCATCTTGCCGCTCTGAACGCGGGATTGCGCACCATCCCGCGGGACCGCAGGAGGGCACGCGATCGCACCACTCGCCTGGTCGCCTTCCTGGAAGCTGTACAGGTGTCGAGCACGACCAACCTGAAGGAAGTCGAACGCCTCGCGCTGGCGCGGATGCAGATGGAGAGGAAGCTGAAGGATCGCCGGTCCACCTCGAGTTTGCCGGGCATGATCGAGCTCGTTCTGTCGCGCCCCATGGTATCGACAACACTCATTTCAAAGGAGTTGAAGGTCACGCAGCGTGGGGCCCTCAATCTCATCGCGGAACTGGGTATCCGCGAAATGACGGGCAGGGGACGTTATCGTGCCTGGGGCATTGTCTAGGTTCCACGCATTGATAATGGGTGTGCCGGCGGGTTAAAAAATAGTTGATTGTTTTACTCATAAATACTAAGCCGCTCTCGAACGAAGATGCGCCGCGCATGCGGAACCTGGTTTCAATTGGAACTATCCAGGTCTCCCGCGGTGAACCTATTGAAGGATTGCGGAGCGATGCGAGCAAGGCCGAACAGGCATTCGACAGCCGGCAGGACCATGGCACATTTGAGGGTAGGGGCACTTGGTTGCCTGCTGCTCGCCTGCATGGCGCCCTATTCGGTCGCGCAAGGCCAGGAACAGGCACCTGCTGCGCAGTCGGAAATTGCCCCGCAGCCGACACCGCAACCTGAACTCGAGGCCGCCCCAACAACAGCCGTGACACCTGCGCAGACTGGTCAGGTCGCCGCAGGAAATTTGCCGCATAACCTTTCGCCATGGGGCATGTTCTTGGCGGCGGATTGGGTGGTCAAAGGCGTCATGATTGGTCTCGCCTTCGCCTCGCTCGTTACCTGGACGGTCTGGCTTGCAAAGACGCTTGAATTGGCCGGTGCAAGGTTGCGTGCGTACCGCGCGTTGCGGGCCATAGGCAATGCCCGCACACTTGCCGATGCCGAAAGCGCGCTTGACGGGAAGGGGGGCCCCGGTGTGATGCTTGTCCAAGCCGCCCGCGAAGAGGTGCGCCTGTCCCTTGATGTGCAAGGTCACGCCAGTGCGGATGGTCTGAAAGAGCGCGTTTCTTCGCGGCTTGCGCGCATCGAGGCACAGGCGGGTCGCCGCATGAGCCGGGGCACAGGTGTGCTGGCAACCATCGGATCGACCGCACCCTTTGTTGGTCTCTTTGGTACCGTATGGGGTATCATGAACTCCTTCATCGGTATCTCGCAATCACAGACGACCAACCTTGCCATCGTTGCGCCCGGGATCGCCGAGGCCTTGCTCGCGACCGCACTCGGCCTTGTGGCCGCAATTCCGGCAGTGGTGATCTACAACGTATTCGCCCGGTCGATCACCGGCTACAGACAGTTGCTCGCCGATGCGTCGGCTGGTGTCGAACGGCTGGTCAGCCGCGACGTGGATTTCGCTTCGGTCCCAAAAACACAGACGCGGCGCGCTGCGGCAGCAGAGTAGGGGCCTGTCATGGCTGGTGGCATCAAGCACAATATCTCGGACGATGACCTGCAGGAAAACCATGAGATCAACGTGACGCCGTTCATCGATGTCATGCTGGTACTGCTCATCATTTTCATGGTGGCCGCGCCGTTGGCTACAGTCGATATCAATGTCGATTTGCCCGCTTCGACAGCAACACCGACCCCGCGTCCGGACCAACCGGTCTGGCTCACGCTGAAGGAAGATCGTTCGATTGCCATTGGCAATGACATCCTGACGCCCGAAACGCTTGGCGGCTTTCTGGATCAACGAACCCAGGCCAACAAGGAAACGCGTATTTTCCTGCGCGCGGACAAGGCGGTCGACTACGGCTCGCTCATGGATCTCATGAATGGCTTGCGGGACAACGGGTATCTCAAGATTGCCTTGGTCGGGCTTGAAAGCGCACCCGCAGTACAGGGCGCTCCTGCAGCGGCACCTGCCGGAAATCCGCAGTAATGCACGCGCGGATAACGCCACCAAAGCGCGGGTTCCTCAGTCCTGACTGGCGCGAGATCGGTCTTTGGTCCGGCGCGGGCCTCATCGTAATTTGCCTTCATGCTGGGGGGGGCTGGTATATCCAGAACCATCAGGCGAGTGAGCCCGCCGGCGAGATTGCTGCTGCGATCATGATCGACATGGAGCCGCTTCCTGCGCCGGTGATGGCGCAACCGGTCATTGAAGAGGCACCGATCGAACCGGAGGAAGTTGCCCCCGAGCCCGTGGAGCAGGAGGCGGCAGCGCCTGAACCCGTACAGGAAATACAGCCGGAGCCGGAAGAGCTGACCCAGCCGGTTGAAGAAATCACCCAGGACCAACCGGAACCCGACATTGCCGAAGCGGTAGCGCCCGCACCCGAAGAGGCCGCGCCCCTGGATGAGCCGACAGAGGAAGTGGTCGAACTGCCGAATGTCGAAGTGCCGTTGCCCGCGATGCGACCGGAAGCCCGCAATCCCGACGCTCCGAAAAAGCCTGTCGAGAAAGCTGAGCGCAGGCCGGAGAGGCCGACTGGTACGGTGAGGGACGAGACGCCGCGCGAGGTAACGCAGCGCCCGGCGGCATCGAGTGCGGCGACGGCGAGACAGGCTGCTAAATGGCAATCGAGAGTTGAGGCCTATCTGGCGCGCCGTGCAAAACGGGCACGAACCAGCGGTGAGGGTACGGTTAGCGTACGATTTGTCGTAACGCGTCAGGGCGACATTGTGTCTGCCAGCGTCGTCGGCAGTTCTGGCTCGCCGCAGCTCGATCAAAGCGTACTGGACACAGTTCGGCGTGCTTCACCGGTTCCCTCCGCGCCAGACGAGGTCACGGTTTCGCGGCAAAGCTTTACGGTGCCCTTCCGCATTCAGTAGGTGGCAAGCTTCATCGTGGGCTGCCGGAGGTGAGTTGCACGAGAAGGTGGGTTACAATGGCATCGCGCTTGGCAATGCCGGTCGGTTTGCCTTCAGCGTCCAGTGCAACCAGAGTTCGCCTCGTCGTCTCATCCATTTTGGTCAACGCGTCGGCGTTGGTTGCGTCCGCTGCAATAGCCGCATTGGTAAACCCGGGTATCTGCAGAAGCTTGCTCGCATCGGCAAAGTCGATGGCCTCCCGGAAGCGTTGTTCGGCCTCCGACGCATTGTTCTGGCTTGTGAGGAAATTTAGGACGGCCCGTCCGTCAGCGGCGGCTGCGAATTTCCCCGCCGCATCCGTCACGACGAGGGTCAGCTCCGGATCGAAGCTCGACAATGCCTGCAAGTAGCTGACGATTGCGGACGGCACGTAATAGCCCGGCCGGCCAAGCTGCAGGGTAAGGGCAATGGGCTTGCCGGGTGTAATGGTGCGGGTGAAGCTTTCGATCGCCGACAACCCACCTTTTTCCACCATCTGGAAGTCTTCCACGATGGCGGTCAGCGGCAATGTCCTGACTTCTGCATTGGCGGCCTCGCGAAATTTCAGTCCGACGCCACCGGCTGAGAACTCGCTTATTGCGCCCGAAGCTATGCCCCATACGCCGAGCGGCAGGAGCAGCAAGGCTATGAAGGTTGTGCTTTCGCCGATCTGGAAGCGCTTGAGAAGAAGCGCAAGCAGAATGGCGATCGGAATGCTGGCGATGGCGAACAATATGGCGTTCATCGGTTTTCCTCGAAGTGAGGGAAGACGTCCAATGCAGCACCTCCCGCCGCTGCGACAGCAAGCGGGCTATTGGTGGATCATGTATGCAAGTACGAGTTTCCAGGCCACCAGGGCCAGGACGATGGCAACGATGATAGCCGTAGCGCCACGCAACATAGTGACCTCCTGACGAACCTGCCCTGGCCTGCATCCAACCAAGCACGGATGTGAGAATACGTTTCTGCGCGACCGGTGGCAATGACCACTTATCGAGCGGCATCCATGAACAGGCATCTGGCTATCGACGCACGGCGCCTTCAAAAATACGGATGGGCGCGCTCAGGGCGACACCCGTCGCCGTCCCGATCGTCTGGCCGGCTTCGATAGCGGTTGCACCAAAATTGCCGGGTAAACCGGGGTCCGCGTCGGAAAGCGATTGACCCCGCAGCAGCCGCTCGCCGAAGAGGCGGACGACCTCGGGACTGGTGGCGAACTGGGCGTGGTTCAGACTGTCGCCATTGCGCAGCGCAGTGAGATCGTACACCGTAATTCCGGATGCCTCCTCGAGCTGGGCCTTGTAAGCAGCATTTGTAAGGTCGACAGCACCCACCCGTGTCATCTGACCCGATATCAGCCGGGAAAGCCGAAGCGCCCGATCATTCGCCGATACGAATATCGAAATATGCGGGCGATCCTGCCCGATATCGATGAGCTGTTTGCGGAAGACATCGATATCGAGATCCGGCGAGGCGAGAACGACGTCCGTAATCTTGGGTGAAATCCGCCGGTCCTGCATCGCCATGTCACGCAGTGCTTCCATCACGGGCCAGCTTCCCATCGAATGAGCCACGATCGTGATCTCGGACACATCCGGGCTCTTGACCGCCTGCTGGATGACGTAGCCCAATTCCGATCGTGAAAAATTGGTGCTTTCCCGATCGTAATTATAGTCAAGCAGGGCACCTCTCGATGGCCAGGTAAACAGGACGGGAGTCACCTCGGCCCGCGAATCGTGAACGATCTGCGCGAAACGAAAGACCGCGTCCTCGAAGCGGGTGTTGAACCCATGGACGAAAATCAGAACACGCCTGCCGCTCGTCGCATGCGATCGATACCAGGTTCGAATGTCGCCCACATTGATGGTGTCAACTGCCGTGGTCACAAAGCTTCGTTCTGGATCGCCCGGCAGGCGGCGCGGCCACTGGATCGTGCCCGGCCGGCGATTGGGCGGAATTGAGACGACGACGTTTGCGAGACTGAGATCGCTGCCGCGTTCCCCCGTAAAGAAGACCCCCCTCTCCGACGTGGGGGCGCGGGTCGTCGCGACCAGAAGATCGACTTTCGCCGTATTGGATGGCGGAGGGGTCACGGGCGACAGGACGCCACGGGCCGGAGACGCACATGACGCTACACCACTCGCCATGAGTCCCAGTATGATAGTCCGCAGTATCAAGACGCTTCGACTGAACACAGGGTGTAAATATCCAATTCGCCACCACGACCAATGCCACAGTGAGCGATCGTACGGAAGCTCAAAGCGGACTTAATTGAAAGAACCCCAAGATCGTACCTACGGCAATGCCGACGAGTGGGGCTATGATTCCTCCCAGCTTTGCCCTTCTGAGCGCGCGGGCCTGCCGCTCGCTTACCCTCCGGTTCGTCCGGTACCGTTCCCGGAAAACCTCGAGGTAACGGCGAGAGAAGGTGGGGCGGTCGTTTCCGCTGTCGGCGGCAAGGAGCCAAAATTCGGCGTCACGACCAGGCAGGTCGATGTCCCCTACTTCCAGGGCTCGGAAGCACTGCCAGGACGACCACACGAGAATCAGTGTCAGCGATGCAAGCTCCCATCCGACGGTTGTCGAGAATTCGCCGGCTGCCAGCGACGTGACAGTACCGGTCGCCGTGGCAAGGGCTATAACGGAAAACAGTCGGAGAAGGCCTAGAGCCTGGTTGTTGCTTGAATAGATGAGGGCAACGATGGCGTTCTGCCGAAATCTCGTATCCTCAATGGCCAGCTTCCAGTCATCATCATCAAACATTGGAATCAACACCCTCCAGCAACCAAGGACGTCGGCGGGCGCTAGTACAACAGCCAACCAAGCCCCATCGCAACGACAACGCCGATCAGCAACAATACCGTGAACGTGAAGGGGCCAACATTCACGCCGAGTTTTCTCAGTCGCTCGTTCACGTCGTCATCGCGCATCATTGAACACCCGGATCAGCCGTGCAGCTTGCGCAGGAGCAAGCCAAGCCGTTCCTCGGGGGCAACCGCTGTAAGCTCGCTAGCGGATCTTTGCGGAACACTGCTCTTGCGGCCAGCTCTGACTTCGCTTGGGGTGTAGCCGAACTCCCTCTTGAAGGCTCGGCTGAATTCTGCGCCATCGCTAAAGCAACGCTGCTCGGCAATCTCGATAATACGGCGTTTGTCGTTCGGATCCGCCAATGCTGCGTGTGCATCGAGGAGGCGCTGGTGCTGCAGATAATGCATGACACCCCCGAACGGCTCGAACATCCGATAAAGGCCTGTACGTGAAATCGCGAGATCGCGACACAGGGCCTTGGCGTCGAATGTCGGATCGAACAATTTCGAGCGCACGATCCCTCGGGCCTTTTCAAGCAGAACGCGAGCGATGGGTGCCTGCGCCTCCTCGATACTGTCGCGGGATGGCAATATGCATGCTCGGATCATCGCCTGCGTGGCGCTCACGACTTCGGGGAGGTTCGATGCCTCCACAGATGGCAACCGCTTGGCCAATCCGATAAAGTAATCGGACAGCAGCCTGCCCATCGCCGTATCAATCGTGGAAAACTCCGAAGCGCTGAGGATATGGGCAGCCTCCGGGCAGAAGTCACGCGGAACAAACAGCATGAGCATTTCGCTGTCTGTTACGTGTCCTTCGAACCACCGGCCAAGCGAATGGACCTGAATTATGCCGGTTCCGCCCTCAAAGCTTCCCGCCGGACCGTCTGTGCTGATGGTTCCGTCGAGCGGAAGGGTCAGAGTCCAGTGGTCAAGCGCCTGCCTGCGCGTATGCCCGGGTACACTGGCAAATTCCAGCGCGCTCGTCCTGATCCGGGAGAACGCCAGATTGCCAAGATCCCAGACGACTTGCTTTCCCTCAAAGCCACTTGACCGGTCTTTCCTCTCGCTGAACTCGAGCATTGACGAGAAGCTGTTGCGCCACGAGTCATACTGATGCTCGAGCGGTACGCCCCGGGTGTCAAACTTGAAGGCAGGTACGGATGTGCTGCAAGATGGCGGCGTTGCTTTTGATGGAGGGCCGGCGGCAGCGTTCGCCGCGGCTGCCTGGGCGAGGTTCTGATCGAGTGGCGCATTCGATGTCAAGTTATGATCATGAGCGTTCATGATTTCACCATTCGTCGTAACCGAACGACGTGTAGACGGGTGGAATTTCCTCTGTGCTAGAGCTGGACTTGTTGCTTCGATCCATTTTTGCTTGGGGAAGTGCAGTCATTGCTACTCCAATAAGTCACCGAAGTGGAAATCGCGCAGTTACAGCTGCAGGTTCTGTATAGTATGACACAACGAAGGCTGCCTGTTCAGTACGTAACAGTTACGAAACGCTTTGCACAACTTGTGGACTCTCTGCCTGGAACCGCTTGAATTCAGTTGGAAGCTTTGCCGGATTAGTCGGGAGCCTTCGCAGACAGCAAAACGGCTATCCATTTTGCTCTTGGCGATTTCTCACAATAGATGATGAATGCGATGAGTATGGGAACGCCAAGGAATGCTCCCGGCACGCCCCACATGAAGCTCCAGAAGAACACCGAAAAGATGACGGCGAACGGCGAGATCGCCAACGATGTCCCGATCAGCAATGGTTCAAGGTAGCTCCCGATCAGGAATTGGATCAGGTTCAGTCCGGCGAAGACGGCAAGGGCCATCTGCCAGGAATCAAACTGGCCTATGGCGAAAAGCGTCGGAAGGACAGTTGCAACGAACGGCCCGAGGAATGGTATGTAGTTGAGAGTGAAGGCGATTGCGCCCCAGGCTGCGGCCAGCTCGAGGCCGGCGATATATGCAAAGGCCCACACGATCAGGCCGGTCAGGATGCTGGCGAACGTCCGTACAAGCATGAACCGGCGCAATTTCCTCGATATGTCGCTGTTTGCATGAAGCATGTTCATACCATGCGGCTGCAGGGCGGCTGAGCGAAGGCGCCTGTTGAAATCCTCGATCTCCAGGAGACCGAGCATGACGAAAACAAAGACCAGCAGCGCAAATCCTGCGAAACTATTGAGACGCCCGGCCAGTCCCTGAGTGAAGCCGACCAGCCATGTCACGTCAAAACGATCGGCGAGGGGGCCCGCAATTGCAATCCCGTGTTCCTCGAGCCAATCGGTCCAGTGCACATAGACATCCTGGAATTTGCGCGCATTCACGAATAGCCACTGACCAAGTCTGCTCAGGCCCCAGGCCACCGAGGATCCAACGGCCATGATGATGACGATCGTGGCCGAGAGTGTCACGAGCAGCGCAAGCAGCTGGGGCATCCAGCGCTGCAACCTGACCTGGAGCGGCGCAACGAGTGCAATGATGAACAAGGCGAAGACGAGCGGGACGAAGATTGTCTGGCCCAGGCGGAGCAGCGCGAGAACGAGGATGCCGGTTGCAAGGTAGCCAATCATCGGTTTTGCATCGTGAACAGCCATGCCTTGGTCATCCGCCCCTTACTCCAAACCGGTATGTCGTGCCATCGCCCTTGCAATCGGCATCGCCGACGATGCGGCTTCGGCAGTGCTCCGCCGACCACCCCGATGATCATCGGGATGGTCGAGGCTGCTGTACCCAAGGCGTCACGATGTGTGCTTTTGCAGAGCTTCGCGCAGCACCTGCTCCTTGGTTTCGTCCAGTGACGTCTTGAGCACGACACCACCGTAACCGGAGATATCCTTCAGCACCTTGTCGGCTGTCATCGACTGCACAAGCACGAACAATGCTGCGTTTCCAGGTTGGATATTGGCGGCGAGCTCCTTCATGAAGTTGTCGTTGATGCCGACATCCATCAAGGCCCCGCCAAGGGCCCCCGACGCGGCCCCCACCGCGGCACCGATCAGCGGATTGAGAAAGAGCACGCCAATCAAGAGACCCCAAAAACTGCCGGATACCGCGCCGGCTGCCGTCGTGCTCACCATCTGGTTGAGCTTGATTTTGCCGGCGTCCGTCTTGGTTGCGATCACGGCATCTCCGAGCGTGATCAGATATTCTTTCTGGAGTTCGACGAGGCGATGGCGCACCTCTTCGGCTTTTGCTTCCGTGGGGTATACGATCACAATAAGATCAGACATGTTGCCTCCAGTTCTTCATGGGTGGTGATTAACGGCGGGACGGGCTGGAAAAACTATATCTTGCCCAGCGCGTCCAAGAGATTAGCAGTGAATCCCACAGCCATGCATCGCGTTTCTTTTTCTTCCGAAACCCAACGCATGCTCTGCGCATGGTCAATCGCTCGGCGGTGGATTATCGTCGCTCCGCGACTGTTGGATGAAAAATGCCTTCAGCCGGTCAACATCACCCTGCTGGAGGCCCTGCGGATCGGTAACTGCCATCCAGCCATCGATATAGTGTTCGGGCGCATACACGTGGCCGTATCCCATTGGCGATGTCGTTGCGATCGCCATATCGAAAAGCAGCTGCAGCATCGTCACCCCGGGTATCCAGCGCAGGCTCGGCGACACGTCCGGACCGCGCGGGACCTTCATCCATTCCGGTTCCCGGTAGAGCGCATGAAAATCAAAGAACGTCACGGGATCGCTTGCATATTGGAGGTAGACAATGCGAAGCGGCCCCCAGACCGCACCGGGTAGGTCCAGCGCATTGTTCTGGTTGGTAAACCGTATGATGGAACCGTCGCGAAACTGTGGGAGCCATGCTGGCGAACCAGGATTTCGGCCGACAGTCACGGAGTTCCAGATGCGGCTCTGGAAGGGTGGCCCACTCCACAGGGCGCCCTGGAACGGGTCGCCGATGATATCGTAGAGGTGAGCCGACAGTTCAGAATTCATCGCGCCAAGACTCAACCCGTACAGATACAGCTTGGGCCGGCTGTCACGCGGTAACGTAGTCCAGTGGCGATATACTTCGCGAAAGAGTGCCTGGCCTGCTTCCGAGCCATAGCCCGGTTCGACAAGCAGGGACAGCCAACTGCTGAGATAGGAATATTGCATGGCGACGCTGGCAATGTCGCCATGGTGCAGGTACTCGACTGTATCGATGCCCTCGGGATCAACCCATCCGGTTCCCGTCGGCACGATAACGATCAGGGCCGATCGATCAAACCCGCCGTCGCGTTTCAATTCTTCAAGGGCAAGATGCGCTCGCTCCTCCACGGTTTCGGCAGAATTCAGCCCGACATAGACGCGAATGGGATCAAGCGCCCTGGTGTTGAAAAAACTGCCGATCTGCGCGCCGGTAGGTCCGGTTGCAATGAAGGCACGCCCCTGCCGTCCGAGGTCCTGCCAGTCGAGGAGTGAACCTGGGCCACCGGGTCTGAGTGGGTCTGACGGGCGGGGTGAACCATCATCGATCCTGGCATCGAGTTCGCGAAAGGATGTATCGACCATCCGCAGGACGACCTTGAACAGGACACCCTGGGCTACCGACCAGAAAAGTGCAACCGCGAGAACACCGCCAATGACCTTGGATACGCGGCGCGGCACGAGGCGGTTCAACCAGCGCGAAAACAGACGGAATGTGTGCCTGAAGAGGCGGGCAAGCATGATGACAACCAGAAAAACGACAAGCGCGATCACTGCAAGTTCGATCGGCTCGACGCTTTCGACCGGCCCGAGCCCCATCAGGCTGCGCACGGTGTTCTGCCATTCGGCTGCCTTCCAAAGGAAGATGCCTGCTATTGCGATGCACAGGATGACCGCGACCCATTTGGCGCCTCTCTGGATGCGCCGGGAAGGCGCGGGAATTTCCAGATAGCGCCATAGCCATACCATCGCCACGCCCACGCCATAGCCGAGCGCCGCACAAAATCCGGACAATGCGCCCTGCACGAGATAGGAGCGCGGCATGAGGCTGGGCGTGAGGGATGCGGCAAAGAAAAGTATGCCGACAAGGAGACCAATGGCGGAAAACGATTTTGCGAGGACTGACATGTAAGCTTTCAAACCCGCTTCCCCCGGACCGACGGTGTTGACCTGCTATGCCGTTGAATAGTGAAGTCAATTTGAATGGGTGTCACGCGGATATTAACCATCCAATAGTTCATCGCACGGATCCTTTGGCAATTGCGTTGCTTTTCACCTAGTGTGGTCTCACAGTTGGTTGGGCGACAAGCACCGCCAACATGGTTTAAATGGACCTTGGAGTTTATCTTGCTTAAATCGGTATGGGTCTTTCTTGTTGTTGCGAGCAGCCTCCTCCTCACTCCCGTGGCGCTGCCAAGCGCAGCGAGCGCTGCCAGCGTTACCATCAACATCGGTTCAAGCGTCAGCAGTGGCAGGGGAATCTCCTGTTCGGAAGGCGAAAGACGGCTTCGCAATCGAGGCTTCCGCGATATCCGTCGCATCGATTGCCGTAGCCGCTTCTTTGTCTACCGAGCCTGGCGCGGCGGCACCCGGTTCGAGATTGCGATCAGGCAAAGGGACGGCCGCATCGTTGACATGCGCCGCATCAGCAGGAGGCGATAGCCTGGGTGTGACCTGCCCGCTCAATTGACGAGAAAACCGATCGCGAAGGCATTCGCGATGTCGATGAAGAATGCCGAAACAAGCGGCAGGATGATGAAAGCCAGCGGCGCTGCGCCGTGGACCTTCGTAATGGCTGTCATGTTGGCGATGGCTGTCGGCGTTGCCCCAAGGCTTATGCCGCTGAATCCCCCGGCAATCACCGCAGCGTCGTAATTCCGCCCCATGAGCGGGAACACAACGAAAAGTATATAGGCGATTGCGGCAACGGTCTGGAGCGCCAGGACAAGCAGAAGAGATGGCCCCAGCCCGCCAAGCGTCCAGAGCTGCATGCTCATCAGCGACATTGCCAGGAAAATGCTCAGCGACAGGTCGGAGACAAGCGCCAGTGCGGACGTGCGGGTCGGCCAGAACATGTTCGGCATGATCCGCGGAATGACATTGGTCATGACAATCGCCGTCAGCAGACAGGCAACGAAGAGGGGCAGGCGAAACCCCAGGTCGGCTAGCAGCTCGTCGACCGTGTAGCCTACGAGGACCGCGACATTGAGGACCAGGATCGTGCGCAGCAGAGTGATGTGATTGAGATCCTCTTCGACCGCCTGATCGTCCGGCATTCCTATGGATGGAGCAGCCTCAGGCCCCTTGAGCTGGTAGCGTGCGATCAGGAGACCTGCGACCGGACCACCGACAAGGCTCGCAATGACCAGACCGAGCGTCGCTGCCGCCACGCCAATTTCCATGGCATTGGTAAGGCCGAACCGGTCGGCAAGTATCGGTGCCCAGGCAATCGTCGTACCGTGGCCACCGATCAGCGATGCGGAACCGAGGAGCGCGGTAATACCTTCGGGCAATCCAAGGGCGGCGGTGCTGCCGGCGGCAATGAGATTCTGGATGACGAGAAAGACCAGGGTCAGCGAAAGCAGGATGACAAGGGGTTTGCCGCCAGCGATGAGGTCAGCCAGGCGTGCGTTGAGGCCAATCCCGGTAAAGAAATACAGGAGCAGCAGGTCCCGTGCGGCGAGGTCGAATGAGATCGCAATTCCCAGAACACGATAGGCAAGTAACGTAGCAAGGGCTGCGAGCAGACCCCCGGTGACGGCTTCCGGGATATTCCACCGGCGCAATGCGGCAATCTTGCCGTTCAGCCCTGCGCCGATAAAGAAAACGACAATCGCAATGGTCAGACTGACAAAACCTGGGAACTCGATATTTGTGACTGGCAATCGAACCTCGTCTTGCGCTTCAGCCTAGGCCGGGTTGTGTGAAACGGGCTGTACGGTGGCGCTTTTGGTATTCGGTTCCTTGACTCGAAATGAGGCCACGTACAGGGCAGGCAGGAAGATCAGGGTCAGAACAGTTGCCACCAGCAATCCACCCATGATTGCAATCGCCATTGGTCCCCAGAATATGGTCCAGGCGATCGGAATCATGCCGAGAACCGTGGAGATGGCTGTCAGCATGATGGGGCGGAAGCGCGATACCGTGGCGTCTATGACCGCATTCCACACATCTGTCCCCTTTGCCCGCTCGGTCTCGATCTGCTCTATCAGGATAACGGCATTCTTTGCGATCAATCCGAGCAGGGACAGAATCCCCAGAATTGCCACAAATCCCAAAGGCCTGTTGAAGATGAACAGCGAGCCCACGACACCGATCAACCCCATAGGCACAACACTCAAAACGAGAAACAGTCGGCTGAAACTCCTCAACTGGATCATGAGAATTGTGATCATCAGGAACAGCATGACCGGAACCACGGCGATGACCGAAGCCTGTGATTTGGCGCTTTCCTCAACCGTACCACCCGGAACGATACGATAGGAGCCGGTCAGGCCGGCATTCAACTTCTCGATCTCCGGTTCCATTTCCTGGACGAGTGCTTCCGGCGACGAACCGGCGCTGACATCTGCCTGAACGGTGAGTGTAGGCATCCGGTCACGTCGCCAGATCACTGGGAATTCCTGATCGACTTCGAAAGTGGCGAACTGGCTCAGCGGAACGGTGCGGCCATTGGGAAGTGGGAACTGCAGTGTGCGCAGATTGTCGAGCGAGACGCGCTGCTCATCGGTCGAGCGGACGACGACATCGATCAGATAGATTTCATCGCGCACCTGGGTGACAGCGGTCCCGGACACCACGGTGTTGAGTGCAGTGGCCAAGGCCTGAGAACTGAGGCCCAGCAGGCGCGCCTGGTCCTGGTCAATATGAACGCGGATCGTCCGCGCGGGTTCTATCCAGTCGAAATTGATGCGCTTGAGTTGCGAGTTTCCGCCCATCACCTGGGCCAGGCGCTGGGCGATTTCCCGCACCTCGTTCGGATCGGGACCACTCACACGATACTGCACCGGCCAACCCACTGGCGGTCCGAGTTCAAGCAGCGAGACACGCGAAATGGCGCTCGGCACCTTTTCCGCCAGTTCCTGTTCCAGCCGCTCGCGCAGCCGCTCGCGGCCGGGCACATCCTTCGCCACGACGACCGCCTGCGAGAAGAACTCGTTGGGCAATTCAACATTGAGCGGAAGATAGAAACGAATGGCGCCGCGCCCGACATTGGTGCTCCAGTGGGCGACGTCCGGATCATCCTTCAGAAGGGCGTCCAACACGTCGGAAGCCTTCTGGCTGGCCTCGATCGACGCGTTCTGCGGCAACCTGATGTCGACAAGCAGTTCCGGGCGATCCGACGACGGGAAAAATTGTCGCGGCACGAGTGGAAGAGCCAGCAGTGAAAGAACGAAACAGGCGAGCGTCACGCCGATGGTCAGCCAGCGCATGCGCAAGGCACCCACGAGCAGGCGGCGGAAGAAACCGAGTATGACGGATGGTTTGCCGGGTCCGGAGTTATCCGGTTTCTTGAGTAGGGCGACGCCGAGGAGTGGCGAGAAGATCACGGCGCCGAGCCAGGAGACAACCAGGGCAATGCTGACGACCGCGAAGATCGAGAAGGTATATTCACCAGCCGAACTTCTCGCGAATCCGATTGGAACGAAACCCGTTGCGGTGACGAGCGTGCCCGTCAGCATGGCCGCGGCCAGCGTCCGGAAGGTGAAGCTCGCGGCTTCTTCCTTTTCATCGCCAACTGCCAGACGCGTCGTCATGGAATCGACGGTCGTCATGGCATCATCCACGAGCAGGCTTAGTGCAATAATCAAGGCACCGAGCGATACGCGTTGCAGGTCGATTCCTGCGATCTGCATGATCGCAAAGACCATCGCGAGCGAGAGCGGAATGGCCAGGGCGACGACGGTGCCGGCACGGATGCCGAGGCTGATAAAGCTCACTGCCATGATGATGAGAATTGCCTGCCAGAGCGACGTCGTGAAATCACCGATTGCGTCATCGACAACCTGCGGCTGATTGGCCACGAGAATGGTATCGATGCCAATTGGCATATCCCCGGAGATCTCGTTCATGGCGGCGGTAATGTTGCGACCAAGTGCCAGAATATCGCCGCCTTCGCGCATTGAAACCGCCAGTCCCATGGCAGGCTTGCCGTTGACACGGAACATTGGTAGCGGCGGATCTGCATAGGCACGGTGGATGTTGGCAATGTCCTGCAGCCGGATGAGTTGTCCATTCGCAACGAAATTGAGATCCCGCAGGTCCTGCTCGGAATCAAAGGCTCCGCTGACGCGCAGTGTCAGTCTCTCGTCCGAAGTGCGCAGGATACCAGACGGGCTGACCACATTCTGTGCCTGTAGCGCCGCGATTACCGCCGCCCTGTCTATGCCAAGGCCGGCCAGTTGCTCGGTGGAGAACTCGATGAAGATTCGTTCCGGCTGGGCGCCAAGCACATCGATCTTGGAAACATCCGGCACATGCAGCAGGCGCGACCGGGCATCGTCGACGTAATCGGCCAGTTCGCGCTGGGTGAAACCATCCGCCGTGAAACCGTAGATGATGCCGAACGTATCGCCGAAATCATCATCGAAGCCTGGTCCGACAATGCCGGAGGGCAGCGTAGGGCGAATGTCGCCGATGCTCTTGCGTACCTGATACCAGACATCCGGCACTTCCGCCGATGTGGTCGCATCTTTCAAGTTGACGAAGATGGTGGTCACGCCCGCATTGGTAAAACTGCGCAGGAAGTCGACTTCCGGTATTTCCTGAAGCTTGCGTTCCAGTCGCTCGGTGACCTGTTTCAGCGTGTCATCAAGCGTCGCACCGGGCCAGGCGGCCCTGACGACCATGGTTTTAATCGTGAACGCCGGATCCTCGTTGCGCCCGAGATTGATGAAGGCGGCAACACCGGCCACTACGACCGCGATCATTGCATAGATGACGAGTGAGCGGCTTTTCAATGCCCATGCTGACAGATTGAAGCCGTTCATTGGGTCGATCCGAGCAAGCGGACTTCCTGGCCATCGTGCAGGGCCTGAACACCGGCAGTCACGACGACCTCACCGGGGTTGAGGCCCTGGGAAATTATGACCGTGGCCGGGTCGAAGCGCAGGATCTCGACATTGCGCGTTGTAACGGTTTTCTTGTCCTGATCCACGATCCACACTGCGGGTTGCTGGTTGAACTTGGTCAGCGCTGAGGCGGGCAATGCTATCTCCGGCGATGAAGCCATCGTCACGCGGCCCG
Organism: Phyllobacterium lublinensis; assembly: GCF_020164435.1. Lineage (GTDB taxonomy): Bacteria > Pseudomonadota > Alphaproteobacteria > Rhizobiales > Rhizobiaceae > Phyllobacterium > Phyllobacterium lublinensis. Next base: position 97,773 of record NZ_JAIUDQ010000011.1, on the reverse strand, counting down.
TGACCGTCGATCCGAGCCGCATGGCCGCCGGTGTATCGGTCAGGCCGACGCGCACGCGGAACGTGCGTGTTGTCGGATCCGCCTGGGGTGCGATTTCCCTGACCCGGCCCGTCGCCTTAACCGTTGGATCATCGGTCAGGGCAACGTCTATGATGGCGGTTTCCGGGGCCTGTCGCAGTAGCTGTGCGGGGACATCGAATACGGCGTCGCGACCGTCCTGCCGGGCAACCTGCAGGACCATTTGACCTGCTTGAACAACCTCACCCGGCTCCGCGCCGACGGCGGTGACTGCGCCTGCGGCATCGGCATGCAGTTCTGTGAAACCTACGCGATCTTCGGCGTTGTCCAGCTGGGCTTGCGAGCTGTCAACCTGTGATTGGGCCGCACGCACTGCCTGTTGGGCGGCGTCGAATTGCGCGCGGGTCGTAAACCCCCTCTGCAAAAGGGCGTCCTGGCGTTCAAACGCGTTTTGGGTTTTGACCAGCTGGCCCTCTGCTGCGACCAGATTTGCCTGCGCCGTGCGCAGAGCACTGATCTCGTTCTGCGGATCGAGCCTGGCCAGGATTTGCCCTGGCTCAACCTGGTCGCCAACATTGACCAAACGTTCGATCACCCGCCCGCCAAGCCTAAATGCAAAGGACACCTGGTTTTCTGCCTCTATATGACCGGTAAGGCTGACGCTGTCGTCGAGCTTGCGCTGCTCAACCGTGACAGTTCGGACAGGGCGAACAACAGGAGCCGGTTCCTTGTCTGCCTCCCGGCAACCGGCAAGCATGACACCCGCCATCAGAAAGCCAAACAGCGCGCCCAGCGCGCGCACCCTTCGCATCGACCTGTTCACTGATACCAGCATTCTCATGCACTCCAGGAATCTATACCAAATGGGACAAAGCGTGTGTCTGAGGGGCATTTCGACTATAACGTCTGTCCAAGCTTTGTGATTGGTCAGAAATCCCAAATCGCTGCTTTGAATCCCAATTTCGGCGGCGAAGGGAGCGATGTGCGACACCATTTGTGTACTGGGACTTTCGCAACAGGTCTAATCCGAGAAAGGCCTTGGCTTTCGGACGTAACCCTCTGACCAGCGAGGATTTTTAAGCGTGCCGAAGAGCTGAGCCCGGTGACGTCGCCATGCCAAAATTACGGGCTCAAAGTCGGGAAATTTGAACTGAAAGCTTGGTTTTGGGATTCCCTGCCCATCACAGACAATTGGAGCGACACTATATTCAGAACAGTAGAATGCGGCACCTACCGCAGGCTGCACGACTGGTGACCTTCACGCAGGGGACGAAGGAGGTGCAACTGTTTTCATCGTTTGGCATGTCGCTGGCAAGCGCCATGACTGAAGGGAAGCCAGCATCGGACCTCGATGCGATCTTGGGCGGTACAGCAACCAAAGACTTCTTCAACCTTTTGGCGGAGCTTCCGCGACATCGATATTGGCTCACCGTCTTGGCCACCACAAATTGAGCACATCCACAAAACGCGCCATCTGCACCTCACCATTCAGGCCCAGCCGGTTGACTTAACGGGAGACATGAAATGACCACTGCCAGTACTGCGCCAAAGACCGTGATGCAAAGATTGCTGGATGGCGTCGAGAGGGTGGGAAACATGGTTCCCCATCCCGTCATCATTTTCCTGATCCTGATCGGCATCGTCATTCTTCTGTCGGCCATTCTGGGTGCCTTCGGGGCGGCGGTCAGCTTTGAGCGCATAAACCCCGACACGCACGAGATCGAAACCGCCTCGACGGAAATACGCAGCCTTCTGAACGTGGAAGGCATCCGCTTCCTTTATTCTTCGCTCATTCCGAACTTCATGAGTTTCACTGCAGTGGGGCTTATGATCGCCGCCATGATCGGTGCAGGTGTAGCCGAGGAGTCCGGCTTGGTCACGGCGCTGATAAGGAAACTCGTCATTGTGTCACCGCGTTGGGCGCTGACCTATATTCTCGCATTCGTCGGCATCCTTGCAAGTATTGCAGCAGATGCCGGTTACCTGGTCCTGATACCGCTTGCCGGCGTCGCCTATCTCGCAGTCGGACGGCATCCGCTCGCTGGTCTGGCGCTCGGTTTTGCGGCGGTGGCGGGGGCTTTCACCGTCAACATGCTGATCAAGCCACTCGATGCCGTGCTCGTTGAATTTACCAATGATGCGGCCCGGCTGGTCGATCCCGACCGGACGATCGGACTGGCGTCGAATGTCTGGTTCTCCATCGCATCTGTGATCTTCCTCACCTTCCTCATAGCATTCATCACCGATCGCATGATCTCGCCGCGACTGGGGGAATACAAACCGGAGGCATCGGCTGAAGGAGCTGTTCCAGATCAAGGAGCGGTTTTGTCGGAGCAGGAATCGCGCGGTCTGAGGTTTGCGCTCTACGGCCTCATAGGCCTGCTGGTGGTGTTCCTGCTGTTGACCCTCCCCAGTGGCGCGCCATTGCGAAATCCCGAGACCGGGGAACTGATCGGCAACTCGCCATTCATGAACGGGCTCATCGCGCTCATCATGCTCATGTTCCTGGTAACGGGGTGGGCGTATGGCATTGGCGCCGGCACCTTGCGGACACTGTCCGAGGTGATCGCCGCAATCGAGAAGTCCATCAAGAACATGGGGGGTACGATCTTCCTGTTTTTCGTCCTAAGCCAGTTCGTCGCCTACTTCACCTATACCAACATAGGCACGGTCATGGCGCTCAGCCTTTCCGGAGCGCTGCAGGCTGCAAATATTGGTGCCTTGCCGCTGCTGATCGGCTTCATCGTGGTGGTCGCAATCATCGACCTGTTGCTGACCGGCGCAATTGCCAAGTGGGCGATCTTCGCGCCCGTCTTCGTCCCGCTGTTGATGAAGCTCGGCGTCGAGCCGGAAGCCGTTCTTGCGGCCTACCGTGTTGGCGACTCGCCCATGAACGCAATAACTCCGCTCAATGCCTATTTTGCGCTCGTGGTCGGATTCGCCCAGAAATACGACAAGTCCGCGGGCGTCGGTACCATCGTGTCCCTGATGTTACCGTATGTTGTTTTGATATTCGTGCTGTGGACGGCGCTCTTTGCGGTCTGGAAGGCTCTCGGCTTGCCGTGGGGCCTGTAGCAGGAAGTGCGGACCTCAGCGATTGAAACTCGAATGATTGGATGGACATCATGAGCAACAACTCTATTCCCCTCGACGTCGCAGCGGCGGAGGATCATCTGATGCGGTTCCTCTCGGTCGAAGGCATAACCGGACAGGAAGCCAACATTGCAGCGGCCGTCAGCGATGCTCTGAAGAAGGTTGGCGTACCGGCGTCGGCCATACGTTTCGACGACGCCAACAAGCGTATTCCGTTGCCGACCGAGACAGGCAATCTGATTGTGGACCTGCCCGGGACGCGGCCGGGACCACGGCTCCTCTTTTCCACCCACCTCGATACCGTGCCGCTCTGTGCGGGTGCCAAGCCGCGTCGCGAGGGCGACCGCATTGTCTCTGACGGCACAACTGCGCTCGGCGGTGACGCCCGGACTGGGGTCGCGGTCCTCGTCGTGGTTGCCGAAACGCTTATCAAGAACAAACTGCCGCATCCGCCAATCACGCTCCTGTTCACCGTCCGCGAAGAAAGCGGTCTGCATGGTGCGCGTGAGCTCAACCCTGCCGATCTCGGCGGCGCGGTCATGTGCATCAATGTCGATGGCCAGATGGCATCGGACCTGATTATAGGTGCGGTTGGCCAGGAGAACTGGGAAGCAGAAATTACCGGCCGCGCATCACATGCAGGCGTCGCGCCTGAAAAGGGTATCTCGGCGACGATGGTCGGGGCCATGGCCCTTGCCGAAGCACGCCGGGCCGGCTGGTTCGGCAAGGTCGTCAAGTCAGACGGCCGCGGAACGAGCAATGTCGGCATCTTCGGTGGCAAGGACAACAAACCTGCAGGCGACGCAACCAATGTCGTAACCGACTACGCCTTCATCAAGGGAGAAGCGCGCAGTCCAGAATCAGCCTTCGCTACGAAGATCGCCAAGGGTTACGAGGAGGCCTTCACCAAAGCGCAGAGTGAAGTCACCGATGATACGGGTGACACGGCCGGGCTGAAATTCAGCCATGTTGCATCCTACCCACCGTTCGAACTGGGAAAGGACAGCCCCATCGTGAAACGCGCTGCCAGGGCGCTCGAGACACTCGGCATCAAGCCCGTCTTTGTATTCTCCAATGGTGGACTCGATGCAAACTGGCTTGACAAGCACGGTGTTCCCACCATCACCATCGGTTCCGGCCAGGCCGAGATCCACACCATCAAGGAGTATGTCAACCTGTCGGAGTTTGAAAAAGGCTGCCGCATCGGCGTGCTCATGGCGACACTCGATGACTGATGGTCTGGCGGGCCGTCCGCCAACAGGTGGTCAATCTCTGGGGTCTGCGGTCAATGGCAGCCCTTATCAATGTCGGGCAATTGGCTTGAGGCGAACTCTCCGTAAGGGGCGGCGTGGCAGCAATTTATGGCGTGTCCGATTGGGTGGGACGGCCCGTGCAGGCCAAACAAGGAGCTGAGTGATTGAGCCCGATAGCGTACACAGGTACCATCATTGCCGTTGCCGTCGTTCTGTTCGTCTGGAATAAGTTACCGGTTGTCATCGTATCCATGCTGACCGCGTTGGCGCTGTGGGCGAGCGGTGTCCTGACAATCGGCCAGGCGCTCGGTGGTTTTGGTGACCCCGCCGTCGTGTTCATCGCGTCGCTCTTCGTTGTCAGTTCAGGACTAGAGGTCACCGGGGTGACGGCTTGGGCAGGCCAGTTGCTTATTCGTGGCGCAGGCGAAGAGAGCCGGACGCGGCTGTTGCTTCTGACAATGGCGCTGGTCGCACTGCTCACCGCTCTGATCAGTGTCAACGGCGCCGTAGCGGCGCTCCTGCCTGTCGTGGTTGTCATTGCGGTTCGCCTCAGGCGGAATTCGTCGCAATTGCTCATGCCGCTGGTGTTCGCCGCCCATGCCGGCTCGATGCTTGCATTGACGGGCACTCCGGTGAACGTGCTTGTTTCCGATGCCGGTCTTGACGCCGGTGTTGGCGAATTCGGCTTCTTCGAATTTGCACTCGTTGGCGTGCCGCTTCTGGCCGGTACCATGGCTATCATCATCCTGTTTGGAAAGCAGCTGCTTCCCGAACGCAACGGCGCCACCATGCCCGCCGATTTCAGCCGTCACGCCAAAACGCTGGTCGAGCAATACGGGCTCGCCAGCGGAATCTACCAGTTGCGGGTCCGTGCAAGCTCGCCCTATGTTGGCGTGGCGTCTTCGTCACTGGACCTGTCCGCGCATCCCGGGTTGCAGCTAGTTGCCATCCAGGACGGTGAAACGGCTGGCCCGCTGCGCCGGGCGGTGGCTGAGGGCGACCATCTGCTGATACGCGGTGAGTCTGAAGCGGCGGCGGTGCTCGCGGCACAGATGCATCTCGCTTTTCGAGATGAGAAGGCATCCGGGCAGGGTGCGGACACGTTGTTCAACCGCAGCTCGGGACTGGCGGAAGTTGTCATTCCGCCGCGCTCAGGCCTCATCGGGGAAAAGGTTTTCCCGGGTATGGTTACCGAAAGTGGCGACCTGATCGTGCTTGCGGTGCAGCGTGCCGGCTCGGAAATCGTAGCCGGAGACGCTGCCAAGGATGGCGGCGGAATTGAGCTGCGGGCCGGTGACACCATGCTGCTGCAGGGAACCTGGAAAGCCCTCGACATTCACCTCGATGATCCGGACGTTCTTGTCGTCAACTCGCCCGAGCTGGTGCGGCGACAGGCAGTTCCTATGGGCCCCGGCGCGCGCCAGGCCATCATCATCCTGATTGGAATGGTGCTGCTCCTCGCAACGGGAATTGTGCCGCCAGCCGTCGCTGGATTGCTCGCCGCCGGTGCGATCGTCCTTTCGGGAATCATGAGCGTCGAGCAGGCCTATCGCGCCATCGGCTGGACGACGGTTATTCTCGTTGGTGCAATGATGCCGCTTTCCACGGCCATGGTGCAAACAGGGGCGGCAAAGCTGATGGCCGAACATCTTGTCAACCTCGTCGGCGATGCCGGTCCGGTCGCGTTGCTTGCCGGCCTGTTCGTGCTGACGGCGATCATGGGCCAGCTCATCAGCAATACGGCAACGGCGCTTATCGTCATTCCGATCGGCGTGGCAGCTGCCACGGCGATGGGCATCTCGCCCCGTCCCGTGCTCATGAGCACAGCTGTGGCGGCTGCAGCGGCATTCCTGACGCCGATCGCCACGCCGACCAACCTGATGGTCATGGGTCCGGGCGGCTATGCCTTCAGCGATTACTGGAAGCTCGGATTGCCGCTGTTGATCTGGTTCTTTGTGGTGTCGGTATTCCTCGTCCCGTTGATTTGGCGCTTCTGAGACGATCGGAGCTGGCATCTGATTTAATTCGATTTCACCAGGCCCGAGAATCCGGCAACGGCCAGCAGGCTGAGCGCCCAGCCAACGACTGACTGGAAGAAGTAGTATTTCAGGGTGGATTGGCCGTGGGGTTTGGCGGGATCCGGTCTCCAATATTCTTTCTGGCCGATCGATAGCACGGGCAACAGGACATCCAGGGAGTACATGAGCGGATTGAACTCCGGGTAGCTGGCCGCTTCCGGCTGGTTGAGGAAACAGGAGAGCTGGTTTTCTCCAGGTGCGGCTCGCCCAGCGAAGGTCTGCCCACTGGAAGGCATATACCGGCTGTCGGTTTGCTGGATACCGCACATGGTCCATTCAAGGGAACGCAGAATGACCGGGCTGTTGGGCTTGATGGCACCATTTGCATGGGCGAATGCGAACACACCGATGCCGATCACCCAGAACAGGATCAGCCAAAGCAGAGCGAGCAGTGGTTGGCGTCCGTAACGAAGCGTTACGGCCAATATACCGTCGGTTGCCGCCAGGGCGAGCCGCAGCGCCGGATTTTTGGCGCGTGCCCGCCGTGCCCGCCGCTGCAGCCGTTCCTTGGTGATCAGGACGGCACGAGCATCCTCGTCGTGGCCCATTTCCCGCAGCACCGTGGAAAGCTGCTCGTAGGGTTGTGGCCAGAAGTCAGCATTCCAGCGTTCGGGTGTCTGGCGCGACAACCAATCGAGCCTGCTTGCAGCATCGACGGGACCGCCGATGAACGCGCCATACTGGCAGCGGTTCAGCAACAGGTCGCCTCTCTTCGGCCAGCTTGACCCTTCATCATCGATCGCTCCGATCGATGTGGCGGTCAAATCAAGCACGCCTTCAACCGATGCGCCCTGGCGAAGGAAGAAGGCGCCATCGACGGTTGCCCTATTAAGCCTCAACGCGTAGCCACCCGGCTGCGAGAGTGTCGCAGAAGTACAATCGATGTCTCCACCAAAGCGTGCGCCGAGCAGGCACGCCTCGCCGATGATGGTTGCGGTTCGCAGGGCAAGGTCACCCCCGGCGACGATTGCGTCTCCGTTCAGTGCGACTTCACCGCTGCGCTCAATGCGTGCGCCGACGGCGTTGAGATCGCCGCCAAGCCGGACGCCCGAAAGATTGATCCCCCCGCGCACGTCCGCGCCGCGCAACAGGATCGCACCGCGGACCTCCATTCCGCCAGCATCGATCACGATGCTGGCAGGCGAGGCAATCGTTGCACCGTCCAGCTCGATGTTGCCGCCAGCGCGTGCCCCGGCCAGACGGATTTCCCCGATGATTGTCGCACCGCGCAGGGACAGCCCCCCGCGCGCTTCGAGCCGATCAGCCTGCAAGCCAGGCATGGCCGAACCATCCAGAAACAGGCTGTCAATGATGGCCGAACGCAATACGGGCGAAGCTTCGAAGTGGCAGTCCTTCAGGCCTATGTCGCGGGGAATCCGACAGCCTTCAAGGTCGAGAATTCCGGTTACCCACGCACCGCTGAGTCGCAAGCCTTTCTCATGCAAACGGAAGTCATTGTTGCCAAGGATGAGAAAGCGCAGCAGCTCCGCGCGAACAGTGCGCTCCGGGTTGTCTTGTTCCGGGCGCAAGCCGTCTCCAAGCCTGTCGAAGTCTCCCGTGCTCAGATGCGCAAAGACTTTGGCTTCCGCTGAGCTCAGCGGCTCGAAAGCTGCGAGACTGGACGTCCCGGGTTTGCCCGGTTCAGTTTTCGGAGGGTTCTCGTCCATGCTTGCGATGTCCACTTCGAATTTGGGTAGGCATTTAAACCAGATCGCCTCGATCGTCCCGCTGAATCGTCGCTCAGGCGGCCAGTAAGATACGTCGTCCCGAAGTGGCCGTTCAAGCACTTTAACTTTCGACTAGGCCGCTGTGATTGGCATCCAGTCCCAAATATTTGCTTCAAATACCATTAAACTTAATAGAATTATTCTTTTTACCAAATAAAACGAAAGGCTTGGCAATAAATTGAAAGCATTTTTCCAAAACATTAGTTTATAATGGTCGCGGTTATATAAGGATCGCTTCCGCCAGCCGGATAGATCATTTCGGTTTGCTATAAAGGTCGCTTCAATGGCATCAAACCAGCAGGCAGATGACCTTAACATTTCGGGTTCGCCGTTGGGCGCCATCAGTCTGTGGCTCCTGTTGTTTTCACTTTGGCTGATACTGAACTCCAGCGTTGCTCCACCCATCCTGATTAGCGGCGCATTGATCGCGCTGGTTATCGACTGGATTTTCATGCGCCGCAGCGGAACGTGGTGGCAGGTTGTGCTGACACCGAGAAGCGCCTTCCACTTCATCGTCTATACGGGCGTGTTTTTTGTTGAGCTGGTGAAAGCCAACCTGAACATGTTGCGGTACGTCTATGCGCCGCGCATCGACATCCACCCCGGCATAGTCAAGATCAACATCCGCCTCAAATCGCCGATCGGTAGGCTGGCGCTTGCCAATTCCATCGCGCTTACCCCTGGCTCGCTGGTCATGGCAATCAAGGACGATGCGCTCTTCATTCACTGGCTGGACGTGAAGACCGTCGATCCTGAACTCGCAAGCGAGATGATTGCCGGGCCATTCGAGAAACACCTGGGAGCGGTCTTTGGCTGACATCATCCTGCAGATAGCCGGTGTATTGATTTTTCTAAGCATTACGTGCGGTGTGGTGCGGTTGATCATTGGCAGGACGGTCATCGACAGGATCGTTGCCATTGACATGCTAACGGTGGTCTCAATCTCGCTGATCACGCTTTATGCCCATTTGTCCGGGCGTTTCGTCTATATCGATGTGGCGCTCGTTTACGGACTACTCAGCTTCCTGGCCGTCCTCGCCATTGCACGCTTCCTGGAACGGAGGTCGTAGGGCGATGCTGGAGCTCCTCGTCATCCTGGTCTGCATCGGCATCCTGGTGAGCGGTGTCCTGGCGGTGTGGCTCAGCAACCTGTTGGCGGCGATGATCAGTGCCGGGCTGTCGAGCCTGTTCGCCGCCGTTTCCTACGTCCTCCTTGCAGCGCCCGACGTCGCGATGGCGGAGGCGGCGATTGGCTCCGGCCTGGCGACCCTTATTTTCCTTTATACGATGCGGAAGACAGATGGGGGGAGGGAGCCGTGATGGAAATGGCTGGCAGTCTCCTCATTCTGGCCGGGGCGTTCTTTCTATTCTCGGCGGGTCTTGGCCTGTTGCGCATGCCGGATGCCTTTACCCGCATCCAGGCCGGCACCAAGGCGTCGACGCTGGGTAATATCCTGGTGCTGCTCGGACTAGGCTTCTACCATCCCGATTGGAGCGCCAAGCTGCTTGTTGTTGCCTATTTTGTGCTGATGACCAATCCCTTGTCGTCCCATGCCCTGTCGCGAGCTGCGCACGCGATCGGTACACCCATGGCCGATTCAACCATGACAGATGCATTGCGCGACGCGGAGAATGAGCAAAAGGAAGAGGGCGGCGCGGGATGAAACGTGTTTGCGCCATTCTTGCCGTGCTGATGTTTGCAGCAATGTTCCTTGGCCTGGTCCAGGCATATAGCGAACGACAGGCAAGATCCCCCCTTGCGGAATACTATCTCACGCAGGTTCCGCGCGAACTGGGCGCGCCGAATGTCGTCACCGGCATCCTGATCACCTATCGCGGCTTCGATACGCTGGGCGAGGTCGCCGTGCTCTTCATGGTGGCCGCGGCGGTTGGTGTGCTTCTGGGCAGTAAAAAAGAGCAGCGGGCAAAGACGTCAAGCACCGATGGGAAAGGGCCGAGCGAGCTCGTCCGTACCGGTGCGGAGGTCATATTGCCACTGATTTTCCTGTTCGGCGCCTATGTCATCATGAACGGGCATCTTTCGGCCGGTGGCGGTTTTCAGGGTGGCGCAGTGGTGGCGTCCGGCGTCATGCTGCTGATATTGGCAATGCCTGCAAGCAAGTTGGATCACGGCTTCCTGAGCGTGACGGAGTCCCTTGCCGGTGTCCTGTACGTCTCAATCGGGATACTGGGCATCATTATCGCCGACGGTTTTCTGGATAGCCATGTTCTGCCGCTTGGCAAATTTGGCACGTTGTTGAGTGCGGGCGCCATACCGCTGATCTCGGCGCTGCTGGGCATCAAGGTCGGGGCGGAACTCAGCGTCGTCATCGACCGTTTCCGAAGCTGATCGGGCTGGAGGGGTGGAGCGATGGGGCTGCCGGTTTCGCAAATCTTGCTCGTCACGGGGTTCCTGCTGATCCTGATCGGGATTTGGGGAATTCTCGCCCATCGCAATATTCTGCGCATCATCATCGGGTTTTCCCTGATCGACACCGGGATCCACGTGGTCATGGTGGCAACCGGCTACGTTACGGGCGGAACGGCCCCGATTATTGATGCCGCATTGGGAAAGGCCGACGCCGCTGCGAACGCAGTTGATCCCATCCCGTCCGCCTTGGTTGTCACTGCGATCGTGATCGGCTTTTCCGTAACTGCGATCATGCTGTCATTCGCGATACGGCTGTACGATGCCAAGAAAACGCTCGATATCGATGCCATTACGGATTCGAAATGGTAGAGGCGCTTGTCCAACCGTTGAACATTTTTTTGTTCGGCCTTGGCGGCAGTTTTCTCATCCCGTTGCTTTATCGCATCGCCAGTCCCTTGCCATCCCTGGCGTTCGTCCTTGCGCTCGGCGGTATAGCGCTGGTTTCCGGGGCCTGTCTTTGGACCGTGTTTCATGGGCAGCCGATGTTGGAGAGTTTCACGGCCGGCAGCACGCCACCCTATTCGATCAATCTTCGCGTTGGCCCGTGGGAGGGTGTATGCGCTTTCAGCGTCAACATTGTCGCGTTGCTGGCGGCCTGGCATATGTGGGACCGGCTGCGCCAGAGCTATGCAGCACTGTTGCTTTTTCTGCTCCTGGTGATGGGCGTCAACGGCATGGTGATGACCCGCGACCTGTTCAATCTCTTTGTGTTCCTCGAAATCGTATCGATTGCAACCTACGGCCTCCTTGGCTTCGATGGTACCCCGGCGGCGCTCGCGGCCGGCCTCGAGTACATCCTTGCGACGGTGCTCGCCTCCGCCTTCTTCCTGCTCGGAACGACCCTGCTCTATCATGTGACCGGAACGCTCAATATCGATGATATGATTGCCCACCGCGGTCTGATAGCCGGGCCGATCGGAACGACGGCGTTGTTCCTCGTGCTGTCCTGCCTCATCGTTGAGCTCAAGCCATTTCCAGCCAATGGCTGGGGACTCGACGTCTATGATTCCGCCTCGAGCGGGGTTGCTGCACTCGTGTCCGGCGCGGTTTCAGCGGGCGTATTCTTTGCGCTGTTCAAGCTGCTTCCACTATTCGACAGCTATCTTGCCCTCATTGCCGTCTCGGGGGGTGCAACGTTTTTGTTCTCAAACCTTGCCGGCCTGCGGCAGTCGAATGCTCAACGGATTCTTGGTTATTCCTCCATCGCGCAAATGGGGCTCATGACCCTCGCCCTTGCGCTGATGAGGCAGCTCGGCGCCGATGCGGCGATGCCGCTCGTTGTCGGCGGCTTGTTCGTCAATCACCTTCTGGCCAAGGCTGGCCTGTTCTTTCTGGCGGGCGCCGTCAATCGTCCGCAGGTGGATGGATGGACTGCTATAGCGGGACGTCCACTGATCCTGGTGATCTTCGCGGTCCTTCTCGTTGCAATCGCCGGCCTGCCACCCTTCCCAGGCTTCTGGTCCAAATGGGAACTCGTCATGCGCGCCGCAATGGCAGGGCAATATGCCTGGATCGCCGTCATTCTTGCGGGCTCGCTGTTCGAGATTGCGTACATGTTCCGTTGGTTCAAGCAAGCGACACGGGCGGAACCGGAACAGGTCGCCGTTCGAATTTCGCCCGCTCGCATGTTTCCGGCCGGAATGTGTGCCTTGCTTCTCTTTGTTTCCGGCTACCTGGCAGCCGATCTTTCCGGCGCTACCTCGCTCTGGTTATGGGCGCCCCTTGGCGCTGCTGCACTGCTCTTCCTGTTCGACTGGCTTCCCGGCCGGGTCAAGTCATTGTCCATGCTCGTTCTTGTTCTGCTGATTGGCATCTGGATTGTCTCGCCCGTCGAAGGCATCAACCGCTTGTTTGCGGTGCTGCTGCTTTCGGGTGGTCTGGTGGTCGCCTCCGCGAGCTTCTATCGGACTGACCCGAGGTCCGGTTATTACCCACTGATTACGTTGCTCCTGCTTTCAATCGCAGCACTCCTGCGCGCGAAGACAAGCCTCGAATTCTTCTTCACCTGGGAGATGATTACGCTTTCGTCCTATTTCCTGATCGCGCTGGCGCACAGGGCCCATGACCATGCGCTGCCATTCCTGCTGTTCTCGATAGCCTCGGCGTTCTGCCTGCTGGCGGGCTTCGCCATGGCAGCCGCGACCAATGGAACGCTTGACCTTGCTGCATTCGCGGCCGCCGGTAAGGATGCCTGGCCAGCCTTCGTGATGCTTGCTGTCGGTTTCCTGATCAAGGCCGGAGCTGTCGGTGTCCATGTCTGGCTACCCGGCGCCTATGCCGAAGCGGACGACGACCTTTCGGCGCTGTTGTCTGCCGTGGTCAGCAAGGTCGCAATGTTCGGCCTGTTTTTGGTAACGTATCTCGCCATTCGATCCGAGATCGGCCTCGACATGGCGCATCTCATGGGCTGGATTGGCCTGTTGACGACACTAGTTGGGGCGGCAATGGCGCTGCAACAGGCCGATATGAAACGCATGCTTGCCTATTCAAGCATGAGTCAACTTGGCTATATCGTAACCGCCATTGCGCTCATGAGCCATTTGGGATGGGTTACGGCATTCTATCTCATCGCCAACCACCTGATGGTAAAGGGCATATTGTTTCTTGCCGCTGCAGGGGTCATCCTGCGGACGGGGACGCGACTTCTTGATGAAAATGGTGGATTGGTACGAAGCATGCCCTTCACCTTCGCCGCCGTCGCGACCGCACTGATCTCGATGTCCGGTCTGCCGCCACTCGCCGGGTTCGGAGGCAAATGGCTGCTGCTCAGTGCCATGGTGGAAAAGGGCTGGTATGGACTGGCGGCAATCGCCGTACTGGCAACCTTCGTCGGCTTTCTTTACATGTTCCGTCTGGCATATACGGTGTTTCTTGGCGAGCGAAAGGCCGAATTCGCGACAGTTCGGGAGGCGCCACTCGCACTTCTTCTCCCGCAGTACGTTCTCATAATAGCCATTCTTGCTCTGTCCTTCTTTCCGAAGCCGTTCATGGAGCCCATATCAGCAGCAATTGATCCTGCCTTCGCCGCGACGCTGGTCTGGGATGGGATGTCACTGGAAACGATCTACGGATATTGGAACCCGATCCCCGTAATGGCGATTACCGTGGCGATTGCAGCGGTTCTCTTCGGCATCGTCTGGCTGCGTTATATCTATGGTTATCGGCGGGTGCCAACGACCGGCGTCGCAGTTTTTTACGCGTTTTACCAGCCGGCGCTTTCCAAGCTGGTAAGGCCTGTCGCAATTGGATTGTGGCGCGGCGTGTCGGAGTTGACGCTTGGCGTCGCGGGATCAGTTCGGAAACTCTATACCGGTAATGGTCAGACCTACTGCCTTTATGTTTTGTGGTATGTCATCGCCATCCATGTGGTCGGCACACTTATGGACCTGCTGTAACGCCAGGCAAAATCTCGGAAGCGTCGCGTGCCGGGCTTATGTCACACTTGCCGGTTCTGGTTCCGTCGGACGATCATGAGCACGAGAAGAACCAAACCAATCCCAATCAGCGCAATACCCAGTGTCAGGTATTCGGTTGATCCGTATCGATAACCCGAGGCAGTTATCAGGAAACCCAATATTATAACGATCAATCCGCCAAGCTTCTTGAACAGGGAAACCTGGTTGTTACCGTTCACGGCCATACTGAACATCCTCCGCATAACAGCTGACGCCTTAACCGGCGGCACCCTCACGGTATCAGCAGTTGCGACGCTGCTCAATGATGATAACACGCCTGATCGATGCATGCTGGACCAACGGCGAGGTTTCAACTGGACCTATGGCATTCCGGCTGCGGACCATAGACCCTAGCGGTGGCCATGTGCTTTTGTGTATGGATAAAGCTACAAGAATTCTGCAGGGAGAGGACCAGGATTGGACGGGGGGAGCGGCATTCGTAAATCCAAATCATGGTTTGCAAACGGGAGCCTCCTGAAGCAATTTGCATTTACCGGTGGCTTCTTCATGCTCGTGGCCATGGCTATGGCAGGTGTCCTTATCTCCAATGTCGTTTCCAAAGTAACCATTGAGAATACGGCATCATCGACCGCGCTGTTTCTCAATAGTCTTGTTAGCCCTGTTGTCCAAGATCTGGCCAAGGACGATGCCTTGCCCGCCGACAAGGTAAACCAGTTGGACAGTCTGCTTGGCGAGGAAGCGTTCAGCAGCCGGTTTCCACACCTCGAAATCTGGAGAGCCGATGGTCTGGTCGTGTATTCGAAATCCGCCGACCTCATTGGCAGGAAGTTTGCGCCTCCTGAAGGCGTTCTTGCGGCGCTGGCCGGCGACGTTTCTGCACGATATGCGGACCTGTCTGCAGCCGAACATGCAATCCGCGATTTCAGCAAGACCTATCTAGAGATTTATGTGCCGATCAGGGAGCATCTGTCCGGACGAATAATTGCGGTCGCAGAAATCCATGAGGTTCTCGGGCTGCTGGAGCAAGAGCTTGGAAGCGTCCAGCGACAGACCTGGCTCGCAATCATCGGATCCACCGCGCTTATCATGCTTGGCCTGTTCGGTATCGTCTACCGCGGCAACAAGGTCATCGAGGCGCAGAAGGCCGACCTGCGGGAACGGCTCGATCAGATAGAGGATGTCTCCCGCCAGAACCGGCAACTGGGCCAAAAGGTCCAGCAGGCTTCGAGTCGTGTCACCGAGCTGAACGAACGCTTCCTTCGCAGCATAGGTGCCGATCTGCACGATGGACCGGCCCAGCTGATCAGTTTTGCGGCACTAAAGGTCGATCAGGTTAGGCGCGCGGCCACAGCGGCAATACGCACGGCTGAGCTGCAAATGACGGCCTCGGCACTTGCAGATGCCCTGGACGACATCCGCTCCATATCGAGGGGCCTGATGCTTCCCGAGATCGAAAACTTGCAACTGCAAGATGTGATCCGGCGGGTCGCTTTCATTCACGAACGGAGGACGAACACGTCGGTTCGTGTCGACTGCCCTGTCATCGCGCAGCCCTTTTCCCACGCAATCAAAATATGCGTGTACCGGTTTGTCCAAGAAGGGCTGAACAATGCATTCCGGCATGCCGGTGGCGAGGGCCAGCAAGTGAAATGCAACTTCGAGAACTCACAACTTGTGGTGGTGGTCGAAGACAACGGATGCAGTGATCCAGACATGCAAGCCAGTTCGGAAGCGGGCATGGGTCTGGCTGGCTTGCGTGACCGTGTGGAAAGTCTTGGCGGGACATTCTCAATTCATCGGGAACCAGGTGCGAAGACCAGAATTGAAATGAGCGTATTCATTATGGGAACGGGGTACGATGGCTGACCAAATTCGAGTCATTGTGGTCGATGACCACTCACTATTCAGGACAGGCGTGATCCAGGCCCTCAAAGCCGATAAAGCCATTGCGGTCGTCGGGGAGGGCGAGTCGGGGGAGGATGCTTTGCAGCTCGTATCCGCTCATTCTCCAGACATTGCACTTCTGGATATTTCGATGCCGGGAAACGGCATAGAAACGGCAGAGAAAATCACAAAGATGCAGGTGCCGTCAAAGATCGTCATGCTTACGGTTTCCGAAGCCGACAACGATATCATCCGTGCCATTGAAGCCGGAGCCGTGGGCTATCTGCTCAAGGGTATCGGAGCATTGGACCTTGTTTCCGCAGTCAAAAGCGTTGCGGCAGGCGAGTCTTTCATATCGCCGAACCTCGCACTGCGTGTCCTCTCCCACTTGCAGAAGCCTTCAAAGGCAAGCGCACTCGCATCGCTTTCCCGACAGGAGGAACGCACGCTGCGGCTTGTGTCGAACGGCTTGAGCAACCGGGAGGTGGGCGAAATTCTCGGTGTCCTCGAAAAAACCGTCAAATATCACATGACAAAAGCCATGGCCAAGCTCGGCGTTCGCAACCGGGTCGAAGCGACTCTGATCGCCCGCCAGGAATGGGGGAACGGTTAGTCTTGGGGACTTGACCTTACCACGATGGGAAGCCCTATCTTAGGACCGTAGAATAAAAGAGGTCCTCCCATGAACATGTCAGGCGTGCCGGTTCGAGCCAGCCATCAGATTGAAGTTGAAGGCATGACGTGCGCGTCATGCGTGGCCCGTGTCGAGAAGGCTATTGGCAAGGTTCCCGGCGTTGTCAGAGCCTCGGTCAATCTGGCAACCGAACGAGCCGACATCGCCTTCTCCGGCGAGCCGGACATGCCGGCCGTTGTCGATGCGATTCGGAACGCGGGGTACAAAGTCGGTGAAAAGACCATAGAACTCGACGTCGAGGGCATGAACTGTGCTTCCTGCGTCGGCAAAGTGGAGAAGGCGCTAAAGGCCGTACCTGGTGTCACCAGCGCCAGCGTCAATCTGGCGACGGAGCGTGCGACTATCCGGGTTGCCGACGGCAGTTCAAGCGCATCCCGCCTGGCAGAGGCTGTCAGGGCCGCAGGGTATACGGCGAATGAGGTCGCACCCGAAAGGACAGTGGATGGTGTTGCCGACCGACGCGAGACTGAAGCACGCAGCCTGAAAACGAACCTCGCCATAGCGGCGCTGCTTACGATACCGGTTTTTGCACTCGAGATGGGATCGCATCTCGTGCCAGCCATCCACATGTTTGTCATGGAAGAAATCGGCATGCAGGAGAGCCGGTATCTGCAGTTCATACTCACCACGCTGGTGCTGTTCGGTCCAGGCCTCATGTTCTTCAAGAAAGGCATACCTGCACTGGCGCGACTGGCACCGGATATGAATTCGCTCGTGGTGCTTGGCACGTTGGCGGCTTGGGGCTTCTCGGTCGTATCGACTTTTGCCCCCCAGATGCTGCCGGGCGGCACCGCCAATGTCTATTACGAGGCGGCAGCGGTGATCGTGACCCTGATTCTTCTCGGGCGTTATCTTGAGGCAAGGGCAAAAGGGCGTACGGGTGAAGCGATCTCGCGACTGGTCGGACTTCAGGCCAAATCAGCACGCGTCCTGCGTCATGGCGAGACCATCGACGTCGCACTGCAGGCGGTCCTGACCGGCGACGTGATCCTCGTTCGCCCGGGCGAGAAAGTGCCCGTTGATGGTGTCCTCATCGAAGGATCTTCCTATGTGGACGAGTCCATGATCACCGGTGAGCCTGTCCCGGTCGCGAAGCATCCCGGTTCTGAAGTGGTTGGTGGTACGGTCAACAAAAACGGCTCCTTTACTTTTCGGGCGACCAAAGTGGGCAGTGAAACACTGATTGCCCAGATCATTCGCATGGTCGAGGAAGCCCAGGCGGACAAACTGCCGATCCAGGCCATGGTGGACAGGGTAACAAGCTGGTTCGTGCCCGCAGTCATGCTGGCGGCTGCCGCGACATTCGTGGTGTGGCTGGTTTTCGGTCCTGAGCCTGCCCTGAGCTTTGCGCTGGTCAATGCCGTCGCTGTCCTCATCATAGCCTGCCCATGTGCAATGGGACTTGCGACGCCGACCTCGATCATGGTGGGCACGGGCCGGGCGGCCGAAATGGGTGTGCTCTTCCGGCGCGGTGATGCCTTGCAGACTTTGCGCAACGTTGAGGTGGTTGCCGTCGATAAAACTGGCACGTTGACATTGGGCAAGCCCACGCTCGCTCATTTCAGGGTGGCTGAAGGTTTCGACCGGGGCGAGGCATTAGGTCTCATCGCGTCTCTAGAGGCCCGTTCCGAGCATCCGATTGCAGAGGCGATAGTCGACTCTGCAAAGCGGGAAAACCTCCCGCTTGTTCTGGCCGAAGACTTTGAATCAACACCCGGTTTTGGCGTTGCCGCGGTTATTGGGGGCCGCAAGGTTGAGGTGGGCGCAGACCGGTTCATGACCAGGCTCGGCTATAGCGCGGCCGGATTTGCCAACGACGCGGAACGCCTTGCCCTTGAGGGTCAGACACCGCTCTATGCTGCCATCGATGGCAGGGTGGGCGCAGTCATTACGGTTACTGATCCGGTCAAACCAACGACACCTGCTGCCATCGCTGCCCTGCATGCGCTTGGCGTAAGAGTTGCGATGATCACAGGTGACAATCGCCGCACGGCGGAAGCCATCGCCCAGCGCCTCCGTATCGATGAGGTTGTGGCTGAGGTGTTGCCAGAGGGGAAGGTTACAGCGGTCAAGCGACTGGCAAAGGACGGTAAACGGGTTGCATTTGTCGGCGACGGCATCAACGACGCGCCGGCGCTTGCCGCCGCGGATGTGGGTATTGCCATTGGCACGGGCACGGACGTCGCGATCGAAAGCGCAGACGTCGTCCTGATATCGGGCGATCTGCGTGGCGTCGTCAACGCCATAGCCCTGTCGAAGGCGACGATCCGCAATATCTCCCAGAACCTTTTTTGGGCATTTGCCTATAATGCGGCGCTCATACCAGTGGCCGCGGGCGCCCTCTACCCAGTAAACGGCATGCTGTTGTCACCCGTACTCGCAGCTGGTGCCATGGCGCTTTCAAGCGTGTTCGTCCTGACGAATGCGTTGCGTCTGAAGCGCTTTCGCATACCGCTCGCGGATCAGCGGGACAACGCCGCCGCCAGTATTGTGCCGGAGGCAGCGAAGCAGAAAGCTTAGGTGTGCGCGACCAGGTTGGTTAGAGAATTTGGACAACCTATATGAAACCTAAGCTTGGTTTATTGCGCCAGACAGCAGGAGGTCCCATGAATATTGGCCAGGCAGCGGCGGCATCGGGTGTTTCCGCAAAGATGATCCGCCACTACGAGATAATCGGCTTGATCAAATCTGCGGAACGCAGTGATGCCGGTTACCGCATCTATTCGGGCAACGATTTGGAAACGCTGCGCTTTATCCGGAGGGGACGTGACCTGGGATTTTCGGTTGAACAGATACGCCAGCTACTTGCCCTGTGGCGC
Source organism: Phyllobacterium lublinensis (assembly GCF_020164435.1). GTDB lineage: Bacteria > Pseudomonadota > Alphaproteobacteria > Rhizobiales > Rhizobiaceae > Phyllobacterium > Phyllobacterium lublinensis. The sequence goes on along the minus strand of NZ_JAIUDQ010000011.1, from coordinate 78,360 downwards.
GACCGCAGTCGTGCTTCGTCGGATGTCAAGCGCATAGCGCTCGAACACGTGGAGGAGCTCGAGGCAAAAATGCGCCAGCTCGAAGAGATGGCGAATACGTTGCGACACCTTGCCATGCACTGCCACGGCGATGGTAGGCCGGATTGCCCAATCATCAAGGATCTCGCGCATGCAGACAAGCCCGCTGGCGCGCTTCCTGCTACAAAACGGCCGGGCGTGTTGAAGGGTTCGCTGGCCGGCTGAACCTCCGGGGGTAGGGTGCTCGGATGGACGCATTCTGACTGCCCAAGAAAAATTCAGTGTGCCGACAATTTAATCACCGGCGATACGCTACGCAGGACCCGCTAACAGACCGGTGAAGTATCGGCTACGATCAAACCCGCCATTTTGGACGCGACTAAGGTAATTTCCCCGCCATCAAGGCAATTGGCACGAAATATGCTTGTTCCAGATTGTCCGCCACTGGCGAAACCCAATTAGCGGTGGGGAAACCTAGCGCCTCGCACCAACAATGATGGAAGGTTTGAAATGACAAAATACAAGCTCGAGTACATTTGGCTTGATGGCTACACTCCAGTGCCGAATCTTCGCGGGAAAACCCAGGTTAAAGAATTCGATAGTTTTCCTACGCTTGAGCAACTTCCCCTGTGGGGATTTGACGGAAGCTCCACCATGCAGGCCGAGGGCAGAAGCTCGGATTGTGTTCTGAAGCCTGTTGCCGTTTATCCCGACAGTGAACGCAAAAATGGCGTGCTTGTAATGTGCGAAGTCATGATGCCGGATGGCAAGACGCCGCACCCGTCGAATACCCGTGCCACAATCCTTGATGACGAGGGGGCATGGTTCGGCTTTGAGCAGGAGTATTTCTTCTACAAGAATGGCCGCCCGCTCGGCTTCCCTGATGCTGGTTACCCCGCTCCCCAGGGCCCATATTACACTGGCGTAGGCTATAGCAATGTCGGCGACGTAGCGCGCAAGATCGTCGAGGAGCATCTGGATATCTGCCTCGCCGCCGGTCTGAACCACGAAGGTATCAATGCGGAAGTCGCAAAGGGCCAGTGGGAGTTTCAGATTTTCGGCAAGGGCTCCAAGAAGGCAGCCGATGAGATCTGGCTGGCTCGCTACCTGATGCAGCGCCTGACCGAAAAATACGGCATTGACGTCGAGTATCATTGCAAGCCTCTCGGTGATACGGACTGGAACGGCTCTGGCATGCATGCCAACTTCTCGACCGCGTTCATGCGCGATGTTGGCGGCAAGGAGTACTTCGAGGCACTCATGCATGCTTTTGAAGTAGCAAGGGCAGACCATATCGCCGTTTACGGGCCGGACAATCACATGCGCCTCACCGGCAAGCATGAAACCCAATCCATCCATACATTCAGCTATGGTATTGCCGACCGCGGCGCATCGATCCGCGTTCCACATAGCTTCGTGAACAATGGTTACAGAGGTTACCTGGAAGATCGCCGTCCGAATTCGCAGGGCGACCCTTATCAGATCGCGTCCCAAATCCTGAAGACGATCGCTTCGGTTCCTACCGAGAGTGAGGTTTCGGTGGCCGCCTGATCCAGATGGTTACGGCGCGGACTTTACCGCCGCGCCGTGACCGATCCCTAAAACTGATGATAAACCTGCGTGGTTCGTCCCCATAAGGATTGCTTGAGCGCTTTGCTACACCCGCCGCACCAAGTGCCTTGTGCGATATCCGGTATTGTATCCAGATGGCCAAGGCGGGAAACTCCGTACCGACCTTTAAGGCCGAGGCATGGCTGCCACTGCAAAGCTGTCAATGGGGGTGATCTCCCGATCACGCATATGCGCTCCGCTCAAGTGCGAAGGGAACAAAAAAAATCCAGGCGACAAACGCCCGGGATCACTTGAGCCTGAATACCAGTGATGTGCACATGTCACCACACGGCCGTTCGGCAATTGTGACGGGCCGCACGCCCAACTCGGCAGCTGGGCGGGCGGCCGGATTGGGAACTTAGCCTGGAGGGCCGGTATACCCGACGCCTCCATTCATCTCGCGAAGCTTGGTTATATACTGTTGCGGACGGAGCAAAGGGTTGGGAACCTTGTACCCCATCGACTTCGCAATATCCCCCACAAAGGCATTGCAATTGTAAAGTACTGCATGCCAGACAGGAGAGCTGGCTTTCAGCTTACGGATATATGCAACGACTTTGTTGTATTGCGACTGGTTCAGCGTAACGCGCCAGCTGGCCGATCTGTAACGATCTTCAAGATCGCCGTCGGTCCACCCTGTTTCCGAGGGTACCGGAATATAGTGGCCCAGAACATACGGCACAACACTGGTCGTGGCGGGTGCAAGGCCGGCAACTTCCGGATCGATCATCTGACCGGCATTGTTCATGCGGCCAAACACGACATAGGTGTGGCCATAGGTAAGCGCATAGCGTGAGCGAAACTCGATGAAATAGCGACCGGCTTCGCGTTTGGGTGTTTTGGCGGCGACGTTACTTCGCGTCGTCGCTGCGGTTGTCTTGACTGGAGCCGCGCCGTCACCAGCACCGGGTCCCGATTTGGCACTCGTCTGACAGACCGCTGTCAAAAGAGTGAAAAGTACCATGACTAAAAGGCGGATATTTGGATGCGTCATCTTGTTCCCGAACTCCGAAGAGCGCAGACGTGAAGTCAACCATGCCCACACTCAAGAACCGGGGCTGCCACAAGCTTGTTGTGAAGACAGCCTAGTCCAGATCAGATGTTGGTGGGGGAAGCACCAAAAGGTGACTCCCCCCACCGAGTGAAGTTCTTACTTATAAACTGGCGCTGGTGCCGGTTCCTCTACGGGTGGCGGAGCCTTCCCTTTCCCCTTCCCAATGGACTCACAGGCGCTTAGGCTGCCAACTGCTAACACGGCAACTAAGGCGATCAGTACTCTGCTCATCTGAAAATCCTTTCTCCTCAACGGCGAGTAGGCTACAGGAGGAAGAGTACCATAAATGGTAGTGATGGCTAGAGCCCGGTAAGGGAAAGGCACCACTTGTGTCCGATTTGCCACAACCCTGTATTGTGTCGACAACGCAATGGGTTGGCACGATCGGAAATCCGAAGCCGGCAAGCATAAAGCGCTATGCAGTCGTCATCAGATGATCACGACGGGGGATCCCAGGGGTGTGCGCTCGTAGAGGTCGACAGCATCCTGATTCGTCAGGCGAATGCAGCCGTTCGACACAGCTCGACCAATCGACCACGGCTCGTTGGTGCCGTGCAACCGGAACATCGTGTCCTGACCGCCGCGATAGAGATACAGGGCTGCTGCCCCAAGCGGGTTATCTGGACCCCCGGGGACACCACCGGCATATTGCAGCAGGCGAGGCTTGCGCTTCATCATGCTTGCAGTTGGCGTCCACGATGGCCACTCTTCCTTGCGCCCGATTGTTGCTCTGCCTTTGAGCGTGAGACCCTCTTCGCCCACAGCGATACCGTAGCGTGTCGCCATGCCATCGGATTCGACGGCGTAAAGATATCGTTCATACGTATTGACGACGATCGTCCCAGGCGGCTCGCTCGAGCTATAGGCCACGCGCTGCCGCCGCAAGCGCGGGGCAATGCCTGGTTCTCCATTGAAGGCAGTGGTTACCGGTTCGAAGGCCTCACGCACGACAGGCGTGCATCCTGCAGCCGCCAGTCCCAGGCTCCCCAGCACGAGTGCCCGGCGGGTCATTTTTGCATTGTTCATTCGGTTTGCTCAGACAATGTTTGAAACAATTAGCGTTAATGGTAGCATCCAAGTGGCCGACGGCCAAGCCTTGTAGATTGCTTGAATTTCGGGATATGCACAACCTCTGATTAGACTGTGTCGAATCGGACACTCTCACCGGTACGTATATCCCTTCCGCGATCAGTCGGGTGAGCTTGACCCGGCGGCCCGGAAACGCTTCTCAAATTCCCGGCGCAAGCTGCGCCTGACTTCAGCGGCACGCAACCGTTTTTGAGCGACCTCGGTCGTTGGATGATATGACGGCACTTCCGTGGGCCGGCCGTCATCATCCACCGCCACCATGGTGAAATAGCAGGAATTTGTGTGGCGCCTTTCGCCACTGCGGATATTCTCGGCCTCCACCCTTATTCCGACTTCCATGGACGTACGACCCGCATAATTGATGGATGCACGGAATGTCACCAGCTCACCGACCAGGATTGGCTGGCGGAATACCACCTGATCCACGGACAAGGTAACGGCATACTGCTTCGAGAACCGTGAGGCGCAGGAGAAAGCAACGCGGTCCAGGAGATTGAGCAGAGCGCCGCCGTGAACCTTGCCGCTGAAATTGGCCATATCGGGTGTCATCAGCACCACCATCTCGACTTGACTTGTATCCGTGCCGTCCATCGCAGTCTCCGTCATTGCCGTCGGCTTTATTATGTCCACCATGGCGGCCTGACTGGCAAATCATTTTACTGGGGTGAGACCACGCGCTCGGCACCCCGGCACGCAGACTATCGGCCGAACGTGGACGGCGCCGAGCTGGGTCAGGCTTGGGGCGGTTCGTGACTGGCGGCGACCGTTGCCCGCCGACGGCGTCCGATGGCGGAGAAACGTTCACCGATATAGCCGAAAAGCACGTACAATCCCGGGATAACGAGGATACCGACGACCGTTGCCGCAAGCATTCCCGCAACGACAGTCGCGCCGATCGATATGCGGCTGGCGGCACCGGCACCACTTGCAATGACGAGCGGGACTGACCCGAGAATGAAGGCAATAGCGGTCATGAGCACGGCGCGAAAGCGCATATGGCCACCTTCGATGGCTGCATCAATGAGGCTTTTGCCAGACTCATGGCTTTCCTTGGAGAACTCAACGATCAGAATTGCATTCTTTGCGGCCAGTCCGATCAGAAGCACGAGGCCGATCTGGGCGTAGATATTGAGACCCATTCCGACCGCCCTAATGCCGAGGATTGCCCCCAGAATAGCCACGACCACCGACGCGATAACCGCAAATGGAATAGTCCAGCTTTCATATTGGCCAACGAGAAACAGGTAACCGAATATAATGGCGAGCGCAAAGACGACGACCGTTTGGGTGCTTGCCAGCGCTTCCTGATAGGACAGTCCAGACCACTCGAAGGCGTAGCCCTCCGGAAGCGCCGTTTTCGCCACATCCGTAAGGGCCTGCATTGCCTGACCCGAGGATGCTCCGGCCGCTGGTGTGCCATTGATCGTCGCGGCAGTAAACTGGTTGTATCTGGTCAGCAACGTTGGTTCGAGCCGCGTGCTGATGGTAGCAAGGGCCCGCACGGGCACCATCGCCCCGGTCGTGCTGCGAACGAAAAGGTTCAGGATGTTGTCCGGCGTTCGCCGGTACTGGTAGTCGGCAGCGACGTTCACCTGGTAGACCTGGCCGACAATGTTGAAATTATTGACGTAGCTGGAGCCAAGTTGAGTCTGCAGCGTGCTGAAAATGGTTGAAACGGGGGTATTCAAACGCTGTGCGCTGTCCCGATCGATGTCGAGAAACACGCCTGGCACTTCGGCTGAAAATGTCGAATAGGCATTTCCGATTGCCGGGTTTCCGTTCGCGGCCACAATGAATGAGCGCATCACCTGAGCCAGTTCCTCGGGCGACTGTCCGCCGAGCGCTTCGAGCCTGAAATCAAAGCCTTCCGCATTGCCGATGCCTGGAATTGCTGGCGGCGGGAAGGCGATGATATTTGCAGAACCCAGCTGGACGAATGCCCGGTTGAGGCTGTTATAAATTCCGCGCAAGCCGGTCTCCGGTGTCTTGCGTTGGTCCCAGGGTTTCATCACGACCAGAACCAGTCCCGTGTTAGGTTGGGACGCACCTGAAAGAATGCTGTAGCCCGAGACTGTGACCACGTTGGCAACGCCGTCAGTCTTGAGAGCAATACTACCGACCTCGTCGAGAACTGCCTGCGTCCTTGGAAGCGCGGCGGCATCGGGAAGTTGGACGTTGACGAACAGAACGCCCTGGTCTTCGTTCGGGATGAAGGCTGTGGGTGTGCGCGAAAGCAACCAATATGCTCCACCACCAATAAGCACAACAATCAGCCCGGCCACGAGGGAACGTCGCGCCAGAAATCCAGTGATGCGCGAATAGCCATTCCTCGTGCTATCAAGCCCGAGATTGAACCAGCGGAACGGACCGCGCGCTGGTCGCGGACGATGCAAAATCGTGGCACACAAAGCCGGGCTGAGCGTTAGCGCATTCAACGCTGAAATCGTCACTGCCGCCGTAATCGTCACGGCAAACTGTCGATATAGCTGTCCAGTGATGCCTGGAAGGAATGCGACGGGCAGAAAGACTGCAATCAAGACGAGTGTGGTCGAGACGATAGGCCCGGTCACTTGTCGCATTGCCACACGTGTGGCGTCTGGGGGTGACATGTCCGGATGCTCTTCCATCACGCGCTGGACGTTCTCGACGACGACGATGGCATCATCGACCACAAGGCCGATCGCGAGAATCAGCGCAAACAGGGTCACTGTATTTGCCGAGAAGCCGAGCGCGAGCAGAATGGCAAAGACACCGATCAGTGATACGGGGATCGTCAGGGCAGGGATGAGTGTTGCCCGCCAGTCCTGCAGGAAAACGAACACAACGATGAGAACGATCACACCAGTGATGACAAGTGTGAGGATGATTTCATGAACGGTTGCTTTCACGAAATCCGTGGAATCGTAGATGACTTCGTATGCGACATCCGCCGGAAAGCGGTTCTTGAGTACTTCAAGCTGGGCGCGAACCGCGTCAGCTACCCCCAGGGCGTTTGAGCCTGGGGATTGGTAAATTGCGATCGTGGCGGACGGGCTACCATTCAGCTGGCTGACCGAGTTGTATGTTTGCGCGCCAAGTTCGACGCGGCCGATATCGCTGATGCGGACTATCGCGCCTCCCGCTCCGGTGCGCACGATGATGTTCTTGAATTGGTCGGGACTGTCCAGTCGGCCAAGTGCGGTAATTGAGTATTGCAGGACCTGGTCATCGGGTATCGGCGGCGCTCCGATCAGGCCGGCCGCCGCCTGGACGTTCTGCTGTTGAATGGCGTTGGTCACGTCATCAGCCGTGATCCCGAGGGCCGCCATGCGCTGAGGGTCGAGCCAGATGCGCATGGAATAGTTGAGCGCTCCCATCAGGGTCGCAGAGCCAACGCCGGCCACGCGCGATAGCGGGTTCACCACATTGATCTGCGCGTAGTTCGAAAGGAAGAGGCCATCCTGGCTGCCCTTGGGTGAAAACAGGCTGATGATGAGCAGGAAGTTCGGTTGCTGCGCCTTCACGCTGACGCCCAACCTCGTTACCGCATCTGGAAGCTGAGGAGTCGCCAGTGCGACACGGTTCTGGACGTTTACCTGGGCGATATCGCTGTTGGTACCGACGGCAAATGTAACGGTCAGGGTATAGACACCGCTCGAACTCGTGTTCGAAGCCATGTAGATCATGCCTTCGACACCATTGACCTGCTGTTCGATTGGCGTTGCGACCGTATCTGCAAGCGTTTGCGCGTCCGCTCCGGGGTAGTTTGCCGTCACCTGGATCGTCGGCGGCGTAATATTCGGATATTGCGCAACGGGGATGTTCACCAATGCGATTGTGCCGGCCAGCGTGATAATGATGGCGATGACCATTGCAAGGCGGGGGCGGCTGATGAAGATATCCGCAAACATGCGTCAGTTCCCCGTGGCAGCCGGTGTGGGAGCAGCCGGAGTCGGAGTTACGACGATACCCGCCCGCACTTTCTGAATCCCGTTTGTGATGATCACTTCGCCATTGGCCAATCCGGACGTGACGGACCAGTCAATGCCGACTCGCGGACCGAGTGTCACGCGTCGGACGACAGCGTGATTACCTTCATCGAGCACGAAGACGAACGCACCGTCACGATCCTGTTGCACGGCTGCCGCCGGAACGATGGGAAGCTGCGTCGGTTGACCGGACTGGACCGTTACGGTGACAAACTGGCCGGGTACCAGTTGCAGGCGTGGATTTGGGAACTCTGCAAAGACGGCGATCGTCCCGGTGGTGGAATCGATCGTGTTGTTGATGAACGCAATCCTGCCGGGGGATTCGTAGATCGTTCCGTCGGAAAGGCGAAGCATGGGCTTGTAGTTTTCGGACTGTTCCAGGACGCCCTGGTCATTGGGTTTCAAGGCGTTGATTACGACGAGGTAGTCCCTGTCGGAAATCGAGAACTGGACACGGATCGGGTCTGTCTGCACGACGGTCGCAAGCGTTCCGGTGGAGGGCGACACCAGATTGCCTGGGGTGACAAGCATCTTGCCGATGCGGCCGGCGATTGGCGATATTATGTCAGTATAGGAAAGGTTCAGTTCGGCGGTCTTGACGTTGGCCTCTGCCTGCGAAATCTGCGCCTTGGACTGGTCTACCTGTGCTGATGCCATGTCGCGCGTTGCCGTCGCCTGATCGACGGTCGACTGGGACACATTGGCGGTCCTGAGCAGCTCAATCTGTCTGGTGAGCGTAACTTCGGCGTTCTTCAGGTTAGCCTGCGCGCCACCCAGGCCAGCATTTGCCGATTCAAGTGCTGCTTTCGCGCTATCGAGCGCCGCCTGGTAGCCGTCTTTTTCGATTTCAAATGCAATATGACCGGCAGGTATGAAGCTACCTTCGGTAAAGCCGACGCTGTCCAGAAATCCCTCTACACGCGCCATCAGCTGGACCTGCTGGTCGGCGATGACCGTTCCTACAAATTCGCCTTGTCGCGTCACTGGAGCTAGCTTGACTGCTGATGTTTCGACCGCAGGCGGTGGCTGGTTGGCTGGTTCCTGCGCCAGTGCAAGACTGTTGCCCACGAGAAACAACATTGCGCCGGTGAACGACGCTCGTCGCCAGAATGAACTCACGTTGATCGAACTCCTCAGGTCGAATGCCGGAAAAACGGTCACGTTCTGATGGGAAAATCCTCTGCGTGCGTGCGAATTGGATCATAAAATGCAACGTTGTCTGCCGCCATTACAAAATCATGATTAGACATGTCGAAGCCGTACAAGTACGTAACTGTAACAATGTTTAATGAATGATGCGTAATCGAGAGGGTTTGTTGCCTTTTGTGGCGGCAGTGCTGCTGTTACTTGTTGACGATCGTTCCAACGGCTAAGTTGAACGCATGCCAGCCATTATCGATTAAGCAATGCACGGGTCAGCAATAAACGATTGGAAGGAAATCGGATGGGGGACGCTGGCCTCTGTCGCGCTGCATCTCACGGTGGCGGTCCTGCTGATATCTCGGATTCACATCGAATCTTACCCGTTGGAGGAGACGGTGGCGGTTGAACTCGTCGAACCGCTCCCGGCCAAGCCCAAAGACAAGCCGCAACAACAGCCAGCAAGTGTCAGGGCGGCTCGCCCGATGGTATTCGAATCAATGCCGGACCAACCGGAACAAAAAGATACTGAACCGGAGCGGCCCGTGGCAACACAGGCCCCGACACCCCCAACAGATGCCGGCGGTGGGTTAACCAACTCCAGCTCGGATACCGAACGTGACGAGCCTAAACCCGCGGCCCCTGCCGATACCAAGACGGATCCCCAGAATGTTCCGGTTCCAGAGCAGAAGGCGCGTCCCGACGAAGCGAACATCGGTGCGGCCGAGAAACCGGCAGTAGCGAAATCGAAGCAGAAATCCGATGAATCCATTGCTTCAAGGGAGCGAGCGTCGCCAAAATCGCTGTTTGATCCGAGGGTCATGCAGGCATTCGGCCAACTTCCGCGCGAAGGGCGCATCCGTCAGCTCTGCACCATCGAGGCTTTGGACCGGATTCGTCAGCAGGCATTTGGACGCTATACCGATATTCTTGTTCCCTACGGCACAACCGGTGGCCGGATCACGAACAATACACTCGACGCCAGAGGTGGAGCATTCCGCAGTGGTTCGAATTGGTACAATGTCAATTTCACATGCAAGGTCGATGCCGACACGACAAAAGTGGTTTCATTCCGCTTGGGAATCGGCGGAGCTGTCCCGAGGTCCGAATGGAGCAAACGGGAATTGCCGCTGGATTAGCCGGAGAACTGGTCGGTGTTGCCAGGCAAGTGCAAGAATCGGGTTGAATTCAATGGCTGCCCGCATGATTTTCATGGCAGATGGAATTTGAGGATAACGGACATGGGCCAGTCAGTGCACCACTATCTTGTCTTCCAGACTGCGGGCGGCTTCTGTGGCATTGCCTGGAACACGATCGGGATAACGCGCTTTCAACTGCCGACCCGAAGCGCCGAGGCAACCGAGCGAAACTTGCTGCGCCGGCTGGCCGGGGCGGAACCGGGGACACCAACACCACAAGTGGCCGAAGCCGTTGCTGCCGCGAAGCGTTACTTCGAGGGCGAGGAAACAGATTTTTCTGGTCTCGGGCTGGATCTGGGCGAGCAGGGCGACTTCTTCACCAGGATCTATTCCGCCGTTCGACGACTGGGCTGGGGGCAGACAACCACTTATGGTGCACTGGCAAGAGAACTCGGTGCCGGCCCGGAGGCGGCGCGGGATGTGGGCCAGGCCATGGCGAGGAATCCCGTGCCGTTGATTATCCCGTGCCATCGCGTATTGGCCGCGGGCGGTCGGGTAGGGGGCTTTTCGGCACCGGGGGGCTCTACTGCAAAGCTCCGTATGCTCGAACTGGAGGGAGTCGCCGTTGGTCCAGCGGAAGCTGCACAGAAGTCCTTCGGATTTTAGTTCTGGTGGTTTCTCCGGGCAATCATCTCGGCGGCTTTCTCGGCGATCATGATCGTGGGTGAATTGGTATTGCCCGATGTAATTGTAGGCATGATCGACGCGTCCGCCACGCGTAATCCCTGAATGCCTCGCACCCGCAATTGCGGATCGACGACAGATTCAGGATCAGCACCCATGCGGCAAGTCCCAACCGGGTGGAAGATTGTGGTGCCAATGGCGCCGGCTGCCTCTATCAGCTCGTCTTCGGTCTGGTAGCCCGGACCCGGTTTGAACTCTTCGGGGTTGAAGCGCTGCAGAGGCCTTTGAGCTACGATATTCCGGGTGATGCGGATGGAGTCAGCCGCAACGTGGCGATCGCTTGGAGTCGCGAGATAATTTGGCTGGATGGCCGGCTGGGCACGATGATCCGGCGATTTGATGTGGACAGTCCCGCGGCTGTCGGGACGCAGATTGCAGACACTGGCAGTAAAAGCTGGAAAGGCGTGGACGCTCTCACCAAACTTTTCCAGCGACAAGGGTTGGACGTGGTACTGCAAATTGGCGGTCGCAAAAGAGGGATCGGAACGGGTGAAAACCCCAAGCTGGCTTGGTGCCATGGCCATTGGGCCCGATTGATTGAGCAGATATTCCAACGCGATCGAGGCCTTGCCGAGAAGGCGATTGGCTTTCTCGTTCAGGGTAGGAATACCGGTCACCTTGTAGGCACAACGAAGCTGGAGGTGGTCTTGCAGGTTCTCGCCGATGCTGCGCCGTTCGAGGACGGTTTCAATTCCTGCGGCCTGCAAAACATCACCGCGGCCGATGCCTGACAGTTCAAGAACATGCGGCGACCCGATCGAGCCAGCCGCAAGGATCACCTCGCGCCGGCACTGGGCAGAGCGGATTTGACCCGCCTGTTCAAATTCGACGCCTTTGACCCTTAGCCCGTCAAGCAGGAGCTTGCGAACCTTCGCGCCGATCTCCACTTTGAGGTTCGAGCGCTTGCGCGCGGGGCGCAGGAATGCCTTCGCGGTGTTCCAGCGAATACCCCGCTTCTGGTTCACCTTGAAATAGGACGAACCCTCATTGTCACCGCGGTTGAAGTCGTCGGTTCGCGGTATCCCGGCAGCTTCAGCAGCGTCTCTGAACGCATCCAGTATATCCCAGTGGAGTCGCGCCTCTTCGACGCGCCACTCGCCTCCCGCTCCATGAAAATCATCCGCTCCGAGGTAATAGTCCTCCGACTTCCTGAAATAGGGCAGGACATCGTCCCAGCCCCATCCGGAACACCCATCCTGGCGCCACATGTCATAGTCCCGCGCCTGGCCGCGCATGTAGATCATGCCATTGATCGATGAGCAGCCGCCCAGAACCTTGCCACGCGGATAGTTCAGGCTTCGTCCGTTCAACCCGGGCTCGGCCTCGGTCGAGAAGCACCAGTCAGTTCGCGGATTGGAGATGCAATAGAGGTACCCGACAGGGATGTGAATCCATGGATAGTTGTCCTTGCCGCCGGCCTCAAGCAAAAGAACAGACACGTCTTTGTTTTCGGAAAGGCGATTGGCAAGCGTGCAGCCCGCGGTCCCCGCGCCGACGATGATATAGTCGTACGCCGTAGTCATTGGGTCAGTGCTCGGACCTGCTTTGAAGTTTCTTGCCAAAGCGCGAAGCGTAGAACTCTCCGATGATTCCGCGGCGGAACACCAGCACGCAGACCATGAAGATGATGCCGGTAATGACCGTAACCGGGAACTCCGAAGTGGCCAGGTAATTTTCCAGTGTTGCAATCAGCGCAGCGCCGAAGATGGGCCCAACCAGCGTTCCAATCCCGCCGAGGAGCGTCATCAACACGACTTCGCCGGACATTTGCCAGCTGACATCGGTAAGCGTGGCAAACTGGAAGACGATGGCTTTCAATCCGCCCGCAAGACCGGTGAGCGCCGCAGACATGACGAAAGCCGCAAGTTTGTAGCGGGCAACGGAATAACCAAGCGATATGGCGCGATTTTCGTTTTCGCGCACGGATTTCAGGATCATGCCAAACGGCGAATTGATAATGCGCCAGATGATGAACATGCCGATCATAAACACCGCAAGAACAAAGAAATACATGTTCAGCGGCTGGTTGAGATCGATAAACCCGAAAAGATGACCGCGCGGGACGCCTTGAATCCCATCCTCTCCATGGGTGAAGGAGGCCTGCAGGCAGAAGAACGAAAACATCTGAGCCAGCGCCAGCGTGATCATCGTGGAATAGATGCCTTGACGACGGATCGCAAAAAACCCGATGACCAAGCCGAGAACCGTGGCACCCGCGACGCCGACAAGAATGCCCAGCTCTGGCGAGAACCCCCATTCCTTCACCGCATGAGCGGTAAAGTAGGCCGCGCCGCCAAAGAAGGCAGCATGTCCGAAGGACAGAATACCAGTGTAGCCAAGCAACAGGTTGAAGGCGCATGCAAAAAGGGCAAAGCACAACACCTTCATCAGAAACACAGGATAGAAATAGAAAGGCGCGAGGATGAGCCCGGCAATACCAACGAGAATCAGAGCCATTTCGAGCGTCAGGAGCCGGCCCTTCGCAACACCGGAAATCGTTGTGTCGGTCATGTCAGACCTCCTTTCCGAACAGGCCTGCGGGGCGAACGAGCAAAACGATGGCCATGATGACGAAGATGACGATATTCGATGCCTCAGGATAGAAGACCTTGGTCAGTCCTTCGAAGATCCCCAGCATATAGCCGGTGACAATCGCTCCCAGAATGGAGCCCATGCCGCCGACGACAACCACTGCAAAGACGACAATGATCATGTTTGACCCCATGAGAGGGCTGACCTGGTAGATGGGCGCCGCCATGATGCCGGCAAGTCCGGCAAGACCAGCGCCGAGGCCGTAGGTAAACGTCAGCAACAAAGGCACGTTGATCCCAAACGCGCGAACGAGCGTCGGGTTTTCGGTCGCGGCACGTAGATAGGACCCGAGGCGGGTCTTCTCGATCAGCAGCCAGGTGCCGAGACAGACGACGAGCGACGCAACTACGACCCAGGCGCGATATTTCGGCAAGAACATGAAGCCGAGGTTGTAGCCGCCAGCCAATCCGGGGGGTACGGCGTAGGGCTGTCCTGCAGCACCGTAGTAATAGCGGAATGTGCCCTCGATCACGAGTGCGAGTCCGAATGTAAACAACAGGCCATAGAGGTGGTCGAGGTTGTAGAGGCGCGAAAGGGCAAGTCGCTCTATGACCGCTCCCGCAATGCCTACGATCAAGGGAGCCAGGATCAGGGCCGGCCAGTAACCTATGCCGAGATCTGCCAGCAAGAGATATCCGACGAAGGCGCCGAGCATGTATTGGGCACCGTGGGCGAAATTGATGACCCTCAACAGACCGAAAATGATCGCAAGCCCGAGGCTGAGCATCGCATAGAATGAGCCATTGATGAGGCCGATCAGCAATTGACCGAGGAAGGCCTGGAGGGGGACGCCGAAGATCATGGTCATGTCGTCATACCCCCAAGGCTTCGTTGAGCATGGCCATGCGGTCGGGGAGTTCCCTGACATGGAAATTGTCGATTATCCGGCCATGATCGACCACGTAGAAGCGATCTGCGACCTTGCTGGCAAAACGGAAATTCTGTTCGACGAGAAGGATGGTCATGCCGCGCTGTTTAAGGGTCACGAGCACCTCGCCGATGCGCTGGACGATGACCGGTGCCAGGCCTTCCGTCGGCTCGTCCAGCAGCAGGAGCTTGACGCCAGTGCGCAAAATCCGGGCGATTGCCAGCATCTGCTGTTCGCCGCCCGAAAGCTTGGTGCCCGGGCTGTTGCGACGTTCCTTGAGGTTGGGGAACAGGTCGTAGATCTCCGCTATGGACATGCCGCCCCCGGCGACAATCGGCGGGAGGTTGAGGTTTTCATCGACGGAAAGCGTGGCGAATATGCCTCGCTCTTCCGGCACGAAGCCGATCCCCGCATGTGCTGTGCGATGCAGCGGCACACGCATCATGTCCTTGCCCTCGAAGGTGATCGTCCCTGTGCGTTTGCGGATTATTCCCATGATGGAGCGCAGCGTTGTCGTCTTGCCGACGCCGTTGCGTCCAAGCAATGTAACTGTCTCGCCTTGATGAATGTCGAGATTGATGCCGTGCAAGGCATGGCCTTCGCCGTACCACGCATGGAGATCCCGGACAGAAAGCAGCGTGTTACTCATGTTCAGTTCCCATATAGGCAACGCGCACGCGCTCGTCCTGGCTGACGGTGCGGTAGTCGCCGGACGTCAGGATCTCGCCCCGTTGCAGAACTGTCACCCTGTCGCACAGATCGGCGACAACCTTGAGATTGTGCTCGACCATGAGAATTGCACGATCCTTCGCCACCTCGCGAATGATGTCGGAGACGATATGGACGTCTTCATGCCCCATGCCGGCCATTGGCTCGTCAAGCAACAGCACTTTCGGATCCAGCGCCAGCGTGGTGGCGATTTCCAGGACCCGCTTGCGCCCGTAGGACAGGTCAGCGGCCAGGTGATTGCGGGCATCTTGCAGTCCGACCGCCTCGATCAACTCCATCGCCCGTTCGTTAAGCCGGTTCAAGGCGCTCATGGGCAGCCAAAACTGGGTCGCAAGACGGCCGGGACGCTGCAAGGCAACGCGGACATTGTCGAGAATGGTCAGGTGCGGAAACACCGCTGATATCTGGAATGAACGAACGAGTCCCATGCGCGCCACCTTGGCCGGATCCGTCCTCGTGATATCGTGGTCGAGCAAGGTGATCGTTCCGCTCGTCGGTTGCAAAAACTTGGTCAGCAGATTGAACACGGTGGTCTTGCCAGCACCGTTCGGGCCGATCAGGGCATGCACCCGCGCATGGTGCACATCGAGATCAACGTTGTTGACGGCAATGAACCCGCCAAAATCACGGCGCAGGCCGCGAGCCGACAACACGACCCGCGATTCCTGATCTTGAGAGCCGGTGTCGGGAGTGGATTGTCCTCCCCCGAACGCAGCGGTCGTTGGCGAAGCGGTCATTAGTTGACCAGCGGGCAGCCGCTTTCGGCCGGCTTGATATAGGCTTCATCGCCCGGAACCGTGGCGAGGACCTTGTAATAATCCCAAGGTGCCTTGCTTTCATCCGGCTTCTTGACTTCCATCAGGTAAACATCGCTGATCAGGCGGCCGTTGAAGCCGACCTTTGCACCGCGCCCGAAGACGTCATCGACCGGCATTTCGTGCATTGCGGCGGCAACCTTTTCCGTGTCGTCAGTACCGGCCTTCTGGATCGCTTTCAGATATTGCGTAACACCTGAATAGGTCGCTGCCTGGATCATGTTTGGCATGCGACCAGTACGCTTGAAGAACTTCTGGCCGAACTCGCGCGATTGATCGTCACGGTCCCAATAGAAGCTTTCTGTAAGCGTCAGACCTTGTGCGGCCTCAAGACCGAGACCATTTACTTCGGCCAAGGTGAACAGCAGCGCAGCGAGGCGCTGGCCGCCGGATACGATGCCGAATTCAGCCGCCTGTTTGATGGCGTTGGCGGTATCGAGGCCGGCATTGGCGAGCCCGATGACCTTTGCGCCTGACGATTGGGCCTGCAGCAAGAACGAAGAATAATCCGTCGTCGCCAGGGGATGGCGAACAGAACCCACCACTTTACCGCCCTTGGACGTAACGAACTTGGAGGTTTGTTCCTCGAGCGAGTATCCGAACGCATAATCAGCCGTAAGGAAGTACCAGCTGTCTCCTCCCTGGGCCACAAGCGCGCCGCCGGTACCAACTGCAAGTGCGTGCGTGTCATACGCCCAATGGAAACCATAGGGGGAGCATTGCTTGCCGGTCAGTTCCGTCGTGGCCGCTCCAGTCACAAGGTTGATCTTCTTTTTCTCTTTGGAGATGCCCTGGACGGCGAGCGCAACGGAAGATGTCGTCAGTTCCATGATGGAATCGACCTGCTCTGTATCATACCATTGGCGGGCGATATTTGAGGCAATGTCCGGCTTGTTCTGGTGGTCGGCGGTAATAACCTCGATCGGTGCGTCGAGCACTTTGCCGCCGAAATCCTCGGCAGCCATCTTCGCTGCTTCATAGGACCACTTGCCGCCAAAATCCGCATACACGCCCGACTGGTCGTTCAGGATGCCAATTTTGACCTTGCCGTCGGAAACCTCGGCACTCGCTGCCGGAATGACAGTTGCTGCCATCAAAGCCGCTGTTGCGATCGCTAATAGTTTCATTCAGATCTCCTCCCAAAGATTAGCCGCTCACAGGATCATCACATGATGAACTGTCGCGGACGAAAATAGTTCACTTGAAAATTGCCCATGGAGACGGTGCGGATGCTTTCCACGGTTTCCTTGGCGTATTTCCTCCTCGGCCCGATTGTGCCTTTACGGCCGGACAATGCTCAACCCATGATTGCCTTGTTTCTCCCGACCGGCAACCATGATGCTCAAAAAACTCTAACATTGACAAATAGGTACACAAACATCTATTTTTGCACATAATCCGTACAAAAACGTACATGAAGATGATTTGACAATGCGGCAATTTACCTGGGACGATTTGCAATACTTTCTGGCTGTCGCCCGCACTGGGCAATTAACGACAGCGGCTCGCAGGCTTCGTACGAACCATGTCACCGTGTCGAGACGCATCGACCGGCTCGAGGAAGCGTTGTCGGCGCGATTGTTCGAGCGCAATCCGCGTGGATATATTCTGACTGCGCTGGGCGAGAAACTGATTGATACCGCCGAGATCATGGAGCGCGAGGCCGATCGATTCCAGAATGAAGCCTCCGGCGGTACGATCTCACTGAGTGGTGTGGTCCGCCTCAACATCCTGGAAGGCTTTGCCAATTTCTTTCTGGCGGACCGTCTTCCACGGATGGCGCAGTCTTATCCCGGTCTGTCGATCGAGATGGTTACGATCCAGCAGATTGTTTCTCTTTCCCGGCGCGAAGCGGACCTCTCGATAACCCTGCATGCGACGCGTACGGGGCCGTATCATCAGGAAAAGCTAGCGCCCTATCGGCTGTTCATCTACGGATCCAGGGATTACCTCTCCCGCCATCCGGCGATCAGGTCGCAGTCGGACCTCTCCAGCCACCGTTTCATCGGATATATCGAAGACATGATCTTCACGCCGGGGCTCGATTACATGCGTGAGATCCTGCCGGGGCTACGCGCATCCTATCAAAGCTCGAGTATCTTTGCGCAGCTGAGCGCCGCCCGTTCGGGCTTTGGCCTGTGTATCCTGCCCTATTACATTGCCTGCAACCATTCGGAACTCGTGCCGGTCATGCCCAGGGAACTGCACCTCGATCGCGATTACTGGCTGATTTGTCACGAGGACATTGTCAGCACACCGCGCATCCGTGCCCTGAGCAATTTCATAAAGTCGGAACTGGAAAACCAGACAGAGATATTCGCAGGCCAGGCGTTGCTGGATTGATCAGGCGAAGCGTACCGGCGACAACTGCGCGAGGAGTGTGTCCATGCCGGCTTCCGGAGGCTGCCCGCGCATAAGCGCCGCCGACAACGTGGAAAGGGCAGGGGCGGTCTGGATACCATAGCCCCCCTGACCCGCGAGCCAGAAAAAGCCCTCGACATCGCTGTCAAAGCCGGCTACCGGCGTCCGGTCGGGAGCAAAGGTGCGCAATCCTGCCCAACTGCTCTCGACACGGGTCACGGGCACGGTCACGGCCTGCTCATAACGATAAAGTCCCTCGGCAAGGATCATGTCATCAACGAAGGCGTCATGCGGCTCAACCGGCGTTTCATCGCAAGGCGAGACAAAAAGCCGTCCGCCATCCGGCTTCAGGTACCAGGCTTCGTTGACATCGTCGACGAGCGGCCAGCCCCGGGTGTCATAGCCCTCTGGGGCAGGGAGAACGGCAATTGACCGGCGCATGGGGGTGAGCCCAATTGCTTTGGCCCCGAAGATGCCGGCCGTGACATCAGCCCATGCGCCCGACGCATTGACGACCGTTCTGGCCCGGAACGTGCGGCCACCCGCTTCGACCTTCCACTCACCGGCGATCCGTTCAGCGCTGGCAACATCGGATTTTGTATGGAGCTTGACGCCCAGCGCCATTGCCTTGCGCAACCAGCCCTGGTGCAAGGCATTGACATCGATATCCCAAGCATCTGTCTGGTAACATGCTGCCTCTACATGATCACGGTTAAGGATCGGCACCATGGCGATGGCGCGATCGACATCGATCGCCGTCACGCCAGCGTTGTCACGGACGAACTCTGCGCACGCGTCAATGCCGTCTTCGCCAGCGACAGTCAGGCAGCCGCGCAGGGTGAGCAGCGGATCAGGAAAAAGGTCACGGTCGGGTTGTTGGAAAAATGGCGTGCTGGCGAGGTTCAGGCGGCGAATAATCTCATTGCCGTAGTTAGGAAGAAAGATCGCGGCAGAACGACCGGTCGAGTGGTATCCGGGCTGAGACTCACGCTCAAGGATCACCACCCTGTGCGTATCGGCCAGGGTGGCAGCGACACCCACGCCGGCAATACCGGCGCCAATGACAAGGACATCGGTTTCGATCGTATCGGTCATGCTGAACCCAGGTCTTTGAGGTATGGATTGCCGGCAATCGACGCGGCAAAAGCGGCAGGATCGATATCTGCAAACATCAAATGTTCCTGGTCGTCGGTGCAGACCGCAATCAAACTGCCATCTGGTGCAGCGACACGTGACTGCCCAGCAAATGTAAACCGCTCGTCCGCGCCCGCGTGATTGACATAGGCGACAAAGACCTGGTTCTCGAAGGCACGGGTCTGGATCATGTGGCTGGCGATAAATGTCCCTGATGGCCCGGCGGGAAGCGCTGTCGGAACGAGTACAGCGTCCACACCGGCCATTGCGAGACGGCGGACATTCTCGGGGAATTCCACATCGTAGCAGATCAGCAGACCCAGTTTCAGGCCGCCCATGTCGATAATGCAGTTGCCTGGTTTCGCGGGCTTGAACAGCGAGCGTTCATAGGCGCCAAAGAGATGCGATTTCCGGTATATGACAGGCACGGCATCGCGGTTGATGAATGCGGCGCTGTTGTAAATGTCGGCCCCGTCGCGTTCGGCAAACCCGGCTACAACCGCAATGCCGGCTGTCGACGAGATGTCCCGCAAGCCCCTGATTCCAATTCCGTTCGCCGTCTCCGCCAATGCAGGGATTGCTTCGCCGGCGCCATACCCCGTTACGCAGAGTTCCGGCGCCACCAACAGCTCGGCGCCGCCTCTTGTCGCTTCTGCGGCAGCGCGCTCGATGCGTGCAAGATTGGCTTGCACGTCACCGGAAATGGATTGCATTTGCAGAGTAGCTATTCGCATCACTTATCATCCGAAGCCATGGCGCCGAGCAACTTGGGAAGATCACCGAATTTCGCAACAAGCGAAAAGATGACGGCTGCGGTGAAAACGAAAAGGATCGTCACCGACGCCATCGTTGGCGTGTAGCCATAGCGCAACGCGTTGAAAATCTTGATCGGCAGCGTTTCCAGCGTGAAGCCCACAGTCATATAGGCGACGATATATTCATTGAGCGACAGCACGAAGGCAAACGCATAGCCGGACACCAGATAAGGCAGGATCAGGGGTAGAACGACAGTCCGGAAAATCGTCCTGTCATTGGCACCCATGGTGGCTGCCGCTTCGACAAATGAACGGTCGATAGCGGAAAAGCCGAGCGACAATGTAACCAATGGCAGGGTCACGAAAAAGATCGCGTGGCCGATGACTGCCGTCCATGGCTGGCCATAGAAACCCGTCGTCGCCCAGAAGGTCAGCAGCCCGAGTGCCGTGATCACCGGCGGCAGGGTGAATGGCGCAATCCCGAGAACCTGAAAGATGTTCGCCCACGGTGCAATCCGTCGCCACAGAAACCACGACAGGGGGAGCGCGATCAGTACGGCAAGTGCGGCAGAAGTCGTTGCAAGGATCACTGAGGCAAGGAGCGCGCTGCGCCATTCGGGATTGGTAAAGATTTCGCCGTACCAGCTGAGGGAAAAGCCCTGCGGCGGGAAGGCGAGAGTTTGCTTGGCATTGACCGAGACGCCGGCGACGATGATCAATGGCAGGCTGAGGAAAAGCCCGATGACGAGGAAATAAAAGCGCTTGAGCCACTGCATCATGCCTTCTCTCCCTTGCGGCCTATGAGCAACGTGAGTGCCACCAGTCCGAGCGTGACCAAAACCAGAAACACCGCCATTGCGGCCGCAAACGGCATATTGGATTGATAAATCGCCTGGTCGGTGATGAGGACGGATAGTGTCCAGTGTTGCGGCCTGCCGAGGATCTGCGGCAATAGATAGGAGCCCAGCGCGAAGATGAACACCATGATCAGCGTCGCCATGATGGTATTGCGCAGGGCAGGCACCAGCACATTGAAGAACGCGCGAATCGGCGACGAACCGAGCGTACGTGCGGCTTCCATCAAAGTGGGGTCAAGTCGGACGATGGCAGGATAAAGGACGAGGACCGTGTAGGGCAGAGCCTGGTACACCATACCGGTGAGCACCGCGCCGAAACTCGGGAACAGCGCGACCGGCTGGTCGAGAAGGCCGACCTTAACGAGCAGATTGCTAAGTCCGGCTGTTCGCGAAAGCAGTGTCGACCAGGCAAAGCCGATGATGACTTCCGACAGGGAAAGCACGGAGAGAAGTCCCACAAGCCAGATCACCTGCAAGCGCCGCGAAAGCGTGGATAGAAGATAGGTGAAAGGGAGCGCCAGCACGACGCAGCAAATGGCGACAGTCACCGCAAGAATGAGCGAAAAGCCAAGCACGCCCCCGAAAAAAGCGCTGAGGAAACGCTCATAATTGGTGAAGACAAACGCCGGTGTATAGAAGCCGCCTTCCTGCCGCTGAAAGAAGCTGACGGCAATCATTGTGCCGAAGGGGACAACGAAGAAGATGAGGAGCATGCCGGCGGGAAAGAACAGCGGTCCATAGTCGGCGATGGATTGAGGGGGCTCGCGCTTCATTGCTTCAGCACCACGCAGACTTCCGGGGACAGGGCGATGCCGACGGCCTGGCCGGCAACCACGTCGGGCCGCTCACGTGGCGTGGAAACGGCGATGATCTGCTGCCCGCCGGCTTCGACAAAGGTTTCGATGGTACCGCCGAGGTCACGGACGAAGGTTACCGTTCCGTCGATCGCGCCGTTTCCGGGTGCCGTCAAATGTACATCTTCCGGACGAACGGAAATCGTTGCAGTTCGTGCACCTGCCGGGAGTGAAAGACCAGTGACCCGATGGCCGAATATCGTGGCAGCTCCTGTATTGTCCGCCTCTGTTTCGATCAGGTTCGTAGAGCCGATAAAGTCGGCGACGAAGGTATCGGCCGGCTTGCGATAGATCTCGATCGGGGAGGCCGCCTGCCTGATATGGCCGCCATTCATGACCACGACCGTGTCCGCCATGGTCATCGCCTCACGCTGGTCGTGAGTGACGACGATCGTGGTTATGCCCAGCTTTTGCTGGAGCTGCCGTAACTCCACTTGCATGGCTTCACGCAGTTTCGCATCCAGGGCCGAGAGCGGCTCATCGAGCAGGAATATCTTTGGCGACAGCGCCAGTGCACGGGCGATTGCAACGCGTTGTCTTTGTCCACCGGACAGCTTCGACACGGGCCGGTCCCCGTATCCGGGCAGGTGTATGAGCGCCAGCAGTTCGTCGACGCGTTTTTTCTGCTCTTCACGGGGTGCGCCGCGAATACGCAGCGGATAGGCGATGTTTTCACCGACACTCAGATGCGGAAACAGCGCCAGCGATTGAAACACCATGCCGAGATTGCGCTTGTGCGTCGGCACGCCGGTGATGTCGGTTCCATCCAGCAGGATGGCGCCAGCTGTGGGATCTTCAAGTCCGGCGATCATGCGCAGCAAGGTGGTTTTCCCGCAGCCTGATGGTCCGAGCAGGCAAACGAAGGTACCGTGAGGTACCGCAAGTTGCACCTTATCGACGGCGGTAAACGCCCCGAATTGCTTGGTGACATTGTTCAAAACCAGTCCGGACATGAATCCCCCGTGTGTTTGATTGGCACCCACCCTTGCGGCCACGCAAAGGGTGGGTGTTCCACCGAAGCTAACCGACGATCAGCTCAGTCCATTTCTGGTTCAGCCAGTCGGACTTGGTCGTGTAAAGATCGTAGCGCGGAATGACCGGCTCGATATCCGAAGATACGGCCGCAAATTCCTTGTCGCTGAGATCGAGCAGCTCACGTTTGACCGTCGGTGCAGTGCCGACCTTGCGCGACAGCGTCGCCTGGATGGCGGGCTGGCTCATGTAGTCGATGAAGGTATGGGCTTCGTCAACTTTCTTCGATGCGCGCGAGAGTGCCCAGCAGCCCGAATCCTGCACGCCGCCTTCCTTCGGAAAAGTAGAGCGGACCGGATGGCCCTCCGATGCGGCAAGGCCTGTCACGTCATGATAGTACTGCCCCATTGGAATTTCGCCCGACTTCAGCGACTGCTCAAATTGTGCTTCGTCGCGATACCACAGACGTACGTTGGGCTTGACCTCCGCAAGCTTGTCGAAAGCCTTCAGCAGGCCCTCTTCGGTGTCCAGAGCGTTGGTGCCGCCGAAGAATGTCTTCGCGGTCACTTCCAGCAGGAACGAATTGGAAACCAGTGCGAGCAGGCCAAGCTTGTCGGCGTTGGCCTTGTCCCAGAATGCCGCCCAGGATGTCGGCGCTTCCTTGTAGACGTCGGTGTTGGTCACGAGCGTGATATACCACGAGACGGCCCCAATGCCGGCAACAGATCCATCCGGATATTTGTTGACGAAGCGATCAATCAGGTTTTTCGAATTCGGAATCTTGGCCATGTCGAGTGGCGTCCACAGCTTGGTCGTCTGACCCTTCAGCATTGCCACCTGCGACATCATCGATACATCAGCGGGAGCTGCGCCAGCTTTTGCAGCCTGTTCCAGCTGGACAAGCCAGGCTTCACCCGTCGGCTCAGCAACGGATTCGACGGCGATCCCAGTCGCCTTGGTGAATTCCGGGAAGATGTTCTTGTCGAACGAATCCTTGAAGTACCCACCGTAAACGCCAACCTTCAACGACTTGTCCTGCGCACGCAGGATGTTCGGCATGGCGAGAACCGCTGCTCCCATCACACCGGCGCCGAGCACGGCGCGACGGCTGACACCTGTCTTCAGAATATTATCCATCGTCGTATCTCCTTTTGTGAGCCAGTTTGCTGGCCGATTCCCACTTCTGTTTTTGTCCAATATCGGGTTGTTTTTCAATGCTGACGCGCGGTTCTGAGCTCCAGTATCTTTGTATAACGCGTCAGCGGGTAGCACAGAACAAAATAGATCAGCGCCACAAGTCCGTAGACTGTGAAAGGTTCGAAAGTTGCGTTGTTGATCGCATTCGAGGTACGCACAAGTTCCTCAAAGCCAATGATCGATGTCAGCGCCGTGCTCTTGATCAGCTGCACCAGGAATCCGACAGTTGGCGCGCGGGTAATGGCGAACGCCTGTGGCAGGATGATAAGCCGCAGTTGTGCTATGTAGTGCAGACCGAGGCTGCTTGCGGCGTCCCATTGACCATTTGGCAGCGATTGCACTCCGCCGCGCCAGATTTCGGCGAGATAGGCGCTTGCGCAGAGCGTCAACCCCAATACGGCGGCCGTCCAGGCCTCAATGCGGAACCCCAGCATTGGCAGGCCAAAGAAGAGCAGGAAGAGCTGCATCAGCAGCGGTGTACCCTGGAAGAGGCCGATGTAATATTCCGCGACTCGCCTGATCCAGCGACGCTTGGAAATCCGCATGAGGAGAATGGCGATACCCGCAATGGCCCCGCCAGCAAAGGCGACGGCAGAAAGCAGGATCGTCCAGCGAGCGGCCAGCAGCAGGTTGCGCAGAATGTCCCAGAACGTGAACTCGATCATGCCATGCCTCCGGCAATCGCACGCCGCCCTGTGGCAAACAGCAGCCTGCGCAAGCCGATGCTCAATCCAAGGTAGACAATGGTCACGACAAAATAGGTCTCAAAGGCCCGGAAGGTTCGTGCCTGCAGCATGTCCGCCTCGTAGGTGAGCTCGCGGACAGCAATCTGCGAGACAACCGACGACTCCAGCATCATGATGATGATCTGGCTCGTCAACGCCGGGAAAATGACCTTCAGCGCCTGCGGCAACACGATCTTGATGAAGACGAGCCACGACGGCAGGCCCAATGCCGCCGCGGCTTCCCTCTGACCGTTGGGCACGGCGTCGAGGCCGGCCCCAACGATTTCGGTGGTATAGGCTGTCATGTTCAGAGTCATTGCCAGCATGGCAGCGACAACAGGATCAAGGCGAATTCCAAATCGAGGAAGTCCGAAGAAGATGAAGAACAGTTGCACCAGAAAGGGTGTATTCCGGATGAGTTCGACATAAGCCCCGATGGCCTTGCGCAAGATGGGATAGCGGCTGCGCTTGGCCGCGGCGCCAAAGATGCTCAGAATGATGCCAGCGATCGTGGTGACGGTGATCAGGAAGATCGTCATCGCCGCGCCGCGGGCGATCATTCCGATCGCGCCATTGAGCCAGCCGAAGTCGAGCGCATATCCCACGGATCAATCCTTGAGGTTTTCAGGATTGAGTGGTGTCTTCAGCCAGGCTTCCGAGCTCTTGTTCAGGCTGCCATCGCTCAGCATCTTGGCCACTGTGTCGTTGATGGCCTGCTTGAGACGATCCTCTTTCTTGTTAAGGGCAATGTGAGACGGCGATGTGAGCAGCTGGAATTTTTGCTCCGGGGCGAGGGCTTCCTGACGCGCCAACACCTGGGCACCCACGTCATTGCCGACCACCATCAATTGAGTCTGTCCGGAAATGAACGCCTGGATCACGGAATTGTAGTTGTCGAAGCGCTTCACGTCTGCAGAAGCCGGAACCACCTCGGTAAGCGAAGTATCTTCCAGCGTCCCGCGATTGACCGCGATGCTTTTTCCGGCGAGGTCGTCCTTGCCCTTCACTTCGAGGGCCTTGGGTCCGATGACGGCGATATAGTAGGGTGCATAGGCTGCTGCGAAGTCGATGACCTCTTCGCGTTCCTTGCTGTAGCCGACGCTCATCAGCAGGTCGACACGATGTTCTGTCAGATAGGGAATGCGGTTCTGCCCGGTGACAGCAACTGGATTGAGTTTCACCTTCAACGCATCGGCGAGCGCTTGCGCCACATCCATGTCATAGCCCTTGAGCGACATGTCGGCACTTGCCGAAGAGAAGGGCGGGAAATCGGCGAAGACACCGACGTTGAGAACGCCCGCCTTGGTGATGTCATCGATCGCGTCGGCGTTGGCGGCATTGGTTGTTGCACCGATGCTCGCGCCGAGCAGCAGCATCGCGGCAATGGATGAACGTAGCGTCTTTTGGATTGTCATTTTTATTCCCCTTCATTGTTGTTGGTGATTAACAGGACGATCCGGCTTTTAAGCCATATGTCGCCCCATCATTCGTTGGTGGCTGGTACAAATCGCATCAGCGTTTGCCCTGAACAAACGGGCTGAACACCATCAGGCTGAGGATCTCGAACAGAACCTGTGCCCCCGCATGGGCAGTATTTGTCGTTGCATCATATTGCGGAGCGACTTCCACGACGTCGCCGCCGACGAGATTGATGCCTTTCAGGCCGCGGATGAGCTCGAGTACTTCACGGGTCGTCAGGCCGCCGACTTCCGGAGTGCCTGTGCCCGGCGCAAAACTCGGATCAAGGCTGTCCACATCGAAGGACAGGTAGGTCGGACCGTCACCGACGATCGCCCGCGCTTTCTCGATGATCGCAGGGATGCCCAGGCCGGTCACTTCTTCCGCATGGATGACAGTCATGCCCGACTCGTATGAGAACTCCCAAAGATATTCAGCTGAACCGCGAATGCCGATCTGAATTGTCCGGCTCGGGTCAAGCACGCCGTCAAGAACGGCATTGCGGAAAGGACCGCCATGATGGAACTTCGTCTGGTCGAAGGCGCCGCCCGTGTCACAATGGGCGTCGATATGAATCATGCCGACCGGGCGATTCTTGCCGACCGCTTTCAGGATGGGGTGTGTAATCGAGTGGTCGCCTCCGACAGAAAGCGGGACGACGCCGGCATCCACGACCTGGTTGATGCGGCGCTCGATATCGTCATGGCTCTGTTCAAGCCGATATCGGCTGGCGAATGGCACATCGCCAATATCGGCAACGCGAAGATCAAATACCGGCGAGCAATCGAGCACGTGATTATAGGGGCCGATCCGCTCGATCGTGCGCAAGGCACGCGGCCCGAAGCGCGACCCGTTGCGGTTGGTCACGCCGAGATCCATCGGAACACCGACTATTGCCACCTGAAGGTCGCCCAAATCCGGGTTGGCGGCATCCAAGGGCCTGTACGGAGCCGTCAGGAAAGTTGGAATGCCTGCATAAGGCGCAAGGCGCGTACCACTTTTCGAAAAGATCTTGTCGGCGACCTTGCGGAATTTCGGATCGAACAGTTCACCGCCATGGCTTTCACCATATTTGGCGCGCAGTTCGTTCAGCTTGTTCTCGTCCCATGATGCCATGACAGTATCCCATTGTCTTCGAGCGCGGGGCCGTAGGTGCGGATTTGATTGTGTCAGGTTGCGAGAAATCCGTCGCTATATGTTCCCCGGGCTTTTGCCTCGTTGATCGCATTATCGATACAAAACGAATGGAAAAGCAATTGACATTGTTATAGCATTCGGTGTGAGAAAATCTCACATGACTTTATCACGATTGAACGCTAAGGGACTTCCATGATTTCCGGCCGTTTGCCCCCGCTCAATCCACTACGCGCCTTCGAAGCGACGGCGCGGCATGGCTCTGTCACGGCAGCGGCGCGTGAACTCAATGTAACCCATGGTGCGATCAGCCACCAGATCAAGGCCCTTGAGGCCATGCTTGACGTCCAACTGTTCGAGCGGGGGGCACAGCGCTTGAAACTCACGCCCCAGGGCGCTTTGCTGCTGCCGACCGTTTCAAAGGCTTTCCAGGATATTGCGAGCACCACGGCTCTCATCAAACGCCCCACGACAAGCGGTGAGCTTACCGTTACCTGCGTCCCGGCACTGCTCTCGCTCTGGCTCATTCCGCGCATGAACCAGTTCACGGAACAGTATCCGGATATCAGGCTGACACTGATCGCTTCCAACGAGTCGGATCATCTGCGCTCTTCGGATGTCGATGTCTGCGTGCTTTATGGCCATGGCAACTGGACGGACTGTTGGATAAGGCTATGGACCACCTTGAAGTTGTTTCCTGTCGCGAGTCCGACGTTGCTCAATATGCGGCCCCTCCGATCCGTGCGGGATCTGCGCAATCATGTGCTGCTGCATGGCGATGATGGACGTGAATGGAACACCTGGCTGGCGGCTGCCGATGCAACGGAGCATGCACGCGGTGCACACCATTTCATGAGCGATGCACGTCTGTCGACTGAAGCGGCGGTCTTCGGCCAGGGTGTCGCGCTGGGCGATACGATCACCGCGAGCCACCTCATAGCCAAGGGCGAACTGATCGTGCCATTCGACCTCACGGTGCCGGCTAACTTCGCCTTCTATGTCGCCTGCCGCAATGAAGTTCGCAACGCTCCAATCGTGAAGGTCTTTATCGACTGGCTGTTTGCCTCGCTCGAAAACGACACCATCAGAGAACCTCAAACATCGGCGCGACGCATCATCCGCCGCCGCAACGGCAAGGTCAGCGCTCCGGAACGCCTTGCTGCATCGCCGACTGCACCCACGACACGCCCGAGACGTCCCGATCGCTCACAAAAGCGCCGGGCCAAGATCGATATTCGATAGGACTGTTGCCATGACCGCTGCACTGCTCAATTCACTTGTCACGCGCCTGTCGCCACCGCCGATACCGGCCGTACAGGCATGGGGTAAATCCTATGGCGGCGGGCGTGGACCATTGATAGACCTGTCACAGGCAGTACCCGGCTATCCGCCTCATCCGGATATGCTGCAATGGCTTGGCGAGGCCGGGGCGTCGCTGGCCTATACCAATTATGGGCCGATCGAGGGAGAAGATTCGTTGCGCACGGCCTACGCGGCACATGTCTCTGATCTCTATGGCGCCAAGATTGATGCCGCAAATATCCATATCACTTCCGGTTGCAACCAGGCGTTCATCAGCACTGCCATGGCCGTCGCAGCAGCGGGTGACAGGGTATTGATGAGCGATCCCTATTATTTTAACCATGAGACGACACTGTCGATGCTCGGCATAAAGACAGGATTCGTCGCGTGCGATTCTGCCAACGGATTTGTACCCACGATAAAAGCCCTCGAGCGTGCGTTGACGCCTGACGTGCGTGCGCTTGCCCTCGTTACCCCGAACAATCCCACGGGTGCGGTATATCCTCCCGAAAGATTGGAGGCGATCTTCGATATCTGCAGGAGGAACGGCATATGGCTGATCCTCGATGAGACCTACCGGGATTTCCTGCCCGAGGGATCGGAAAGGCCCCACGGCCTTCTTGGCAGGAAGGACTGGCAGGACAATCTTGTCCAGCTCTACAGCTTCTCCAAATCGTTCTGTATTCCGGGCCACCGGCTCGGAGCCCTGACAGCGGGTGAGAACGTCGTGGAGGAGGTGGCCAAGATCATGGACAACCTGCAAATCTGCGCGCCCCGGGCGGCGCAGGGTGCAGTTGCGCGGGCCTTGCCGGCACTCACCGAATGGCGTGCCGGCAACCGGCACGAGATCGACCTGCGTGCCAGGGCCTTGCGTGAGGTAATGACGGATCTTGGCGGCTGGAAGCTGGAGGCCATAGGCGCCTATTTTGCCTTTGTCCGCCATCCGTTTGAAGACCGTCCGTCGACGGAGGTGGCCGAACAACTTGCAAAGCAGGCAGGGATCATCAGTATTCCCGGCGAGTATTTTGGTGCAGGCCACACTCGGTTCCTGCGGTTCGCATTTGCCAATGCAGATGCCGAAACCATCCGGCAATTGCGCCACCGGATGGTCGATTTCAGTCTATAGGCGAAGGTTCCTGCTGCATGGCCATCGTGCGTGGTTCGACAGGGCTCACCATGAGCGAGTCGAACCACAGTGCCTTCCAATCAGTATCCGAGCGCCTGTCCCGACCCCGAGCGGCTGTCCATCGCACCGTTGTAACGCGCGCCGCCGCCCTCTTCGATTTCAGCCAGGCTTTCGCCGCCGACCAGGATACCGGCTGCCTGTCCCCAGATTGTCCAGTTTTTATCGATCTCGACGTCGTGGCCCATCTCCGTGAGGATCTTGCGCGTATCCGCGGAGAGTGCATAGGGCTCCATGTAGACCTTGTCAGGCAGCCATTGGTGGTGAATGCGCGGCGCGTCGATGGCTTCCTGGATATTCATGCCGTGGTCGATGACATTGATGATCGCTTCCAGCGTGATCGTGATAATGCGCGCTCCACCCGGACTGCCAATGACCATGAATGGCTTGCCGTCCTTTGAGATGATCGTTGGGCTCATGGATGAAAGCGGTGTCTTCTTCGGCTGGATGGCATTTGCCTCTCCCTGAACCAGTCCGTACAGGTTTGCAACGCCGGGCTTGGCGGTAAAATCGTCCATCTCATTGTTGAGCAGGATGCCGGTCCCCGGGGCCACAACCCCTGCTCCGAAGGACCCGTTCAGCGTATAGGTAACTGCGACTGCGTTGCCTTCGTCGTCCACGATGGAATAGTGGGTTGTTTCCGTGCTTTCGCCAAAGCCTTTCGGCATCAGATCCTGAGACACGCCAGCCTTGAATGGATTGATCTTCTCGCGGATTTCTGTGGCGTACTTCTTGTCGAGCAGTTTTTTGACGGGGTTTTCGACAAAATCAGGATCGCCGAGCGAGGCGTTGCGATCGACATAGGCATGGCGCATGGCCTCAACCATCGCATGCACGGTTTCGGCCGATCCATAACCCAGATAGCCGAGCGGATAACCTTCGAGGACGTTCAGGATTTCACAGATGATGACGCCGCCGGAGCTTGGAGGAGGCGATGAGACGATATCATAGCCACGGTAGCTGCACTGCACCGGCTCCAGTTCTCGCACCGTATATTGCTCGAAATCGGCCTTGGCGAGAATGCCGCCTCCCGCCTGGCTGGCCTTCACGATCGCATCTGAGGTTGCTCCTTTATAGAAGGCGTCTGGCCCCTGCTCGGATATTCTGGAGAGCGTCGCTGCGAGATCGGACTGAACCAGTGTCTCACCTATTGCGTAGGTCTTGCCTTCTGGCTTCAGAAAGATTTCCGCTGCCGCGCGGTCCTTGGAAAGTTTCTTGGCGCCGCCCTGAAGGGATGTGATATCGCCCTGGTCGAGTACAAAACCATCGCGGGCAAACCGGATCGCCGGGCCCATCAATTCTTCCCGCGATTTGGTGCCATACTTCGTTCTGGCCGTTTCGAAGCCGAGGACCGAGCCGGGGACACCGACCGCAAGATAACCATCTGTGCTCAAACCCTTGACCATATTACCTTTCTCGTCGAGATACATGGTCTTGGTCGAGCCAAGAGGCGCACGCTCGCGGAAATCCAGGAAGGTTGTCTTGCCATCCTTGAGGCGGATGGTCATGAAGCCACCGCCGCCAATATTGCCCGCAGTGGGGTAAACTACGGCCAGCGCATAGCCGACGGCCACAGCCGCATCCACCGCATTTCCGCCCTTCTGCAATACGTCGACACCGACCTGCGACGCCAAATGCTGCGCCGTAACGACCATCCCGTGTTCGGCCTTTACCGGATTTGGCGAGGCTG
The DNA here is from genome assembly GCF_020164435.1 of Phyllobacterium lublinensis. Classification (GTDB taxonomy): domain Bacteria; phylum Pseudomonadota; class Alphaproteobacteria; order Rhizobiales; family Rhizobiaceae; genus Phyllobacterium; species Phyllobacterium lublinensis. The sequence goes on along the minus strand of NZ_JAIUDQ010000011.1, from coordinate 46,971 downwards.
CAAACACGGCAGGAGCCTGCACCAAGCCAATGCTCAGTGCCAATGCCAAACCACCAGCTTTCATAGGGCGACAGTTCATCGTCTTTCCTCCGCATATTGACTGGGTGAATAATGGAACCTGTCGACGAGCCATGTCCAGCAAAAGTAAGCAGGCTGACAAGACGAAGCTTGGGTCGCTGGAACTCAAGGGCATTTTCGTCCAACATCGACTGGCCATTCAAACGGCCTTGTCTATGTTATGTTTCCATGTGTCCGGGACGGCCCGCGAGGAGGGTTACGACAATGATTGATAACGAGGTCGACGCGGTCAGGGCCCTGCTGCAATCACGTCCACGGCCCGCAAGCCTTGCAGAGCGTCGCCAGCGCCTTGATCTCGTTGCGTCCGCAGATCCGATAGCGCCAGATATCGAGTTCGAGCCTCAAATGATCGGCATGTGCAAGGCGGAATGGTCCCTCGCGCCGGGAAGCGACGCCACCAAGACCCTGCTGTTTTTCCATGGGGGTGGTTACTGCTCGGGCTCGATCCAGAGTCATCGCAGGATGGTCGCCGAGACGGGTCGTGCGGCACGCGTCCGCACACTTGCGCTAGGGTACCGGCTCGCGCCCGAAAACCCGTTCCCGGCTGCGCTGGATGATGCGCTTGCGGCGTATGAGTTCCTGCTCGCTCAGGGTGTGTCCTCAGCGTCCATCGCGGTCGGTGGCGATAGTGCCGGCGGGGGATTGACGCTGGCGACCATGATACGGTTGCGCGACGCCGGTAAACCGTTGCCCGGATGCATCTGGCTGGTCTCGCCATGGGTTGACCTGGAGATGACCGGAGCGAGCATGGACGAGAAGGCTGCCGTCGACCCGTTGATCCACCGCGACTATCTCGAAGAGCTTGCAAGTGCCTATCTCGGGAACACCAACGCCCGGGAGCCCCTCGTTTCGCCGCTCCATGCCGATCTTGCCGGGATGCCGCCTGCCCTCATTCAGGTCGGTTCGGCCGAGACGCTACTCGACGACGCTGTTCGGATCGCTCGCCGGCTTGGTGCGGCCGATGTGGCGACGAATCTGGAGATCTGGCCGCACATGATCCACGCGTGGCATCTATGGGCTGCACGTCTGGAGTCGGGTCGAAGGGCAATCGCCTCTGCCAACACGTTCATCAATGAACGTCTGGCGACATGAGCAATCTTGCAATTTTAACGCGAGGATGGGATTGTCTTAAACGTATAAGTTGCCTTGACGTATTCGCATATCAACTGGTTGATGCAGCCCTGGTTCACCAGAGGAACCGCAGTGTGGCTGGAACTCAAGGGGGACGAGTGCATGCGCATATTGCCTGTTGTTGCGGCTTCGGTTGCGCTCCTTTCACCCCTCACGGCTTTGGGGCAATCGCTCAAGTCCGATGAAATCTTCAGTTCCATCGCAGTGCGGCCGCTTATCGCGCCTGGGCCGGTACTCGGCGCGGACAACCGCGTGCATCTTGCCTACGAACTTCTGGTGGTCAACCCGAGCAAGCTCTTCGTGACGCTAGACAAAGTCGAGGCCGTCGACGGAGGAGGGCGGGGTCTGTGGTCAATCGACGGTGACGCGCTTGCGGCAATGACAATTCCTTACGGCGGGACCGGCAATATTCTTCCGCCCGGCGGAACGTCCGTGGTGCTGATGGATGTAAGTTTCGGCAAAGGCGATGAGCTGCCTGCCTCGGTACTGGCACGGATAGCGGCAACACGGCAGGCCTCAGGCACTGATGGAAAGCCGGCGCCAATGCCACCTGACAGCCCTGTCCCGCCAACGTTTACATTTACGGGGGCTGCGACGCCCATCGGCCGTCCAGCAATTGTGGTTGAACCGCCCCTTAAAGGGAATGGCTGGGTTGCGGTAAATGGCTGCTGCGACAGCATAACCTCCCATCGCGGGGCCGTCATGGCCATCAACGGTCAACTGCGTGTACCGGAGCGCTTTGCCATCGATTGGGTGAAAATCGACGAATCCGGCAATCTCTTTACTGGCGAAATTTCAAAGCTATCAAGCTACGCCTACTACGGAACGCCAATTTATGCGGCAGCCGATGGTGTCGTCGTCAATCTCTACGATGAAACCGATGAGCAGATACCCGGTGCAGATGCGAAGGGCATCACGACCGAGAATATTGGTGGAAACATGGTGGTCGTCGACATTGGCGGCGGCGCATTCGCTTTCTACGCGCACATGCAGCGCGGTAGCCTGAAAGTGAAGCTGGGCGATCAGGTCAAGACCGGTCAGGTTCTGGGACTGCTGGGCAATACTGGCAACTCGACCGCACCGCACCTGCATTTCCATATCATGGATGGTCCCTCACCCTTGGACGCCGATGGGCTGCCATTTGTATTCACTCGGTTTTCGAGCCAGGGCGTACTCGCTCCCGGTTCCGATGATGCGATCCAGGAGGGCCAACCGGCAAAAATCGACCCGAAGCTTACGGGCGAACACATGGCGGAACTGCCTCTAAACAATCAGGTCGTGGACTTCGACTAGATGTCGCAGTTAGGGAAGTGTGCCTCCGTTCGGCGGCGTGCTGGCTGGTAAAGGTCTTGCTTTCCAGTCGGGGAGACTGTTGATTGGCCTTGTGCGAACAATCCAACAATCAATCAAGTCAGCGACCAGAGTCGACATCAGGAGGAAAGCGAATGTCTTTATTTGGGATCACCCGGCGTGCGAGTCTTGCCATTGGAATTTCAATTCTGTCGGCAGTGGCTTTTAGTGGGACGGCACTATCGCAAACTTTCCCGGACCGCGTCGTGACGATGGTTGTGCCCTTTGCGGCCGGCGGCTCGACGGACGTTGTCGCACGCGTGATCGCAGGAAAAATGTCGGAACTGCTCGGCCAGCAGGTGATCGTACAAAACGTCGGCGGCGGAGGAGGCAGCCTTGGTGCGGCCAATGTTACAAGGGCCGAGCCGGATGGCTATACGATCCTCATGGGCACGGTAGCGACCCATGCGCTGAACCCGCTCATCCTGAAGACCAAGCCATATGATGCCGAAAAGGACTTTGCCCCAATATCGCTGCTGGTCGTTGTTCCCAACGTGCTTGTCGTCAACCCCGAACTGCCAGTGAAAACCGTCCAGGAACTCGTCGATCTCCTGAAGGCAAATCCAGACAAGTACAGCTATGCCTCTTCAGGCAATGGCACGCCGCTTCATCTGTCCGGTGAGTTGTTCAAGAAGATGGCGGGCGTATCCATGCAGCACATCCCATACAAGGGAGCGGGACCCGCTCTGAATGACGTGATCGGAAATCAGGTGCCGATCATGTTCGACAACCTGCCTTCCTCATCGTCGCATATCAAGGCGGGAACATTGCGCGCGCTCGGTGTGACCACCAAGGACAAGGCACAATCCTTCCCTGACTTGCCGACGATTGCAGAAACGATTCCCGGATATGAGACCTATACCTGGAACGCCCTGTTTGCGCCGGCGGGAACACCACCCGAAGTGATCGCAAAACTGAATGAAGCGGCGAACAAGGCCATGCAGGATCCCGCTGTAGTCGAACGTATGAAAGAGTTCAGTGCCACGATCGTCGGTTCTACACCGGAGGAATTGTCGGCGCATGTGAAGGCGGAAATCGCCAAGTGGACGCCTGTCGTGAAGGATGCCAACGTCCAGATGGATTGACCGCTACAGAGGCTAGCAGTGCGCCCAGGTTCCGCAGCAAAAGGTGACAGCCATGTCAATGCTCAGTGGTTGTCACCAATGCAGGCGCCTTGGGAAACCCGACGGAGCATGGTAGGGCAGCCGCGGCGGGTTGGACACCCTTTGCCTTTGAAGGGATGAGGGGCTGGTCCACCGCGATGAGCCGGAACAGCTTTCTGGCAGGGCCCTTCACCCACTCCACACGGCCAGGATAAATGGCAGAGTAGCGCCATGGCGTTGTCACAAAATGGATGCTGTCGGACGACAGCCCTCGAGCGGCGACTGCCAGCCCTACGAGCACGCCGGGGGTGAGGCCGGGATCTGCGGTGACGGATTTGGTCGCTGCATTCAAGAAGCGGAGGAGGCGGACCGGGTTGAACAGGGTTTCGGCGCTTACTGCCTTCTTCACCATGGCGGCGAAGAATTGCTGCTGGCGCTGGATGCGCCCGATATCCGACCCATCGCCAAGTCCGTGCCGAGCCCTGACATATGCCAGGGCCTGGTCTCCCTGCAGTGTCTGTAGACCAGCCGGCAGGTCGAGGTCGCCATAGGTGTCGCGAACGGCTTCAGGGAAGCAAAGGTTCACCCCACCCAACGCATCGACCATTTCCTTGAAGCCGGCGAAGTCAAACTTGATGACGTGATCGATGTGGATGCCGGTGAGATTTTCCACGGTCTTCCAGATGCAGGCGATCCCGCCTAGGTTGAACGAGGCGTTGATCATGCCGAGACGTTTCTTTTGGCCTGGCAGGCCCTCCCGTGAGCGGCAAGCCGGAAGCTGGACCAGCGAGTCCCGCGGGAAGCTGACGATGGTGACGTCATTGCGTGTGTGCGAGAGGTGGACGAGCATGATCGTATCGGCACGCTGTCCGGAAAAATCGCCATGCACGGTATCATTGCCGGCGCGCTGGTCGGAACCTATCACCAGAATGTTCAGCACCGGGGACGAGGGCTTGGGGGGACGGACATCGCCCAAATCCTCCCGCGCAATCTCGACATGCGTTATGTTGCCGGATAGTTTTGCATAAGCCAGCCCGGTTATCACGAGAATGATGGTGGTCACCAAAGCCAGCCGTGACAGCCAGTGGCGAGGCTGGAGTTTGCCCTTTGGGGCTGACCCGTCATTTGGCCCGCTGCTCACGTCCATGCTCCGCGGAGCGGGGCTGGACGTTCAAAGCTGCGTGAGAAGCACAGCATCCACGATCCCCGGCTCCATTTTTCTCATCTTGACGCGACTTAGCCGGATTTCAAGCGCAAGTTCAATTCTCGGTTAGTGACGACCTGGTGCAGGCATGACACAGGACGCCATGGTCAAAACGCAAACAGAGACCCTGGAGGTAAGACAAATGCCAGAGGAAACTGCTGTAAACGTAAAGCCTTCTTCCCTCGATAGCGCGGCCCAGTATGTCGGGCGGGACTGGCGCCATGCTGCCTACTACGACGACGCCGAGACAGGGATGGACAAGCACTGGAGCGGCATCATCTGGCCCTTCATCGGACCCCACAGGAAACATACGGATTTTTCGATAACGATGGACCTCGCGGCGGGGCACGGGCGCAATTCGGTGAAACTCCTCCCGCTCGTCGAAGAACTGCACATCGTCGATATCAACCAGGAGAACATCGATTTTTGCCAGGCGCGGTTCGGTGACAATCCGGCGGTCCATTATCATCTAACCAATGGCTATTCCCTTGATTTTTTCGACGCCGGAGAATTGACCTTCGCCTATTGCTTCGATGCAATGGTCCATTTCGACAGTGACGTGGTACGGGAATATCTCAGGGAGTTCCGGCGCGTTCTGCGCCCAGGGACAGGACGCGCATTCCTGCATCATTCCAATCTGGTCGACAATCCGACGGGGAGCCACAAGGCGAGCCCCGGCTGGCGCAACTTCATGTCGAAGGAACTGTTCGAACATTACGCCGCAAAAGAGGGGCTGCGCGTGCTCAAGCAACAGATAGTCGACTGGAAATTCGATGGCTCCAACATCGACTGCCTGACATTGCTGGAACGACCTCCAAACTGATGACTCCATGGCCGGCCCGGGTTGTGTCGGCTACCGCTTCAATTACCCGACACGAGCCTTAGCCCGACAACTCCACCTAGAATGAGCGCAATACAGAATATCCTCATTGGCGCTGCGGAGTCGCCGAATACAGCCATGCCGAGAATGGCCGTGCCAGCCGCGCCGATCCCAGTCCAGACCGCGTAGCCAGTTCCGACTGGCAATGTTTTCAACGAGAGTGAAAGAAGCACGACGCTCGACAATCCGGTTGCGACCGTAACCATTGCCGGTATCAAGCGCGTGAAACCTTCCGACCACTTCATACACATTGCGAAAGCTATCTCGAGAATTCCCGCGATGCTGAGGAGTACCCATGCCATGTTCATATCCATTCGTTGTTCGCCAGCGTTCCAGCTGGCGAAAGTTGTTAAGCGTTTCTTGCTCAGGAAGCGTTATGCGGAAGCCCGAGCCCTTGCTGGCGCTTCGAGCTTTGCGGCAGCAGCTGGTGTCGAGCGGAAGGCAATCCCGAACCGGTTGAAGGCATTCATCAAGCCAATCGCATAGGTGAGATCTGCGAGTTCCTTCTCGCTGAATTCGGCGGCGGCAGCCTCGTAGTCAGCATCGGGAATACCTGTTTCGGCGACGCGAGTTACGGTTTCCGCCCAGGCAAAGGCGCTGCGTTCGCGAGGATTGAAGACCCCACCCGCATCGCGCCACACGGGGACAAGTACGAGCTTTTCCAGCTCCACGCCGAGTTTGACAAGGTCGCGGGAGTGCATGTCTATGCAATAGGCGCAGCCATTCAATTGTGAAACGCGCAGATACACGAGATTGATAAGTTCCTTGGGAAGACCACTGTTATGAACAGTGACGTAAACTCCACCAAAGGCTTTGAAACCTTCCGGTGATGCTTTGGCATAATCGATACGGTTATTCATGACGAGCTCTCACTTGTTGTTTGGAGGGCTCCATGGTGCTGTATCTCGGACTATATCAGAAGGTCCATATCTGGCATTCCGGACTGGGCCATGGTTCCGTTCCTGAGAATGGCTGGCGTTCATCCGCTACGATGAACGTCCATCGATCAGCGGCAATATTCGGCGCGCAAGGGTTTCGGCGGTGCGCTGAGAGTCGATATTCGTAAAATTGAGAAGCAAGGCCGAACCTGAACTGGCATCCGTTGTCCAATTCGATAACGCTTCGGCATAGAGGCCCGCCTCGCGCATCCGGGCAGAAAGCCGACGGTCCGACTGTTGGCCCAACAGCCGCAGGATCAGATGCATTCCCCCCGGCTGATCATCAATTCGCATGTGCTTCCCGAGCACGCTTTCCAGCCCTGCTGCCGCCGCCTCGCGACGCCCGGCATAAAGCTTGCGCATGCGTTGGATATGCCGTGCGAAATGCCCTTCACGGATGAACGCGGTTACGATGGCTTGGGTAATCTGAGGGCTGCCACCGGCCAAAACGTCGCTGATTTGCTCGAATCGCTCGACGAGCTCAAGCGGCACGACCAGGTATGCAAGTCGAATGCCGGGAAATAGCACCTTGCTGAATGTTCCGGCATAAAGCACGCGGCCGTCGCGATCCAAACTCTTTAGAGCCGGCAGAGGACGGCTCACATATCTGTATTCCCCATCGTAATCGTCCTCGATCACCCATGCGCCATTCCGCACGGCCCAGTCCAACAGTTCGAGGCGGCGGGGCAAGGCTAGCGAAACACCCAAGGGACTTTGGTGAGCGGGTGTGGTGACAGCGGCACGCGCTCGTGGTGCGGCCTTGATGGCGGCGGAAATGACTATGCCATCCCGATCCACAGGCACCGCAACGGAAGCAATGTTCATCTGCCCCAGTATTTCGCGTGTGGGGGGATATCCCGGGTCTTCAAGCCAAACGCGATCCCCGACCCTCAATAGGACGTGGGCAACCAGCGCAATCGTATTCCTATATCCGGAGGTTATGAATACCTGGGATGGAGAGCAGCTGATCCCGCGCGAAACCTGGAGATACGATGCTATCTCGCTGCGCAGTCCCGGCAATCCGTGCACAGAGGGGTGAACCATGTCTGACGGTTGCATGGCCCGAACACACCGCGCGCCCAAACGCGCCCAAATTTTCCGGGGAAACGCGTCCAGAGCGGGCAGGCCCATCTGGAAAGGCAATATCGAATCTGGTCGCAAGCTGGTCGAAACAACACTGGATCTGGGTAATGGGCTGTCGATCAATGTCCGCGGCTTGAGACCCGGTGTCACGATGGTACCTGCCTGCCCGCGGGCTTCAATGTACCCTTCGGCGGCCAGCAGGGAATAGGCCGTTTCGATCGTGCCTCTCGCCAGCCCCAATTCCTTTGTCAACGCGCGTGAAGAGGGAATCCGGTCACCCGGCTTCAGTAATCCGCTTGCGATGGCAGCCCGAAACCGGTCGTATACCTGTCGGTAAAATGGGGTGGCCGCCGTTGGATCCAAAGGGGAGATGTCGCTGGTCTTCACGATGTCATGGCCCAGCCAATGTTTTCGATGAGTGAATACGTCACGCGATGGCTGCCCGGGTCAAGTGCATAAAAGTGAAATATTTCCGTATTCCCAATGACCGTAGGATGCCGACAAACACGCGCGATTTAACTCCATCATGGACCAGCCGTTGTTTCCATTCATGGACCTTTGATGGGGGGCATCGGGTTCGTAGGATAAGGCACTTCAAGAAGGTCAGCCGTAGGAAATGGATCGGTCATGAAAATCCTGCATGTCAGTTGCAGCCCACGCGGGCGAGCCTCCGAAAGTTACCAGCTTGCACAAAAGATCATAGGTCATCTTGTGCGCAAGGAACCAAAGGCGGTTGTCATAAGCCGGGCGATTGGCGGCGGTTCCTTGGGGCATGTCGATGAAAACTACGCGATATCGCAAGCATCGTCCGAGGATGTATCCCGGGAGGGTTCAATGGCCCAGTCCGAGACATTGGTCCAGGAACTCGAATGTGCGGATGTTGTCGTCATTTCAACACCAATGCATAACCTGACCGTACCATCGGTGCTCAAGGCGTGGATAGATCACGTCGTTCGTGCCCGCAGGACCTTCAATATCACCCCGGCAGGCAAAGTAGGCACGCTGCGCGATCGTCCAGTCTTCATCGCGATTGCATCCGGGGGCCGATTTTCCGGAGAACGCGCGCGCCAGCCCGATTTCCTGACGCCATATCTCAAAGCGATCCTTGGCCTCATCGGGTTGCATGATCTGACTTTCTTTTCCGTTCAGGGTACAGGGTCCAGCCCCGATACCCTGGCCGAGACCAGGGCCAAAACAGATCAGGCGCTGGAAGAGTATTTCACCGTCGCTGGCGACAGGCATGGAGATGCCATCAAAGCCGCGGAACAGCTATCCTCTCAAGCCTTCACGTAGACCCACGCAACGATACCCGATCTGAGCACTACCTGTATTCGTTTGTAATCGGACACTTCATAGGCGTCCGCCGCGGTCAACTCCTTGCGGCTGATCTCAAACACCTTGCCTGCCACTTCGTCATCGGGATTATCGGATGGAATAACGATGGGATGGTAGCGCTCCCCGCTGGTTTTAAGCACTTCCGGGTCAGTGATCTCGACCATTTCTTTTCGAAAGCCCGGCATGCTGTCATCGATGCCATGAAGCAGCCGTCCGAAGGAAGCGATCTGTACTGCATCGAGCTGCAGCGTCCCGTAGGAAAAAAGGTGAATGATTTCTGGATCGGGCATGCGGCTCTTTCTTACGTTCGACAGGGATATCGATGCCTGTGTAACCCAGGCAAGGTCGCTTGCATCATACGTCCTGGTCGAGTTCAGGATAGTGGCGGAAGATACCGGATTCGTTGAAGGCGAGCCGGCGCTCGGAGGTGAGGTAGGCTTTGATGTTAGGGCGTTTCCCAACAGCATCATGTAAGGCCATCAGCGCCGGATAACGCTCGCCAAAGCCTTTCGTCGCGCGCGGAAAGGCGTAACGGAGCCCTTCGATGACCTGGAAAAGCGACAGGTCCACGTAGCTTAGCTGGCTTCCAACGGCATGATCACCGCCATTGCCGTTACGCTCGACCGTGCGCTCAAAGTAGCCCATGAACTTGGGGATACGGTGCTCGATGAAATCAGTCGAGCGTTGCTTCGCTGCATCCTTCTGATCTTCGTAGTAGAGGTTGGTCGAGAGCGGGTGGTGGGTGTCATGAACTTCGGCAACAAAATCGGTGATTGTCAGCTGGAGGCCATTGGCGACAAACCGCAATGACTCCTGGCTTGGCGCAAGGCCCAGTTTGGGCCCGAGGTAAAGAAGGATGTTGGCGACATGCGACACGATCAAGTCGCCGTCTTTCAGGAATGGTGGCGCGAACGGCGCGGACGCTTCGGTTGCGCCCTTGAGAAACTTCATCATTGCAGCCATGCCGCTGGGCTGGCGCGCCACGTCCACATAGTCTGCAGCCGCCTCTTCGAGGGCTAGTCGCACGAACTCGCCGCGACCCTGAATCTCGTCCCAATAGTAGAGCTCGAAAGGCATGAAAGTCTCCTTTGCTGGTTTGGCGGTGCCCGCAGCGAAGCACAGGTCCAGGCATCAATTGCCCTTGTTACCGGGAATCCGTCCCGTTTCAAGCACCGGTCTGAAATGCCTCAGGTCCGTCAGAGCCGGCTCACCAGGCATTTTAAGCAGCTGTGCATTGTCACAATAGTTTCGCATCAGATCGATCAAAATTTCACATAGCAGTCCTAGACATGGTCCCGATCGAGGCGGACGGGGTTTCCCGGAACCGTTCTGAAAATCATTGTCACTCATTGGATCGGGGACTTCAGATGAAAATACGTGCCATCAAATTTTGCTTGGCTGCCGCTGCCGTAAGCGTAGGTCTCGGCATGACACCTGCTCTGGCGGAAAAGTTGAAATTCGAGTTCTGGTATGGGTTGAGTGGTGACCTTGGCGAGCGCGTGCAGGACGCTTGCAAGAAATTCAACGACTCCCAGGCCGACTACGAAATCGCCTGCACGAGTCAGAACGGCTACCCAGAGACCGTGCAAAATGCGATCGCGGCATACCGCGCCAAGAAGCACCCGGCCGTCGTGCAGGTATTTGATGGCGGCACGCTTGACCTGATGTTGTCTGGCGCTTTCGTTCCGGCGAAGAAGCTCATGGAAGATAACGGCTACAAGATCGATTGGACCAATTATTTCGGCGGAATCGCCAATTATTATGCGACATCCAAGGGTGAGCTTTACTCATTTCCGTTCAATTCATCGACGGCCATGTTCTATTACAATGTCGATGCGTTCACCAAAGCAGGAATCGAAGCAGCACCGCAAACATGGGAAGACGTGGAGGCTGCTGCGCGTAAATTGAAGGCAGCCGGCTATTCCTGCCCGCTCGGCTTCAGCTTCGACACATGGGCCACGGTGGAACAGTTCTCCGCAATCCACAATCAGCCTATCGCGACCAAGAACAATGGCTATGACGGTCTCGATACAGAACTCGTGATCAACAAGACCAAACTCGTCGATCATCTGACCTTCTTCAAAAAGATGACCGATGAGGGCCTGTTCGTCGTAAAGACGAAGCAGCTCGGCATGGATGTTGTGCCGGCATTCACATCCGAGACCTGCCAGATGATCCAGTCGTCGGTTGCTGACCACGGTACGATCGGCAAGACCATCAAGCCCGGCACCAAGTGGGATGTCACCATGCTTCCGATATGGAAAGGCACCGAACGCCAGAACTCACTGGTCGGCGGCGCGTCGCTGTGGGTCCTGAACAATCGCCCTGAGGCAGAATATAAAGGGGCCGCCGCCTTCCTCAACTTCATTGCCCAGCCGGATATGGTTGAGTGGTGGTCGACTGTAACAGGCTACATTCCGGTCACAAAGAGTGGCTTTGACGCCATGAAGGCCAACGGCTTCTATGATAAGCCCGCGTACAAGGGGCGCGACAAGGCCATTGAAAGTCTTACATTCACGCCGACTTCGGCCAATACGCGCGGCATTCGCCTTGGCGGTTTCCCGCAGATACGCAAGGAAATCTCCGATGCGATGGAAGGCATATTCTTCGGCAAGCTGACCGTGCAGGCCGGCCTTGATCAGGCTGTCGAACGCGGCAACGCGATCCTTCGCCGCTTCGAAAAGACCTATGCCGGCCGTGCATTGAATTAGTCCTGCCGTTACAATGGCCCGGAGCTTCTGATGTGTCCGGGCCATCGTATTTTCTCGTCTACGATAGAAATGCTGGGCCGGTCGATCTCATGAACAAGCGTGCTGTTTTCAAAAGCTGGTGGTTGCCGATGGCGTTCGCGCTGCCGCAACTGCTGCTGATTTTCTTCTTCTTCTACTGGCCGGCAACGTCAGTTTTGACTTGGGCCTTTTCGCTGGAGCCGGCATTCGGTGGCGTGGGCGAGCGGCTGTTTGTCGGTTGGGACAATTTCAGGGACGTCTTTGCCGACACCGAATATTGGCGATCGGTTTCGCTCAGCCTGTTCTTCGCCTTCAGCGCCACCGCGCTCTCGATGTTCATCGCCTTCGTGCTTGCGATTTGCGTCGATCGCCAGTTGAAGGGATCAGGCCTGTTCCGCTTCTTCTACATCTGGCCCTATGCCATCGCCGCTCCGGCTGTTGGCCTTGCCTTTCGCTTTATCTTTGCGCCTGAGAGCGGGCTGATCGCGGTAGTCAACACCTGGTCGCCGGACCTTTGGAATCCGGCGAAATTCGGAAGCCACGCCATGATCCTGGTCATTGTCTGCTTTGCCTGGAAATGGATCGGCTACAATTTCATCTTCATGACTGCCGGTCTCCAGTCGATACCGCGCAGCCTCATCGAAGCGTCGGCAATGGATGGATCTGGCCCCGTACGCAGGGCTTTCGATCTGCAGATCCCGTTGCTCGCGCCAACTCTGTTCTTCCTGCTGGTTCTCAATTTGACCGAGAGCTTCGTCGGCCCGGACACCTATGGCATCGTTGACCTGACGACCGAGGGCGGCCCGAACAAATCAACTGACGTCATGGTTTACCGCATCGTCAGCGAGGCCTTCCGTGGTTTGAACTATTCCGGTGCTGCCGCGCAAAGTCTCGTCCTGATCGCCCTCATCATGCTCTTTACCTTCATCCAGTTCCGCTATGTCGAGCGGCGCGTGCACTACAAATAGGAACCGGTGATGATCGAACGCACGCCCATTCTCAACGCCGTGACCTATTTCATCATGTTCCTCGGTCTGCTGCTCATCCTCGGACCTTTCTGGATGATATTCGCAGCGTCGACGCAGTCGTTGGCAGAGGTCAACACCGTTCCGTTCAATTTCATGCCGGGGACGGATTTTCTGCATAATGTGCAAGAGGCGTGGCACCGGGCAAATCTGGGTCCGGCCTTGTTCAATAGCCTCGTGACGTCGTTGCTGGTCATGACGGGCAAGATCATTGTAGCGGCGCTCAGCGCCTTTGCCATCGTCTATTTCCGCAGTCCGCTTCGCCACTTCTTCTTCTGGATGGTGTTTCTCACCTTGATGCTGCCGCTCGAGGTACGCGTAATCCCGACCTACAATATTGCTGCCGATGTTTTCGAACCCGTACGCTGGCTCATCCAGACCCTGACGGGGGTTGAATTGTCACTCCAGTGGAACCTGCTGAATTCATACTCGGGCCTTGTCCTTCCCTTGATTGCGACGGCAACCGGTACGTTCCTATACAGGCAGTTCTACATGACGCTCCCGGATGAGCTGGCAGAGGCAGCAAAGATGGACGGCGCGCGCCCTTTGCGTTTCTTCATCGATATCCTGCTGCCGTTGTCACGCACCAATATGCTGGCATTGGCAACGATCATGTTCGTCTATGCGTGGAACCAGTATCTGTGGCCAAAACTGATGACCACCGAAGCTGACTACCAGACCGCAATGGTCGCCATGCGCTCGCTCATCCCCTCCGTTAACAGCTTGCCCGAATGGAATATCTCCATGGCAGGTGCACTCATAATCATGTTGCCACCGTTGACCGTCGTCGCTGTCCTGCAGCGCTGGTTCGTACGCGGTCTTGTATCGACCGAGAAGTAAGGGAAACAAACCATGGCCGAAATCAATATCAGGGACGTCCGCAAATCGTACGGCCGCACACAAATCCTGCACGGCGTCGATCTCGACTTCAAATCTGGTGAATTCGTCGTCATCCTCGGGCCATCCGGCTGCGGCAAGTCGACACTTTTGCGAATGATTGCCGGTCTTGAAGAAATTTCCGCCGGTGAGATTTCGATTGACGGCCGGGTCGTCAATGATCTTGAGCCACGGGATCGCGGTTGTTCCATGGTTTTCCAGAACTATGCTCTCTATCCGCATATGAACGTTGCAGCGAATATCGGATATGCGCTGAAGGTTGCAGGTGTTCCGCGTGCGGAGCGCCAGCGCCGCATTGCTGAGACGGCGCGTATTGTTGGGCTCGAGGACTTTCTCGATCGCAAGCCGGCGCAATTGTCCGGTGGTCAGCGCCAACGCGTCGCCATGGGCCGTGCCATCATTCGCGAGCCCAAGGTATTCCTGTTTGACGAGCCGCTATCCAACCTTGATGCCAAGTTGCGTGTACAGATGCGCGTCGAAATCCGGCGCCTGCACAAGCGCCTGTCGGCCACCTCGGTCTTCGTGACTCATGACCAGGTTGAGGCGATGACGCTGGCGGACAGGCTGATTGTCATGAACAAGGGACATGTCGAGCAGGTTGGTACGCCTCTGGAGATCTATCACCGGCCACGAACCCGCTTCGTCGGCTCGTTCATAGGTTCGCCAGCCATGAACTTCTTTGAAAGTACAGTGGCGGCAGACGGAAATTTCGTGCTGCTTGACGGTATTCGTGTTGCAATTGATGCTGCGTTAGGCTCTGCCAATGCCGGCAATGCGGTTGCCATTGGTATCCGTCCGGAACACTGCCGCTTGATTACTGCGGGGACCGCAAACAGTATTCCCGCGGTGGTCGATTTTGTCGAAGAACTTGGTGCCGGGCGCATCGTTCATGTGGAGATTGATGGCCAGGACTTTGCGGTCGCCATGGATGAGGGGCAACTCTGGGAAGCGGGATCAACGGTCGGCTTGCAACTTCCTGCCCAGCATATTCATCTCTTCTCGCTGGAGACGGGCCTGCGCCTTGATGACGTGCCCTCGTTAAAGCGTACAATGAAAACCACAGTGGCGGCGTAGCCTGAAAGGATTGATCATGAATGCAGTTCCCACTATCTCCAGCGTCGGTTTCTGTACCTATACCGGCGAAGGCAATTTCAGCACGCTTGAACAGTCGTTGCGCACTATTAGCGATCTTGGAGCAACTGCGGCCGAACTCTCTCTTTACGGCGAAGAGCTGATCGCGGGCGGCCGTATAATTTCCGGTCGCGCAGAACGACTGGTCGGGATCACCCGCCAGTTCGACCTCAGATATAGCGTGCACGGGCAGATCGTTTCCAACTTCATGGATCGCGAGCATCTGGAACTTCAGAAATCGGTCGTTCGCGCCATGCTTGAACTGTGCAATCGTGCCGAGGCAGGGGTTCTCGTGCACCACTGTGGCCAGGCGAAAATGCCGTCGCTGACGCGTATTGGCGAACTTGATCAGATGGAACGTGACACGCTGGCGGAGATGGCCGAAGTTGCCAGGGGGTATGGGGTACGCATCGCGCTTGAAAACATCTTTGCGCTCAGCGATGCGGAATATCGCCAGACTCCCGCAAAAATCGGAGAGACTGTCCAGGCTGTCAACAGCCCGAATCTTTGCGGCCTGATCGATTTCAGCCATGCCTATATCGAGTGCACGCGCCTTGGTCTTGATTGGCGTGAGCAAGTTCGTGCCATGGCGCCGGTGACCGGTCATTTGCATGTGCATGACAGTTTCGGCCGCCCCTACAGCATGACGAAGTTCTATCATCCGGCCGAGGCGACAGCGCTCGGCATTGGTGACCTGCACCTTCCAATCGGCTGGGGCGATATTCCGTGGGAGGAGATTTTCGCGGAACTCACTTTCCTGCCCGACACGATGCTGATCATGGAAATTACCGGAGAAAGGTTTGCAACGGAGCAGGCAGACAGCCTTGCTCGCGCCCAGAAGCTTGTCGACCTGGTTAACAGCCGCCGGCTCGCGGCTTGAAGTGGTCAGGCGTGGCCGCCGATGCGGTCACGCCGGCTTGCTCATTGAATAGTGAATGGTTCCACGGCGGCATAGACTGCGTCCGGTACCTTCACGTTCAACAATTCCATGTTGCGGGTAAGGCTCGACGGCTTGGCTGTGCCTATGAGAACGTTGGCCACCACCGCTTCCCGCATGGGAAACTGCATGGCTGCGGCAGCAAGCGGGACATCATTGGCTTCGGCAACCTGCTGCATCGCGCGTACACGGGCGAGAACATCCTCCGAGGCTGGCCCATAATCGAAATTCGCGCCCGCAACAGGGCCGGTGGCCAGAATTCCCGAATTGAACACGCCACCAATCACCAGCGAGATCTGCTGCTTGCGGCACACGTCCAGGAGGCCGCGCTCAGCGGAACGATCCAAGAGTGAATAGCGACCCGCAAGGAGAATGCAGTCGATCGGGCACCGGGCGATGACGTCGAGGCAGACCTCCACCTCATTGACACCTAGCCCATAAGCCGAAATGGCGCCGGATGATTTCAACTCCTCCAGGGCGCGCATGCCGCTATCGAGCAACTGGGCGAGATGAACGGCGTTCTTCTCTGCGCCATGCGTATAAGCGCCAATATCATGCACATACAGAATGTCGATCCGGTTCAGGCCCAGCCGGGCATGACTGAACTCGAATGATCGCATGATGCCATCATAGCTGTAATCGTAGTCGACGGTGAAGGGCAACGGATTGACATAGGAGTAGTCAGGGACTTGGTCCTCTGGCACCGGCCGCAGCAAACGGCCGACCTTTGTCGACAACACATAGGTTTCGCGTGGCTTGCTGCGCAGAAAGTCACCCGTCCTTCGTTCGGACAGGCCAAAGCCATAAAATGGCGCGGTATCGAAATAACGTAGTCCGGCGTCCCAGGCTGTCTGCAGTGTTTCCGCTGCCGCCTCATGGGTACATTCCCTGTACAGCCCGCCAATGGCGGCACCGCCAAACCCGATCCTTGTGACGGCCAGGGGTGTCTTTCCTATTCTATGGATATCCAATGTCCTTCTCCCATGCAGCGTTCTAAGTCAGGGAAATCACTTCTTGCGCAGCGCATCTGCCAATGCGGCGCCAAATGCACCTTGTGGAGCGGCAGTGGACTTCGGCGCAGACGATGGGCCTGGCTGCCGCTGTCTGGGACTGTCGGCTCCATGAGCCGCCGGCGCAGAGGAACCTCCCCCATCCTTGCGCATGCTCAACCCGATGCGCTTGCGCTTCACATCCACATCGACAACCCGTACCTTGACGACATCGCCGGCTTTGACCACTTCGTGCGCATCCTTGACGAAGCGATCCGCCAGTTGCGAAAGGTGTACGAGACCATCCTGATGCACGCCAATGTCGACAAACGCTCCGAAGGCGGCGACGTTGGTTACGGTGCCCTCCAGCAGCATTCCAGGCTTCAGATCCTTGATGTCGTCGATCCCATCTGCGAAGGACGCCGTCTTGAATTCCGGGCGAGGGTCGCGTCCGGGTTTCTCCAGTTCGGCGATGATGTCGCGCACAGTTGGCAGGCCGAAGCGCTCATCGACGAAAACGCGGGGATCGAGCGCCTTCAACGCACTGCCGTCGGTCATGAGCGCACGAACGTCGCGACCGCAGGCACTGACGATCTTCTTGGCAACACCATAAGCCTCTGGGTGCACTGCCGAGGCATCAAGTGGTTCTGTGCCGTTGGGAATGCGCAGGAAACCCGCACATTGTTCAAAGGCACGTGGACCAAGCCGAGCGACCTTCAGGAGATCGCGGCGTGTCTTGAACGGACCGACCTCGTCACGATACGCGATGATCGCTTCGGCGAGCGAATTACCAAGGCCCGAGATGCGGGCAAGCAGCGAAGCCGATGCGGTGTTGAGATCGACCCCAACGGCATTCACCGCATCTTCGACCACGCCTTCGAGCGACCGTGCAAGGCGATACTGGTCGACATCGTGCTGATACTGACCGACACCAATGGATTTCGGTTCGATCTTGACGAGTTCCGCAAGCGGATCCTGGAGCCGCCGGCCAATGGAAACCGCCCCGCGCAGGGACACGTCAAGGCCGGGAAACTCGGCAGCTGCAGCAGCCGATGCAGAATACACCGAAGCGCCGGCCTCGCTGACAATGACTTTCAGCGGTTTGGGCGAAGGCATATCCGACAACATGTCTGCTACGAGACGTTCAGTCTCGCGGCTGCCGGTGCCATTGCCAATGGCGATAAGCTCGACCTTGTGCCGGGCAACCAGCCGTGCAAGCTCGGCCTGCGTTCCACGGACATCATTACGGGGAGGGAAGGGATACACGGTAGCAGTGTCAAGCAGCTTGCCGGTTCCGTCGACAACGGCAACCTTGACTCCGGTCCGTATACCCGGATCGAGACCCATGGTAGCACGTGATCCCGCCGGGGCTGCCAGCAGCAAATCCTTGAGATTGCGCGCAAAGACATGAATCGCTTCCTCTTCAGCGCGTTCCCTTAGCGTTGTCATCAGATCGATCGATAGATTGAGTGAAAGCCGGACACGCCATGTCCACCGCACGACGTCGAGCAGCCATGCATCGGCTGCGCCACCATTCGCCGGGATCGAGTATGTGTCGGCGATCATTCGTTCGACCGGCTTGATCGCAGCGACGTCATCTGCATCGACTTCGATTTCCAGCGAAAGCACTTCTTCATTGCGGCCACGGAACATGGCAAGCGCCCGGTGGCTGGGTACAATTGCCCAGCGTTCGAAATGGCTGAAATAGTCCGAAAATTTTGCTCCGGCCTCTTCCTTGCCCTCAACGACCTTGGCGCGCAGGATCGCGCGATCCATCATGTAATTGCGCAAGCGGCCAACCAGATCGGCATTCTCCGAAAATGTCTCGACGAGAATATCGCGCGCACCCTCAAGCGCGGCTTTTGCATCTGTGACATCATCCGAAAGGAAGTTCAGCGCCAATTCCGCGGGTATGGTCCGCCGATCCGACAGGATTGCTTCCGCAAGTGGGCCAAGCCCACGCTCCCGTGCAATTTCCGCCTTTGTCCGCCGCTTGGGTTTATAGGGCAGGTAGATGTCTTCAAGATCCGCTTTGGTCGCTGCACCGGCAATCTTGCTCTCCAGTTCGTCCGTAAGCTTTCCCTGATTGCGGATCGATTCGATGATGGTGTCGCGTCGCGCGTCGAGTTCGCGCAAATAGATGAGGCGTTCGTCGAGCGTACGCAGCTGCGTGTCGTCCAGCCCGCCGGTAACTTCCTTGCGATAGCGGGCAATAAAGGGGACCGTTGCCCCGCCGTCCAAAAGTTCAATTGCCGCATTGGCCTGTTCGGGCCTTGCGTTGATCTCGGCAGCGATGAGACGGGCGATACGGGCGGTATTGGAAGTACTGGCAGTCACGAGGCATTCCCATAATCATGATCGGGCGGTGACCATAGGACCGCCCGATCATGACCGCAATCGCTTCGAGGTGCAGACTTACGTCTTTTTCAACAACGATCGTGCTTCGTTGATCCCAAGCGCTTCGGGCCTGGAGCAACTGGTCTTGATGTCGATGAACTTCCTTTCCTCGCCGGACCTGAGAATCGAGACCATCACATCGACCCCATGCAATGCGCGTTCCAGCGAACAGCGTATATCGCGTCCCTGCAGGATCGCGACGGCCATGTCGGCCAGACCAGCGGTCCGATAATTGGCCATCATGCCAGCGGGATGTTTCTGGTTCGGTGTTCCGAAGGGATGTGCCCAGGCCTTGACCAGCTTTGCCTTCTTGCCCGGTTTCGCCAGCGTCACTTCGCCACCAAAGAAGTTGGGATCAGGCAGGAAAATCGAGCCATCGGTGCCGTAAAGTTCCATGTTGGGATGGTGGTGTGCCCAGACATCCCAGCTGGCCGACAGGGTGACGGAAGCTCCGCTCTCAAACTCGAGCAGGGCCTGGATTGTCGTCGGTGTCGTCACCTTGATCGTCTCACCGCGCCGCGGCTCGCTCGATATGGTCCGGGTCGGGCTTGCCATTGACGTGAGCGCTGCCACCCGACGTACCGGACCGATCAGATTGATCAGGTTGGCAATATAGTAGGGCCCGAGATCAAGGATCGGACCGCCGCCTGGACGGAAGAAGAAGTCCGGATTGGGGTGCCAGTGCTCCATGCCGTGATTCATGACATGGGCCGTGCCCGATGTGATGGTGCCGACTTGCCCGTCATCGACGAGCTTACGTGCAAGCTGATGGGCGCCACCGAGGAACGTATCCGGTGCGCATCCCGCCTTCAGGTTTTTTTTTGCCGCAAGCTTTTGCAGTTCCAGCCCATCCTTCAGCGAAAGCGTCAGCGGCTTTTCCGAATAGAGGTGCTTGCCCGCCGAAAGGATCTGCTTCGACACGTCGAAATGCGCGTCCGGCACAGTAAGGTTCACGACAAGGTCGATATCGTCGCTCGAAAGCAGAGCATCGATGCTGCGCGCCTCGATGCCATATTCTGAGGCGCGGGCGGTCGCGGCGGCCTTGTTGATGTCCGCGACAGCGCGTACCTCAATACCCTTGAATAGCGGTGAAAGCCTCAGGTAGGTCGTTGATATATTGCCGGCACCGATAATGCCGACGCCTAATGTCTTGGCCATGTTTCCGTCTTTCTGTCAGAATGCTTTCACGGTTGCGATAGAGCGCCGTGCAAATCTTTCATGGTCCGAAGGATTGTCGTGTTCCATGATGAAGTATCGCACCGGCGTTGTGCGCAACGCCGTCAGCAGTGCCTTCCAATCGACCGTCCCATGGCCGACATCGGCCCATCCATCTTCATCGGCATTCTCGCCGGATGGAGCTATATCCTTGATGTGCACGGCGCTGATGCGTTTACCGTGGTTCTCGATCCACTGGAACGGATCGGCGCCGCCGCGGATGATCCAGGCAATGTCGGCTTCCCAGGAGATACTTGGGGCGGCATCGAAAATCAGTTTCTGCGGTATCGCGCCATCGGGGAGCGCCTTGAACTCGAAATCGTGATTGTGCCAACCGAACACATAACCCGCTTTGCTGTAGACGGCGTGAGCCGCTTCGAGGCGCTCACCGAACGCCGACCAGCCAGCGGCGTCGGCAGGGCGCTGTTCAATGGCCAGATGCGGACAATAGATTGCCTTCATGCCGAGCATCCCGGCGATATCGAGCACCTTTTGCGGCTCGTTCTCCAACAGATCGATGCTGAAGTGACCGGAAGGCATGGTCAGCCCGTTCGCATCGAGCGCAGCCCTTATGGCCCTTGGCTCCGTATACAGGGCGCCATAGCCCTCGACCCGTGCGTAGCCGTTGCGTTTCAGCATACCCAGCGTTGTATCGAGTGGGGGAAAGTTGCGAGAGCTGTAGAGCTGGTAGGAAAAGTCGGTCACTTCGTTTCTCCGTATGCTGGAATCTAGAGGCGGTTTTCGGTCTCGGCGTCGAATATCGAAGCCATGGCCGGATTGAACGTCAGGAAGACCTTTTCGCCGGGTTGGTACCGCCGGCCGGAATCGACGCGAACTGAGATGGCCTTACCTGCGACCTTCAGCCAGACGAGGCTGTCCGCACCCATGGGCTCGTCGAGATCGACGATGGCCGGACAGGATTGCCCGGTCGGTCCGGGTTGGTCGCCTATAGTGATGTGTTCGGGTCGGAAACCGAAGATAACAGAATGGCCAGCGGCGAGTTCTGACTGGGTGGAGTAGGTGGTGAGCGATATCTCGACGTCTCCCGTTCGGAAGGCGGGCGCGCCGGATGCTGTGGCAATCTCACCCTTCAGGAAGTTCATCGCCGGCGAACCGATAAAGCTCGCGACGAACAGATTGCGTGGCTTGTTGTAGATCGTCAGCGGGTCGTCCAGCTGCTGGATCAGGCCGCCCTTCATTACTGCAATCCGGTCGGCCAGCGTTAATGCCTCAATCTGATCGTGGGTCACATAGATCATCGTGTTCGCGAGCTTGTGGTGCAGCCGCTTGATCTCGACACGCAGTTCCGAACGCAACTTGGCGTCGAGATTGGACAGGGGCTCGTCGAAGAGGAACACATCGACATCGCGCACAAGCGCGCGGCCGATGGCAACGCGCTGGCGCTGGCCGCCGGAGAGCTCCGCAGGCTTGCGCTGCAGCAGCGGACCAATCTGCAGGATCTCGGCGGCGGCGGCGATGCGCTTCTGGATTTCCGTTTTGGGCAGGCCGGCCACACGCAATCCGAAGGACAGGTTCTTTTCGACCGTCATCTGCGGATAGAGCGCGTAGGATTGGAAGACCATGCCGATACCGCGATCTTTAGGCTCTTCCCAGGTAACGTTCTTCCCCTTGATGAATATCTGCCCCTCGGAGATGTCCAGAAGCCCGGCTATGCAGTTGAGAAGAGTGGATTTGCCGCAGCCGGAGGGTCCCAAAAGGACGAGAAACTCGCCGTCGGCCACCTCGATATTGAGATCCTTGAGGACGCTTACGGAACCGAAGTTCAGGGAAAGGTCTTTGATCGAAACGCTATGCAACTTGGTCACCCTTTAACAGCGCCGGCGGCGATGCCCCTGACGAAATATTTGCCTGAAAAGAAATAGACGAGGAGGGGAACGGCACCCGTGAGAATGGTTGCCGCCATATTGACGTTGTACTCCTTCACCCCTTGCGTCGAATTGACGATGTTGTTGAGCTGAACCGTCATTGGAAAATTCTTGGTGCCGGCAAAGATCACCCCAAAAAGGAAGTCATTCCAGATGCCCGTCACCTGCAGGATCACGGCGACGACGAAGATCGGCAGCGACATCGGCAGCATGATCTGCAGGAAGATGCGCCAGAACCCCGCGCCATCGACACGCGCCGCCTTGAACAGTTCCGGCGGCAAAGACACAAAGTAGTTGCGGAAGAGCAGGGTGAGGATCGGCATGCCGAAGATGGTATGGATGACGATCACACCGGTGAGCGTACCGAAGATGCCGAGCTCGCGCGTGATAATGACAAGGGGGTAGAGCATCACCTGATAGGGGATGAAGGCACCGAAGATCAGGATGGTGAAGAACAGCTCCGACCCTTTGAAGCGCCAGTTGGAAAGGGCATAGCCGTTCACGGAAGCGATGATGATCGAGAGGATCACGCTCGGCACCAGGATCTTCATGGAGTTGAAGAAGCCCACCTTGATGCCTTCGCAATAGAGGCCGGTGCATGCGCTGTTCCAGGCGGTCGCCCAGGGCTGCAAGGTCACCTCGACCGGCGGGGAGAAGATGTTGCCAAGCCGGATTTCCGGCATTCCCTTGAGCGATGTCATGACCATGACGTAGAGTGGAATGAGATAGTAAACCGCCGCTACGAAAAGCACCGAGTAAATCATGATCGAGGCGGGCGAGATAAGGCGCTTTGGTCGCTGCCCGCGGGGCCCAGAGCTTGGGAGATTCAGACTCATTTCGATCCACCTCCACGGCGCTTCTCGGGACGGAATTCCAGCGCTGCCCATGGCACCAGGATGATCAGGACGGTGGTCAGCATGATCGTGGAGGCAGCAAGTCCCTGGCCGAGATTGCCGCGCGAGAACATGAAGTCGTACACATATTTGGCGGGAACTTCGGACGAGATACCCGGGCCGCCATTGCTCAGGGCAACCACAAGGTCGTAGACTTTCACAATCGCTGCGGAAATGATCACCAAAGTTGTGATGAAAACCGGCCGCATCATCGGAATGACGATAAAAAGGTATGTCCGCCACGCGGGGATACCGTCAACGCGAGCGGCCTTCCAGATCTCGTCATCGATGCCACGCAGACCTGCGAGCATGAGGGCCATCACGAGGCCGGTTCCTTGCCAAAGGCCTGCGATGACAATGGCGTAAATAGTGAACCTGCCGTCGGTCAGGATCGGAAAGTTGAAGGTCTCAAAGCCAAGATCGCGCACGACTTTCTGCACGCCGTAAGCCGGTGTGAGAATCCACTGCCAGACGAGCCCGGTGACGATGAATGACAGGGCGTGGGGATAGAGGAAAATGGTCCGGAACGTGTTTTCGAAACGGATTTTCTGGTCCATCAACGCTGCCAGAACAAATCCGAGGACGAGCGAGATGCTCAAGGAGAGGACCCCGAAGATTGCGAGGTTCTGGAGCGAGACGATCCAGCGTGACGTACGAAACAGCCGCACATACTGATCCATTCCCACAAAATCGAGCGTCGGAAGAGACCGCGACGACGTGAAGGAATAGACGACGGTCCACACCGTGCAGCCGATGAAGACGACAAGCACGGTGACGATCATCGGTATCGCCGCCACCTTGGCGTTCAGATTACGCAGCGGGGCAAACGGTCGTCGGCTGACAGCCATGGAAGTCTCCGAAACTCTCGGTGTCGCCCGCCCGAAGGCTGGCGACATCTCGTTATGTGGTTGGAGTCTACTGTGCTTCGCTGATGATCTCGACGAAGCGAGCCTGCGCGTCTTCGACAGTCATGTTCTTGTTCGCGAAGAACTCGGTGTTGAGGTCTTCGAGTTGTCCTTGCGCGTCCGAAGAGAAGGCCTGCTCCACTGATGGCAGCACATTGTTGCCGTCGGCGAGAATCTTGATGCCCTTCTGCATGCAGGCATTGGCCGATTCCATGTCGATGTCACCGCGTATCGGCAGTGAGCCCTTGGCAAGGTTGAAGGCGACCTGCGTCTCCTTCGAGACCAGCATGCTCGCGAGCTTCAATTGTGCCCGTGTAACTTCAGGATCCTTGTTCTTGGGGAAGTAGAAAGCATCTCCGCCTGTATCAAGGACTGGATGGACGCCAAGCCCTGGCAGGCAGTCGTAGTCGGTACCGGCAACCTTGCCGGCGACCCCGAACTCGCCCTGCG
The DNA here is from genome assembly GCF_020164435.1 of Phyllobacterium lublinensis. Taxonomy (GTDB): domain Bacteria; phylum Pseudomonadota; class Alphaproteobacteria; order Rhizobiales; family Rhizobiaceae; genus Phyllobacterium; species Phyllobacterium lublinensis. Next base: position 22,415 of record NZ_JAIUDQ010000011.1, on the reverse strand, counting down.
CCCAGTCGCCCATGATCTGGCCGCCGGCCTTGCCGGTCAGTACCAGTGAAGTAGCTTCGTTCCATTGCCGCCCGACATAGCCTGGATCTGCGAGCTCACGCGCATTGGCGAAGGCCTGCCAGACAGCTGTCATTTCGGGGCCGGCAGCGGCATCCTTGTCCTTCTTGTCCATGACCTTCAGGTAGAGATCCTTGCCGCCAAGCGTTGCAAAGATCACTCGGAAAATTCCATCGACTTGCCAGGCATCACCGGTCGCAAGCGGAATGATTCCCTTTTCCTTCAGCTTGGGTGCGGCAGCGACAAATTCGTTCCAGTTTGCCGGGACGGATGCACCGGCCTCCTTGAAGGCATTCGGGTTGATCCACATCCATTGCCAGGAATGAATGTTCACAGGAACACAGTAAATCTTGCCCTCAAGCGTGCATGCATCGAGCAGCTTCGACGGGCGGATGAAACTGGCCCATCCCTCCTTGGTGGCAAGCTCAGTCAGGTCCGTCATCAATCCTGCCTTGACGAGATCCTCAGCGTCGCGGCCAGTGTTGAGCTGTGTTGCGCCCATCGGGTTGCCGCCAAGGATGCGGCTGACAATGATCGGGCGAGCTGTCGTGCCGCTGCCGGCAATGGCGCCGTCTACCCATTTGTCGCCGCCCAGCTTGTCATAGGATTCAGCCAGCACCTTTGCGGCCGCGGCCTCTCCGCCTGAGGTCCACCAGTGTGTGACCTCGAGGTCCGTGGCCCCGGCATGACCGGCGAAGAAAAACGTAGAGGTGGCCAAGGCGGCCAGAATTGAACGGTAACGCATCGCATCCTCCCAAATCTGAAACGTTACAGGTAGGCTAGTGCAAAGTGTTGATGGATGCAATTCCCATTTCGGAATTTTTGTGACTATCGCAGAAAATAACCAGAGAGATGAATATAAAAACCTTTATAATCAGTTAGATAAGAGTGATCGATGACTATCTTCTCGGATCGCTAGCTTAAATTGAGCTGGAATCGTAAGCACGGAAAGCGAGATGGTTGTTTCGTGTCAGAGCAAAAGACAATTGCGTGATTACGAAAAATTTGTAACGATACAGATTAATGGTGTCACCGAGGATGGCCGAATGGTCAATTGCAGATGAAGGTAAAGGACGACGGCCAGGGGCACTCAGGGGATGCAGCCGAGCTTGCTGAAGGCGAGCGGCCCACATTGAAGACAATTGCCTTTATGGCGGGCCTGGGGGTGACTACCGTATCGCGAGCCTTGAAGGATGCGCCGGAGATAGGGCAGGCGACCAAGAACCGTGTTCAGCTGATCGCAAAGCAGATCGGCTACCGGCCCAATCGCGCCGGCGTACGCCTTCGTACCGGAAAGACCAATGTAATCAGCCTCGTTCTCAATGCACAGTCCTCGATCATGGGACTAACATCCAACATGGTCTACGGCATTTCCGAAGTCTTGTCGCAGACACCCTACCATTTGACGGTCACGCCCTATTCGTTGGAAAATGATCCAATGCAGCCGATCCGTTACATTGTTGAAACCGGCTCCGCCGATGGAATCATCATGTCGCGAACCGAGCCCGATGACCCGCGTGTCCGCTATCTCACAGAGCATGGCATTCCCTTCGCGACCCACGGCCGGACCGAGATGGGTATCGATCACCCATTCCACGATTTTGACAATGAGGCATTCGCCTATCTCTCGGTCAAGAGCCTGCTTGCAAGGGGGAGACGCAGGATAGCGATGCTGGCTGGACCGTCGCCGGCAGTGACGTACTATCGGCACCTGGATCGCGGTTTCTCCCGTGGTATCGAGGAGGGCAACGCTGTGGCGGCGCTGTTTTCCGGTATCGATGTCGATACGTCACTCGGCCGCATTCGCGACAGGATGGAGGAAATCATGTCGGGGCCCAATCGCCCCGATGGCATCGTATGCTGCACTGGAGGCGCCGCAATCGCACTGGTTGCCGGCATCGAGGCGGCAGGCCTGAAGATCGGCGAGGATGTCGACCTGGTCTCGAAACAATCGACCGATGTTCTGAAATGGTTTCGGCCGCAGATCATCGTCTTCAATGAAGACGTTCGCCATGCGGGGCGTGAACTGGCGCGGGCCGTGCTGCGCCGCATCGCGGGGGTTGATGCGCGCGAACTGCAGAGCCTCAGCTATCCCGATGAGAACGAGCCGCGTTAGTTGGCATCCCAGCCTTCTTCAAGGCAGACTTCAAAGGTGATGCAAACTGGATTTTCGCCACGTCGAAGTGAGCCTTCGGTGAGATTGCCCTGGGTGTCTACCATTGCGATTTCGAGACGGGTCTCGGCGCAGTTCGGAGATATCCGACCCCTTGTGACGAAGACTTCGGTGGCAATGTCGTCAACTTGTTCTCCATTCACATAACGTGCCCCGATAAGACTGCCGACGCCGCCACGCACTTCCGCGTGCCCAAAGCCATGCCGTCGACAGATCGCCTCAAGCGCCGTGATGATATCCTCGTTCGGGCGAACGCGCGCGATCACAGTACGCGGCCCCTGGCCTCTATCACGTTCTTCAGTGGGAACGGGGTGAAACAGCGTGAAGGCCGTTTCCTCGTCCGGCTCAGATATCATTCGAACGGTTTCCACGCCCCATGCGGTCACTTCAATGGGCTGGATTATGATTGTCTCATGGGGAAGGATGTGATCGGCGCGGCGCCTTCCGTCAGGCTCCGTCCATATCGCATGGCAATGAACGAACGGAGCGCCGTCACGTTCCCCGAACGTCGCGTTGCCAACTTGGAGCCGCGTTTCGCCAACAGGGGAAAAGGCTTCGCTATACCAAGCGGCGTGATAACCGTCAGTTGCAAGCGCAGGCATCAAATAGTGGAATGGGTTGAACGCGCCGCCCTTAAGGGTAAGCGCCGCCGCCTTGATATCGCCGGCACGCAGCGGACGGGCGATCGCTTCATTGATGCTCAGACCGGGTTCAAGGCTGAAATCAAATCGGCGCCCTACGCCTTCAAAACTTTCGAAGCGGACCAACGGTGATGGCCCGGGCTGTCCCAGCCGGCGTTCAGCCACTGAAACGTGCCGTTGGAATTGCGGTACTGTTCAATTTGGCAGCAGGAATATGGTCCATATTGTAGAATGCATTCGTTGGCTTCGGTTGTGAAAACCTTAAACGAACGCTGCGTGCTTGCAATCAATTTTGCGTCATAGTTTTATAGGGTGACCGCATGATCCATATTATGGATCGCAAGGGGAGGAGCATGGAGCAAAAAGTATCCCGGACAACGGGCCTCAACGGTTCCCAAAGCGTGGACAGGGCACTCAGTCTTTTGAGTCTCGTGAGCTATTTCGGGGACCAAGGTGGCGCCCTCAGTAACATCGTCGAACAAAGTGGTCTCAACAAACCGACGACACGGCGCCTTCTGCTTGCGCTCATACGTTCCGGCCTCTTGGAACAGGATCGACTGACCAGACGCTATTATCTTGGTCAGGAAGCGTACGTGCTCGGAACACTCGCCACACGCCGTTACGGATTGCTTCAAATAGCGCGCGACAGTCTGAGCTTCCTGTCGTCCAAAACGCAGGATACGAGCTTTCTTTCGATACAACGCGACAATCATGCGGTTTGCCTGCACCGTGAAGAGGGTACTTATCCCATCCGCACGCACGCACTACAGGCGGGGTATCGTCATCCTCTGGGTGTCGGCGCCGGTTCGCTTGCCATTCTGGCGGCAATGGAGGACGACGAGATCGAGGCAGTGCTTGCGGCCAATGAAGCGGAACTCCTTGCCGAATTTCCTGATCTTGCTCCCCCCCAGATTCGCGATGATATTGCATCGGCTCGAGAGATGGGATTTGCGCTCAATCCGGGACGTATACTTCCGAATTCCTGGGGTATCGGCCTTGCAATCCGCTATCAGGATGGGCGCGCTGCCGGTGCCCTGAGTATTGCGGCCATCGATAGCCGCATGCAGCCTGCGCGCCAGTTGGAACTGGCTGCCTTGATGCGCGGAGAGGTCAAGAAGATCGAGGCACGACTGGCTCATCTCCAACCTTTGAAAGACGGGCAATGTGGCAGTCCGTTCCAATCGCAAAAAGCAACAGCAGCCTGGTGAGGCTATGACGCACAAGAACCGTCTTGTCATTGAACCAATGTCGAAACGGGTGATGAATCTCTGCGGCTTTCTTGTGCAATCGGCACGCCGCTTTCCCGACGAAACGGCCTTGGTGTGGGGCGAGCAAACATGGACCTGGGCAGATATGCTGCGGCGTGTCAATGCGATGGCAGCTGCTCTGCAAGAGGATTTCGGCGTTGTCGTGGGCGACCGTATTCTCGTCCAATCGCAAAACTGCAACCAGATGTTCGAGTCCATGTTGGCCTGCTTTCGACTGGGCGCGGTGTGGGTTCCGACCAATTTTCGCCAGACTGCCGACGAAGTTGCTTACCTGGCAGAGGCGAGCGGCGCAAAGGGCATGATCTGCGGGCATCAGTTCCCGGATCACGCACAGGCCTGCCGCCGGGCCAGCCCCGATCTGCGGTTTGTCCTAGCCATAGGGAAAGCCGGCTTTGGCGAGGACTATGATGCGGTTATCGATCGCTTCAATGGCCGGTCGGTTACAATGGCAGCGGTGGAACATGACGATCCCTGCTGGTTCTTTTTCACCTCGGGGACGACAGGGCGTCCGAAGGCAGCAGTGCTGACACATGGACAAATGGGGTTCGTTGTCACCAACCATCTTTGCGACCTCATGCCGGGTACAACACATCTGGATGCGTCACTGGTCGTTGCCCCGCTGTCACACGGGGCGGGCATCCACCAACTGACACAGGTGGCAAGGGGGGCAAAGACCATTCTCCTGCCAACGGAAAAATTCGACATCGAGGAGGCCTGGCGTCTGATCGAAAAATGGCACGTGAGTAACATGTTTACTGTGCCGACCATTCTTAAAATGCTGACCGAACATCCAAGATTGGACAGACGCGATCGCTCCTCACTCCGCTATGTCATTTATGCTGGCGCGCCCATGTACAGAATCGACCAGGTCCGTATCCTGAAAACGCTGGGACCAGTCATTGTGCAGTATTTTGGTCTTGGCGAAGTGACGGGCAACATCACCGTGCTGCCGCCGACCGAACACCATCTGGATGATGGTCCCGAGGCGCGGGTGGGCACCTGCGGATATGCACGTACCGGCATGCAGATTTCGATTCAGGATGATGCCGGCAATGAGCTGCCGCCCGGCACCACTGGCGAGATCTGCGTTATCGGTCCGGCGGTTTTTGCGGGCTATTACAACAATCCGGAAGCAAACGCCAAAGCCTTCCGCCATGGCTGGTTTCGAACCGGCGACCTCGGCCACATGGATGCGGCCGGCTTCCTCTTCATCACAGGGCGATCATCGGACATGTATATTTCGGGTGGCTCAAACGTCTACCCGCTCGAAATCGAGGAAAAAATACTGACTCACCCCGATATCAGTGAGGTTGCGGTGCTCGGAATTCCGGATCCGGTGTGGGGCGAGGTTGGCCTCGCGGTTTGTGTCGTTCGCCCGGACACCGATCTGCAACCCGAGGCTGTCATGGCGTGGCTCGATGGCAAGATGGCGCGGTACAAGATACCAAAGCGGTTCGTCTTCTGGCCGGAGATGCCGAAATCCGCCTATGGGAAAATCGCCAAGAAACTGATCCGTGAAGAATTGATCAAGCGCAACGAGATTGACAGTCCCGGCTGATGGGGCGTCGTGTTCTCTCGCGACTGCGGTCAATTATTGCGGCTTGGCACCAGAGGGCAACCAGGTTCCCGTCGCCGGGAACCTGAATTGTGGATCAATCTGTTGAAAGGCAGGATCTCCTAACCACCAAAGTTGCAAATGGTGTGCTTCGGTTCACGACCGAATGAAGGCGAGCAGATCAGGATTGATTATTTCGGGGTGGGTCGTGCACATGCCATGTGGCAGGCCTTTGTAGGTCTTCAAAGTGCCCTGTTTCAGCAGCTTCACTGAAAGGGGCGCAGAATCGGCATACGGAACGATCTGATCATCGTCGCCATGCATCACGAATGTCGGAACCGTGATGGCCTTGAGATCGTCGGTGAAGTCGGTCTCGGAGAATGCCTTGATACAATCGTAATGCGCTTTGGCTGCGCCCATCATGCCTTGCCGCCACCAATTCTCGATAACGCCTTGGCTTGCCTTCGAACCCGGCCGGTTGAATCCGTAGAAAGGGCCGGCAGGAACGTCCAAATAGAACTGTGCCCGATTGGCGACGAGTGCCGCGCGAAATCCATCAAAGACCTCGATTGGCAGGCCGCCAGGATTCTTCTCCGATTTGACCATCACAGGTGGTACGGCGCCAATAAGGACAGCCTTGGATACCCGGCCGGGTCTGGCGCGTGCCACATAGTGGGCAACCTCGCCGCCGCCTGTGGAATGGCCGACATGAATGGCCCCCTTCAGGTCGAGCGCGTCGGTCAGCGCGGCGACGTCCGCCGCATACGTATCCATTTCGTTGCCTTCCCAGGTCTGCGAAGACCTCCCGTGCCCGCGCCGGTCGTGAGCGATGACCCGATAACCCTGGTCGAGAAAGAACATCATCTGCGCATCCCAATCATCGGCGCTTAACGGCCACCCGTGATGGAAAACGATTGCCTGGGCGTCGCGCGGCCCCCAATCCTTGTAGAAGATCTGCGTGCCGTCCTTTGTGGTAATGGTGGTCATGAGGCTACTCGCTTGTTCGGTTGATGTTTCCCGCTCTTACGGCATGTCTTGGCTCAAACTTAAGAAAGTCGAAGCCTCAATACCGAGCGCCGGCGGATGATATCAAAAGGTCGGGACAGAAAACACTACGGAACGAGGCCTCCAGCTTTGGAAGTCACCTGATACCCGTTTGGCGCCTCCGGACGGCTTCTTCAGAAACCACAATTAAGTCAGGAGTGCGCATTGCAACGTTCGAATCCTTGGGCTACCTCTGTCAAACTCGCCAGATAGCTTAATCTCAAAAGTGGAAGCTGTTTTTGGCTGTTTGAAGAACATGGGAGGGGTCCCCGATGGCAAAGTGGCTTATGGTCACGGGATGGATTGACGAATTCAATCGCCGTATCGGCATTATCGCGATCTATTTCGTGCTGTTTGCATCCCTCGTCTGCGCCTTCAATGCCATTTTGCGCTACAGCCTCGGTGGCATCATCTGGCTCGACCAAAACCTCGGTGCCGGTGGCCTGTTTAGCGGTATCCTCGCTGTATACGGACGAAACTCCAATTCCCTTTCCGAATTGCAGTGGTATCTTTTCGCCGGCATGGTGATGCTTGGGGGCGCATGGACCTTCAAGCTGAATGAGCACGTGCGCGTCGATCTGGTCTATGGTTCGGTCAGTGAAAGAACGCGGACCTGGATCGATCTGTTTGGCGGATTGTTCTTCCTCCTGCCGATATGTTGCCTGATGATCTATTTTACCTGGCCGTGGTTTGTCCTGTCATGGGTTACCAACGAAGGATCATCCAACTCCGGTGGCCTCCCGCTATGGCCAGTCAAGCTAAGCCTTCCGGTCGGGTTTGCGCTCGTCGGGCTTCAGGGCATTTCAGAACTCATCAAATGCTATCTCGCCCTTACCACTGATTATGTTCGTGAATTTGCCTACGAGAAACCTGTTCAATGATGACTTTTTTCGCCGATAATCTTGCTCTGTTCATGTTCTTCGGGCTGATCGCCTTTATGGTGATCGGCTATCCGGCGGCATTTTCCCTGGCAGCTGTTGGACTTTTCTTCGGCTTCATCGGCATCGAGATGGGTGTGATCGGCCCCGATTTCCTTGGCAATCTCACCTATCAGATGTTTTCGGTGCTTTCGAACGAGTTGCTGCTGGCGATTCCGTTCTTTACCTTCATGGGTGTCATTCTCGAGCGGTGCGGACTTGCTGAGGACTTGCTTGACGGGTTCGGGCAGCTATTTGGTGGGGTTCGCGGCGGCCTTTCCTATGCGGTAATTTTGGTTGGCGCCATTCTGGGAGCGATCACCGGAACCGTTGCTGCCTCTGTGATCGCCATGGGCCTCATCTCTTTGCCCGTCATGGCAAGATACGGCTATAATATTCGTCATGCCACCGGCGTCATCGCGGCCTCCGGCACGATCACACAGCTCATTCCTCCGTCGTTGGTGCTGATCGTGCTTGCCGACCAGCTCGGCAAGTCGCCGGGCGACATGTATATCGGTGCGACAGGCGCAAGTATCGTTCAGGTCCTCTTGTTTGCCGGCTGGGTGTTCATTCTCAGCATCATCAGGCCCGACCACGTTCCTGCACTGCCGCCTGAAGCACGTACTTTGCGTGGCTGGCCTCTTTTGGCGCGCTGTGCACGCGGCATGATCCCGTCTCTCGCGCTTATTTTCATCGTGCTTGGCACCATTTTCATGGGGCTTGCAACACCGACGGAAGCGGGAGCGATGGGCGTCGTCGGCGCGATGTTCATTGCGTGGCTGAATCGGCGCCTCACGTGGAAGCTCGTTTATCAGGCGATGGACATCACCATGCGACTGACTGCGATGGTGATCTTCATCCTGCTCGGCGCGCGCGTCTTCAGTCTGGTGTTTCAAGGCGTTGGCGGCGGCCATTGGATCGAGACGATGCTGACTTCGCTTCCGGGTGGTGTCGTCGGCTTCCTGATCTTCGTCAATATCTTTATTTTCGTACTCGCTTTCTTCCTGGATTTCTTTGAGATCGCCTTCATCGTTATTCCGCTGCTTGCGCCGGCTGCCAGCGCACTCGGCATCGATCTCATCTGGTTCGGCGTGATGATCTGCGCCAACATGCAGACGAGCTTCATGCATCCGCCCTTTGGCTTCGCGCTCTTTTACCTGAGGGGCATAGCGCCAAAGTCGATCAAGACCAGCGATATCTATATGGGAGCCATTCCCTGGCTGGTATTGCAGTTGATTCTGGTGGGATTGTTGATCGCCTTCCCCGGAATGGTAACATACTTCCTGGAGCCGGCAGCTGTTATCGACATGCAGGACATCAAGCTCAATCTGCCGGACGCGCCGGGGAACAGTCTTGGAAGCCCACCGTCATTCGATCTCGGGCAACCGCCTTCATTTAAGTGACACGCAACAGCGAAAGGCCGATGCGATATGCATCGGCCTTTCGCTGTTGCGTCTTTGATTTGACCAGTGACAGCGGGTGGCCGAATCTGTTGTGCGCAACGTCACATTGGGCCGGATTACCGGTTAATTTCCGTTAACTATAAAGTTCTTGACGCGACTCGGTTCTTTCCGCAGGTTGGTTACGGCTTTCAGGGGTATTGAGTGATTTAAGCGTTACACAAAAGCTGCGGTGTAAGTACTGCAAAGCAGCGTTAAATTGTGGTCCAGCGTTACCCCTTTTGGTCTTTCTGACGAATCGGCGCATGGTTCCAGGCGCTGGCGAAATTGCTTAGGATCAACACGTGACCATGATGAATGCGGCGCAGACAAGTCAACAGGAGGATGCGCATTTGCCGGGCGCTCCATCGTTGTCTGCCGCCATATCGGCTGACCGGGCAATAGCTGCGGATGCGGAGATGCTTTCGGCGCAATTGCAGGCAATGCGAAACCGTCTTTTTCCCCCGACGGCGCAGAAGACCCTTCGAAAATTTACCAGCGGCGAGGCGGCGAAACTGATCGGGGTTTCCGATGGCTACTTGCGCCAGCTTTCAATTGCCGGTGAAGGCCCTCAACCGGAAACCGGAAGCGGGGGACGCCGGCTCTATACACTGGCTGAGATCAATGCCCTGCGTCGGCATCTGGCAGAAGCTGGCGGCGCAAAGGCGAAGACTTACCTGCCACATCGCAATCCCGCCGCCAACGAGCACATGCAGGTCATTGCGGTCACCAATTTCAAGGGTGGATCGGGCAAGACGACGACAAGCGCGCACCTGTCGCAGCATCTTGCAATGGCAGGTTTTCGGGTTCTTGCAGTCGATCTTGATCCACAGGCGTCAATGTCGGCTCTGTTCGGTTATCAGCCGGAACTGGACCTGACGGGAAATGACACCCTTTATGGCGCGATCCGTTACGATGGCGAGCGCCGTCCGCTGCGCGATATCATCTGCAAAACCTATTTCGATGGCCTGGATCTCATTCCGGGTAATCTGGAACTCCAGGAGTTCGAGCATACGACGCCGCAAATGCTGGCCGATCGCCAGCACGGCACACAGCCAAGCGTCGAGCAGCAATTGTTCTTCGCACGCGTTCAGGCAGCGTTGGATACGGTAGCGGATGACTATGACGTAGTCGTCATCGATTGTCCGCCGCAGCTGGGGTTCCTCACGTTATCGGCACTGTGCGCAGCAACCTCAGTTCTGGTGACTGTGCATCCGCAAATGCTCGATGTCGCGTCCATGAGCCAGTTCCTGTTCATGACGGCAGACCTGCTGGCAGTGGTACGGGAAGCGGGCGGTGAGCTCAATTTCGACTTCATGCGCTATTTGATAACCCGGTTTGAACCCAACGATGCGCCTCAGCAGCAAATTGCCGGATTCCTGCGTTCGCTGTTCGGCGATCGGGTTCTCACCTCGTCGGTCGTCAAGTCGACGGCTTTCTCGGATGCGGGCTTGACCAAGCAAACCCTCTACGAGGTTTCCCGCGACAGTTTTACCCGTGCCACCTATGACCGGGCGATTGAATCGCTGAGTTCAGTCAATTCCGAGATCGAGAGCCTCATTTTCAAGGCCTGGAACAGGTCTGCGAGGGTGTCGTGATGGCAGACAAGAACCGCAGGGACCAATTAAGGGCTTTATTCGGAACGGTGGAGACCACACCAACATCCGAACCAAAGCCGGTGGAGCCTGCAGCACCGTCCCATCACGGCGCTACGATCGAGCCGTTGAAACCGAGGGCAGCTTCAGGTGCGGTCAAGGCCATGGGGCTGTCGCTTGGTGGCATATCCCGAGAAATCGAGGATGCGCGACGGCTGAAGGAAAGTTTCGAAGGCTCCGAGCGGGTTGCAGAGCTCGATCCATCCCTTGTCGAAAGTTCGTTCGTCGAAGACAGGCTCAGCTACGAAGCCGGCTTTGACGAGAGTTTCGAGGAACTGGTGGAAAGCATCCGGCTGAACGGGCAACAGGTGCCAATCCTCGTCCGGCCGCATCCGGAAAAGCAAGGTTTCTATCAGACGGCCTACGGGCATCGCAGGCTGCGCGCCGCCGCCCGAGTAGGTAAACCCGTACAGGCGATAATTCGCGATCTGAACGACATGCAGTTGGTGCTGGCGCAGGGCAAGGAAAACACCGAGCGGCGTGACCTTTCATTTATCGAGCGTGCTTTCTTTGCAAGTAACCTTGTTCAGCGTGGTTTCGAAAGAGGTCTCATCCAGGATGCATTGTCGCTCGACAAAGCGGAAATGTCGCGGTTCCTCCAAGTAGCCGCCGCGGTCCCGGCGCCGATCGTAAGGGCCATTGGCCCGGCACCAAAAATCGGCCGTCCACGCTGGGTCAGGCTGGCGGAACTGCTCAAGACGGAGAGCGCACGGCTAGCTGCTTCAGGGGAGATCGAACTTGACGGGTTCAAGAGTGCTGACAGTAATTCTCGGTTCAACCGCATTTTTGAACGTCTGTTGCAACTGGCGAACCCACCGACATCATCGGCAGAAGCAGTTTTGAAAGCCACCATGCCGCCGAAGAATGACAGGCATGCCGACGCAATTGCCCGGCTGGATACGGACAAGGGGAGACACGTCCTTACCTTCAATGAGCGTGCACCGAGCGGGTTTGCCGAGTTTGTGGCGTCTGAGCTCGATCTGCTGCTGGATCGATTCCAGAAGCAGAAGCAGAACTGACACCCCGTTTCTGAGTAAGTGTGAGCGTTAGATCCAAAGAGAAGAGAAAAGGAAAAACGGCAAGAAAAAAGGCCCCCAGAACGTCACCGCCCCGGAAGCCCTCTTCAATGTAGCAATTCGAGAGAATCACTTCCGCCCAGACTTGTCAAGAGTCGGACGCGTTCCGGCAACAGCTTTTGCTTGCCTCAATTTGAGGAAGTGAACTATGACTGATCGTTTTGCAACGACGCCGTTTGGCGGGCGATCGCTTTCGCACGCCATGTTTGCGGTGCAAGAAAAGACGGCGCGAGCCCGCGAAAAGCTTGCGAATAGTGCCGGCAAGCATCCAGAGAAGTGGGCGTTGTTGCGCTCCCTGACGGAGGCGCGTGCCGCATTTTTCCTTTCTGACCGCACAATCGCGGTTCTGGAAGCGTTATTGAGCTTCTACCCGGAAACCCAACTCAACGGCGCAACCCCACTGATTGTATTTCCGTCCAATGCGGAACTTTCGATGCGGACACGCGGCATGTCGCCAGCGACCATCCGTCGTCACCTGGCGGCGCTTGTCGAGACCGGATTGATCATTCGCCGCGACAGTCCCAACGGCAAGCGCTATGCGCGCCGCGGCGAGACCGGCGAAATCGAGTTCGCTTTCGGATTTGATCTGTCGCCACTGGCGTTGAGGGCCGACGAGATTGAAGCACACGCGGTTGAAGCCCGTGATCTGGCACGGGCCATCCAGCGGGTACGCAGTGAGATTACCATACACCTGCGTGATATCGCCAAAACGGTTGATGCGGGTTTGAGCGAAGGTCGGCCCGGCGATTGGGATGCTTACGCCGACGATCTGGCGGCGCTTTCGGGTCGCGTGAGCCGCCACCTGCCCTTGTCGGTACTACAGCAGCGTTGTGACGGGTTAGCTTATCTCAGGGTCAAGGTGGAACAAGCCTATTTGGCTACTTTGTCCAACGAAGAAATGAGCGCCAATGACTCCAATTTCGAGCACCATATTCAGAATTCAAATCCAGACCCCTCGTTTGAAAGGGCCCAAGAAAAAGGCCAGAAGCAACCGGCAGCGCAAGCAGGTGGGGACATGCAGCCCGGTAGCAAAGTAGTAATGACAAGGATGCGCAAGCGATTGGAGGATGCCCGTTATAGCCGGAAATCCGGCGCGGACGGTGGCCATCCTGTTTGGCCGGGCCACGATAGGCCCGCGCCCATGGCACTTGAGGCCGTCCTGAGCGCGTGCCCGCAAATCAGGGACTATGCCCGGGACGGGATCGAGGATTGGCGCGATCTTGCGCAGACTGCCGGTCTGGTCCGATCAATGCTGGGCGTATCCCCCGATGCTTGGGAAAAAGCGCTTTCGACCATGGGCGAAATCACGGCTTCGATCACGATTGCAGCGATTCTTGAACGGGTTGACGATATCCGTTCGCCTGGCGGTTACCTGAGGGCGCTAACCGACCGGGCCGAGATTGGCCAGTACTCGGTAATTCCGGTCATCAAGGCGCTGAGAGGAGAGGGTCGTGTGTGATCAGATTCTCCGCAGGCTGCGACAGCCACCAACGACCGGATCAATCTACCCGGCCCCGCGCCGCAACCGGGGTGATCTCAATGACGTCGTCGCGGGAGATCAGGATCACCCTGTCGAAGAGGTTGGAGACGACGCAACAATGGTTGGGAATGATACGCAAACGTTCGCCGATCTGTGGCTTGTCCTTGCAAGCGGTGAGGTCGATCACGCCGTGTTCCTCGCTAAGAGAAGCAATGACTGCATCCGGATAGCCGACGATTCTGCCAAAACCATCGAGGCCAAGCGTATCGCTGGTCAGGGCTTTCGACCCTGCATCGATAACCGCGCGGTCGTCCGTCGGACGGCTGACAACGGTTGCAAGCACAGTCAGCGCACAATCCTCCCAGGTTCCGACACCTTTCGAAACTTGGTAGCGGTCCATGTAGATATAGGTTCCGGGACGGTGTTCAGTGGCGCTTGAGACTTCATGGGCCTGCCACATGTCTGGCGAACCCCCGTTGGAAATGATGCGGGGATCGAGTCCGGCAGCGAGCGCCTTTTGCTTGGCCTCGGCCAGGAAAGCTTCGGTTTGCACGACTGTCCCCGGCTTGGGGAACGTCATGAAGCCAGCGAAATTCAAACCCTTGGAAGCTGCGATCAGCTTTGCCAGTTCCACGGCCTGGTCAGGTCTTTGCACGCCGCAGCGACCCATGCCGGTGTCGCATTCGACCAGAACATCAAGCGGTTTTGCCGTGTCCTTGAATGCTTCGGCAAGGCCACGGATCGTCACGTCGCTATCGGCGGTCACAGCGAGCTTGACACGGGTATTCAGGGCAACAAGCCGGTCGAGTTTTGACGCTCCGACAATATTGTAGGGGAGGAAGATGTCCTGGATACCAGCGTCGGCCATTACCTCCGCCTCGCCGATCTTCTGGCAGGTTATGCCCACCGCACCAAGTTCCACTTGCCTTTTGGCAAAACGCGGCAGTTTATGCGTCTTGATATGCGGACGCACCGTCAGATTGTGGCTGTCCGCATAGGCTTGAAAGCGTTGCATATTGGCTTCCGCGCGATCGACATCGATCAGGACAGCCGGCGTGTCAATTTCAGTAATTTTCACTCGTCAATCTCCAAGCGGTAGGTTGGGCGCATCCGACTTGTGCATGCCCTGAAGGTTCTTGATGCGCCGCATGCGTTCCACCGCAGGTGCTCCGATCATTTCGGCGACTGTCATTGCGAGCATATCCGTCAACGCAAGCAAAGCATAGCGAGCGGGCGAGGGGCGGTACACATTGGTGCCTTCATTGATGTGGAAGGGAAGAACCAGCTGGGCGGCCGCCGCCAACGATGAGTTTGGCGCTGTAAGCGCAATTGTCTTCGCTCCGTAACGCCCAGCGATGGTCACCGCTTCAATCAGCGGCTTGAGTTCACCCGATAGCGAATAGGCTACGATTGCCGTTCCTTTGTCGCTTGTTGCCGCCGTCATCTGTTGCATTTCACCGTCGATGTGGGACGAAGCCTGTATGCCGAGGCGGAAAAGTCGGTTTTCAAGTTCTGTCGCCGCCATGGAAGAGGCTCCACCGGAACCATAAGCGCGCACCATGCGTGCGTCCGTGATGATCGCCGCCGCTCGGAGCAGATCTTCGCGGTCTATCAGTTCACCCACGGTATCGATCGCTTCCTTCGCACTCTTTGCGATGGTCGAGGGAATGTCGTTTCCCTTGAATTCAGGTGCCGGCGGAGCAACGATGAATCGGCCGGCAACGGCAAGTGACTGTGCGAGCTTCACTTTGAACTCGCGCGTTCCCTGGAAGCCAAGCATACGGCAGAACCGCGTGATGGTCGGCTCGCTTACTCCAGCTTTTTCGGCCAACCGCTCGATCGAGGCATGGGTTGCGAAATCGGCATCCGACAATATTGCAGCCGCCACCCTTTGGTCGGATCGCTGCCCGGTATCTGCGATTTCTCGCAGTCGCGCGACTATGTCGAAGTGAGGTGCTGCCATAGCGCTCAAATCCGGTTCCCCGTGGCGCCGTCGAAAACATGCATCCTTGCAGGGTCGACGGATAGCATCAACTGGCTGCCCGGTTCGGGTGCGATGCGGTCACGGAAGACGCAGCGCACACCAATACCGGCCACAGTGCCGAAGATGTGAGTCTCCGATCCTGTTGGCTCGACGACGGCGACACGATACGGAAAACCTTCCGGCCCCTCGGCCAGTCTGAAGTGTTCGGGGCGGATGCCAATCTCGATTTCCTGGCCTGACAAGGCGGTTGTTTCGCCGACCGGCATGGTGATGTCCTCGGCCGTCCGCAATCTCGGAGCCCCGTCGCCGCGCTCAAGCGTGCCCGGTATGAAATTCATGGCTGGCGAGCCAAGGAATCCTGCCACGAATTTGTTGACGGGCCTGTCATAGAGCTCGAGCGGCGAGCCGGACTGCTCGATACGACCGCCATTCATGACGACGATACGATCGGCCATGGTCATCGCCTCGATCTGGTCATGCGTCACGTAGACCATTGTTGTTTTCAGCTGCTGGTGCAGGGCCTTGAGTTCAGTCCGCATCTGTACGCGCAGCTTGGCATCCAGATTGGAAAGCGGCTCATCAAATAGAAAAAGATCGGGTTGGCGCACGATCGTGCGCCCCATGGCGACGCGCTGACGCTGGCCACCGGACAATTGCCGCGGCAGCCGGTCCAGATAGTCGTGGAGATTGAGCGTTTCGGCAGCCTTGTTGACCTTTGCGTCTATCGTGGGCGCAGCTTCGCGCCGTATCTTAGGCCCAAAACCGATGTTCTTGCGTGTGGTCATGTGGGGGAACAGCGCGTAGCTCTGGAACACCATTGAGATATTGCGCTGCTGCGGTGCAAGGCTGTTCGATAACCGGTCGCCGATCCACAACTCTCCGGAGGAGATGTCGTCAAGGCCCGCGATCATCCGCAACAGCGTGGACTTGCCGCAACCGGAGGGCCCAATAAGGACAAGGAACTCGCCGTCACGGACATCAAGGTCGATGCCGTGCAACACGCTCATTGCGCCGTAGGATTTCACGAGCTTCTTTATCTGGAGTCCGGCCATGGCGATACTCTATCCCGCTAGAACGTCGTTGATGAAACGAAGATTTCCGGCCGTAAGCCCGGCATCGACTGCAAGAGCAGTACCGGTGATCCCGGATCCCGCCTCGGACGCGAGGAACAGCGCTGCAGACGCGACCTGCTCGGGCGTGACGAGACGCCCCAAAGGATAATGTGGCAGCACCTTCGTCAGGAGGTCAGGCTGCCTTTTCAGCCGGTGATCCCATGCAGGCGTGCGTACCGAGCCGGGACATATGGCATTGGCGCGAACGCCATAACGCCCGCGTTCAACTGCAAGAGCCTTGACATAAGAGATTAGCCCGGCCTTGGCGGCAGAATAGGCGGGATTGCCGAAGTGACCGAGCGCATTGACCGAGGATATGAAAACAATGCTGCCGCTGTTGCGCTTGCACATCGCATCGACAATCGGTGCAGTAACGTGAAACGCCCCATTGAGGTTGATGGCGACTTCGCGTTCCCAAGTATCGCTATTGACCTGATCCAGAGTTTCACCACGGGTAAAGCCGGCATTGTTGATCAACACATCCGGCGCGCCATGATCGTTGATGAATCCCTTTATGACGTCCTCAATTTCTTGGCGGTTCGCCAGGTCGAAGACGAGACGATGCCTGAGCTGAAGGTCTTCCAAGCAATGCCGGTCCTGATCCGCCCCGGACACGATCGCACCCGCTGCGGTGAATGCGGAAATCAGCGCCCGGCCTATCCCGCCGCCCGCACCCGTGATGAGCACTTGCCGCTCCTTGAGTTGCAGGAAGTCGTCCAATGTTAAGTTCATGACTCGTCAATGTCCCATTCGCGTGGATGGCGCTTTGCGAGCAGCTAACGGCCACATATGAAAAAAAGCAACATAAAATTCTGCACATTCGAAGAAATACTGACTTGCATGAAATTAAATTACATTTGAAGATGAGGCCGTTGTTTGAAAACTGGCGTTGGAAGATTGTTGGAGCAATTTTCCGGGCGCGTCAAAAAATGGCTGCCATTCGTGTGGCCAGAACAAGGGGATTGAGAATGACGACGATCAAGAAGCTGTGCCTGTTTGCGGGAGCAAGCCTAATCGCATTCAGCACGAGTGCATTCGCCGAAAGTACGGTCCGGGTGACGATTGCCGAGTATAGCAAGGGGACCGGCCCCTACTTCGAAGAGGCGGCCAAGGCCTTTGAGGCGGCCAATCCCGACACAAAGATTCAGATCGAAGTGGTGCCGTGGGATAACCTTCAACAAAAGCTGACCACCGATATCTCGGCGGGAGCCAATGCGGACCTTTCCATCATCGGAACGCGCTGGCTGCTTGACTATGTCAAGGAGGGTATCGTTGCTCCCCTGGATGAGCACATTACTCCCGATTTCAAGGCGCGCTTCATAGACACGTTCCTTTCCCCCTCGGTGATGGATGGCAAGGTCTATGGCCTGCCGATCGCCGCTTCCGCCAGAGCCATGTATTACAACAAGGACATCTTCGCCAAGGCAGGCGTCGAAAATCCGCCAGCAACCTGGGCCGATTTCAAGACGGCCGCTGAAAAGATCAAGGCGCTTGGCGGCGAGACCTATGGATTCGGTCTCCAGGGCAAGGAGATCGAAACGGACGTCTATTTCTACTATGGCATGTGGTCGAACGGCGGGGAAATCGTCAAGGACGGTAAATCCGGCCTCGACTCACAGGCGGCCATCGACACCGCAAAGCTTTACAAGAGCTTCATTGACGAGGGCCTGACCCAACCGGGCGTCACCTCCTATTCGCGCGAGGACGTGCAGAACCTGTTCAAGCAGGGCAAGGTCGCGACAGTCATCACCGCACCCTTCCTGTCGAACCAGATCAAGGCCGAGGCGCCAAACCTGAAATATGGCGTCGCCCCTATTCCCGCCGGTCCATCCGGCGACAAGGGCACCTACGGGGTGACGGACTCGATTGTTCTGTTCGAGAACTCCAAGAACAAGGAAGCTGCGTGGAAGTTCCTCGACTTCCTGTTCACGACGGAGCAGCGCACGAAGTTCGACAAGGTGGAAGGTTTCCTGCCGGTCAATGCAGAAGAGGCCAAGGACCCCTATTTCGCCGACAATGCCGATTTGAAGGTCTTTACATCGCTGCTGCCCAATGCCCGCTTTGCGCCGGTCATTCCAGGTTGGGAAGATATCGCCCAAACCACCTCAAACGCCATCCAGAAGATCTATCTGGGACAAGGCGATCCTGAAGCGACGCTGAAGGAAGCGGCCGCCAAGATCAACGAGACGCTGAAATAGACCAGCGGCGGGAGGATCGTTCAGGCGATCCTCCCGATTCCTCCGACCCAATTGCTGTAACCGGGAAGTTGAAGCCGATGCAAAGGGCCACAGCCCCCTACATTCTGATCCTGCCCAGTTTCCTGTTGGCGGCGGCCATCATCCTGTGGCCGCTCAAGGAGATCGTGTCGCTGTCGCTGCACGACGTGAACCGCTTCGGCATGATACGCGACTTCATCGGCCTGGAGCATTTCCGAGTCCTGTTTGCCGATCCGGATTTCATCGCCGCTACCTGGCGCACGTTGGTCTGGACAGCGGCAGTGGTGCTGGGCACGCTCATCGTTTCGGTTCCAATCGCGCTTATTCTCAACGAGGATTTCTACGGACGCGGGATCGCCCGTATTCTCATCATGCTCCCCTGGGCGATCTCGCTGACCATGACAGCCATTGTCTGGCGCTGGGCACTCAACGGCGAAAGCGGCATGCTGAACTCTGCATTGCGTGGTCTCGGCATTATCGACACCAACATTCAATGGCTCGCGGAGGCATCGACTGCCTTTCCCATGCAAATCCTCATTGGCATCCTGGTCTCGGTTCCGTTCACGGTCACGATATTCCTTGGCGGGCTTTCATCCGTTCCGGACGATCTCTACGAGGCGGCTGCGACGGAGGGAGCAGGGAGTTGGGATCAATTTCGGCTGATCACGCTGCCCTTGCTGCGGCCGTTCATAAATATCGCGTTCGTCCTGAACACCATCTATGTTTTCAACTCCTTCCCGATCATCTGGGCGACGACGCAGGGTGGCCCTGCCAATTCGACCGATATTCTCGTGACCTACCTCTACAAGGTCGGATTCCGGATCGGCAGACTGGGCGAGGCAGCTGCCGTGTCCCTGATCATGTTCGCCATCCTTCTGATCTTCACGATCATCTATGTGCGGCTGGCGATGCGCGAGGCGAAGGCATGAGCAAGAAACTCAAGCGTTCGATCCTGTTCTGGTTGGTCCTGTCGCCGATCGTGGTGGTGATCCTGTTTCCCTATGCGGTGATGACCATTTCGTCGCTTAAATCCGCGACGGAGGTGCTCAATCCAACCTGGTGGCCGTCTGAACTGCGTTGGCAGAATTTTCCAGAGATGTGGCGCACGTCGGGCATTGCCGAGGCCTTGGCCAATTCGCTTTACGTGTCGGCGCTTTCGACTGTGTTGACGATCCTCGTGTCGATACCGGCGGCCTATGCCCTCAGCCGCTATCAGTTCGTCGGGCGCGACGCGTTCCGGCAGTTCCTGCTGGTCTCGCAGATGCTATCGCCGATCGTTCTTGTCATTGGCCTGTTCCGGCTCGTTGCGGGCGCCGGCATGATCGACAGTCTCAACGTGCTGGTCATCATCTATACAGCGTTCAATATCGCCTTTTGCGTGTGGATGCTGCAGAGCTATTTCTCGACCATCCCGCGGGATCTGGAGGAGGCCGCGTGGATGGAGGGCGCCAGCCGCTGGCGGACGCTCGTCGCCGTTTTCCTCCCGCTGGCCGTACCGGCGATGGTGGTCACGGCGATCTTTACATTCATCAATGCGTGGAACGAGTTCGTCATCGCCTTGACGATGTTGCGTACAGAGGGCACGTACACGCTGCCGATACGAGTCTTCTCGCTCGTGGCCGGACGCTACACCGTCGACTGGCACTATGTGATGGCCGCCGCCTTCGTGGCCTCGGTCCCCGTCGCCATTCTTTTCGCCTGGCTGCAGCGCTATCTTGTGCGCGGGCTCTCCATCGGCGCCGTCAAATAACCCAGGACAAGGACGTATGATCATGACCAAGCAACATTTCGGAACGTCGCATGTGCCCCTGTCGCCGGCAGTAAGGGCAGGGGATTTCATCTACATTTCCGGTCAGGTTCCCGTTGGCGCCGATGGGACTGTCGTCGTCGGCGGGATCGAGGCGCAGACGAAGCAGGTAATGGAAAACATCAAGACAGCGCTGGCACTCGCCGACGCCGATCTTTCCGATGTTGTGAAGACGTTCGTCATCCTCGAGGATGCACGGGAGTTCGGCGCATTCAACAAGGTCTATGCGAGCTATTTTCCAAAGGATCCGCCCGCTCGCACGACGATTGAGTCGCGGCTGATGATCGATATCAAGATCGAGATCGAGGCCATCGCCTATAAGCCGGCGTGAGCGCCGTGCGTGGTTCGACAAGCTCACCATGAGGGAGGAGGGTTGATTGCAGCGAGTTGAGTTCTGCAACGGTTGATAATCGTGCACGCCCAACCTCCCTCATGGTGAGCTTATCGAACCACGCACAGCAATCGTGCCACTAACGTTGAAAATGAAAGCCCATCATGCGTATTTTTACCGCGTCCCTCGCGACCGAAACCAATACATTCTCGCCGGTGCCGACAGACCGCGCCAGTTTTGAAATGGCATTCTATGCCGGGCCAGGCGAGCATCCGGAGACGCCGACCCTCTGCTCTGCGCCGATGGTGGTCCTACGCCGACGGGCGAAGGCCGAAGGCTTTGAACTCGTTGAGGGCACTGCAACGTGGGCCGAGCCAGGAGGCCTGTTGCAGCGGCAGGCCTACGAGGGGCTGCGCGACGAGATTCTCGGACAGCTCAGGGCCGCCATGCCGGTCGATGCCGTTATCCTCGGATTGCATGGCGCCATGGTGGCGCAGGGCCATGACGACTGCGAAGGTGATCTGCTCGAACATGTTCGCGGCATTGTTGGACCCAGTGTGTTGATCGCTTCCGAGCTCGATCCGCACAGTCATTTGACCCGCAAGCGCGTGGCAAACGCCAACATATTGGCGGCGTTCCTTGAGTTCCCGCACACGGATTTCTATGAGCGCGGCGAACATGTGGTCGACTTGGCCCTCCGCGCCCTGCGCGGTGAGATCAAGCCTGTTATCTCCACGTTCGACTGCCGTATGATCGGCGTTTATCCGACCAGCCGCGAGCCGATGCGCTCATTTGTCGACCGCCTGAAGGCGCTCGAGGGACACGATCGGATCCTCTCCGTCTCGGTCATTCATGGCTTCATGGCTGGCGATGTCCCTGAGCTCGGCACACAGATCATGGTTGTTACGGACAACGAGCCCGAGAAGGGTGCCAAGCTGGCGGAGAAGCTCGGCATGGAACTGTTCGCCATGCGCGGCACCACAGCGATGCCGATGCTGGACACCGAGGCGGGACTTGACGCAGCCGTGGCGCTCGTTGCGACGAGTCCGGGCAAGCCGGTTGTTGTTGCCGATGTCTGGGACAATCCGGGGGGCGGCGTGGCGGGCGATGGTACGCTGATCCTTCGCCGTATCATCGAACGCGGGATCGACAATGTTGCCGTGGCGACGATATGGGACCCTATTGCGGTGACGTTCTGTCTGGCGGCAGGTGAGGGTGCGATCATCCAACTTCGGTTTGGCGGGAAGGCAGGGCCGGACGGCGGCGCGCCGATCGATGCACGCGTGAAAGTTGTGCGTGCGGTAGCGGAAGGCTGGCAGAGCTTCGGCAAGAGCCGCGTGACACTTGGACCTGCGGCGGTCATCCAGCTTGAGGGAACAACGATTGATGTGATCCTCAATACCAACCGGACACAGACTTTCGAGCCGGATATCTTCTCGAATATTGGCATCGATCCGCGGGCAAAGGACATTCTGCTCGTCAAATCGACCAATCACTTCCATGCGGGTTTCGAGCCCGTCGCCGCGGAGATCATCTATATCGACGCAGGGGCACCGTATCCTTCCAATCCCAAGAAGACCGACTATCGCAAGCTGTCGCGGGAAATCTGGCCGCGGGTGGAGAATCCTTTCTGACGTTCAAAGAACCGGGTGTGTTTGAC
>NZ_JAIUDQ010000010.1 GCF_020164435.1 Phyllobacterium lublinensis | reverse complement strand
TGAGGCTCTCGAACCGCTTAGGGCGGCGCTGTTCAACGCTTGAATGCGCCGCTCTCATACGAAAGACCAATTGTATCCGACCGACCTTTCAAAGATCATCCCGATATTCTCAGCATGGAGTATTGGGAAATTTGATGAGGAGCATGTTTCAACGCTTAGGAGCTTTGCTGCTGCCACTTGCGCTCATCGCCTGCAATAGCGAATCGTCCAAGACGCCAACAGAGCCCACTTTTCCAGTTGCACCAGTCGTTCAGCCGGGGGCCAACCAGCAACAGCCGAAATCCGGCCAGAACAGCAAATATTGCTTGAATCCGCAGCTTGACGACACGGCATCGATTGCAGCGGCATTGGGCAGCGGCAGCATATCCGCGAATTTTCCGCCATTGTTGCCTGTGCCCGCCTATGGAGACACGACCGGAACGGGCGCGACTTTCTCTGACAGGACTTTGATCGCCATTGATGCGGGCGATGCAAGCCTGACACCGGTTGTTGATTACCTGCGGAGGACACTCCAGTCATCAACTGGTCTTGAACTGCCGGTCAATCCAATGATCACCGGGGATCCCTCGGTGGTTGACCCCCCATGCATAAAACTCGAGATCCGAGCACTCAGAGGGCCGAACGGTGAGCAGATCGGGCCGGAAGGCTACTCCCTTGTCTCCGGCGAGTATGGCGTGGCAATCAGGTCTGCAACTGCTCACGGCCTGTTCAACGGCGTGCAGACATTCCTGCAATTGTTCCCGCCCGCAATCTATGGCAGCCAGACCACCAATCACACATGGGCCATCCCCGCCGTGAAGATCGTCGATTGGCCGCGCTTCAACTACCGCGGCACGATGCTCGACGTCGCGCGTCGATTTTACACCGTCGATGAGGTCAAACGATATATCGACGAAATTGCCCTGCTCAAGATCAACACACTGCACCTTCATCTGACGGACGATCAGGGCTGGCGTATCGCCATTGACGAATTGCCGGATTTGACGAGCATCGGCGGAACGACCCAGAGCGGGTTCGCGTCGAAACCCGAAAATCAATGGTTCTACACCCGCGCACAGTTCAGAGACATCGTCGCCTATGCCGGATCGCGCTACATCACGATCGTTCCGGAAATCGATGGCCCGGGGCATACACTTGCTGCCCAGGCTTCGATTGCCAACCTGAATTGCAACGACACACGACGTCCGCCCTATTCCGGTTTTGATGTGGGCAACCCAGCGATTTGTCTCGATGATGATACTCATATCGACAATGCCAAGACTTACCTGGACACCGTGCTGACGAGTTTGGCAGCTTTGACGCCTGGGCCCTATCTCCACATTGGGGGCGACGAAGCGCCCAACGTGGCTCTCAAGCAAATGACGGCCTATGTCGATGCGACAGCCATACCGGCCGCGACAACTAAGAAACTCCTGATGGGCTGGCACCAGATTGGGCAAGCCGAATTGCCGCCGGGAACCGTGCTGCAGTATCGGGGCGACGAGAATGATCGCGAGACAATCGGTACGGCGGCCGAGAACACGAACATCTCCCATGTACGAAATGGCCTGCGCCTGGGCGCCAAATTCGTCATGTCTCCAGCCGATCACGCCTATCTCGACATGAAATACGATGCCAGCACTCCTTACGGGCGGGCGGATACCGTCAACATCGAAAAATCCTACGGTTGGGATCCAACAACTGAATTGGCTTCGGTGGATGGCAATACGCGACTGCTTGCGGATAGCGATATCCTGGGCGTGGAAGCCCTCCTCTGGGCCGACCGCGCCTTCACCGACAGCTTCGGGAGCCTCCCAAGCGGCCCCGATCCGCGCTTCGTTGCGCCGACGACCTACACCGACTACATGGCTTTCCCGCGCTTGGCTTCCACTGCGGAAATAGGCTGGTCACCCTTGGCATCGCATTCCTGGGACAGCTTCAAGACACGTCTCGGCTATCAGGGAGCACGTTGGGATGCCTTCGGTGTTGGTTTTTACCGTTCGAACGAGATCGACTGGCAAACGCCATCCAACATATTTGCAGTGAATCGATAGCGAAAGTGGAGCCCCCTCAAGAAGCACATCGAATCTTGCGTCATGCTCAACGGCGGCAAGACGGCGGTTTTCTAGGCCCCTTCAAGCAGACCCTGAATAATCGTTGCAACATGATGTACGGCGGGATCCTGGTCCCGCCTTCCATGCCAGACGAGATGCAATGTGAAACCATCCACCGGGATCGGCGGCTCCAACACTGCAAAGTCGCCCGCGGCGTCCTTCGGAACACAAAGGCTCGGGATCATCGCTATCAGGTCCGACCGGGCCAGAAGCGGCGGCACCATCAAATAACCCGGCACGACAATGCCGACGCGACGTTCCCTGCCATGCGCCGCCAGTGTTTCGTCGAGATCAACCTTGCTATGACCAAGGCCAGAAACCACGAGGTGGGGAAACGTCAACCACTTCTCGAGATCGAAAGCAGCGGCAGCCGGATGCCCCTTGCGCATCATCACCACAAAATGCTCCTTGCGCAGAACATGCCGCCTGAAGGATCCATCGACCTTCGGGAACATGGAAACGGCAAGGTCAACCGTTCCCTTGGCAAGATCGTCGAGCACATCCTCGACCGAGCCTTGGCCGGACTGAACTACCAGGTCGATTCCGGGCGCCGATTCTGCAAGCGCTTGATGCAGGGCGCCAGTGATGACCACGGAGGGGTAATCCGCCATGTCGATGCGTATTGTCTTGCGCAAGGTGGCGAGGTCGACAGCTGGCGGATCCAGCACGCGATTGACGTCGGCGAGCAGGTTCTTGATCGGCACACGCAGCGATTCGGCTTTCGGCGTCAGCCGCATCATGCCCTTGCCCCGTTCCAGCAACGGGTCGTTGAAGAGCTGGCGGCAGCGCTCCAGCGCACTTGATGCGGCTGGCTGCGAAAGACCAAGCCGCTTCGCTGCACGCGAAACATGCCCCTCGTCGAAAAGTGCGTCCAACACGACAAGGAGATTAAGATCCACAGAACGCAAATTCATATGCTTGATACTAGCACATGGGGTCGATCACATTAAGTAATATCCAGGTGACGTGTCCGCCCTGGCCCTAGGCTTCGACCTCGACATTGCCGAGCGGCTTGGAGCAGCAGGCGAGGATATAGCCTTCGTCGATTTCTTCATCGAGTATGCCGCCATTGTGGTCCATGTCGACGTCGCCCGACAGCTTCATCACCTTGCAGGTGCCGCACAGGCCAGATTCGCATGCCGCGGCAATACGGACTCCGGCGCCGCGGGCAGCTTTCAGGATCGTTTCCCCTGCTCCGCAGGGCACCTCCATGCCCGACATTGAAAATGTGACGGTTGTCGCGGCTTCGGCAGCCTCGGTCGAGATGACATCGAGCATCGGCAGGACCGGTTCAGCGGCGGGACCGAAACTTTCCTGATGATAATGCGTCATGTCGAAGCCGGCGGCCTCAAGCATGGCGCGAACATCACGCATGAAGCCTTCAGGCCCGCAGCAAAAGATTGTCCGGTCCTTGAAGTCCGGCGCGAGCAGCGGCAGCTTGGGTGCTTCAAGCCTGCCGCGGATGCCGGTCCAGACCTGCCCCATTTCGTGCTCCTTGATGAGGAAGGCGAGCTTCAGATTGGGCATGCTGCTCGTCAGACATTCGAGTTCCTTGCGGAATATGATGTCACTGGGCCGGCGCGTGCAGCTAACGAAGCTGATATCGCTCTGCGGCGCGCAATCATGCATCCAGCGGGTCATCGACATCATCGGCGTGATGCCCGACCCCGCCGAGATGAACAGGTACTTTGCGCCAGGATGCCTGCGCATGGAGAAGTCACCGAGCGGACCAAAGGCCTTCAACCGTACGCCCGGCGTCAGATGATCCACCATCCAGCGCGTGCCGATACTGTGTTCCTGCGCCTTGACCGTCACGGCGATCGTGAATGGCCGTGACGGACTTGACGAGAGAGTATAGGTGCGCAGAACCGCTTCCGGCTGGACAGGCAATTCAAAAGTCATGAACTGGCCCGGCTCATAGCGGAACCAGTTATGATTGTCCGACCGGAACGTGAACGTCTTCACATTTGGCGCTTCCTCGATGACCGACAGACACTCCAGCAAATGCAACCTGTCGTTCCATGGCTGCATTTGATCGAGGTGCGGGTAATTCTGAGAAAGCGACATATTCATTTACGCTACCTTGCTGAGTTTGTTGCCGGAGAGCCGGGTTTCCATCGCATTGCTGTACCACTCGAGGAATTGCAGCACGCCGCCCTCATGCTCGACGGAGTAGGGTCCGGGTTCATAGGCGGGAGAACGGATGCCGAAGGCGTTTTCCTCCACGATGCGGCGGTCCTGGTCATTGGTTTCCAGCCACACATGCGTCAGTTCTTCGATGTTGTAATCGACGCCCTCGACCGCATCCTTGTGCACCAGCCACTTGGTGGTGACCTGTGTCTCGTCGGGACCGAGCGGCAGCACACGGAAGGAGATCGCGTGGTCGCCTAGGATATGGTTCCAGGTCGTCGGATAGTGGTAAAGCAAAAGCGAGCCGATATGTTTTGAATTCACGCCGTCGCTGAGTTGCCGCCCAACCGCGCGCTTCCCGCTCAAGGTGTAGCTCTCGGCGTCCCGCAAAAGCGGTACACGCGTGGCGCGGTATTGACCGTCATCGGCAATGCGGAAGACGCTGGGCAGTCCGGCGGCCTCACACTTGTCCCAGTGTGCGACGATTTCAGGATCATCCTTGGAACCCTGGATACCAGTGACGCTCGGGGCTTCCGGAAACGTCTTGCACAGCTCCGGATGGTTGGCGACGCAATGATAGCACTCGCGGTTGTTTTCCCACACGAGCTTCCAGTTGCCCTTCTCGACAATGGAACTCTGGAAGGCGACCTTCGTTTCGGTCAGCCGATGCGGTGCAAGATAAGGGGCCAGCATGGCGCGTGTCGGACCGAAATCCGGAGCGACCTGGGCAAGGCAGATGAAAATGTAACCGCCCACACTCTCGCAATGAACCGTTTTCAGGCTGAACTGGCTGGCATCGAAATCGTCGCCCATCTGCCGGGCGAACAGCAAACGCCCGTCGAGCTCATATGTCCACTGGTGGTAAGGGCACACCAGCTTGGCGGATGAACCCTTTTCACCCGAACAGATGCGCGAACCGCGGTGGCGGCAGGAATTGTGAAAGGCGCGGATTTGTCCCTGGCGATCGCGGACGATTACGACCGGATAATCACCAACCTGGACGGTGAAGTAGTTGCCTGGCTTTGCCACCTCGCAATCGTGGCCGATGAAAAGCCAGTCGCGATAGAAGATGTTCTCCATGTCGAGACGGTAATAATCCGGATCGGAATAGAAGGCCTGTTCGAGTCCGTAGCCCGGTTTCCGGTTTCTGAGGTTCCGGAGCAGTTCGTTACGAATATCCATGTCGTGTCCTCGCCTGAGCTTGCAAAGAACTGACTGGTGGTGACGGAGAAGAACGTCCGCAAGGTCAATGGACATCGACCACGCAAAAGCATGCTCCTTGATCGCCCACCGCGATCAGTCGGTTTTGTCACTCGGGGCTGGTTTCCGGGCTCTGGAGTTGCCTTGTCGGGCTTCACGGCGCCTTCCCGGGGTGCACTCCCAGTGGCTGTTATGCCGCGTTTTCCACTCCACTACCGTTGCGGGGGCAGCGCCGGGTTGTTGACCGGCTTCCCAATTCTCCGCTTCCCTAGAAGCGGCACCTCGAGTGTCCCGATAAGAGCACCCGGCACGGCAAAAGAATAGGCGCGGAAACGACATCGCATTTACGAACGGCGACACGATGCAATTGCGTGTCGCAAAGCCATTGTGCATGGTTCTCAGCTCACTTTGAGGAAAGTGGGGCGATCGCAAAACGCAAGCCATGGTGGCACTTCTTGGCACCGGCAAGCCTCAACCTCCCTCATGGTGGTCCCCGTCGAACCACGCACTGGAGTCGCGTCAAAACTCCCTTAAGCTACGCTTTGTATAGGTATTGTTTCATCGACTCAGGCTTCATTTCAATGGAAAACCCCGGCAGCAACGGCGGCATATAGGCTGCGTTCCGGATATTGCAGGGATCAATGAAATGCTCGTGGAGGTGATCGACATATTCGATTACCCTGCCCTCTTTCGTGCCCGAGACCGCGATGTAGTCGATCATCGACAGGTGCTGCACATATTCGCACAGGCCAACGCCACCCGCGTGGGGCCAGACCGGCAGACCGTATTTGGCCGCAATCAGCAGCACGGCCAGAACTTCGTTCAATCCGCCCATGCGACACGAATCGATCTGCACCACATCAATGGCACCTTCGGCAATGAACTGCTTGAACATGATCCTGTTCTGGCACATCTCGCCTGTTGCGACCTTCACGGGGCTGATAGCCTGGCGAATCTTGCGATGGCCCGCCACATCATCCGGACTAGTCGGTTCCTCGATGAAGAATGGTTTGACGAAGGAGAGCTTCCTGATCCAGTCGATCGCCTCGTTCACCTCCCACACCTGGTTGGCATCGATCATCAGGATCCTGTCGGGTCCGATCACTTCGCGGGCAATCGTCAGGCGGCGAATGTCATCATCAAGGTCGCGACCCACCTTCATCTTGATGTGGTTAAACCCGGCATCGACGGCCTCCTGGCAGAGTCGGCGGAGCTTTTCATCGGAGTAGCCGAGCCAGCCGGCGGATGTCGTATAGCAGGGGTAACCCTCTGCTTTAAGCGTAGCAATCCTCCCCTTCTTACCGGCCTCGGCCTTGCGCAGAATTGCAAGTGCCTCGTCGCGGGTCAGCACGTCGGTCAAGTAACGGAAGTCGACGATATTGACGATTTCTTCCGGTGTCATTTCACCGACCAGTTGCCAAACCGGTTTGTTTGCTTCCTTGGCGAGCAGGTCCCATACCGCATTGACC
The DNA here is from genome assembly GCF_020164435.1 of Phyllobacterium lublinensis. Lineage (GTDB taxonomy): Bacteria > Pseudomonadota > Alphaproteobacteria > Rhizobiales > Rhizobiaceae > Phyllobacterium > Phyllobacterium lublinensis. The sequence continues at coordinate 159,856 of NZ_JAIUDQ010000010.1, read as the reverse complement.
ACGGCGCCCGTGGCGAGATGCATCGCGCCCTTGTCCGGGCCGATCCAGCGCAACTGGCTATCGCCGGTGACGAAGTGCCAGAAGCGACCCGGGTTTTCCTTCACCCAGTCGAGGTCGAGTCCGATGACCAGATGTTTCATTGCTTCGATTGCAAGGCAACAAATCTCGTTGCCGCGTCCGATCGTGAAGGTGAGACCGTGTCCGGCCAGACCGGCCACATCCGTCTCGAGCACGACATAGGCGGCCGAATAATCGGGATCGGGATTCATTGCATCCGACCCGTCAAGGCTTTGTGAGGTCGGGAAACGGATGTCGAAAACACGAAGATCAGTGATGCGGGTCACGATATGCCTCTTTTATCTGTTGCTGCGGCGCACGTTCATACGTCGGCGCGCGTCACCTGCCTCTGGGTGCCCAGGCCCTCAATGCCCAGCTCCACGACATCACCTGCCTTGAGATAGCGCGGCGGCTTCATGCCCATGCCGACACCGGGAGGCGTGCCGGTCGAAATGATGTCCCCCGGATGCAGGCTCATGAACTGGCTGAGATAGGAAACAAGGAATGCAACACCATAGACCATCGTTTTGGTCGATCCGTTCTGCATGGTCTCGCCATTGACCGTCAGCCACATGGCAAGGTTCTGCGGGTCGGCAACCTCGTCCTTGGTCACAAGCCAGGGACCGGTCGGTCCGAACGTGTCGCAGGACTTGCCCTTGGTCCACTGGCCCGCGCGCTCGGTCTGGAATGCACGCTCGCTCACATCATGTACGGTGCAATATCCCGCAACATAGTCGAGAGCTTCAGCTTCGGTCACGTATTTTGCGGTCCGACCGATGACGACGCCGAGCTCCACTTCCCAGTCGGTCTTTTCCGATCCGCGCGGGATGACAAGATCATCGTTCGGGCCGACGATGGCCGACGTGGCCTTCATGAAGATGACCGGCTCCGGCGGTACGGCCATGCCGGATTCTGCGGCGTGATCCGCATAGTTTAGTCCGATGCAGATGAACTTGCCGGTCCCCGCAACGCATGGACCGAGCCGCGGATTTCCGGCGACGATGGGCAGACTGCTGATGTCGAGTTCGCCGAGCTTGGCCAATGCTTCAGGTACCAGGACGCCGCCCGAGAGGTCGCCGATTTTCCCCGAAAGGTCACGGATTTGGCCCTGATCATCCAGGACACCGGGCTTTTCCTGCCCTTGGGCGCCGTAACGTAGAAATTTCATCATTCAATCCTTTTTCTTATGGGAGACGCTTGAGAATTCAGTCTGATGAGACAGTTGGTGTGGTGTTCGAAAACAGGAGCGCAGTGAACTTTTGGGTCCATGAGCACCGGAAGCGCAGACAATCGCATCAGATGGCCACCAGGGTGGATTCGCAAAGTCTCCTAGACCGTCCAGCCGCCATCAATGTTGTAGGCCTGGCCTGTCGTATAGGTCGCACCGGCCAGATAGACGGCAAGGTCGGCAATCTCCTCCGGCAGGCCGAGACGGCCCATCGGCTGGCGCGCGATAAAGGCAGCGCGGGTTGCTTCGTAGTCACCGCCTGCGCGCATGCGCTGTTCCAATGACGGGCTTTCTACCGTACCCGGGCAGATGGCGTTGCAGCGAATACCCTGCGTGATGTAGTCGGCAGCCACCGCCTTGGTCAGGCCGAGGACAGCAGCCTTCGTCACACCATAGGCAAAGCGATTGGGCACGCCTTTCACGCTGCTGGCGACAGACGACATGTTGATGATCGCCCCGCCCTTGCGTTCCAGCATGCTCGGCAGCACAGCCCTGATCGTACGGATCATGGCGCGAACATTGAGATCGAGGGCGAAGTCGAGATCTGCGTCCGGCATTTCCAGTATGGAACCGCCATGGACGAACCCGGCACAATTGAACAGTACGTCGACGGCACCGATCTCGCCAATCACCCGGTTGACTTCCTCGGTCTTCAGCACGTCGAGGCGGCGCGGGATGATTCCGGCCTCCTTTGGCAGGTCGTCGAGCAACTGCTGATTGATGTCCGTCGCATGGACGGTCGCGCCTTCACGCGCGAAAGCCAGCACCGACGCGCGGCCAATGCCCTGCCCTGCCGCTGTTATCAGAACGCGCTTGCCTGCGAGCTTACCTGTCATTTTCAAACCTCCATCCGGCATTTCACTATGCCCTTCATGCCCTTATGGCCTTGCGTTCGGCAATGAGAATATGGTCAGCGGCAAGAACAACCTCGTCGCGTTGATTGATGACTTCACATCGTTCGACCACGCGGCCACTGCCTGCCCGCTTCGGATCATCCTCCTTGGCGCTGATCGTGACCCGCGTCCGGATCGTGTCGCCAATGAATACCGGCCTGACAAAGCGCAGGCGATCATAGCCGTAGGAAAATGCCACCGGATTGATCAGACTCGCGGTAAGGCCGACCCCGATGGAAAAGACCATCGTGCCGTGGGCGACGCGCTGGCCAAAGGGTGTGGTTTTCGCGAACTCCGCATCCATGTGATGCGGGAAGAAATCGCCCGTATGACCGGCATGGACGACGAAATCCGTTTCGGTGATGGTGCGGCCCGTGGTGAGGCGCACATCGCCAAGCTTGTAGTCCTCGAAATAAATCGCTTGCTCCGACATTCATGCCTCCGGCTTGTGTGCCAGCGGCGTGGCCGGCGCCGCGCTGGACTGATAGGCCGCCTCGACCAATGCCATGGTGTGCCAGCCATCCTCAACAGAACTGACGAGCTCCCGATCTTCGCCACTGGCGAAGCGTTGCAGGTTGGCCATCCGCCCGACAAAGGCATCGGGAAACCAGGCGCCCTGCAGTGGAACCTTGACCCAGTCTGTTCCGCCCTTCGGATAGATCATCAGCTCGTCCGGTTCGCCGCGTGGATAGTCGAGATTGACACCGAGCTTCACATAGGCCGCACCTCCCGTGCCACAAATACGGAACTCGCAGGCTTGGAACCGGCGGCCGAACTTGTGGTCGTGATTGACCGACAGCGAACAGCGTACCGTATCGCCATAATCGAGAATGGCGCTCGTCCGCGTCTGCGCGACCCGGTGCCCGGGATGGCCGAGCGTCTTGGCATGCACGCCAAGCGGGTTGCCCAGTATCTGCCGGATAAGGTCGATATAATGGATCGAGTGCATGGCGATCTCAACCCTCGGCAGATCGGCGAGAAAAGGCCACAACGACCATGGCGTATCGAGTGCCAGCCAGGCATCGAAATCGATAACCTCGCCAAGCCAACCCTGCGCGATCGCGTCCTTGAGTGCCAGCATCATTGGAGCGAAACGCAGCTGGAAGTTGACGGCTGCTGTGATATTCCGCTCCCGGCAGATGCGCAGGATCTCCGACGCCTGCTCAAGATCGCTGCCCATCGGCTTCTGGATCAACGCAAAAGAACCTTGAGGCAGGACCTTCAAAATATCGGCATGGCGTGCCGGAGGCGTGGCGAGGTCGAAGACAGCGTTTTCCACCGCGGCTGCCTCTGCAACTGAAGCATAGGCCGTGGCGCCCCATTCTTCGGCCAGCTTCCTTGCCTTCGCCTGATCTGGATCAAACAGTCCGGCGATGGGAAATCCGCCTTTCCTGTAGGCCGGATAGTGCGCATCGCCTACGATGCTGCCGGCACCGAAGGTGACGATAGGTCGTGGCTTCGCCGGCAAGGGCCAGCTTTGCTGCAAATTTGCAGGGTCAAAACTCATACCAATTCCTCATCAGTCGAGATGGAAGACTTCTTCCATCATCGCCCACCATTCGCCTTCGGCCCGGCTTTCCAGCGGCACCTGGCACGGCATGCACACGGCCCACCATTCCTTGTTCTTCGGGTTCGCCGCCATCCTGTCCATATCGGCCTTGAAATCTGTCCCGTGATATTCCCAGGTACCGAACAGGATGTTCTCCGGCTCGCGCAGGAAGATCGTGTAGTCGCGGATGTTGCAGCTTGAGATCAGCTCAAGGATTTCCGGCCACACCGCCGCATGAAGGCGCTTGTACTCCGCAACCTTGCCGGCATTCAGCCCGATCATCATTCCCATGCGTTGCATAATCAGGCCCTTATCTCGGTCGTGAATTCATCGACGCTTCGACCCTTCACTGCATCCCAATCCCAGTCGATACCAATCCCTGGCTCCGACGGCGCGATGGCATAGCCGTTCTCGATGCGCATCCCGGTATGCGTGAGGTCGTCAAGCTGCGGGATATACTCGACATATTTGCCGTTCTGTACCGCGCAGGTGAGGCTGACATGCAGTTCCATCAGAAAGTGCGGGCAGACCGGCATGTCGAAGGTTTCGGCCGTGTGCGCCACCTTGAGCCAGGGCGTGATCCCACCGATACGTCCGACGTCGACCTGAACGATCGAGCAGGCGCGCTTCTGCATATATTCACGGAAGTGGCGGATCGAATATAGCGACTCGCCGATGGCAACGGGTATTTGGGTTGCCGCCGACAGACGCACATGACCGTCGATATCGTCGGCGGGCAGCGGCTCTTCCAGCCAGGCCAGATCGACATCCCGCAGCACCTGCGAACGGCGGATGGCCTCATCCAGCGTGAACCCCTGATTGGCATCGGTCATGATCTCGAAGCCAGGCCCCACGGCGTCACGAACGGCCGACAGTCGATCGAGATCCTCCGAGCCATGTGGGCGTCCGATCTTGACCTTGGCACCCCTGAAACCCTTGGCCTGTGCCTGCAGCGCATCATCGACGAGCGCCTGCTTCTCGATGTGCAGCCAGCCGCCCTCGGTGGTATAGAGCGGGCAGCGGTCCTTGGCGCCACCAGCCAGCTTCCATAGCGGCAAGCCCTGCTTCTTCGCGCGCAGGTCCCATAGCGCGATATCGACGGCGGCAAGCGCAATCGCAGTAATGGCGCCGATCGTCGTTGCATGGGTTGCGAATTCGAGTTCGCGCCAGATGGCCTCGATCTGGTCGGCATCCTTGCCTAGAAGGCGCGGTGCCAGGTGGTCGGAGAGCAGGCGCATGACCGACGAGCCACCAGTGCCGATAGTATAGCTATAGCCGGTCCCCGCTGCCCCATCGCTGTCGGTGATCGTGACGATTGGCGTTTCCTGACTGACGAAACTCTGAATAGCATCGGTGCGCAAGACCTTTGGCGGCAGGTCCACCATCCGCAGTTCAACGCGTTCGATTTTGGCCATGGTCAGCTCCGTAGGGTTTTACCGGTTTCCGGCGAGAAAAGGTGCGCCTGGGAAAGGTCGAAACTGAATTTTACCATTTCTCCAGCCTCCATTGGACGGGGATTGAGCATGCGCGACACCCATTCGCGCTGTGCCATGGTGACGAAAAGCAGCGTTTCATTTCCAAGCGGCTCGGTAATGGACACCGGCAGTTCCATTTCATGCACGTCCGTGGCCTCCCCAGAGTTCAGTCCATGCCCCGTGGGGTAGATGTCATCGGGCCGCAATCCAAAGATCACCTTGTCGCCGGCCGCAACCTTGCCGCGGAATGCGATCGGTAGCGGCAGGCTCTGACCCCCGGCAAAGACGAGCTTTCCGTCGGCAACTGTTGCATCGTTGAGGTTCATGGGCGGTGACCCGATGAAACCGGCAACGAAGCGTGTGGCCGGACGCTTGAACACTTCTTCCGGGGTACCGACCTGCTCGATATGGCCATCGCGCATGATGACGATCCGGTCGGATAGGGTCATTGCCTCCACTTGGTCGTGCGTCACATAGATCATGGTGGACTGCACCTTGGCATGGAGGCGCTTGATCTCGGTACGCACCTGCGTTCGAAGCTTTGCATCCAGGTTCGAGAGTGGCTCGTCGAACAGGAACACATCCGGCTGACGAACGATCGCCCGGCCCATGGCAACGCGCTGGCGCTGGCCGCCCGAAAGCTGCGAGGGGCGACGATCCATCAGCTTGTCGAGATCGAGGATGGCGGCGGCCTCATTGACCCGGGTGTCGATGTCGCTCTGTGCGACTTTGCCGATCTTCAGCGAAAAGCCCATGTTTTCGCGCACGGTCATGTGCGGGTAGAGCGCGTAGGACTGGAACACCATCGAAATATTTCGCGCGCGCGGCGGCAGGTCGTTGACAGGCTTTCCGCCGATTTCGACAACTCCGCCGCTAATGTCCTCCAAGCCGGCAATCATGCGCAGCGTCGTCGACTTGCCGCAACCGGACGGTCCGACCAGCGCGATGAACTCGCGATCCTTGACCTCGAGGTCGATGCCGTGGACCACGTCCACATTGCCATAACTCTTGACCAGCTTTTTCAGTGTTACGGGAGCCATAACAAATTAACCTTTCACCGCGCCGAACGTCAGTCCGGACACGAGATGCTTCTGGATGATAAAGGTGAGTGTGAGCGCCGGGATGATCATGACCACGGCAAGCGCGCACATGCCGCGCCAGTCGATGGTGAACTCCGAGGTATAGTCGAGAAGACCGACCGGCAGCGTCTTCGAATTGACCGAACGGGTAATCTGCGAGGCCAATGCATATTCATTCCACGAGGTGAGAAAGGCGAAGATGCCCGCCGAGGCGATGCCGGGGCCGGCAAGCGGAAACTCCACCTGCCAGAACGCCTGCCAGCGTGTGCAGCCATCGATCTGAGCGGCCTCAGCCAGGTCCTTCGGCACCTGCCGGAAAAAACCGTCGATGAGCCAGATGGTGAAAGGCACGTTCAAGGCCACGTAGATGAGGATCATCGCAAAATGCGTATCGATGATACCGACGCGGGCAAAAATCATGAACAAGGGCAGTGACAACGCAATTCCAGGCACGGCACGCGTCAGCATGAAGCCGAGGAATATCCCCGACTTGCCCTTGAACTTGTAGCGAGCGAAGGCGTAGCCGCCCGCCATGCCAACCGTCAGCGCGATGATGGTCGACGTGATGGAAATGATCAGGGAGTTGCGGAAATATTCCCAGACGGGAATGCCGCCTTGCCCTGCTCCGCCGAACATGGCGCGATAGGCGTCGAGCGAGAGGTCCTGCGGAATCCAGACCGGCGGCTTTGCCATGATCTCCACGGTGGGCCGCAGCGAACTCAGCACGATCCACAGACCAGGCAAGCAGATAATCAGCATTGCAAGAAAAAGGCCGACGAGGTGAAGCAGCTTTAATCCGCGGCGTTTGTATCGGTGGGACGTGTTCTGGTCCATTTTACCACTCCGCTCCGATTTGCTGGCGCGCCGCTGCAAGCTTTCGGAAAAAATACACTGTGAACAGGATCGACAGCAGGATCGATATATAGGCCATGGCATTGGCAAGACCCATGCGTGCATCGCTGTAGGCCGTGCGCCCTACGAGTGTCCACAGGAGCTCAGTCCGTTTCGCCGGCCCGCCGTCGGTCATGATCTTGACGATGTCATAGGCGCGGGCCACGTCGAGCGAGCGTATCGTCATGGCGATGAAAGCGAACGGCATCAGATAGGGCCATGTCACGTAGCGGAAAGTCTGCCAAGGAGTGCAACCATCGACCCGCGCCGCTTCTACTGGTTCTTGCGGCATTGCAAGCAGTCCCGCGAGGATCAGGATTGCGAAAACCGCCGTGGACGACCAGACCTCGGCGACAATGATCGAAAACAGCGCAAGATTGCCATCGATCAGCCAGGGGATGGCATTCGTGGTGAGGCCCAGGGATTGCAGTGCATTGTTGACGAAGCCGATATTGTCGTTGAACAGGAACTTGAACTGGAAGCCGACCAGAACCGGCGAAAACATCATCGGGAACATCATCAGCGTACGCAGCAGGCGCTGCCCATGCGTGGCCTTGTTGACCAGCATCGCCAAGCCGAGGCCCAGGAACATTTCCGCGTTGAGGGCGACGGTGAGAAGCAGAACGGTCCGGCCGAAGGCGGTCCAGAATTCCACATTGGTCAGCACACTCACATAATTGCGAAAGCCGATGAACACCCAGATGGTTTCCGGCTTGGTCAGCCGGAAGGGCGTAAAGCTTGAATAGAGCGAGAACAGCAGCGGCAGCACGATCACCGCAGCAAGAACGACAATAGCGGGCAGCAGCAGGAGCACAGGCGCCGAAAATTTGGGAAATTTCATTGAAATAATGGCCTTCTGGACTCTGCTTTCCGCCCTGCCCCCTTTTGGAGAGGATGGCTGCGACGCAGCAGGGTGGGATCTTACATGTTTGGATGCTGTTCCGACCGATCCCCCGGACCTGCGGTCCGTCCCTCCCCCGAGGGGGAGGGCAAGGCGGCACCGCTCAGAGCTTTCCGGCATCCTGAAGGATCTCGGTTGCCTTCTTGGCAGCCGTATCCAACGCTTCCTTCGACGTCTTGTCGCCCAGGATCGCGGCCTGCAGTTCCGGATAGACCGCGTTCGAGATTTCGATCCATTCCGCAAGTGGTGGTACCGGGAACGCGTTCTTTGCTTCTTCCTGGAAGGCGTTCAGCACTTCGGTCTTGTAGGGATCACCCTTTGCCTGTTCGATATCCCACGCCCAGACCGCTGTGCGGGTCGGCAATGGGCCAGCCTTGGCCTCGAGCTTCTGGCTGTCCTCATTGGTCAGCCACCAGACGAGAGAAGCGGCGGCTTCCTTGTTGGCGCACGATTCCGTCACGGAGAAACCGTGATGACCAGACCAGCCGGTCCGCTTGCCCGACGAGCCCGCGGGCGCAACCTTGACACCGACATTGCCGGCAACCTTCGACGATTTCGGGTCATTGAAGAAGCTTGCCCAGCCTGGCCAATCAAGATTGATGGCGATGGAACCGGAGGCAAATCCCTGGCCGAGATCGTCCCAGAGATAGTTCGTGGTGCCTGCCGGAACAGCTTTCGCCTTGTAGAGGTTGACGAACCAGTCAAGGGCTTTGACACCGGCATCCGAGTTGAAGGCGGGCTTGCCGTCCTTGTCGATGTACTCACCACCCTCGGCGATAACCATTTCATAGAAGCGGCCATTGATCGCTTCTTCCTTGCCGGCAAACTGGGTACCGTAGAAGTCTGGAGCTTTCGTGAAGAACAAAGCCTGGTCGGTTACCTGCTGCCAGGTGTCCGGCGGCGTAAGCTCATAGCCGTACTTTTCCTTGAAGGCTTTCTTGTTGCCTTCATCCTCATAGAGGCTCTTCTGATAATACAGCGCCGATACGTCGAACTGGGCACGCGGCAGCATGACCAGCTTGCCGTCGAGCGTTGACGACTGGATGTTCGAAGGCACAAACGCGGCGACTTCTTCGGCCGGTATCAGCTTGTTCAAATCCGTGTAGATGCCGGGATATTGTGGTGCGAACGATGAGTGGTTCGAGCCAACGCACCAGTTCAGGCTACCGGAGGCGATATCAGACTTGATTTCCTTGTCGAGCTCGAAGTGATTCTTTTTCGAAAGGATGTTGACCTTTGCGCCTGTCAGCTTTTCCCATTCACCGATGCGCTCATAGAGCGGCTCGTACTGCTGGCCGCCAATAAGCTTGGCATCGATCGTTACACCTTCGAATTTTCCCGGCAGATCGGCCGCATGGACGGCCTGCGCGCCAAGTATTGCTATCACGCCAGCTGAAACGCTGGCCAACAGGTTCTTCATCGAAAACTCCTCCCCATGAACAAGCGCCACTCCCCGGCCCTCGCGATTTTGAATACCCACATATGGGCGTTTCATTCATATACAAACATTAATAGGCTTGACCGTCAAGCAAGGAAACTGCTTTCCTCCGAATATGATCTTCGTATATGCATACGGCTGGGGGGGAGATTCAAATGACAGAGGACGACGACAGCGACCGCTATCGCGCGCCGGCGCTCGATAAGGGACTGGATATTCTTGAACTTCTTTCGGGCATCGACGGAGGGCTTACCCAGGCCGAAATCGCCAAGTTTCTCGGCCGCAGCCCCAATGAATTCTACCGGATGCTCGATCGTCTCGTGCGCCGCGGCTACGTCACACGGCTTGAAGGCGACCGCTATTCATTGACATTGAAGCTTTTCGGGCTGGCACAACTGCACGCGCCGGTAAGACGCCTTGCTTCCTATGCGACGCCGCTGATGCGAGACCTTGCCATCAGCTCGAAACAGGCCAACCAGCTGAGCGTCTTTGATCGCGGCGCTGCCGTCGTCATCGCCCAGCAGGAAGCCCCGGACTACTGGGGCATCTCCATCCGTGTCGGATCGCATATCAGCCTGTTCAATACGGGCTCCGGCCATGTGCTGCTGGCGTTCCGCTCCGATGAAGAACGGGCGATGATGATCGCCGAATATGAGAAGCTCGCCGATGATATCGCCCAGCCGCCTGACTTCTATCAGCGCCTGAATCACATTCGCCAGCGCGGCTACGAGGTCATGCCCAGCGCACAGACGGCTGGCGTATATAACGTATCGGCTCCCGTGCTGGGGCCGGATGGCCGGGCCATCGCCGCACTCACCTGCCCCTACATCCAGCTGCTCAATATTGCCGATGCCCCTGGTGTCGACGACGCGCGCAAGATGTTGGTCGCCACGGCACAGAAGCTTTCTGAACTCGCCGGTGCAGACGTCATTCACTCCAGCGTCGCGCGAACAGCCTGAACAAGGGGAGATTTTCAGTTGCTAGTTACTGCCCCCATCATAGACACCCATCTGCACCTCATCGACCAGTCGGCCCTGTCCTATCCCTGGCTGTCGGGTGTGGAGGCATTGAACCGCGACTTCCGCTACGAAGAATATGCGCTCCAGGCTCATCGCGCCGGGATCACCCAGGCCGTGCATATGGAGGTGGACGTGGCACCTTCCGATATCGAGGCCGAATCGCGCTACATAGGCGGCCTGGCAAAGCGTGAGGGCAGCCTGATCGCCGGCTGCATTTCTTCCTGCCGCCCGGAAGAACCGGAATTCGCCGGCTTTCTTGAACGGCAAAAGGCAAATCCACTGATCAAAGGCTTCCGCCGCGTCTTGCATGTCATGCCGGACAACCTGTCGGAAAGCGCGTTGTTCCGTGAGAACATCAAGCGGCTGGAGGCAACCGGCTTTACCTTCGACCTCTGCGTTCTGCCCCGGCAGATCGAAACGGCCATCGCGCTCGTCGACCTTGCGCCGAACGTTCGGTTCATCCTCGACCATTGCGGCGTGCCCGACATCAAGGGCGAAGGCTTGAACGAATGGCGTGGCAAGATCACGGACATCGCCAGGCGCCCAAATGTTGTTGCCAAGATTTCAGGCGTTGTCGCCTATGCGGATGCCGGAACATGGCGGGTCGAGACGCTGGGGCCCTATGTGCATCATGTCATCGACAGTTTCGGCTTCGACCGCCTCGTGTGGGGTAGCGACTGGCCGGTCTGTACCCTCGGAGGTGGACTTGCGACCTGGGTCGCCGCAACCCATGCCCTCCTCTCGGGCTGCAGCGATGACGAGCGTGCACGGCTTTTTTCGAAGAATGCCAGGCGCATCTGGAATCTCGCCTGAAGCCGTCTTGAGGTTCAAATAGACTTGCCTGCTGCGGCTCACCGCTTTACCCATGGTAAAATCGGCGACACCCAAGGACAGGACACACAATGGCGGTAGAAACAAGCGGACCGGATCTCTTAAGCGTTGTGGTCCTGCTTGGTGCGGGCGTCATAGCCGTCCCCCTGTTCAAGCGCCTCGGCCTTGGCTCGATCCTCGGCTATCTGGCGGCGGGTGTCCTCATTGGCCCGTTTGGCCTGAAATTCTTTTCCGACCCCGAAACGATTCTGCATGTGGCAGAGCTCGGCGTTGTCATGTTTCTCTTCATCATTGGCCTTGAAATGCAACCGTCGCGCCTATGGGGGCTACGCAAGGATATTTTTGGCCTTGGCGCTCTGCAGGTAGGATTCTGCGCGCTGCTGCTAACCGGGGTCGGCATTGCAACAGGCTTTCCGGTGGCCCAGTCCTTCGTCGCCGGCGCTGGCTTCGTTCTCACATCAACCGCCATCGTCATGCAGCTGCTTGAAGAGCGGGCAGAGACCGCGACCCCGCAGGGCCAGCGCATGGTATCTATTCTTCTGCTTGAAGACCTTGCCATCGTTCCCCTGCTTGCTCTTGTTGTCTTCCTCGCACCCATGGGCGCCTCGGCGCCCGAAGGGATCCGCTGGATGGCGATAGGCATCGGGATCGGCAGCATCGCGGGTCTCATCCTCGCCGGCAAATACCTGCTCAATCCGCTGTTCGGATTCCTCGCCCAATCGCGTGCCCGCGAGGTCATGACGGCTGCAGCACTCCTTGTCGTCCTCGGATCGGCGCTGCTGATGCAGGTCAGCGGGCTTTCCATGGCCATGGGCGCATTCCTGGCGGGCGTACTGCTCTCCGAATCGACTTTCCGCCACCAGCTCGAAGCGGATATCGAGCCTTTCCGCGGCATCCTGCTCGGACTGTTCTTCCTTGCCGTTGGCATGTCGCTTGACCTTGGCGTGGTCGCCGCAAACTGGAAGACCGTCATCTTCTACGTCATAGCCTTCAAGCTGGTGAAAGGTACGGGAATTTATCTTGTCGCCAGGGTATTGAAATCGACGAACCGTGAAGCGATCGAACGCGCCGTCATCATGGCCCAGGGCGGTGAGTTCGCTTTCGTGCTCTACGCGGCGGCAACCGCGGTCGGCATTCTCGACGGCCAGGCAAACGCAATTCTCACCGCCGTCATCATTTTCTCAATGTTCCTGACACCCCTGCTGCTCGTTGCGTTGCGCTACCTGATGCCGGTAGAAAAGCAGGACCTCGAGGGGGTCGAGGTGGCGGAAGGTCTTTCGGGAAGCGTTCTGATCATCGGCTTTGGCCGCTTTGGCCAGATCGCGAGCCAGCCTCTGCTGTTGCGCGGCGTCGATATTTCCATCATCGACAATGACATTGAAATGATCCAGGCGGCGGCAAAATTCGGTTTCAAGGTCTACTATGGCGATGGCACCAGGCTCGACATTCTGCATGCGGCAGGCGCGGGCCGCGCGCAGGCTGTGCTGGTCTGCGTGGACAAGGCCGAAACCATTCTTTCGATCGCAGGCCTCATCAAGTCCGAATTTCCTCTCGTGCAGATCTATGCCCGGGCCTATGATCGCGGCACGACGATTGAACTCATCAAGATCGGCGTGGAGTACCAGATGCGCGAAACGTTCGAATCCGCTGTCATCTTCGGCCAGAACACGTTGATTGGACTTGGCGTCGAGCCGGCGGAAGCCGCGGAGATTGTCGTGGACGTACGCCGCCGCGATGCCGAACGTCTCGATTTGCAGTTGGCGGGCGGCATTTGGGCTGGCACCGATTTGATGAAGGGCAACGCGCCGGTACCAGGACCACTGATCAAGCCGCGCAGTACCGGGCGCGCGCTAAACGAGGAAACCGCAAGTGTCCTGCCTGCAGCGCAGGGCGCGGATGCAGGGGGAGCGTAACCGATGGATGACAGCGACACGCCTATTATTGCCGGAATCGTCGACTTCTGGCGGGAGGCAGGACCCCAGAAATGGTTCACCAAGGATGAGGCGTTCGACCAAACCTGTCGCCAACGCTTCACCGAAGATCATTTGGCTGCCGCGCGCCGCGAATATGAAAACTGGCTTGAAACACCTTATGGTGCCTTGGCGCTGTTGATCCTGCTCGACCAGCTGCCGCGCAATTTCTTCCGCGACACTGGCCATATGTATGCGACCGACACCCTCGCCCGCCTCTATGCGGGCCGTGCATTGGAACAGGGCCACGACCTGTCCGTCGATCCGCAGCTCCGCGCCTTCTTTTACATGCCCTTCATGCATTCGGAAAATGTCGATGACCAGCGGCGTTCGGTGGAGCTGTGCCGGGAAGGCGCCCCGGCAAATCTGGAATATGCCAACCAGCACTACGACATCATTCGCCGTTTCGGCCGCTTCCCGCATCGCAATGCGATTCTCGGCCGCCAGACCACCGAAGAGGAGCAGGCGTTCCTTGATGGCGGGGGCTTTTCGGGATAGCCATGGCGCCCAGGCATCGCCCCGTCATTTCAGTCCTGGTCTGAACAATCCTCGTCGAGTGACCCGGTGTCGGAACAAGTTTCGCCTGTTCGAAGGCAAAATCTCAGCGGCCTCTTGAACGGCAGCCACCGGACTGCCATTATAGCCCCATCTGGCACCTTTCAAATCTCACAATGACAGCCAGTCAAACAGGGACTGACCGCGCATCAATGCCGGACGAACAATCTGAAGAGCCTCCTAGTCCGGACTTGCGAAGCATGCTGACCCTGCATATGCGGCGTCAGCAACCAATCCCTCCTATTTCACGTTTTTCTTCTTTGCCTGCGCCGCGGGTGGATTTGGGCTGCTTTTTTCAAGCCAATCCTGCCGCGATGCCGCGCTGACTAATCAATAAAAGGACCTGACTTCCCCATGGACTGGACACTGGACTGGATTGCCGACCCCAATGCTTGGATTGGTCTTGCCACGCTTGTCGTGCTCGAGATCGTGCTTGGCATCGACAATCTCGTTTTCATTGCGATCCTCGCCGACAAACTGCCGCCCCACCAGCGCAACCGTGCGCGGCTTGTCGGTCTGTCGCTGGCCCTGGTCATGCGGCTCCTGCTGCTTGCTTCCATTTCGTGGGTCGTCCAGCTGACGAAGCCACTCTTCAGCGTCGCAGGATTTGGCTTCGCCGGCCGCGATATCATCCTGATCCTCGGCGGTATCTTCCTGCTCTTCAAGGGCACCATGGAACTGCATGAGAGGCTGGAAGGTCACATGTCGGCCAAGGAAACCAACGTGGCACACGCGGTCTTCTGGCAGGTCATCGCGCAAATCGTCGTCCTCGATGCGGTCTTCTCGCTCGATAGTGTCATCACAGCCGTTGGCATGGTGAAATATCTCGAAGTCATGATGATAGCCGTGGTGATTGCCGTCGGCGTGATGATGCTGGCTTCGAAGCCGTTGATGACCTTCGTCAACAAGCATCCGACCGTTGTGATCCTGTGCCTTGGCTTCCTGATGATGATCGGCTTCAGCCTGATCGTCGAAGGCTTTGGATTCCACATTCCCAAGGGCTACCTCTACGCCGCCATCGGCTTTTCGGTGCTTGTCGAGGCGGCCAATCAGGTCGGCCGGCACAATCGCGAGAAGCGTATCACCACGATGGACCTGCGCGATCGTACTGCCGGTGCAGTGCTGCGGCTTCTGGGAGGCGGGCGCAGCGACGCACCGCATTCCGATACACTCGATGTCATCGCTGAACACAGCGCTGCAGGCGATGTCTTCCATCCCGAGGAGAAGGAAATGATTCGCGGTGTCCTCGATCTGGTCGAGCGCCCGGTTCGTTCGATCATGTCACCGCGCAATGAGGTGGAATGGCTGGATCTCGACGAGACCAATGACGAACTGCTTGCGGAAATCCGCACGCTCAATCACAGCCGCGTCGTGCTTGCGCGCGGACGCGTCGATGAATTCGTCGGCGTGGCGCTGACCAAGGATCTGCTGTTCGCCATTCTCGATGGCGGCAAGATCGATTGGGAGAAGGTGACACGCCAGCCGCTCATTCTCCATGAGAACGCCAATGTCCTGCGTGTGATGGAACAGCTTCGCGGTACCACGGTCCAGATGGGCATCGTCCTCGACGAGCACGGTTCATTTGAAGGTGTGGTAACCCCGACGGATGTTCTTGAGGCGATTGCCGGCGACTTTCCCGAGGAGGGTGAGGAAAGCCCCATTCTTGAACGCGCGGAGGACGGCAGCATGGTTGTCGATGCCTATATCGACATTCGTCGCCTCGGCGGTTTGATCGAGCGCGATCTCGTCGATGATGCCGACCGTTACACGACGCTCGCCGGCTATATCCTCTGGAACCTTGGCCATATCCCTGCAGTGGGAGAAAAGCTGACGGTCGACGACCTCGAATTTGAGATCGTCGAGATGGATGGCCGTAACATCGGCAAAGTACGCATTTCGCCGACGCAGACGGCAGCGTTCATCTAGCGCCAGTGATCCGGTGATCAGTTGCCGAGAATGGCCGTTTTGAATGTATCGATGTTGTGATGCATCATGTCGATATAGGTGCCGGCGCCATCTTCCGGCCTCGACAGTGCATCCGAGTAGAGGGTGCCTCCAATCTTCAAACCCGTCTCGCTGGCGATCTGCTCGATCAGGCGCGGATTGGTGATGCTTTCGATGAAGATAGCGGAAGCCTTGTCGTCCTTGATCTGCTTGATCAAGGCGACGATATCGGCAGCCGATGCCTCGGCGTCGGTGGAGATACCCTCCGGTGCTAGAAATTTCAGACCATATTCATGCTGGAAATAACCGAAGGCGTCGTGCGACGTAATCACCAGACGCTTTGATTCCGGGATTGAGGCGATGGCTGCCCTGACATCGGATTCCGTGGCGTCGAGCTTTGCAGTATAGGCCGAGGCGTTTGACTTGTAGGCGTCGCAGTTGGCCGCGTCGGCTGCGCAGAACGCACCTACGATATTCTGGACGTAGATCTTGGCGTTGCTGATCGACTGAAAGGCATGGGGGTCGTAGGCGCCATGCTCGTCATGCTCGGTGCTGCCAGCGGCACCGTGGTCATGTTCTTCCTCGGCACTCTTGATTGGCTCAACGCCCTTGCTCAACTCGATGATGGGCGCCTTGGTCGCGCTTGCTTCGACGAGACGCGGCAGAAACCCTTCAAAATGAAGTCCATTGACAAGAACCACGTCCGCCGCCGCCACCGCAGCGGCATCCGCCGGCTTCGGTTCGTAGACATGGGCATCGCCATCGGGACCGACGAGCGTCGTGATGGATACCTTGGCGCCGCCAACGTTTCTGGCAAGATCCGAAATGACCGTGAAGCTGGAAACTACCTTAAGGCCATCCGCCCCAGCGGCAGCATATCCTGCGCCAAGTAATAATATAACGTTCAAAGCGGTAGCAAGTGTCAGAGCCTTGATCATTGAGCCGTTCCTTTCGATTTCAGGCAGTTCTGTGACGGTGCGGGCGCAGGCGCGTGTGGATCACGCCGCGCGAGCCGAGGATGATGGAGCAAAGATAGATCGCGCCAGCTGACAGGATGATGGCTGGCCCCGATGGCACGGAAAAATGGTAGGAGATGAGCAGACCTGCGGCGCAGGACAAGCAGCCGATAATGATGGCCAATGCGCACATGGGACCCACGCGCACGGTCCAAAAGCGTGCGGCCGCGGCCGGCAGCATCATGAGCCCGACCGCGAGCAATGTTCCCAGCGCCTGGAAACCGCCAACGAGATTGATGACCACGAGCGCCAGGAAAATGAAATGGACGGGCGTTCCAATGCGGCTGACGGAGCGCAGGAACAGTGGATCGAGACATTCCGCAACAAGCCCGCGCCAGAAAATAGTCAGTGTCACCAGGCTGACAACGGAGATGATTCCGATAAGGCCAAGCGCCTCGTTGTTCAGGGCAAGAACAGTCCCGAAAAGCACATGCATCAGATCGATATTCGAGCCGCGCAGGGAAACGATCAGGACCCCCAGCGCCAGCGAGATGAGGTAGAAGGCCGCCATCGAGGCATCTTCCTTCTGGATGGTGAATCGCGACACAGCGCCTGCCCCGAGCGCAACGACGACGCCTGCGATCAATCCACCGATGGTCATCGGCACGATCTGGAGGCCGTACAGCAGAAACCCTACAGCTGCACCGGGCAGGATTGCATGCGCCATCGCATCGCCAGTCAGGCTCATGCGCCGCAGCATCAGGAAAACGCCGACCGGACAGGAGCCGAGGGCAAGTGCCAATGAACCGAGGAGCGCGCGCTGCATGAAGCTGTAGTCTACGAATGGGGCGATCAGGAAATCATACATGATCAGGCAGCGCCCTTGTTCGAGCCATGGTCGGGGCTACCGTGATGATGATGGTGCCCATGCGCATGATCATGGTGATCACCGTGCGGCGAATGCACCGCATCATCCTCGCACCAGGGCGCTCCCTCCTCCCACGCCTCATGGAACTGGCGCGCATGCAACAGATTCTCTGGCCGCAAGGTCTCGCGCGATTCACCCCAGGCAATCGGTTTGCGCGCCAGAAGCAGCGTTTCGGGGAAGTGTTCCCGCACCAGATGGAGATCATGCACGACAACCATGATTGTCCGCTTTTCGCCGTGCCAGCGCTTGATCAACTCGATCAGGTCGCCGACGGTCTTGGCGTCGATCGCATTGAAGGGCTCGTCAAGCAGGATCAGATCCGCATCCTGCACCAGGACCCGGGCGAACAGAGCACGCTGCAACTGTCCGCCAGAAAGTGTATCGATTGGACGCTTTTCAAAGCCGCCAAGCCCGACACTCATCAGCGCCCTGGCAACCCGATCACGATCGTCCGATGTGAAGCGGCCAAGCAGGCCGCGCTTGGGCCAGAGGCCGAGCGAAACCAGATCGATCACACGTGCTGGAAACGACCGGTCCAGTTCGGATTGCTGGGGCAGATAGGCGATGCGAACGCCTTTTTCGACCGTGCACGATCCTGACATCGGCTTCAAGACCCCCACGATACCCTTCATGAGCGTCGACTTGCCCGAACCGTTGGAGCCCACGACCGCCGTCAGCGATCCGCGCGCGATACTCCCGCTCAAATGATGAATGGCCGGGTGGCGATGATAGCCCAGGGTGAGATCGTCAAAGGTAAGGCACGGTTCAGTCATCAATCTATCCGCATCCGGAATGCAGCCGCTGCCGGCTGTCAAAGCTTGCCATTTCGATATGTGATGTTATTACATTAGTCAACAATGGCGAGTTTGGGATCGGCCAAAAATATTGTATCCACTGGCGGAAAAGACAAAAACTTCCTATCTCTTGTCGAACACCAAGGAGCGCCCATGACAACCACCCAGGAGCTGACCAAGAACCAATCGCTTGTGTTCAATGCGTTGGCTCGGGCCGACGGGCCGCTCAGCGCCTATACGATCCTCGACCAGTTGCGTGGTGACGGCTTCCGTGCGCCGCTTCAGGTCTATCGTGCTCTCGACAAGCTGCTCGATTACGGAATGATCCACCGGCTCGAAAGCATCAATGCTTTCGTTGCCTGCTCGCATCCGCATGAGCATCATCACAGCCACGGCATGATCGCATTTGCCATTTGCGACACGTGCGGCCAGGTCACGGAGTTCTCGGACGAGATCATCACTGGCCGTGTGCGCGACTGGACCAACAGCAACGGCTTCAAGCAATCCAAGACGACCATCGAAATCCGCGGCGTCTGCGGCAATTGCGCCAGCGCCTGAACCCTCAGCGCTGATACGCCTTCAGGAACACGTCGACACCCGCGGTCACGGTTTTGCGGACGAGTTCCTTTGATGGGGGCTGCGGTAGGCAACCAAACAACCGCTTCTTGAACATGCCTGAAAGGAATAGGTCCGCCAGCTGATAACTGGCGAGCTCCGTGTCTTCGATATCAAGCCTTCCTGCCGCCACGTGCCTGTCAAGGAGCGCCCGCATGAGCGCGTGGCCACGCTTCGGGCCGCGTTCGTAGAAATCGCGGCTCATCGAAGGCATGCGCTCGGCGACGCCGATCACCACGCGTTGCGCGCGAACGACAACGTCCGACGTCAACACAGTTGCCAGGGCGATTCCGAACTCGATCAACGCCGCGCGCAGGTCTCCTTCGGTTTCCAGCGCCTGGTAGATATCTGCAAACAGGATGTCGCGGTAGTGGATGCACAGCTCCAGGAAAAGCTCTTCCTTGCTGTCGAAATAAACATAGATGGTGCCTTTTGAGACCCCCGCCTCACGCGTGATGTCGTTCATGCTCGCGGCATCAAAGCCCATCTGCGAAAACACACGATTGGCGCCCTCGAGTATCTGCTGCCGCTTGACCGGATCCTGGCCAGCGGCCAACCGGCTCGGGCGCTCAGCCTCCGCGAAATCCTCATCGGCCCGTGCCGTGGATGACATGACGGATGGTTTCACAGACGACATGTTGGCGTTGCTTCCTCTTTTCGATTCTTTTTCGAACCAATCGGTTCGATGCACTTGATATGCGCCTTCGTTTGCGCTATGTCAACGATCGAACCGATTGGTTTAATCACTTTTGCGAGTGACGTTTCTTGGAAAGAGCCATCCCATGCCCGTGTCGAAAGCAACCAATGAAGCTGAGATCCGTCAGTTTCCAGCCCCGGCTCCTGCTTCAAAGTCTGAAGCACCAGCAAAGACCGAAGCGCCGCAACCCGACGTTACGACGATCCTTGCACAGCCAAAGCGTTCCGTAAGGCGCTTCGTGCTGCCCGTCGTGATCATTGCAGCGATCGGAGCAGGTGCCTGGTACGGCCACGAATGGTGGACGACCGGGCGCTTCATGGTTTCCACGGACGACGCCTACATTCAGGGCGACATCACGGCGATTGCTCCCAAGGTCACCGGCTATATTGATACGATCAACGTCGTTGCAAACCAGCGCGTCAAGGCGGGCGACCCGCTGATCACCCTCGACAAGGGCGACTATACGATTGCTGAAAACCAGGCCGAAGCGCAGATCGCCACCCAGAGATTGTCGCTCGAACGCATAGAGGCCCAGACCGAAGCGGCCAAGGCATCGCTGCAGCAGGCGCAGGCGGGCAAGCTCGCCGCGCAGGCTGTGCTGACCAATGCCCAGGCAGCATCGGTTCGCGCCAACCAGTTGCACGCCACGCAGTTTGCGTCCCAGTCGCAGCTCGATGATGCAACCGCAGCCCTCGACCAGGCCAAGGCCAACATCGCATCGGCCGACGCGCAAATTGCAACGGCCGTGGCCAATGTCGGCGTGCTTGAAGCACAGTACAAGGAAGCCGAGAGCTCCATTGCATCGCTGCAGCTTGCCAAGGACAAGGCGGCCCGCGACCTTGGCTTTACCGTTATCCGTGCGCCGGTCGATGGTGTGATCGGCAACCTGGCGGCCAAGACTGGCGACCTGGTGAGCCCGGGACAGCGTCTCGCGGCCCTCGTTCCGGTAAACGCGCTCTATATCGACGCAAACTACAAGGAAACGCAGCTGCGCGAGATCGCCGTGGGTCAGAAGGTCCACATTGAGGTCGACGCCATGTCAGGTGACACGTTTGAAGGCACTGTCGCTTCGGTCGCCCCGGCATCCGGAGCCGTGTTCTCGTTGCTCCCGCCTGAAAATGCTACCGGCAACTTCACAAAGGTTGTCCAGCGCGTTCCGGTTCGCATCGCACTGCCCGCCGACGCTCTGGCGAGCGGCAAGCTGCAGGCTGGCCTCAGCGTCGTTGTCGACATCGATACGCGCACGACACCAGCCAAGTAGAACCAAACCCGGACAGGCCGAAGATCATGTCGAAAGCCACTACTATCGGAGGAGCGGCCATACCTGCCGTTCCGGACGAGCATATCGATCCGAAGAAGGCCATCGCCTTCCTCGCGATGGTCTTCGGCATGTTCATGGCCATCCTCGATATCCAGATCGTCTCGGCATCGCTTGCCGAGATCCAGGCTGGCCTGAGCGCAAGTTCCGATGAGATTTCCTGGGTTCAGACCTCCTATCTGATCGCAGAGGTCATCATGATCCCGCTCTCCGGCTTTCTGGGGCGGCTCCTGTCGACACGCATCCTGTTCTCGGTCTCCGCGGCGGGATTCACGGCCGCCAGCATCCTGTGCGCCACGGCAACGAGCATCGACCAGATGATCGTCTACCGCGCCATCCAGGGCTTTATCGGCGGCGGCATGATCCCGAGCGTCTTTGCGGCCGCCTTCACGATCTTCCCGCCCTCCAAGCGCACTATTGTTTCCCCGATGATCGGCCTGGTGGCAACGCTCGCTCCGACCATCGGACCGACGGTCGGCGGCTATCTGAGCAACGCCTTCTCCTGGCACTGGCTGTTTCTCGTCAATGTCATCCCCGGCATTGCAGTGGCGATTGCTGCATGGAACCTGATCGACTTCGACAAGGGCGATCGCTCGCTGCTCAACAAGTTCGACTGGTGGGGTCTTGCCGCCATGGCGGCCTTCCTCGGCTCGCTCGAATATGTGCTGGAGGAAGGCCCGCGCAATGATTGGCTGCAGGACAATGCGGTTTATTACTGCAGCATCGTCATGGTTATCGGCTGCGTCACGTTTTTCTACCGTGCCTTCACCGCGGAACAGCCCATCGTCGACCTCTACGCATTCAAGAACCTGAACTTTGCGTTCGGCTCGGCATTCTCCTTCGTCCTTGGCATTGGCCTATATGGCCTGACCTATATCTACCCGGTCTATCTGGGGCAGATCAGGGGTTATGATGCACTGATGATCGGCGAAGCCCTGTTTGTCAGCGGGCTTTGCATGTTCCTCACGGCCCCCGTAGCCGGCTTCCTGTCTGGCCGCATGGACCCGCGGATCATGATCATGATCGGTTTTCTCGGTTTTGCCGCCGGTACTTTGACCATGACAAACCTGACTGCCGACTGGGACTTCCATGAGCTTCTGATCCCGCAGATATTCCGCGGCGTCTCGCTCATGCTGTGCATGGTGCCGATCAACAACCTTGCGCTTGGCACCTTGCCGCCGGCTCGCCTGAAGAATGCATCGGGGCTGTTCAACCTCATGCGGAATCTTGGCGGTGCCGTCGGACTGGCTGTGATCAATCAGATATTGACCGATCGCGGTGCCATTCACTATGCGCGGCTTTCAGAAAGCGTTCACTGGGGCAATCCGGAAGCCGAGGACATGATGGCCACGATGACGAAGAACTTCGCATCGCACGGCCTCGACGGGCCAACGACCGCGCTCAGCAAGCTCTCCGGCATGGTGCACCAACAGGCGTCGCTCCTCTCGTTCATGGATGTGTTCTACATCCTGACCCTGCTCTTCGCCTCGCTTGCTGTCTTCGCGATTCTCATGCGCAAGCCTGGAGCAGCGCCATCGGGAGGCGGCGGCGGCCACTGACGCCGACGCAGATCGCGATCTAGATCGAAGAGATTAGCCCCATAACCATTATCCGTTGCGCGATCACCAGAGCTTGCCTGGCGGGCTGCGAACACGTTGGTTGAACAACGATCAATCAGCGCATTTGTCTGTAATTGCCCGAGATTTTGCAACCCGCAGATTACATTGAAAAATCGCATCCAGGTTGAATTGCTAAGCCACGTAAAAAGTGGTTCACTCCCGCTACTGCTCAGGAAAACGACGTTCACAACCGTGTCATCGGTCTGTCATCCAACTGACATGAGACACCTATATCGGGTTGCTGGACGTCGAAACAGAGCCAAAGACGTATCGCTCAAAAAGGGGTTTCAAAATGGTAGATTACTCAAAACGCTTGCTTGCGCTGTCGACTGCACTGCTGTTCACAAGCACGACCATCGCATTGGCTGACGCGCCGGCCGAGCTGGTCGAAGCAGCGAAGAAGGAAGGCTCGCTCACAACCATCGCCTTGCCGCATGACTGGTGCGGATACGGAGACATCATCGCTGGTTTCAAGGCAAAGTACGGCCTCGAAGTCAACGAATTGAACCCGGATGCCGGTTCGAAGGACGAAGTTGAAGCGATCAAGGCAAATAAGGACAACAAGGGCCCGCAGGCACCGGATGTCATCGATGTTGGCTTCGCTTTCGGCCCTGACGCCAAGAAAGGCGGCCTGACAATGCCGTACAAGGTTTCGACCTGGGATTCGATTCCGGAGAACGTCAAGGACGCAGAAGGCCATTGGTACGGTGACTATTATGGCGTCATGGCGTTTGAGGTGAATACCGATATCGTCAAGAACATTCCGAAGGATTGGGCGGACCTGCTCAAGCCAGAATATGCCAACAGCGTTGCGCTGGCCGGCGATCCGCGCGCGTCCAACCAGGCGATCCTGGCCGTTCAGGCTGCTGGCTCAGCAACCGGTGCCAAGGCAGGTGCCGAATCCGGTGAAGCTGGCCTGAAGTTCTTCAGCGACCTGAACAAGGCCGGCAATTTTGTTCCGGTCATCGGCAAGTCCGGCACGCTCGCACAGGGTGCAACGCCGATCATCATCACCTGGGATTACAATGCGCTTGCCGGTCGCGACACGCTCAAGGGCAATCCGCCGGTTGAAGTCGTCGTTCCCGAATCGGGCGTCCTTGCTGGTGTCTATGTCCAGGCAATCAGCGCCTATGCACCGCATCCGAATGCCGCCAAGCTCTGGATGGAATACCTTTATTCTGATGAAGGTCAGATCGGCTATCTGAAGGGCTATTGCCATCCTGCGCGCTTCCAGGACCTGGTAAAGAACAACAAGGTACCGAAGGAACTCCTCGACAAGCTTCCGCCGGCTGATGCCTATGAGGATGCATTCTTCCCGACACTTGATGAACAGGCCGCCGCCAAGGAAGCCATCACCAAGGGTTGGGACAAGGTCGTTGGCGCCAACGTCCAGTAAGTCCTGACGGACATATCCCCGCGGATCGCTCCGCGGGGATATGCTTGCGTCAGCACTTGGCCCATATGTCATAGGGCACGACGAAATGAAGAAAATCCGTGTCGGTCTTGTTCGCTTCGCATATTGTGAGGCAACGGCTATATTGTACCCACGAAAGCGGTGTCGACACTCATGAGTGCCATTACAGAGCCAAGCACGTCATCCCCAGTTCCCCTGGCTGAGCGCAAACGCCTTTCGCTCGACTGGCTCGGCGTGATGCCCTTCTTGATATTCACCATCATGTTCCTGGTTTTGCCGACGATCTATCTCGTCGCCGGTGCCTTTCAGGATGCCGAGGGCAATCTGACCCTCACCAACATGATCAATCTGTTCCAGCCATCGATCCGTGACGCTTACTGGATATCCATCAAGATCTCGCTGGCTTCGGCACTGTTGGGCGCGGCAATTGGATTTTGCATTGCTGCAGCCGTCACCCTGGGTGGTCTACCCGGCTGGATCCGTTCTCCGCTCATGACCTTTTCCGGTGTCGCATCGAACTTTGCCGGCGTTCCGCTGGCCTATGCCTTCCTGTTCACCCTGGGGCGCACCGGCCTCGTGACCTATCTGCTCACCAATATTTTCGGTTTCAATCTCTATGCCCACGGCTTCAATCTGCTGAGCTTCTGGGGCCTGACCGTGACTTACCTTTACTTCCAGATTCCCTTGATGATTCTCATCATCACGCCGGCGCTTGACGGCTTGAAGCGCGAGTGGAAGGAAGCAGCGCTCATTCTTGGCGCGACTGGCCCGCAATATTGGCGCATGGTCGCCTTTCCAATCCTTTGGCCGGCATTGCTCGGCACCATACTCCTGCTGTTCGCCAATTCCTTCGGAGCGATCGCCACGGCCTATGCCTTAACGGGCTCCTCGCTCAGCATCGTCCCGATCGTTCTCTACGCACAGATACGCGGAGACGTGCTCCAGGATCCACAGCTTGGCTATGCGCTCGCCTTCGGAATGATCATCATTACCGGCGTTTCAAACGGCATATATATCTGGATGCGCGCCCGCAGCGAACGGTGGCTCAAATGAAGACGAATCGCATCTGGTCCTGGCTCGCCCTCGCCTTTGGCATCGTCTATTTCGTGCTGCCGCTCCTCGGCTTGCTGGAGTTCTCGCTGCGCATGCGGCGCGGCGTCTATTCGCTCGATGCCTATTGGGTCGTGCTCAGCGATCCCGGATTTCAGGCGACGTTCGCCTATTCCGTCGTGATGGCGATCGCCACCATCATTGTCGGGGTCGTTCTGGTTGTTCCGACAGCCTATTGGGTTCGGTTGCGGCTGCCCGGCTGGCGGCCGTTCATCGAGTTCATCACGCTGCTACCGCTTGTCATTCCGGCGATCGTCATCGTGTTTGGCTATATCCGTCTCTACAACACGTCCTCGATCCTGCCGCTGACAGGGTCCGCCATGGGTACGAACATCCTGCTATGCCTCGGTTATACGACGCTGGCGCTACCCTATATGTACCGCGCCGTTGACACAGGCCTCGGCGCCATCGACATACGCACCATGACCGAAGCGGCAGAAAGCCTCGGGGCAAGCCGCATCACCATCATGTCGCGCATCATACTGCCCAATGTGCTCGTTGCGGTCTTGTCCGGCGCTTTCCTCACCTTCGCCATTGTGATCGGTGAGTTCACCATGGCGGCGCTCTTGAACCGCCCGGCGTTTGGTCCGTTCCTGCAGCTGATGGGTGCGAACCGCGCCTATGAGCCGGCGGCGCTGTCCGTTATTGCATTCGCAATCACCTGGGTCTGCATGGGCCTGATCCAGGTTGTTACCCGCTTCAACAAATCACTCGCTGCGACCAAGCGATAGACCGGAATCAAGCCAATGTCATTTCTCAGCATCAGCCATTTGAAAAAGAGCTTCGGAGCCACAACCGTCGTTCATGATTTCAATCTGGACATCGAGAAAGGCGAATTCGTCTCCTTTCTCGGACCGAGCGGTTGCGGCAAGACGACAGTCTTGCGCATGGTTGCTGGCTTCGAAACACCGAGCTCGGGGCAGATCAGCATTGGCGGCAAGGACGTTGTCAATCTCAAGCCGAACCAGCGCAATATCGGCATGGTGTTCCAGGCCTATGCCTTGTTCCCAAATATGACGGTCGCGCAGAATGTCGCCTTCGGGCTCAAGGTCGCCAAGCGGCCGCAAGCCGAAATCGACGCGACGGTCCATGAGATGCTGTCGCTGATCAAGCTTGACCATCTCGCCGAGCGCTTTCCCTACCAGTTGTCGGGCGGTCAGCAGCAGCGGGTGGCGCTCGCCCGTGCGCTTGCGACCAAGCCGCAGGTGCTCCTGCTGGACGAACCGTTGTCGGCACTTGATGCCAAGATCCGCGTTTCGCTGCGCGAGGAAATTCGCGCGATCCAGCGCAAGCTTGGCATCACCACGATTTTCGTTACCCACGACCAGGAAGAAGCGCTGTCGATCTCCGACCGCATCGTCGTCATGTATGAAGGCCGGGCCGAACAGGTTGGCGCGCCATTCGAGATCTACAATCAGCCCGCCTCCCGGTTTGTGGCCTCTTTTGTTGGGACGCTCAACACGCTCGATGCGACGGTCCGCGATGCCGGTGCCGGCGTGATCACCGTGGACGGCAAGGACTTTACCATTGGGCCGCGGCTTAACGGCCACAAGACCGGAGACAGGATCGCCCTTGCCGTGCGCCCCGAAGCCGTCAGCCTCGGCGAAGCCACCGACAAGCGCGAAACCACGCTCGACGGCAAGATCAACAGCGTGCATTTCCTGGGGTCGGTCATCCGCATCCGTGCATCGCTTGGCGAGAACACCGTGTCCTTCGACACGTTCAACAATCCAAGCGCACCGCCGCCCGAGCCTGGCGAAAACGTCAAGGTCAGCCTCTGCGCAAAGGACCTGCTCGTATTGGGGCATTAAGCCAAAACTGTACTCATTTCGGAAAGTATGTTATTAGCTAAGTAACCTTAGCTAATAGAGGCTGCTATGCTCACCATCAACATGCATGATGCCAAGACCCGACTGTCGAGTTTGGTCGAAGGCCTGGAGACCGGTCGCGAGAACGAGATTATCTTGGCACGCAATGGAAAGCCCGTTGCGAAACTGGTGCCCTATACGGTCCCGAAACGTTTAGGAGCAGCAAAGCATATCCTTGAAGGCCTGAATCTCCCCAAGACTGTGGAGGAGTTCAATGCAGGCGATGCTGACATCGCCAAGGATTTCGAAGCAAGTGAAAGTCTTTTACCGTGAGGCTGTTGCTGGACACCCATATTGCACTTTGGATGGTAGAAGGTTCGGACAATCTATCTGCGAAGGTCGTCGAAATTGCAGAAAGTGCCGAAAATATCCTGTTTGTGAGTGTCGCGGCCATTTGGGAAATTACGATAAAACATGCCAAGGGAAATCTGCGACTGCATCCACGCGAGGCCCGCTCCGCCTTTCATCTTGCTGGATTGGTCGAATTGCCTGTTACAGGCGATCATGCTGAAGCTGTGGCATCGCTCCCTCAATTTGCCGATCACGCCGATCCGTTTGACCGCATCATGATTGGCCAGGCACTATATGAGGCCATGCCCTTGATAACTGCCGACGCCAAGCTTTGGCGTTACCATCCCACGCTTGTGGTTCCAGCGTAGAAGCGCCGTCTCCGGCGCTTCTTTTATCTGACGTCAAGTGTATGCTTTCGGCTACCCCGCAATCGCCTCATCCAGCAACTTCAGTGCCGCCTTCTTCGTCAACTTGACCGGATTACCGCCAGCCGTAGGATCGACGATGGCCATGTCAGCGATCAGCTCTTTCTGCTTCCTGGTCATGTCGAGGTCCTTGATAAGACCCGGCAGCGTGTGCGGCACCTTCAGCTCCTTGCGGAGCTTGATCACTGCTTTCGCGAACCCGTCGAAGCCACCCTTGATGCCGATATAGCTGGCAAGACGCGCAATGCGCTCGTCGACCGCATCGCGATTGAACGCCAGCACATAGGGCATGAATACTGCGTTGGTCATGCCGTGGTGGGTATCATAAAGCGCACCGATCGGATGCGACAGCGAATGGATTGCTCCGAGACCCTTCTGGAAGGCCGCAGCACCCATGGCAGCAGCGCTCATCATATGGGCCCTCGCCGTCAGATCCTTGCCATTGGCATAGGCTTTCGGCAGGTTCTCGAACACCAGCCGTATTCCTTCCACCGCAATACCATCGGCCATCGGGTGATAGCCCGGAGCACAATAGGCTTCCAGACAATGCGCCAGGGCGTCCATGCCTGTACCGGCAGTGATGAACGCCGGCATGCCGACCGAAAGCTCCGGATCGGCGATGACAACAGCCGGTAACAGCTTCGGATGGAAGATCACCTTCTTGGTATGCGTTTCCTCATTGGTGATAACCCCGGCACGCCCGACTTCGGAGCCCGTTCCGGCTGTCGTCGGCACGGCGATGATCGGTGCGATCGTATCGCTGTTGGCGCGTGTCCACCAATCGCCTACATCCTCGAAATCCCAGACCGGACGGGTTTGGCCCGCCTGGAAGGCAATCAGCTTGCCTAGGTCGAGCGCCGAGCCGCCGCCGAATGCGATGACGCCATCATGTTTGCCCTTTTTGAATACGGCAATGCCAGCGGTCAGGTTGGAGTCGACCGGATTGGGCTTCACATCCGAGAATACGCCATAGGGAACCTTGGCCTCATCAAGGATCTTCAGGGTCGATGCGACGACAGGCAGCTTGGCAAGCCCGGGATCGGTGACGAACAGTGGTTTCTTGATGCCCGTTGTTTCCAGAACCTCCGGCAGTTCCTTGATGCGTCCGGCGCCAAAGCGAACCGTGGTCGGGTAGTTCCATTTGGAAATCAGTTTGCTCATGTCAGGTCTCTTTTGAAGCTCTAGAAAGGGTTGAAACGTCTGCTGTGCGTGGTTCGACAAGCCAAGATGGTCGCTAGATCTCTTGGCGCAGATGAAAAGACTTCGGTCTCGTCAGATTGCCGTAGCCGATCGCAGACATGGCGGCGCCCTTTCCCGTTTCCTTGACCCCGGTCCAGACAAGTGCGGGGTCGATGTAATCGCATCTGTTCATGAACACTGTGCCGGTCTCGATCCGGTCGCCGATTTCTGCGGCGTGATCGGTATCCGTCGTCCATAGCGACGCTGTCAGGCCATATTGGCTGTCATTCATCAGCGCCACAGCCTCCTCGTCATTGCGCACCTTCATGATGCCGACGATTGGACCAAAGCTTTCCTCGCGCATGACGCTCATCTGGTGATCGACACCCGTCAGCACTTCCGGCGCCAGGTATGGCGACCCCGCCCTGTCATTGGCGACACTCATGTTCACATGAGCTTTGGCGCCCTTGCGCAGGGCTTCCGCCTTCTGCTCGCGAACGAGATCGGCAAAGCGTGTCTGTGCCATCGGCCCCATCGTCGTTGAGGCATCGAGCGGATTGCCGACGACATATTGCTTGGTGAGGTCGATAAAGCCGTCGACGAACCGGTCATAAACGTTCTCGTGCACATAGATGCGCTCGATGCCGCAGCAGCATTGGCCGGAGTTGAAGAAAGCGCCATCGACAAGGTTGGCCACCGCATGGTCGAGATTGACGTCCGGGAGCACATAGGCCGGATCCTTGCCGCCAAGTTCGAGTCCGAGCGTCATGAACGTTCCCGCCGCGGCCTTTTCGATAGCGCGGCCGCCCCCGACGGAACCGGTAAAGTTCACATGGTCGATGCGCCCGGAACCGAGCAACTTCTCCGTTTGAGCGTGATTGAGCACGATGTTCTGAAACACGCCCTTAGGCAGGCCAGCCTTCTCGAACGCCTGGGCGAACCGTTCACCGACAAGCAGCGTCTGCGCCGCATGCTTGAGGATTACGCTGTTGCCCGCCATCAGCGCCGGAATGATTGTGTTGACCGCCGTAAGATAGGGATAGTTCCACGGGGCAATGACCATCACGACACCAAGTGGCACGTGTTTGATATACCTTCGGAAGCCGGACTTGTCATTTTCGACGACGGGAGCGAGTGCCGTCTCGGCGATCTTGACCATGTAGCGCGTGCGCTCTTCCACGCCGCCCTTTTCGCCGCCATAGCGTACCGGACGGCCCATCTGCCAGGCGATTTCGGGCACAATCTCGTCATTCGTGGCAAGCAGTGCGTCCAGCGCCGCCAAACAAAGACGGCCCCGTTCCGCAATGCTCGTCTGCGCCCAATCCGGCTGCGCCTGCCTGGCCGTCTCAACAGCGGCGTCAATGGCCTTGTCGGTTGCGACCGGCCGCTCCGCATAAACGGAACCGTCGATCGGGGTAATCAGTTTGACCGTCTCGGTCATGGCAAAAACCTCTTGTCTTCATTTTATGGACCGCTCCCCACAAGGGTGAGAATAAGGTCGTTGCACCTGTCACCACCGCAAATCGCCAAGCTGTGAAAGTGCTCAAGCTTGGCTCCTGCATCCTCCCCTTGTGGGGAGGAAAGCTGCGCAGCAGCAGGGAGGGGTATGTCACATTTTCCAAGTCTTCAATACCGTTCGAAGCCGCGATGCAACTCCCAGTCGGTCACGCGGCGGTCATATTCGAACTGTTCCCATCGCGCCGTATGCACATAGTGCTCGATCACATCCTCACCGAGCGCCTCCTTGAGCATTTTCGAGCGCGCCAGTGTCTCGGTGGCGTCGCGCAACGTCTTTGGAATCTCCCTCAGCCGCGTGCCGCCATAGGCATCGCCCTGAAATGGCGCACCCAGCTCCAGTTTCTCGTCGATGCCGGCCAGTCCCGAAGCAATCAGACCCGCAAAGGCGAGATAGGGATTGAGGTCGGCGCCGCCGATGCGGCACTCGATACGGATGGCTTTGGTGCCTTCGCCGCAGAGGCGGAAGCCGGCGGTGCGATTGTCGAGGCTCCACACATTCTTCGTCGGGGCAAATGTTCCCGCCTGGAAGCGCTTGTATGAATTGATGAAGGGCGCGAGGAAATAGGTGAAGTCATCGGCATATTTCAGCTGCCCTGCCACCCACTGGCGCATCAGGGGCGACATCGTATGTTCCGCCTTCTTGTCGTAGAACAGCGGCGTCTTGCCATCCGCGCTCCACAGGGAGTTGTGGACATGGCTGGAACTCCCCGCCAGCGCGTAATCATACTTCGCCATGAATGTGATCGCCTTGCCCATCTGGGTGGCAATTTCCTTGCAGCCATTCTTCATGATCACATGGCGGTCCGCCATTTCCAGCGCTTCTGCATAGCGCACATTGATTTCTTCCTGGCCGGGCCCCCACTCACCCTTCGAATTCTCGACCGGAATGCCGGCATCGAACAGCCCGTTGCGGATGGCGCGCATGACGGCGTCTTCCTTGGTCGTCATCTGGATCACATAATCCTGGATGTAGGGCGACGCCGTGTTCATGCCCTTCCAGTGCTTGGCACGGGCGCTCTCATAGGTCTCGTCGAAGAGGTAAAATTCGAGCTCCGAGGCAAAATAGGCGAGATAGCCACGCTCTTTCAGCCGGGCCAGCTGCCGCTTCAGGATGCTGCGCGGCGAATGGGCCAGATCCTCATGGTGGTGATGATCGAGCACGTCGCACAACACCAGCGCGCATTTTTCCAACCACGGAATATGGCGGATCGTGGAAAGGTCGGGTTTGATGATGAAATCACCATAGCCCTGCTTCCAGCTCGCCGCCTTGTAACCGGGCACAGGTTCCATGTCGATATCGTTGGCAAGCAGGTAGTTGCAGCCGTGCGTTTCGTCATGCGCGGACTCGACGAAATGGGAAGCGTGGAAGCGCTTGCCGATCAGCCGGCCCTGCATGTCCACGAAACAGGCGAGAACGGTATCAATCTCGCCATTGTTCACACGGCGCTTTAGATCGTCGAAACTCCAGTGTCCGGGCATATTCTTTCCTTTGAAAGGTCAATTCGGTCAAAATAAAAGGGGCGACCGGTGCCGTACCGGTCGCCCCCGCTGCTTAAATCAGGCCCGTTCGCCGACCGCCTGCTCTGCTGCCTTGATGGCGGCCTGGCGTGCGGCAATGATTTCACCAAGTGGTGGTCCCTGGAACCGGCGCTTCTCGAACGCAAACCAGATCACGGCAGTCAGGATGAAGAACCCGACCGTGATGTACAATGCCCAGTCATTGGGCGGCTGGATACCGATGATGAAGATCAGGATCATCGAAAGGATGGAGAGGATCGCAAACAGCGTGAAGATGCCGCGACCCATGTTCCATGGTCCCATCTTGTCCCATTTCGGCGTTCCCCAGGCCATGAGGCCGAGCACAATCGGTACCGTGAACGACAGGAACAGGAAGATGACCGTGCAGGATACGACGATCGTGTAGGCGGAGGTGCCCGCGACGGAGACAACCGACGAACCCCAGACGAACAGCACCGAAAGGGCTGCGCCTGTCCAGATCGCGGCCACCGGGGTGCGGTAGGTCGGGCTGACCTTCGAAAGCGCTCCGGATGCAGGCAGTCCACCATCGCGCGAGAAGGCAAAGATCATGCGCGAGGCGGATGTCACTGTGGCGAGGCCGCAGAGCAGCTGCGCCACGAAGACGACAAGGTAGACGAATTCCTTCAGACCCGAGGCCACCCGCTGGTCGAAAGCCCAGAAGAAGACATTCCAGCCCTGTGCTGCGGCTTCGTCCATGTTCGGAATCATCAGCACGAATGCGGCAAGGAACAGGTAACCGAAGATGGCCGACCAGACGACCGACATGACCATGGCGCGCGGTACGGAACTCGCGGCCTTCAGCGTTTCCTCGGAAGTATGTGCCGAAGCGTCATAGCCGGTGATCGTGTAGATCGGCAGCAACAACCCGAGTGCAAACACCCACCAGTTCGATACGGCTGGCCAGACATTACCGCCCGCCTCGCCGGAATAGTTGTGGAAGGTAAAGAGCCGGCTGAAATCCCAGGTCTCCGCT
The DNA here is from genome assembly GCF_020164435.1 of Phyllobacterium lublinensis. Classification (GTDB taxonomy): domain Bacteria; phylum Pseudomonadota; class Alphaproteobacteria; order Rhizobiales; family Rhizobiaceae; genus Phyllobacterium; species Phyllobacterium lublinensis. The sequence goes on along the minus strand of NZ_JAIUDQ010000010.1, from coordinate 126,782 downwards.
GCGAACAGGCAGACAACCGCAATCAGAATCGAGCCGAAGAAGATCAGGTAGCCGGAAAAATCCGTGAGTTTGGCTGTCAGCTTGATGCCAAGATGGTTGATGAGCGCCTGGCCGCCCGTAATGATGATAAGGAAGATCGTCTGTGTCGTCAGCGTGTTTTCGATGCCGAGCGTCGGGCCGAAAGCGCCTATAAAGAAAGTCCAGGTGCCGACATTGATAGCGCCAAGGACCGTGATGAGGCCAAGCAGGTTAAGCCATGCCGTCACCCAGCCGGTGCCGCGATTGCCGAGGATCGAACCCCAGTGATACAGCCCGCCGGCTGTTGGATAGGCGGAACTGATCTGCGACATGGCAACGGCGAACGTCAGCGAGACGAAACAGCCGACGAGCCAGCCGATGCCAACGGCCGCGCCGCCCGCGCCGGATGTCGCCTGTGCCAGCGAGTTGATACCGCCGGACAGGATGCAAATGATCGAGAAGGAGACGGCGAAGTTTGAAAAGCGGCTGAGGCGCCGCTCCAATTCCTGGGCGTAGCCCATGCTGTGGAGGACTTTGATGTCCTCCGATTTGTCTCTGTCAGTGTAGTCTTGCTGTGTCATCACGTTCCCCTATTATTCTGGTAAGTTGCAACGTCAGATCTCGCGAGAGCGCTACTCCATGGTTGTTTTTATGCCGATCCCCTTGTTGGCGAGCCCGCCATTGTCAAAAGCGGTTTCTCTACGATCTCCCTGAGCAGCCCGGAAAGTGTGTCGCCCCAGGCCTGTTCTTCCTGTGGGGTGCTGATGAGATCATTGCGGATCTCGATCATCACCGCCGGTAATCCGAAGGCTGAAGCGTGCCGCTCCAGTGTGTAGTAGACACGATCCGCCGGTGAATAGGGTTCGTTGATGCCGACATTGAATCGGTTCAACGCTCGCAACCCTGCAATCAATGGCGCGGCAACCCTGTCATCATCATCATGGATAATGCCGATATCCCATGGACGGGCCACCCCGCGATAGACGGGCGTGTAGGAATGGACCGCCACGTAGACCGGATCAGGCAGGCCTTTGCTCGCCCGCTCCTGCGCCAGTTTCTCGATGGCGGCGTGATAGGGCCGGTGCGAAAGCGCTATGCGCTGCGATTTGGCCGCATCATCCAGGCCAACATTGCCAGGAATGGACGTCGCTTCGCTTAAGGACGGCACGAGGTCCGGCGCATTGAGCGGGCGGTTGCAATCGATCACCAGACGCGACACGCAGGATTCAACCAGCGGCGCATCCAGGCGCCTGCTCATCGCCTGACTGACGCCAAGCGCACCGGGATCCCACGCGATATGTCGTTGCAGATCAGCGGCATCGAGGCCGAGCATGGCAAAGCCTGGCGGGATATGATTGGATGCATGGTCGCAAAGGATGACACACTGCGAACGCCCGTCGGGGTTCGATACCCGGACTGGAGTCCAGTCATGCGTCACTCTCCGGGACAATCCCATCGCAGCCTCTTCGGCAACTGTATCTTACGTTACATTTTATGTTTTTATTTCCGCTCTCGTATGATTTGATACATATCAACCAAGATTGTCAAATCCGAAAATCGCATTCTGACACGGATAGGGTCTTGGCTGGACAGGGAAACATCCATGACAACCAGTATTTCCGAGCTGATAGCTGAGAAAATGGACGCGATGTCGGTATCGGAACGCAAAGCCGCGCAGACGCTGATTGGCAATTACCCGTTGATCGGACTGAGAACCGTGGCCGAATTTTCGACGCAGGCCGGCGTTAGTTCGCCAACGATTCTTCGCTTCGTGTCCCGGCTTGGCTTCCAGAGCTACCCGGATTTCCAGGGAGCACTTCAGGAAGAACTGGCTGCCCAGGTTCAATCACCGTGGAACCGTGCAGCGTCGATCCAGAGCGTAAAGGGCGGTCCGGTCTTTCCCCTCATGGAAGCAGCTATCGAGAACATTCGCGAGACCTTCCAGCATCTCTCGGCGCAACAGCTGGATGATGTCACGGAAGCTATCAGCCGCAACCGCGCGCGCATCTACCTGCTGGGCGGCCGCTTTACCGATCCGATTGCCCGATATATGGCAGCACACCTCAAGATTACGCGTCCGGGCGTAACACATCTCACCGGGCAGGAAAGTCATTGGCGCGACCAGCTGATCGACATGGGCAAAAAGGATGTGCTGGTCATTTTTGATATTCGCCGTTACCAGCAAAGCCTGGTTCGGTTCGCCGAGAAGGCCCAGGCGCGCGGTGTGGAGATCGTCCTGATTACCGATCAATGGCTTTCGCCTATCGCCCGATTTGCCCGCCACGTCATCGCCGGCCGAACGGCAGTACCTTCGCCATGGGATTCATCGGCAGCCCTCTTCCTCGTGGCCGAGACCCTGGTTGCGGAAGTCACCCGCAAGCTGGAAAAGGGCAGCGCCGATCGCATCCGCGACATGGAAAAACTGCGTGATAACTGATTGCAAGTTCTGACATCTTCAGCGGGCGTGTCAGCCTCTATTCTTCGGCGAGGCCCGACTTCAGCTGGAAGATTGAATGCTGTAGGGGCAATTTTCTTGGGTGTTGAAACCCACTTCCCAAGTCCTTCCAGAACTGGTCACGAAGGAGCACTGGGAAAACGTGTTCCTTCGGCAAGGTAGCATGGGCGAACCATCCAGCGTCCACAATGCTCTCTTCCACCGCAGGGTTGAGCTCCAAAGTGATTTCTCCAGATAGATACTGCGCAATGTACCAAAACTTTATCATGCGTCCATAGTGATCTATCAACTCGTCGATATAGGCGAGCGAGAGCATCTGAGCCCTTATCCCGGCCTCCTCAAATACTTCTCGCGCAGCCGCTGCCTCGAGTTCCTCATCATCCTCCACCCCACCTCCGGGGGGTGCCCAATAATCGTACTCGCCTTCCAATCGGTGCCTGACCAGGAGGATTCGTTCATCGCGGAGCACAAGCGCCCCAGAGGATATCCGGTGTTCCATTGTTGCGTTCACTCAAGTCCTGAACATAGGTGAAGAGGTGAATCCGGACGGCACTCATCGTCCTGCGAATGAGGGGCCTCCCCCAGTTGCTCGCGCCTCGCACTCAGCCGTGCTGCCAGGCGCTCGTGCTCCTGCCCATGAATATCAAAGAAGATATCCATGGGATCAAGCGGATCGATCTGACTGCGGTCTACCGAAGCGTGATGCAGGGGATCTCCTTCTGCAAGCAACGAATACGCTGACCTGTCGACTGGAAACACGGCGCAGCGAAATCCCGGAGGATTCTCCTCGAAATGCATGGAGTTGTCGATAGAGCGCCGAAGAATGCCTTCCATCCTGTTGCGGCACCTGTCCGATAGGCTAGCATTGCTCAGAATCGCGGTCCCTACATCGATGCTGTTGGTTGGAGCGCCATACCTGCAACCTTCGGCAAGTTCGAGGATATGGAAGCCCTCGAAGTGCGTTGCAGCGGCGGTCAGAAAGAGCTCCAACTCTTGTCGTCGACATTGTATATCTGCCACCCGGATCACAGCCTCTCCTATCACCAGGTGCGGTCTGCTATCGCTGTCCGACCACACATTGAATCCATAATCGATCCAATTTGACAGTTGAGTGAGCTTGCGGTCACCTCTTGCCGGGATCTCCCATGGAATCATTCGGTCTGGCGCATTCAGCACGATGCACTGCTCGCCGTGACGGCGCACTCCAATCCTGTCGAGCCGCTCTCCAACTGCGGCGGCGCTCACGCCATGCTCCGCAAGGCAGACATGTGTACCGTCGGCACGCTGGAAATGAACGGTCCACAGATCAAGGGCGCTCAAGCCGGCAATGTTCTCGACAGCATATTGCTGCTGGTCAACATGCGTTGCGATTACGCCTCGAACCGAAGCGAGATTGAGCCATTCGACGTCGTTCGACGCGGTAAAGACCTCACATCCATACGACCGTAGGAGCTCAGCCATGTCCAAACGCTCCTGAACGAGACGTCTTCGATCGTGCCCGCGCAGCCTTGATCGACCGATGGAAAAGCCAGCCGCTCGAAGGGCCGTTTTCAGAGCCGAACCCGATACGAGGCTGCCGTACTCCGGATCACACGGACAATCGGCTGAGAGCCCATCCACGTCGATGACATCCTCCACATAGAATGTTGGTCCATAGGTAGCAAAAGGGGGCGGCAGGAAGACGCTGCAATAAAGTTGAGAACCCGGAAGCCCGAAATTTTCCCGTAACGTCAGCGCGGGCTGCCCATTGTTAGCTTCAGGTACTGTCGCCGCAACTTTGCCGGCCTCTATCGAATTAAAAAAATTGGTTTTACCCATAGGAGTGCAAAATAAAAATCCGTCACGAGCAATATCAACACTATATTCAGTCACAATATCTCAGATTTTTACTGCCTCAAATAGTTATAGTGAAATATATTTATAGGCCATACTAAAGTATCACTCCGAATCGCATGTATAAAATAAAATCGATGCAGATTCCTGCACACCTGCCCGGGTTCGAAACAGGTGGCCAACGCCGCGCGCTTCATACCTGACGTGAAACGCCCTTTCGGGTCCGGCCGGAAAGGTCTAAAGCATTGCCGGGAACTTGTATTGCTATACAAATGCAGTTCCTGCGGGTGGGGACCTCCTCTCCCGAGCAAAACCGAATAATGAATGTAGTCTAGGGACCAAGATCATGCAGCAAGCTGATATCGGATTGATCGGCCTTGGCGTCATGGGCGCCAATCTGGCGCTCAATATCGCCGACAACGGTTATCGCGTCGCAGTTTTCAATCGGACCGTGGCCAAGACCCGCGAGTTCTACGAAGAGGCAGGCCGCCTGAAGGACCAGATCATTCCTTGCGACACGCTTGAAGAGCTGGCGAGAAGCATTCGTGCGCCGCGCCCGATCATCCTGATGGTCAAGGCAGGTGAAGCGGTAGACGAACAGGTTGCGGCTCTGAAGCCCTTCCTCGCCAAGGAAGACATCATCATCGATGCCGGCAACGCTAATTTCCATGACACCGTAAGGCGCCTTGCCGAACTTGGCCCTAACGATCCAACCTTTGTCGGCATGGGCGTATCGGGCGGCGAAGAAGGTGCACGCCATGGGCCATCCATCATGGTCGGTGGAACTGCCGAATCCTATGCCCGTATCGAACCGGTCCTGACTGCGATCTCCGCCAAGTTTGAAGGCTTTCCCTGTTCCGCGCTGCTTGGCCCGGACGGTGCCGGCCATTTCGTCAAGACCATCCACAACGGCATCGAATATGCCGACATGCAGATGATCGCCGAGGTCTACGGCCTCTTGCGCGATGGCCTCGGCCTTGCTCCGGAGGCAATCGGCAAGATCTTCGAGAAGTGGAACACCGGCCCGCTCAACTCCTATCTCATCGAGATCACCGCAAAGGTGCTGCAGGCGACCGACAGGAAGACGGGCAAGCCGGCGGTCGATGTCATTCTCGACAGCGCCGGCCAGAAGGGCACCGGCCGCTGGGCCGCGATCGAAGCACAGATGCTGGGCATTCCTGCGACCGCGATCGAAGCTGCTGTCGCCGCCCGGTCGATCTCGTCGCTCGTCAAGGAGCGCAGCGATGCCTCCGCCGCCTATGGTGAACTCGGCTCAGCCAAGCTTGCGGACAAGGGCCTGGCATTTATCGACGCCCTCGAGGAAGGCTTGCTGGCCGGCAAGATTGCCGCTTATGCGCAGGGCTTCGATGTTATGGCGGGCGCCTCCAAGGAGCATGGCTGGAACATTCCACTTGCCACCACGGCTCGCATCTGGCGCGCCGGCTGCATCATCCGTTCGCAGTTCCTCGACGAGATCGCAGCGGCATTCGAGGGCCGCGAAGGCAAGAACCTGCTGCTTGCGCCTGCATTCATCGACCGGATGAAGACCGGTTCGCAATCCCTGCGCAGGATCGTTGCCGAAGCGGCTCTGGCCGGCCTGCCAACGCCGGCGCTGTCGGCCGCGCTCAACTATTTTGACGGCTATCGCCAGGCGCGCGGATCGGCAAATCTCATCCAGGCCCAGCGCGATTTCTTCGGCGCGCACGGCTTCAAGCGAATCGGCGAAGAAGGCGATTTCCACGGCCCATGGTCCGATGCCGGCTGAGTGCATCGGTGAGTCCGCGCCGCTATTGTCTACGTAGCGGCGACAATGCATCAAGCGGGCGGTGGGTTTCACAATGCCGCCTCCCGCCGCATATGTCGGGCATGCACACACCATCAATGAGAGCGGGGGCCTTTGCCCGCTCTGGAGAGGTCAGACATGTCAATCGATAGTTATCAGCATCGCGCTTACAAGGCCGGGCAGCCGGGAAGCCCGCTGCTCTTCGTTTTTCACGGCACCGGCGGCGACGAGAACCAGTTCTTCGATTTCGGCCGGCGCCTGCTGCCGCAAGCGGGTATCGTTTCGCCGCGCGGCGATGTTTCCGAGCATGGGGCTTCGCGTTTCTTTCGCCGGACGGGCGAAGGCGTCTATGACATGGATGATCTCGCCAGACGCACGGCCGCAATGGCGGATTTCGTCCGCGCGCATAAGGCCGCCGCCAAGGCATCGAATGTCATTGGGCTCGGCTATTCCAATGGAGCCAACATTCTTGCGTCGGTAATGCTGGAGCAGCCGGACCTGTTTGACGACGCGATTCTCATGCATCCGCTCGTTCCATGGAAGCCGGCGCCGCAAACAGGCCTTGCGGGCAAGCGCGCCCTGATCACGGCCGGCAGGCTCGATACAATCTGCCCGCCGGAGATGACGCAATCCTTCGCCGATTATCTGATTTCGCAAGGTGTCGAGACCGAACTTGTCTGGCACTCCGGCGGTCACGAAATTCAACAGAATGAAGTGACGGCGATCGAACGGTTTGTTCGCGAAAAGGTTTGACAACAAAAAACCGGCCGATTGGCCGGTTTTCCTTATCTACATCGAGAATCTTAGCGAAACCGGGAGAATTTTCATCGAACGCGAAGACTTTCGGCCCCTTGGGCTCAATAGGCCGTGGCAGCCGGCAAGATGTCCTTGCTTCAATTCCAGCGCCAGGAAACGCCGACGCTCGACAGGGCCGGGCATTGCAAGCTCGCTCATCTTGCTGCCGCTGAATCCGAAACGTTCGTAATATTCCGGATCACCGACAAGGATGATCGCGCCGTGACCTAGGCGCGCAGCCTCGTTGATCGCATGCCTCATCAGGGCCGCACCAATACCTTGTCCCTTGAGCAGCGGTTCGACTGCCAAAGGTCCGAGCAGAAGAGCACGCACCGGCTTGCCCGTTGTATCATGACCAGCCTGGATATCCCACAGCCGTACGCTGCCCAGCAGCGTCCCGTCGGCGCCCCGCGCCACAAAGGCAAGACCTGCCGAAGGCAGGCGCCCTCGTCTCAGCTTTTCGGAAGACTTGCGGCGCCGGCCTTCGCCCATGGCGCGGTCGAGCAGATCCTCGCGCGCCCGTTCATCCTGCGCAGTCTCGTTGCGGATTACAAAGCCCTGCATTCCGTCCGGATGCAGATTTTGTTGGATGTAGTCTGTTGCACTCATTATCTTGACCAATCAATCAGGGGGCGTCATCGCGTCATGCGGAGTGAGAGACCTTTTGAGAACTCAGCCTGATGAGGTAGCTGGTGCGGTTTTTCGAGAACCGGAGCGCAGTGGACTTTTGGGTCCATGAGCATCGGAAGCGCAGAAAATCACATCAGGTGCCCATCAGGGTGGAGTTATCAAGGTCTTTCAGATCACGTATGATCGGAGTGGCTCAAACCCGTTGAATGCAACTGCAGAGTAGGTCGTGGTGTAGGCACCCGTTCCCTCGATCAGCACCTCATCGCCGATGGTCAGCGACAGGGGCAGCGGATAAGGGTTCTTCTCGTACATCACATCGGCACTGTCGCAGGTTGGACCGGCAAGGACGCAAGGCGCACTGTGGTCACCGTCGCGCGGCGTGGTGATCTGGTAGCGGATCGCCTCATCCATTGTTTCGGCAAGGCCGCCGAACTTGCCGATATCGAGATAGACCCAGCGCACATTGTCATTGTCGGCCTTCTTCGACACGAGCACGACTTCCGCCTTGATCACGCCGGCATTGCCAACCATGCCGCGGCCTGGCTCGATGATGGTCTCGGGCAGGCGATTGCCGAAATGCCTGCTCAATGCCTGGAAGATCGCCTGACCATAGGCCTGGGCGGTCGGCACGTCTTTCAGATAACGGGTGGGGAAACCGCCGCCCATATTGACCATCTTCAAGGTGATGCCTTCCATCGCGAGCTTGTCGAAAACATGCTTCGCGTCGCCGAGTGCACGGTCCCAGGCGGACAGATCCGTCTGCTGCGAACCGACATGGAACGAAACGCCATAGGACTCAAGACCAAGCGACTGCGCGGCACGCAGCACGTCGACCGCCATGGCCGGCACGCAGCCGAACTTGCGCGACAGCGGCCATTCGGCGCCGGCGCCATCGGTCAGGACGCGGCAGAAAACGCGCGAGCCGGGCGCCGCGCGAGCAACCTTCTCGACTTCCTCGACGCAGTCGACAGCGAACAGGCGAATGCCAAGCTCGAAGGCGCGCGCGATGTCACGCTCTTTCTTGATCGTGTTGCCGAAGGAAATACGGTCGGCCGTTGCACCGGCGTCAAGTGCCATTTCGATTTCTGCAACCGAAGCAGTGTCGAAGCTCGAGCCGAGTGAGGCGAGCAGGCGCAGGATTTCGGGCGCAGGATTGGCCTTCACCGCGTAGAATATCTTCGATTCAGGCAACGCCATCTCGAAATTATGAAAATTCTCGCGGACGACCTCGAGATCCAGCACCATGCAGGGACCATTCGGACGTCGGGTATTGATGAAGTCGAGGATGCGCTGTGTAGCCATCGTTGGGTCTCCAATCCGTAGCGGCACTTCCGGCCGCCTTAAGCAAGTCGCGATTTCACGGGGTGCGCCCGTTCGACCGCAGGGACAAAGTGCGTGAGTCGGTCCAGCGCGAGGCCAGCCTTTGGAGATGCTGGAACCACGGGAAAGATTCATGCGGCGATGGACCCACGCTAAAGTTCGCGTAAATCCGCTTTGTCTGCCTTGGTTTGGATGAACCCATCCGCACTACCGGCAATGAAGGTGTGCCTCTTCAGTAATCCCGGCTTATGGACAGCCGGAAGACACCAGAAAGGCCCGCACCGTCGTTGCTTCAAGATGTCCTCAGTTCAGCAGTAGGCCGCTAAACTGACTGGAGGGGTTAGTTCCAGGTACCATACCGTTTCCTCACCATTATGAGGATCGGCGGACACCCACAGGCACGTGCGACTTTGGGCAAGGGCCATATAAGGACAAAGATGTGTCCAATCAATGAAAAATATGGGTCCGGCGGAAATTTTTTATTCATTGAACAGACAACGGCAAATGACCTAGAATCATTGAACGATGCGCACAATTTCGCCCCTGAATGCCCTTTTGGATTTACCAACGGTTAACCTTTCTTCTGGCAAAGGCCCGCTGAACGGTGAAACTTTGGCGGTCAAGGACATATTCGATGTCGCGGGTCTCGTCACCGGTGGAGGAAATCCGCAAAAAGCCGACGAATCACCTGCTGCAACCAGAACAGCCCCGGCTGTACAGGCACTGTTCGATGCCGGGGCAAGGTTTGTCGGCAAGACGCAGACGGACGAGCTGGCCTTTTCCATGATGGGCCAGAACGTGCATTACCCCCATCCCGTGAACCCGAACGCGCCGGATCGCGTTTCTGGCGGTTCGTCTTCGGGTTCTGCATCGGCCGTCGCCGGCGGGCTCGCCACGATCGCGGTTGGTTCCGACACGGGCGGTTCGATTCGCGCACCTGCCAGTTTCTGCGGTCTGGTCGGGCTCCGGACCACCCATGGACGCATCTCGCTCCAAGGAACCATGCCGCTGGCACCCTCGCTCGATACGTTTGGCTGGTTCGCCCGCGATATCGCACTCTATGAAAAGGTCGGCGCGGTTCTGCTCGGGCCTGACGATCAGGAATTCAGGCTCAATCGCCCCCTGTTCATTCCCCTGCTCGAGCACCTCCTGCTAGGTGAAGCGGAAGATGCCGCCTACCGCGCAATGTATGCGATCGTCTGCGCCCATCTTGGCCAGGCGCGGTCAGCGCGCCAGCCCACCGCCTCGATGGACGACCTTTATCTTTGTTTGCGGCAGATCCAGGGTTTCGAAGCCTGGGCTGCGCACGGCGCGTGGATTTCCAGGAAAGAGCGGAACCTCGGGCCGGCAGTGAGGGAACGCTTCGAATATGGTTCGACCATAGACCTTGCGGCCTATAGGTCGCAGATGAAACGGCGCGAACTATTCCGCAGCGAATTGTCGGACCTGCTCGGGGATGACAGCGTCATGGTCCTGCCGACGGTCCCCGGTGCTGCACCGCTTGTCACCATCTCGTTCGACGATTCACAGGCCTATCGCGAACGTTGCGTGCGGTTGTTCTGTCTTTCGGGCCTGTCCGGCTTTCCGCAGATCACCCTGCCTATTGGCGCTGTCCACGGGGCGCCGTTCGGCATTTCCCTGCTCGGCCCAAAAGGCAGCGACCGCGCTCTGATCAGCCTGGGCCGCGCAATTTTGACTGCTTCGGAAAGGCTGGCCTGACGTGGATACGCTCACCCGCATGCGCGCATTTATCGATGTCGTGGAGGCCGAGGGCTTCTCCGCGGCGGCGCGCAAGATCGGCCGGTCGAAGGCACTCCTCTCCAAATATGTACGCGAGCTGGAGGACGAACTCGGTGCGCTTCTGCTCAACCGGACAACCCGGCAATTTTCACTGACGGAGTCAGGACACACCTATTACCAGCGTGCCAGCGAGATCTTGCGCGAGGTCGAAAGCCTCCAGGAGGCGGTGCGCGAATCGAGCAGCGACATCAAGGGCCGGATTAAGATTTCTGCTCCCCGATCTTTCGCCGACGCGCAGATCGGTCAATGTCTCGTCGATTTTTGTGCCGAGCAACCGGACATCGTTCTCGACGTGCGGCTCGACGATCGTTTTGTCGACCTTGTGGAAGAGGGTTTCGATCTCGCCATTCGAATCACCCGGCTCCAGGACTCATCCCTCATCGCCAAGCGCATCGCGCCGTTTCGCGTCATCGTGTGCGGCTCGCCACAACTGGTCGAGCGCGTGGGCAGACCCACGCGGCCGGAGCAACTCGCAGGCCTGCCCTGTATCGTTGACACCAACAATCGCACGCGCACCGCTTGGCAATTCCTCAATGAAGACGGTGCGCCGATATCGGTACAGGTCGGTGGCCCCCTCGAGATCAACAGCCCGCTTCCAGGACGGCGGGCAGCACTTGCCGGCCTGGGGTTTGCATCGATTCCGGACTTCATCGCACGGGCCGATATCGCCAATGGCAGCCTCGTCAGCGTGCTCGAAGAATTCGTACCCCGCGACGCCGGTATCTATGCGGTCTATCCGCACCGCCGTTACCTTCCGGCAAAGGTACGGGTGCTCGTCGATTTTCTCGCCAAATGGTTCAAGGACAATCGCAAGGTCTAGAACATTGGTCCCAATTTCGCCAAGTTCGGAATGTCCTGTGCAGCAACTCACAAAGGGTCATCCATGCTCCAGAGATTCGCGGTTTTCAGCGGCGCGCTTGCGGCGGCTTTGATGTTCGCCACACCTGCCCATGTGCACCCGCACGTCTTTGCGGAAGCGCGGCTGGATCTTACCATCAAACCCGATGGAACCGTCGAAAAGCTCGGCCACGTCTGGCGTTTCGATGACCTGTTCTCGAGTACCGTGCTGGTCGAGTTCGACAAGAATGCCGATATGAAGCTCGACGACAAGGAACTGGCGGACCTCGCCAGCACGATCAGCCAGTCCATCTCCGAGTATGATTACTTCCAGACTGTGACACTCGACGGCAAGAGTGTCGCCATGGCTGCACCTGCCAATCTTCTGGCCGACTTCCAGAACAATCAGCTGCTGATCATCTTCGAAAGTACACCCAAACAGCCGCTCACTCTCGGCAAGAAGACCAGCTTCGGTGTCTATGACCCGACGTTCTACACGGCCATCGATTACGTCAACGACACGGATATTCACGTCAAGGGACTTCCCGGCAGCTGCACGCAAAAGGTGGTCCGACCGGACCCAGACCAAGCGATCGCCGCCAACCAGGGAACGCTTACCGAGGCCTTCTTCAACGATCCGACCGGCACGAACATGTCGAAGATATTTGCGACGCGGCTCGAAATTGAATGCGCCCCAAAGGGGTGACAGGGAATGGAATGATGCGGAAACGAACCCTTTTTGGCGCTTTGGTTCTCGTGGCACTCGTCGGCGGCCATGCGCTGGCACAGTCGTCGCTCGGAATAGGGTCGAACGAGGTGGCCATGCAACCCACCGGCCCCTTCGCCACATTCATCCTCTGGATCAATGTGCAGCAGCGCGAATTCTACCTCGCCATGACCCACGCACTCAAGGCGATGCGTGAGGACCCATGGCAAGCTTCGATACTCGTCGGACTGTCATTCCTCTACGGTATCCTCCACGCGGTGGGTCCCGGGCACGGCAAGGCCGTGATTTCCTCCTACATGCTGGCCAATGAGACGACGTTGAAGCGCGGCGTGCTTCTCTCCTTTGCATCGTCGATGCTGCAGGCGTTCACCGCGCTCTTCGTCATCGGTCTCACCTTCCTGGTGCTGCGTGGCACAACGGTCTCGATGGACGACGCCGCACATTACATGGAGATTGCAAGCTTCGTGCTGATCATCGCCTTCGGCCTGGCGTTGCTGTGGCGCAAGGTACCGCTGTTGTTCCGCCCTAGGGCGGTCCATCTTTTACCTGAGAAGCATAATCACGGTCACCACCACCATCATCATGACCATGACCATCACCACCATTCGCACGACCATGGCCATGATGGCCACGGACATGAACACCACCATCATGCCGAAGGCGAAGTGTGCGCGACTTGCGGCCATTCGCACGCCCCGGATCCAGCGATGCTCTCTGGTGAATTCAACTGGAAGACCGCCTGGGCGGCCATTGTGGCGGTTGGCCTGCGTCCCTGCTCGGGAGCACTCATCGTGCTCACCTTCTCGCTGCTGAACGGGCTCATTCTCGGCGGCGTGCTTTCGGTCTTCGCAATGGCGCTTGGAACGTTCATTACCGTTGCGATCCTGGCAACACTCGCCGTCACTGCCAAGAACGCTGCGTTGCGAATTTCAGGCGCTGCCGCGCTGTCCGGCCGCCTTCAAAACATCATCGAGGTCAGTGGAGCTTTGTTTATCGTCCTGATCGGCGCCCTGCTCCTGACCGCATCGAGACGGTTCTAGTAGGTTTTTCGTCCGGAGCTGCGTAAAACCAATACTTGGAGCACTTCCATGGCTCGGAGAGAAATGGAAATGGCCTACGACCGCTCATCCTCATGCTGTTTTCTGGCCCGCAGCCAGAAAACCAGGAAGAACCCGGCCACGAAGACAATGGCGAAGATACCCGCTGCGAGCGTCGAGCGTTCGCCCAGTGCCAGCATCAGCGTCGGCATCCAGTAGGCTACGATGCCAAAGCCGAGCATGATGCAAAAGGCTGCAATTGCCGCATTACGGGTTTTCGGATCCATCGCGTTCATCGCCTCCAGGTCAATCTAGGGCGTTGTAACCTTGTTGGATTTTTATGCAAGGGCGGGGGAAATTGCGTGGTTCGACGAGGTCGTGAATGCAATGAACGTTCCATGCGCCTCAACTACAATCCTCAACGTCCCTCATGGTGAGCTTGTCGAACCACGCAAACCATTGTGCCAGCCAATTATTCACCGGCGCTATTGACCCGGAACTCCTCCAGCCGCCTGATCTGCCTGCCATCGGCATCGAAATTATCCGGAGAGAGCCAGGCCTGGTAGGCTGTTTTCAGTGCCGGCCATTCGCTGTCGATGACCGAGTACCAGGCCGTATCGCGGTTTTTGCCCTTCTGCACCATGTGCTGGCGGAAAATTCCCTCGAACTTGAATCCGAAGCGCTCGGCGGCACGCTTTGAGGGCTCATTTGCATTGTTGCATTTCCACTCGTAGCGCCGGTAGCCGAGACCATCGAAGGCATATTGCATGAACAGGAACTGTGCCTCTGTCGCCGCCGGCTTGCGCGAGATAAGCGGTCCCCAGTAGATATTACCGATCTCGATCACGCCGAAAGCCGGGTCGATGCGCATCAGCGTCTGGCGCCCAGCGACCTTGCCGCTTGCCTTGTCGATGACGGCGAAGAAAAGCGGATCCTTGCTCGCTTCGACTTTCTCCAGCCACGCCCTGAAGGCTTCGCGATCCTGCGCCGGATTTTCGAAGAGGTAGCGGAAGCGGTCATCGGCATCGGCAACCGACGACGCTTCGTAAAGTCCGTCGCCATGCCTTGTCGCGTCAAGCGGTTCGAGCCGCACATACCGTCCGTCGAGCGGCTCACGGGCAGGAGTAGGGCGCGGCGTCCAGTCTGCAAGATCAATCATGAGTTTTACCCGCCTGATGATGTAAGAGTATTTGACTCCATACGATGGCACACGCACAAAGCAGAAGTTGAAAATTGTATGTGAGACAAGAAAATGCTGCGTACTATTTCCGGGTTCGACCGTATCGGTGAAGAGAATGCCTTTGCTGTCCTTGCCCGCGCCACTGCCCTCGCCGCGCAAGGCAAGGATATCATCAATCTTGGCATCGGCCAGCCGGATTTTAAAACGCCCGACCACATCGTCGAGGCCGCGATCAAGGCGTTGCGGGACGGACATCACGGCTATACGCCGGCAACCGGGCTGCTTGCGGCGCGCGAGGCGGTCGTCCGCCGTACATTGACCACCACGGGCGTCGAGGTTTCTCCCGAGAATGTCATGATCGTTCCCGGCGGCAAGGTAACCATGTTTGCCGCCATCCTGATTTTCGGCGAACCTGGCGCCGAAATTCTCTATCCAGACCCCGGCTTCCCGATCTACCGCTCGATGATCGAGTTCACGGGAGCAAAGCCGATTCCTGTTCCCATCCGCGAGGAGAACGGCTTTGCCTTCTCGGCCGAAGAAACCCTTGCATTGATCACGCCGAAGACCCGGCTCCTGATCCTCAATTCTCCTGCCAACCCCACGGGGGGCGTTACGCCAAAGGCGGAAATCGAAAAGCTTGTCAAAGGTCTGGAGGCGCACCCGCATGTAGCCATCATGTCGGACGAAATCTATGACGTCATGACCTATGACGGCGAGGAGCATTGCTCCCTCCTCTCCTTCCCGGAGATCCGCGACCGGTTGATCATCCTCAATGGCTGGTCGAAGACCTGGGCGATGACCGGTTGGCGCATGGGGTGGTCGATCTGGCCGGACCAGCTGTATGACAAGGTGCGCAAGCTCGCGGTCAATTGCTGGTCGTGCGTCAACGCCCCGAGCCAGCTCGCCGGCATCGCCGCCATCGACGGGCCGCAGGACGATGTGATCAAGATGTGCAAGGCCTTCGACAACCGCCGCAAGATCGTCGTCGACGGACTCAACAGCCTGCCCGGCATCAGCTGCGCGACACCGAAGGGTGCCTTTTATGCCTTCCCCAATGTCAAGGAGACCGGCTGGCCCGCCAAGCAGCTGGCTGCGGCGCTTCTCGACGAAGCTGGCGTGGCGCTGATCGGCGGCCCGGATTTCGGCATTCTCGGCGAAGGCTACATTCGCCTCTCCTA
This sequence comes from Phyllobacterium lublinensis, assembly GCF_020164435.1. Classification (GTDB taxonomy): domain Bacteria; phylum Pseudomonadota; class Alphaproteobacteria; order Rhizobiales; family Rhizobiaceae; genus Phyllobacterium; species Phyllobacterium lublinensis. The sequence continues at coordinate 111,189 of NZ_JAIUDQ010000010.1, read as the reverse complement.
TGCCAACTCGGAAGAAAACATCGTGCGTGCCATTGAACGCATCGAGAAGTTTCTGACGAAATAGTCAAGGCTGCGGACATGGTGGTGCGAAGGGGCGAACCACGCACCACCGCTTTGCAGCGTGTCAGGCGGCAGTATTCGCCTTCACATTGGCCACAGTTGCTTCGATGTGATCGATCAGGCTGTCAGGCAATTTGAGACGCCCAGCCAATAGGTCGAGATAACCGCGCTCGGCCCGGGTCTTCGGCTCGATGGTCAGGCGGGAAGCGGTGTAGAGTTCGACTTTCTGCGCGTCGGTTACGGCAGCCGCAACGAGCGCATCGATATCCACCGGAGCACTCAACTCGTTGGCGAGAAATTCCTGCGTATCGCTGTTCATGCCGGAAAGGGACAGTTTTTCGGTGATGCGTGCCCGTTCTTCGTCGTCGATATGTCCATCGGCGCGGGCGGCGGCGATCATGGCACGCACCAGCACCAGCGCAAATTCATGCTCGCCCTGCGGGGCTGTTTCAGGATGGAAACTTGAATCGTCCGGTGGCGGCAACAACTCGCCGCCGGCGGTCTGCGTTGCCTCGGTCGGCGCCTTGCCCGATTGATAATTCTGGTAGGCCTTGTAGGCCAGCCCTGCGACGGCAGCGAGGCCGCCGAGCTTCAGTGCGCCGCCGGTGATTTCGCGGCCAGTACCCGTACCAAGCAGGATTGCAGCCAGAGCGCCTGCAGCAAGCGGATTGTCCTTGGCCATCTGTGTTGCCTTGCCGGCCGTATCGCGAACCGAGGTTCCTGTTCCGGGTATGCTGCTCCCCAGGAAATCATCGAGAATCTTCTTCGGATCAAGCATGCAAATCTCCTCTTGGCTGCATGAATTCGCCCCGCTTAGTTAGGTCCCGGTTCATGGCATTGCAATGACAGGAGAGCAATTTATGGGAAGGCAGAAGAGGGTGCGTGGTTCTGCAGATTCTTCGCAGGGCTAGGAACCGATATGGGCCTTCTCGCCCCGTTCCTTCGCCAACCTCACCTGCTTTTGCCGTTCGGCAAAGCGCGCGCGGTCCTCATCTGTCCGCTCGTGATAGCAATTCGGACAGGAAACGCCCTCCTCAAACAGCGGCGAAAGCTTGTCCTCGGGCTGGATGGGATTACGGCAGGCGTGGCACAGCTCCGCCTCACCCTCGACAAGGCCATGGCCCACCGAAACACGCTCGTCGAAGACAAAGCATTCGCCTTCCCAGCGGCTCTGCTCGGCCGGCACATCCTCGAGATATTTCAGGATGCCGCCCTTCAGGTGGAAGACATCATCGAAGCCAAGACCTTTTACAAACGCCGTCGCTTTCTCACAGCGAATGCCGCCGGTGCAGAACATGGCAATCTTTTTGCCTTCGAGTTCCTCGCGATGGTTCTCGACCCACTCGGGGAACTCCCTGAATGTTTTCGTCTGCGGATCGATCGCCCCCTGGAACGTACCGATTGCCGTTTCATAATCGTTGCGTGCGTCTATGAGGATCGTGTCGGGATCGGAGATGAGCGCATTCCATTCTCCGGCCGGAACATAGGTACCCACACTCTTCAGGGGGTCGATATCCTCGACGCCCATCGTGACGATCTCCTTCTTCAGGCGCACTTTCATGCGCTTGAACGGCATCTCGCCGGCATGTGAATATTTGAGCTCCATCCCGGCAACGGCTGGTTCTGCTTCAAGAAAATCAACGAGTTTCCCGATCGCCGCCGCGGACCCCGCAACGGTACCATTGATGCCTTCCGCAGCCAGAAGCAGCGTGCCTTTGATGCCCTCACCACAACACAGCTGCGCCAATGGTTGCTGGAGCGACTCATAGTGGTCCAACCGGGCAAAGCGGTAGAGGGCGGCCACTGTAAATGGCGGTGTCGGCGCGTCTTGTGTCATGATTGCATCCAACTACTGTGCTAGGGCTGCAATTTCAAGGGTTTTGCAGCTGGGACAAGCATTGCATGTCCCACTTTGCCCATGAGGGATGGAGCCGGAACTGCACGGTGTAGTAATCTGCGTTGGCGATTGCCTTGGAAATCCACTATGTCCCTCATGGTGAGTCTCATCCTGAGCTTGTCGAACGGCGAACCACGCACTGGAAATGCCTCATCCGGGAAATCAAAGTAGACAAACCGGACGAGCCCTACTAAATCGATTGAAGCTGTTAAAACGGAGAGAATGACATGACCCAGAAGACCGATTTGTTACTCCCAGTCCTCAAGGGCCAGCCGGTCATTCCCGTCATTCTCATCCAGAACGTCGCTGACGCCGTTCCGCTGGCACGCGCGCTTGCGGCAGGCGGGCTTCCTGCCATCGAGATCACCCTGCGAACCGCCGCCGCACTTGATGCCATTCGCGCCGTTGCCGCCGAAGTGCCCGAGGCGATCGTCGGCGCAGGCACCATTCTCAATGCACGCCAGTATGAAGAGGCCAGCGCTGCCGGTTCGCGCTTCATCGTCAGCCCCGGCGCAACGCCCCAGCTCATCGAGGCAGCCCGTCACAGCAAAGTACCGCTGTTGCCCGGAGCCATCACGCCCGGCGAAATCATGGCACTGCGCGAGGAAGGTTACACGATGCTGAAGTTCTTCCCGGCCGAACAGGCGGGCGGCGCGACCTTCCTCAAATCCCTCGCCTCGCCGCTTGCCGGCACATTGTTCTGCCCGACGGGCGGTGTCAGCGTTGCCAATGCCAAGACCTACCTGAGCTTGCCGAATGTAGTGTGCGTCGGCGGCTCCTGGGTCGCCCCGGAAGAACTGGTCAAGGCTGGCAAATGGGACGAAATCACCAGGCTTGCTGCAGAGGCTGTAAAGCTGGCTGGCTGAGGCCATTATCTCTCCCCTTGCGAGAGAGATAGGATTTTCTTGGATTTGGAACTAGCCAAATCCTTAGAGAATCCAAGTGAGGGGATCTGCTCAAAACACGCTCAAAATCCCCCTCTCTGGCGATTTCTGACACTTAGCTGGCGCTAAGATGTTGAAATCGCATTCTCCCCCACAAGGGGGGAGATAAGGAGGGGCTGCTGGTTGCCGTTACGATCCGTTGGTCGCGTCGAACTTGGCGATCTGCAGGAATGTGACGGCCTTGCCGGTGAACTTGTTGGCATTTGCCACGGGCAGGTTCTGCTGGAACCCTGCTGTGTAGACCGTCGTCGGGGCCGTGCGCATGGTTTCATTGCGCAGGACGGCCGGTTCCACATCCGGCGATATCTCGGCAACCTGCTCGGCCGACAGGGCACGCTCAGGCAGGTCGGAAGAAACCTGTATGGCCTTCGGATTCTGGTTCTGTGCCGTCTGACGGTGCGGCTTGGCGGCCTTGGCGGTCGTGACCACGCCACTGTCGAGCATCGCGACCGGATCGCCCTTGGCTTCGAGCATGGTACGGCGCAGTGACGGTTGCGGTTCAGCCGATGCGACCTGCGTGTTCTGCTGCGCCTGTGCGACGCGTCCGCCGGTTGTTCCTGGCAGCGTCGGCATTTCACCCGCTGCCGGCACCTCAACGTCAGACTGCTTGATGATCGCTTCCGGAGTAAGGTCGTCCTCTTCGGGAACCTCGATGATATCCGGGTTCTCCTCGGCAGCGACCTGCAGGGCCGGCGCCACCGGACGTTGATTCGGGACGACCGATGCCACCATCATGTCGGTAGGCTTGGGCGCATTATGTGGCTTGTCGAACGGAACCGGCACCAGCGCATTGACCATTTCAGGCTGCGCCGGGGGCGCGACGGGCTCATCGACATTTGCAGCAATCATATCGCGGATCGCACTGGCACTATCCTGCGGGCGCGGCGTCGGCAACGCAGCAATGACCGTCGGCTTTTCCTCAGCCAGCGCATTGAGCGTGTCCGGCTGGCCGGGAGCCGGTGTCGGCGTGTAGTTCGGGCGGCGCAGCGGAACGGGAACGGCAAAGGCCAGTGCCTGATTGTCTTCCGGCGTAATGGCGAGCGGTGCGTCAGGACGCGGCGCTGTCAAAGGCGCGGGCGCTTCGCGCGTCGGCAGTTCCGGTGCGATAGCGGCAGGCTTGGCTGCCGTAGCGGCCGGCGCTGGCGCTGCTGCACCTTCCTCAGGATCGGCAGCCGCCGCAGGAGCTGCCTTGGCAACGGCACGCGAAGCTGCCGGTGCGGACGCGACCGCGCTTTCGCCAGTATCCTCCTCTTCGTCAGCACCACCGCCGAAAAGAACGCCAAAAAGGGTCTTGCCGCGACGGCTGGAACTGGAGGCACTCGCAATCTGGATCGAGCTGCCATTGCGCTTGCGCGATTCATACGCAGCCAGCGCCTGTTCATATCCGGGCAACGGCTTGCCGTCCGATGGAACATGGATCGTCTTGCCATCCGGGAACACGGCCAGCAATTCCCTGCGGCTCATGCGCGGCCAGTGGCGGACACTGCCAACATCGGTGTGAATGAAGGGCGAGCCGGAGGTCGGATAGTAACCGACGCCGCCGGCCTGGAACTTCAGCGCGGTTGCGCGAAGGGTCGCAAGCTTCACACCGGGAAGATACCAGTCCATGGCCTTGCCGAGCATGTGCTGGCTTTTTTGTGCAACGCCGCGTGACCGGGAACGCAGCATGGAATTGGTGGCGGGGGAACGATAGGCGGATACGACGTTGATATAGTCCCGACCGCCTACGCCCTGGTAGGTTTGCCAGACGAGATCGAACAGGCGGGGATCCATCTTCGTCGGTTCGTTGCGGCGCCAGTCACGCAGGAATTTGTTGAGCTTGTTCAGCCCATCCTGCTGGTAACGACCATTTTTCTTGAATGTGATCTCGGCGCGCTCTTTAGTGTGGATGAAGTAAAGCTTGAGAGTCCTCGTCTCGGCAAAAGCCTGTGCGGATGCAAACAGCATCGACGCAAAGACCATGAGGAAAACAAACCAGCTGGCGCGCTTGAAAGAACTCGCCTCAGACCTGCCGTCCTGTGCATGATTCATGTTTGACAATTTCGTCCCAACCTTGACCGTTTTTTCCAACCCCCGAATAGCTGGATTATCCGATTTAATGGTTAATGGTCACTTATTGTAGAATAATTGCGTTGAGAGCATGGCAAAAAACTGAACGAAATCCATCATTTTGTGACATGGTCAACGGGTTGTTAACAGCACAATTAAGGCGTTTTCACGGACGAATCCACCCCTCCAAAGTCTAAAAAATGCACGTTTTGTAAATCATAGAGATGACGCTGGATGAATCCGCACCCCACTCTTATGGTCTAGAACCCAGATCGACGCCGCTTGATTCGGCGTTTCCTCGCAATCGCACGGTGCCCAACATGAGTTCTCAAATCACTGTATTCACATACGATCTTGCAGCCGTGGCCGCGCCCGGACCCGGCGCGGCGGCCACGGCAAAGAACGATGCGGCGGCGCTTGGTATACTTCCGGAGTGGAACCTTGCCGACCTCTATCCATCGACCGAAAGCAGCGAACTCAAGGCCGATCTTGTCCGGGCCAACGAATTGGCAGTTGCCTTCGAGCAGCGCTGGAAGGGCAACCTCGCAGCCGAAGCAGCGAAAGCCGGCGGTGGCGATTTTGTCACCTCGATTCGCGAGTTTGAAGCGCTCGAGGAACTGATCGGCAAGATCGTCTCCTACGCGGGACTGGTCTATGCAGGCGACACGTCGGACCCGAAGCGGGCAAAGCTGTATGGCGACATCCAGCAGAAAATGACCGACACCAGCACGCATCTGATCTTCTACAGCCTCGAACTCAACCGCATCGACGATGCGGTTATCGAAAAGGCGATGGCGGACAATCCCGATATCGGACACTACCGGCCATGGCTGGTGGACCTGCGCAAGGATCGGCCCTATCAGCTCGATGACCGGCTGGAGCAGTTGTTTCACGAAAAATCGGTTACCGGCCGCGGTGCCTGGAACCGGCTTTTCGATGAAACCATGACTGCCCTGCGCTTCGAGGTGAATGGCGAGGACCTTTCGCTCGAGCCGACATTGAACCTTCTGCAGGATGCCGATGGCGCCCTGCGCAAGGCCGCATCCGACGCATTGGCAAAAACCTTCCGCGAGAACCTGCGCACCTTTACCCTGATCACCAATACTTTGGCGAAGGACAAGGAAATCTCCGACCGCTGGCGTGGATTTCAGGATATCGCCGACAGCCGCCACCTGGCCAATCGCGTCGAGCGCGAAGTGGTGGATGCACTGGCGGAGGCCGTGCAGGCGGCTTACCCAAGGTTATCCCACCGCTATTATGCCCTGAAGGCCAAGTGGCTCGGTCTCGAATATCTGAACAACTGGGACCGCAATGCCCCACTCCCGGAGACACCGCAAGCCGTCATCTCGTGGACCGACGCGCGGGACACAGTCTTGTCCGCCTATCATGGCTTCGCACCGGAAATGGCAGACATCGCCAAACGCTTCTTCGACAGGAACTGGATCGATGCGCCGACCCGCCCGGGTAAGTCACCCGGCGCTTTCGCCCACCCGACGGTTCCCTCGGTTCATCCCTATGTGCTGCTCAACTACATGGGCAAGCCGCGCGACGTGATGACGCTTGCCCACGAACTGGGCCATGGCGTGCATCAGGTTCTCGCCGGCGACCAGGGTGCCCTGATGGCCTCAACGCCGCTGACCCTCGCCGAGACCGCTTCCGTGTTCGGCGAAATGCTGACGTTCCGGTCGCTTCTCGAAAAAACCCGCGACAAGCGCGAACGCAAGGCGATGCTCGCCCAGAAAGCGGAGGACATGATCAATACGGTCGTGCGCCAGATCGCCTTCTACCAGTTCGAGCGCCGGGTTCACACCGAGCGGATGAACGGTGAACTGACGTCCGACCGCATCGGCGAGATCTGGCTGGACGTGCAGAAGGAAAGCCTGGGCGACGCGGTCCGCTTTGGTCCGGGCTACGAGACCTTCTGGACCTATATCCCGCATTTCATCCACTCGCCCTTCTACGTCTATGCCTATGCCTTCGGGGACTGCCTGGTGAATTCGCTTTATGCCGTCTACCAGAACGCCGATACGGGCTTTCAGAAGAAATATTTCGACATGCTCAAGGCAGGCGGCACCAAGCACCATTCCGAACTGCTTGCTCCCTTCGGTCTCGATGCCACCGACCCCGCCTTCTGGCAGAAAGGCCTGTCGGTCATCGAAGGCATTATAGACGAACTGGAGGCGATGGACGCCGAATAATGGATACCACCGTGAACGCTGCGCCTGCCGCCCCGACGCACACCCCCTATGACGGATCAGCGCAACCCTTCACCATAGGGTTGCAGCAACTCGATCTGCGGGACTGGATCGAAATCGACGATGATCTGCTTCCCTATCTCGCCGAGAAGGACCGGCTGTTCGGCATGTATGGCGACAGGATTTTCGTCGAGGAAGCGGGTACGCGCGAGTCGCAGCGTGAAGTGTTCGAGCTCATCGCGGAGCATCTCCTCGGGCACTATCCATCGATCTATACGCGTACGGATGACGGCATTGCCATATCCGGGCGCGACAAGCCGGTGCCGGCTGGCGATGCGGATATTCCCTTCCTGCATCGCGCTGCCAGTCTCGTTCAGGAGGACCTCGTGCTCATGCGCAAGGACGAGCAGCGCGGCTGGCATCTTGCAGCTGCCTCACTGTCCTTCCCGTCATCCTGGACGCTTTTGGAAAAATTCGGCCGGTCGATGGATGAGATCCACGCTCCGGTTCCGGATTTCGGCGCCGGAACACGCAATGCCGGGCTGATTACCCGCATGTTCGACAATCTTCGCCTTGACCGTCCCGTCTGGCGCATGAACTGGTCGCTGCAACCCGATGGCAATCTTTACCATCCGCTCGCCAGCCATCAGAAAGGAGCCCTTTACGCGGAAGGGGATATTGCCGCGCAGAGTTTCGTCCGCGTCGAACGCCAGACCCTGCGCAAGCTGCCGTCGTCCGGCGATATCCTCTTTACCATCCGCATCCATTTGAACCCTATAAATGCATTGAAGAAACATCCCCAATGCCGCTCCTTGGCCGAAGCTTTTGCTCGCCAGCTCGAAGCGCTAAATCCTGCGCAATTGCATTACAAAGGTATTATGAGCATCCGGGAACGGCTTATCGAGGCTCTTGAACGCCTATAAACGCCGTTATCATTAACAGTATAATAAAAATTCATCCTAAAAGGGCACTGGGTTGTTTGCTCTTTGTCATGTCTATGCTCTATGGTTTCTTTGAAGCCGCATTGTAGCGGCTGTACTCATTGATGGAGATCAAAATTAGGAGCAGCAAAAAAATGGCGAAGGCTGATTGGCCTGTACATGGAGAAATTACCGGTCCGATCGTCATCATCGGTTTCGGGTCCATCGGACGGGGTACCCTCCCCCTCATCGAACGCCACTTCAAATATGACAAGTCCCGCCTGGTCGTGATCGATCCGAGCGATGCCAACAAAAAACTGCTCGACGAGCGTGGCATCCGCCTGATCCAGGAAGCCGTCACCAAGGAAAATTACAAGACCCTGCTGAAGCCGCTTCTCACAGAAGGCGGCGGGCAGGGATTCTGCGTAAATCTGTCTGTCGATACGTCATCAGTCGACATATTGCGGTTGTGCCGCAAGGTTGGCGCTCTTTACATCGACACCGTAATCGAGCCTTGGCCCGGCTTCTATTATGCCAGTAACCTCGATAATGCCGACCGCACCAACTATGCCTTGCGCCAGACATTGCTTGCCGAAAAGAAAAAGCATCCCGGTGGACCGACTGCCGTGTCCTGTTGCGGTGCCAATCCCGGCATGGTCTCCTGGTTCGTCAAGCAGGCTGTCCTGGACCTCGCCCGTGACCTGCGCGTCGACCATGATGAGCCTGCCCGCGATGATCGCGCGGGTTGGGCGAAACTCATGCAGAAGATCGGGGTCAAGGGAATCCACATCGCCGAGCGCGACACGCAACGCGCTGGCGAGCCGAAACCCTTTGGCGCCTTCTGGAACACATGGTCCGTTGATGGCTTCATTTCTGAAGGCCTGCAGCCGGCCGAACTCGGCTGGGGTACCCATGAGAAGTGGATGCCGAAGAATGCCCGCAAGCAGAAGAAGGGCAACAAGGCTGCGATCTTCCTCGAGCAGCCCGGTGCCGATACCCGCATCCGCACCTGGTGTCCGACAGAGGGCGCTCAGTTTGGCTTGCTGGTAACCCATAACGAGGCAATCTCGATCGCCGATTTCTTCACCGTGTACGACAAGAAGGGCAAGGCGGCGTACCGGCCCACATGCCACTACGCCTATCATCCCGCGAATGTGGCAACACTGTCGCTCGACGAGATGTTCGGGGCAGCCGGCCAGCCCCAGGCGATCCAGCATGTGCTGGACGAGTCGGAAATCGTCGACGGTGCCGATGAACTCGGCGTTCTCGTCTACGGCCACGAAAAGAATGCCTATTGGTACGGTTCGCAGCTGACCATCGAGGAAGCCCGCAGGCTTGCTCCCTATCAGAATGCCACCGGCCTGCAGGTTTCTTCCGCTGTCATGGCCGGCATGGTCTGGGCATTGGAAAACCCGGATGCAGGTATTGTCGAGACCGACGAGACGGATTTCCGCCGCTGCCTCGAAGTGCAGAAGCCGTATCTCGGGCCACTCAAGGGCCACTATACCGACTGGACGCCACTGGAGAACCGCCCGGGACTGTTCAAGGAGAACCTCGACACGAGCGATCCTTGGCAGTTCCGCAACATCCTCGTGCGCTGATCACTGCGAAACAGGAAACGGCAACCGTTCGCGTTGCCGTTTCCGTCTCTGTCACTCATCACCCGCCACCGGCTCGGCATCGTAACAGACGAAGGCCAGCTTGTTGCCGTCCAGATCTCGGACATAGGCCGCGTAGAAGCCTTCGCCATATTGGGGCCGAAAGCCCGGGGCACCCTCGTCACTGCCGCCATTGTCGAGCGCCATCGCATAAAGGCGGTCAACCAGCGCAGCGTTATTGTCGAAACGGAAAGCCGTCATCACCCCATTGCCGACAGTCGCCAGCTCGCCATCGAATGGATATCCGACAAAGAACAGTGGAAAATGGTCGTCTTCCTTGCGGCCCCAGGAAGTGGATAGCTCGTCGCGATAGCACCGGTCGAGCCCCATCTCCGCCATCAGCGGATCATAGAAGCTGATCGCCCGCTTTAGATCGTTCGTTCCAACCATCGTGTAACCGATCATCGCCTCGCTCCTGTTGGTGGTTACTACTATCGCCAACTGTTGTTCACGCCACAAGGCCAACTTGTCAGTAGTGTCTGGGGGCAAACATCATGTCCTTCAAAACTACTGTTAAACTTAGGTCTTGTTTTTGCTTGATTTTCGCGGCATTGAATCAGGCAGATTCATTGGGAGACAGTCTGGATGAAACGCTATTCGTTGGCCATCGCCGCAACCGCACTGACCATCACTCTTGCAGGCTGCATGAGCGGGCCCATGCAGGATGGCGGCTCGGCCCAAGTTTCCAAGCCGTCCGACAGCGTACAGGGTCAATGGTTCGACACATCCGGCGTCGCTTTCTCCAATTTCAACAATGGCGTTTTCGAGACCCGGGCCAACGACACCAAGGAAAAACTGGCCGAGGGCAACTATCGCTTCGCGTCCGCCAATCTGATCGAGATCGATCTTCGATCGCTTGCCCGAGGTACCCAGTCCAAGGTCAACTGCGCCCTCGTCAGCACCGGCCAGCTGAATTGCACTTCGTCATCAGGCCAGCAGTTCTCCCTGACGCGCCGCTCGCCGCAAGTGGGTTGATTTCTTAACTGTCATACAAACGCCAAGGTAGTGTGCCAACAAAAGGTAGGTAATCAGGGCTTGAACCTATGAGACCGTCCATTGCTTTAACCCTCAAACGAACGGCCGTGCGCGAAGCTGCGGGCCGTTTTCGGTTAGCCAATCTTCGTGTCTTTGGCTCGGTGCTGCACGGCACCGACAAGGATGATAGTGACCTTGATTTACTCGTTGATGCGGTGCCGGAAACGACGCTTTTCGATCTGGGTGGACTGCAGGATGAACTCCAGGAAATTCTGGGCGTACCAGTTGATTTACTGACGCCGGGCGATTTGCCACCTAAGTTACGTGTCAAGATTTTGTCTGAGGCTCAGCCTGTATGACGGCCAAACGCCTCGCAGATTATCTTGATCACATCGAGCAGGCCGCAGTTGACGCAGAGACCTTTGTTGAGGGATTGAGCAAGTCTGATTTTCTTAATGACAAGCCACACAACGGGCAATCGTCATGAGCGTCATCATCATCGGCGAGGCGGCAACGAAGATCCTTGAACAGTTCAGCGAACTCACCCGACATCATCCGGAAATACCCTGGCATAGCATGCGCGGGATGCGAAATCGCATCGCGCATGGTTATTTGGACATAAATCTCGATGTTGTTTGGGAAACTGTGCAATCGGCGTTCCCAGTATTGGTCAACCAATTGCATCAGATTCAAGCCCGTGAAAAAGATCCAGAGCAGCCGTCATTGTGAAATAAGGGGCGCGTCATGTGCAGATTCTTCAGTAAAATCCTGTTAGCCACATCAGCCCTCGGCATGACAGCCGGCGTGGCGATGGCCGATTACACACTCAACATTTTGCATATCAACGACGAACATTCGCGCATCGAGGCGATCAACAAGTTCGATTCGACCTGTTCGGCCGAAGAGGAAAGCAAGAACGAATGTTTCGGCGGCATTGCCCGCGTCAAGAGCAAGATCGATGAACGCCGCGCCGCCATTGCGAAGGAAGGCGGGAATGTCGTCCTGCTCGACGCTGGCGACGAATTCCAGGGCTCGCTGTTCTATACGACCTACAAGGGTGACGACACCGCCGAGTTCATGAACCAGATGGGCTTCGATGCCATGGCACTCGGCAATCATGAATTCGATGATACGCCGGTTACGCTGGCCAAGTTCCTCGACAAGGTCAAATTCCCGGTCATCTCCAGCAACACCGAGGCGGCCCCGAATTCACCCATTGCCGGCAAGTTCAAACCCTATCTCATCAAGGAAATCGGCGGCCAGAAAATCGGCATCATCTCTGCCCTTACCGCCGATACGGCGGAAATCTCCAGCCCTGGACCCGATGTCAAGTTTGCGGACGAAGTGGAAACGTTGAAAAAACTCGTTGAGACTCTTAAGGCCGAAGGCGTCAACAAGATCATCGCCGTCAACCATTATGGATATCTCAGGGACAAGGAACTCGCTGCCAAGGTGGACGGCATCGATGTGATTGTGGGAGGTCATAGTCACACGCTGCTGTCGAACACCGACCCGGAAGCCCTCGGACCCTATCCGACCCTGGTGAAGAACCCCTCCGGCCGGGACGTGCCGATCGTCCAGGCGAAGTCCTATTCGAAATATCTCGGCGAGCTCAAGGTTACCTTCGACGATGACGGCAATGTCATCAAGAGTGAGGGCGCACCAATCCTTCTCGATTCCTCAGTGATACCGGACCCTGCCTTTGCCGCCCGCATCAAGGAACTGGGCAAGCCGATCGAAGAGTTGAAGGCCAGGATCGTTGGCGAATCGAGTGACGCCATCGAAGCTGCTCGCGAGGTCTGCAGGGTCAAGGAATGCAGCATGGGCGATCTTGTCGCCGATGCGATGCTAGACCGCGTCAAGGGTCAGGGTGTCACCATTGCCATCATCAATGGCGGCGGCTTGCGTGCGTCGATCGATGCGGGCCAGGTCACCATGGGCGAAGTGCTGACGGTCCTGCCGTTCCAGAACACGCTCGCCACATTCCAGTTGCGCGGCTCCGACGTGATCGCCGCGCTGGAAAACGGGGTCAGCCAGATCGATCAGGTCGCGGGCCGTTTCCCGCAAGTTGCGGGTCTCAAATATGCATTCGATGCTTCCAAGCCGGTTGGCAGCCGCATCTCCGATGTCCAGGTGATGCAGGGTGACAGCTGGAAGCCGATCGATACCGGAGCAACCTACGGCGTCGTTTCCAACAATTACATGCGAGCCGGCGGCGACGGCTACAAGATCTTCGCCACCAATGCCGTCAATGCCTATGATTATGGCCCGGGGCTGGAACTCGTGCTTGCGGATTACCTGGCGAAGAACAATCCGTACAAGCCCTACACGGACGGCCGCATCACCATTGCTGCTTCCGGCTCCGCCACTGATACAATCCCCGCTGCACCGGCAACACCTGAAGCAGCCAAGCCCGCAACAGCAGCAGCGGCTCCGGCGGCAAACCACCATCCCGACACCTATACGATCAAGCGCGGTGACAACTTCTGGGACATAGCCGAGGAGGTCTATGGGAAGGGCGTCGAATGGAAAAAACTTTCTGAAGCAAATCCGGACATGAAGGTCATGAAGCTACCGATCGGCGCCGCGATGAAGGTTCCGGCGATGTAGGTGCTGCCCGATGACAGGGCCGCACAGCGACGTGCGGCCTTTCGCACTCTTGCAATCAGCCCTGTCCTGACTACGGTCCACGCGAAGAAGTGGAGTTAGCGGATATGGCAGTTTCTGGCGAGGCGTTCAAAGCGGTAACAAAGCCGGAGAACCATCCACGCAGCGAGACTTCGAAGATTGGCGTTCTTCTCGTCAATCTCGGCACGCCGGACGGCACCGATCAGAAATCGATGCGCCGTTACCTCAAGGAATTCCTGTCCGACAAGCGCGTGATCGAATGGCCCCGCGCCATCTGGCTGCCCGTACTGCACGGCATCGTGCTCAATACCCGCCCGAAGAAATCCGGCGCACTCTACGACAAGATCTGGAACCGCGAGCGCAACGAGTCGCCGTTGCGGACATATACGCGCTCGCAAGGCGAGAAGCTGGCCGCTGCGCTCGCCGCCCACCCCAACATCATCGTCGAATGGGGCATGCGTTACGGCCAGCCGTCGATTGAACAGGCGCTGCAGCGGCTGGACGAGCAGGGTTGCAAACGCATCCTGATGTTCCCGCTCTACCCGCAATACTCCGCCACGACGACGGCAACGGTCAACGACAAGTTCTTTGAAGCGCTGATCAGGATGCGCTTCATGCCGGCAACCCGTACCGTGCCGGCCTACCCGGACGACGCCACCTATATCGATGCGCTCGCCAAATCGATCGAGCGCCACTACGCCTCGCTCGACTTCGAGCCGGAACTTTTGATCGCCTCCTACCACGGCATACCACAGAGCTATTTCAAGCGCGGCGATCCCTACCCCTGCCACTGCTGGAAGACCACGCGTCTGCTGCGCGAGCGCCTCGGCTGGAGCGAGGACAAGCTGATCACCTGCTTCCAGTCACGCTTCGGTCCCGAGGAGTGGATGCAGCCCTACACCGACAAGACGCTCGAGAAGCTCGCAAAAGACGGCGTCAAATCCGTTGCGGTGTTCAATCCGGGCTTCGTTGCCGACTGTCTGGAAACGCTGGAGGAAATCGCCGTCGGCGGTGCTGAAATTTTCCACCACAATGGCGGCGTCAACTTCACCCATGTCCCCTGCCTCAATGATTCTGACGAGGGCATGACGGTCATTGAGACCCTCGTCCGGCGCGAATTGCAGGGCTGGATCTAGGCCAAAACCTGGCCGTTGCGCGGGCTCGCTCGAATCAGAACTATCGTCTATCTTGGCCCCGCCTGGCAAAGGGCGATAATCACGATTGACTCGCCCGAGCGGTCGTCGGCCAAGGGAGACAACAATGCCGTTCAGCGGTTTCGACTTCACCATTCCAGTCCTCGCTGTCCTGGTACTGGTGGTTCTGTTTGCGGGGGTGAAAACCGTGCCGCAGGGGTACAATTACACCATCGAACGCTTCGGCAAATATACCCGCACCCTTGCGCCGGGTCTGAGCCTGATTGTTCCCTTCTTTGACCGCATCGGCGCCAAATTGAACATGATGGAGCAGGTGCTTGACGTTCCGACGCAGGAGGTCATCACCAAGGACAATGCCAATATTGCCGTCGACGGCATCGCCTTCTACCAGATATTGAATGCGCCGCAGGCCGCCTATCAGGTGAGCGGGTTGCAGAACGCCATCCTCAACCTGACCATGACCAATATCCGTACCGTCATGGGATCGATGGTCCTCGACGAACTGCTGTCGAACCGCGATGCGATCAATGACAGGCTGCTGAGAGTTGTCGACGACGCGGCTCATTCCTGGGGCATCAAGATGACGCGCGTTGAGATCAAGGACATCAACCCGCCCAAGGACCTGCTCGATTCGATGGCCCGCCAGATGAAGGCGGAACGCGACAAGCGTGCCGTCGTGCTTGAAGCGGAAGGCACAAGGGCGGCTCAGATCCTGCGTGCCGAAGGCCTGAAGCAGGCACAGATCCTCGAGGCCGAGGGCAGGCGCGAGGCCGCTTTCCGCGAGGCCGAGGGCCGCGAGCGGCTGGCCGAGGCCGAGGCCAAGGCAACCGAATTCGTTTCCGCGGCCATCAGCGGCGGCAATGTGCAGGCGCTCAACTATTTCGTCGCGCAGAAATACACCGAGGCATTCGGCAAGTTCGCCGCCAGCCCCAACCAGAAGGTTATCCTGATGCCCATGGAAGCCTCATCGCTGATCGGCTCGCTTGGCGGCATCGGCGCCATCGCCCGTGAAGTGTTCGGCGATGCCGCGGCCAATCCGACCGGGCCGGCAACGCCGCCCGCCCGTGGACGGACGGTGCCGGGCACCGGATCAAGTTCGTAAGCACGAAGCGGAGGAACTGCAGCGATGCTGGAACGTCTGTTCGCTGAGCTCGGCCCCTGGAACTGGATCGTCCTTGGCCTGGTTCTGATGATCTTCGAGGTCGCCGCGCCGGGCATCTTCTTCCTGTGGTTCGGTATCGCCGCACTCATTGTCGGCGCACTGGCCATTCTGCTCGGCGAAGCGCTCGGCATGGGCTGGCAGATCCAGGTTGTCCTCTTCCTGGTCCTTTCGGTCATTTCCGTCCTGGTCGGCCGCAGGCTGATGGGTGCAACCGATGTCGTATCGGATGAACCCCTGCTCAACCGGCGCGGTGAACAGCTGATCGGTCAGGTGGTGACACTGGAGGAAGCGACGGTCAACGGCCGGGGGCGCGCCCGCGTGGGCGACAGCCTGTGGCGCGTGACCGGACCGGACCTTTCCGCCGGCACGCGCGTGCGCATCACCGGCATCGATCACGGTACGCTGGTCGTGGAGGCGGTACCACCTAAGGTATGAGACTATTGTCTCGTTTGCCGGCGACTGTAAGCTTCTGATACCGCATCTTCATGAAGAAGATTCCCGCCTTTGTCGTGTCGGTGTTTGAGGAAGATGGCGTCCGGATAGCCGTCAATGACGACTTGCCCATTGCAACAGAAGCACCGACCTATGCAGAATTGCTTTAAAGGGTAAGGGAGATTGCGCCTGAGATTGCTGTCTTGAACGGTTGGATACGCAATCCCGAGCAGCTTAATCTCCGGTTCTACGTTGAAACAAGTCACCCGATTGCAAAGGCGCCCTGAATAGGTGGGAGCAAGTCTGTATCGGGAATTGTCCGGTCTCCTGACCAAGGGCGGATGTCAGTTCGTACGACAGGCCAAGAGTAGTCACGAATACTGGAAGAGCCCTGTCACAGGCCGGTTCTTTGTTGTCCCCTCCAACGTGGAAAGCGTCACACCGCGAATGCAATTCTGAAACAGGCTGGGCTTCCGAAAGCGTTTTAAGCCGCGCCGATCCGCAACAGATCATGGAAATGCACGATGCCGATCGGGTAGTTGTTCTCGGTCACGATCAGCGCGCCTATATTGTGCTCGTTGAGCAGCGCCAGCGCGGCGCTCGCCAGCATGGTGGGCGGCACCGTCTTCGGACTGGGCGTCATGATCTCCTCCACCTTCACCGTCATGAGGTTGCGGTGCAGGTTGCGGGAAAGATCGCCGTCGGTGATGATCCCCGCCAGCGTTTCATCGTCGTTCTGCACGGCGATGCAGCCGAAACGTTTGTCCGAAAGCACCTTCATCGCATCGGGAATGAGTGTTCCCAGCGGCACCAGCGGGATGCGGTCGCCGCGATGCATGATTTCACGCACATGCGTCAGGCTGGCGCCAAGTGACCCGCCGGGGTGGAATGTCTTGAAATCGTGGGCCGTAAAGCCTCGTGCCTCGAGCAGCGCCACCGCCAGTGCATCACCCATGGCGAGTTGCATCAGCGTCGACGTCGTCGGCGCGAGTCCGTGCGGACAGGCCTCGGTGACACGCGGCATCAGCAGCACCACGTCGGCAGCCGTCGCCAGCGCCGAATTCTCTCCCGCCGTTACGGCGATCAGCGGAATACGGAAACGGCGCGAATAGCTGACGATGCCCTTGAGCTCCGCCGTATCCCCAGACCAGGATATTGCAAGGATGGCATCATCGGTGGCAATCATGCCGAGATCGCCATGATTGGCTTCGGAGGGATGCACGAAAAAGGCCGGTGTGCCCGTCGAAGCGAAAGTGGCGGCGATCTTCGAACCGATATGGCCGCTCTTGCCGACGCCGGTAACGATGATACGCCCGCGTACTCCGGCAATCTTTTCGATGGCCTTGCAGAAGGCTTCAGCCAAGGGGCCTTCCAGCGAACTGCTGAGTGCCGCCAGTCCATCTTTCTCGGTTGAAATAGTCCGTTTTGCGGAATCAACCGCTGCGGATCGGTCCAGTTCTGTGTCGTTTATTGCCTGCATGGCGAGAACCGTTAGCGCTTTGCATCCGTTCTGTCCATTTTTTGTTCAAGCGCATGGTGCACAAAGACGTCGCGGCACCACCTCCACCGGGGTTTCAACAGGCGCTCTTAGCCAGTCATTAACCATGCCTCTTTACCATCCTGCAATGTTCGAACTGATTGGCACACCTGTTGAAACATTCATGGCAACCACGTTTGGAAGCGCCGCCCCGCGGCAGCTTCAGAACTGCAATCAACATCTGTCTGACGACAGCGTTGCTCGGCAGCTCTGTGTTCATGTCCGTTGCTTCGGGACAGGAAGCCATTCCCTTGCGCGGCGCCATCCAGGAAAATGTGCTCCAGGCACAGAACAGACCCAACGCCGCACAGGCGGAGGGTTCGCCGCCTGCCCGGCAAACGGAAACTGGTATCCCCGCTAGACCCTATGAGCCGGTCAGCCCTGGCGCACTCCCGCAAGATGACAGCAGCAATCTCGGCCTGCTCGGCGTACCCGTCGATAATGGCGCGCCACCATCCGGCCCCGCAGACAGTAGCGGAGGCCTCGACCAGCAATCGCCGGCAACGACGGACGCCTCCGTGCCGGTTCCGGCCGAGCGGCCGGCTTCTCCACGCAGGGCTGGTCTCCAGGATCGGCTGGACGAAGAACAGACCGGCTCCATTCCCAATCCGCCAATCGAGCAGAACAGGGAAGCCAACCCGCCTGCCGCTCCCGCCGAACGCGACAACCAGCCCGAGCCTGCCATCGAACGGCGAACGATCCGCCCCGATCCGGAACCCTTTGCACCGCTCGGCATCAGGGCCGGCACGGTAACGTTGCGCCCTTCGATCAGCACCGGCATTCGCGCCACCACCAATGCCGATGGCAGTTCCGATGGCAGCAGCGCCATGCTGTCGGAGACGCGCTTGCGCACCCGCGCCACGACCGACTGGTCGCGTCATTCGGCATTCCTCGATTTCGACGGCACCTACGACAAGACGATCTCGGGTGAGGAATACTCGGCGCCCAACGCTGCCTTGCGTGGAGGATTTCAGCTCGATCTCGGCGCACGAACCACTGTCAAGGGTGAGGCGGGTTATCGAATCCGCCAGGAGGATCCGAGTGCTCCGACAACGATCGTCGGCACCTCGAATCGTCCCCTGGTACAGGAACTGGACGCAGCCCTCGGTGTCCGCCACGAGTTCGGCAAGTTCTTTGCCGATGTGAAGGGCAATGTCGACCATACTACCTATGACAATGCTGAATTCTCCGATGGCAGCGTCGTCAGCCAGAAAGACCGCGACAATACATTCGCCAGCATCGCCCTGCGCGGCGGTTTCGAAATGTCTGCGGCCATCAAGCCTTTTGTCGAAGTTGAGCTCGGTAAATTGATGTACGACGAATCGGTCGATGCCAATGGCTTCCGCCGTTCGGGCCCGCGTCTCGGGTTGCGGGGCGGTGTCGAACTCGACATAGCGGAGAAACTCAGGGGTGAGCTGGCCATCGGCTACCTGCGTCAGGATATCGATGATCCACGGCTCGCCGCCATTGACGGGCTTTCCGTCGACGGCGCGATCACATGGTCGCCGCAACGCGGCACAGATGTGAGTCTCGGCCTCTTGACCCGTGTCGAAGGCGCAACGGCTCCCGATGACAGTGGCTCGATATTCTATGAGGGCACGCTTGGTATCAAACGCCAGGTCCGATCGAATCTTGATGTCAACGCGACACTGATCGGGTCACTGCGGGACAATACGGACGGGTCTGGCTGGGACAAGGGTTTCGGAGCGGAGATCGGCGCGACCTACTGGTTCAACCGTTTTGTGGGTCTCGACGTCAGCGCCCGCCACGAGTTCACCCATAGCGAGGTAGAAAGCCGCCAGACCGAAGAAACCAGCGTCTTCATGGGGCTGACGCTGCAACGTTGAGACGGGTGACCATCAGTCTTGTTAGCCCCTCACCCGGCCTCCGCTCCGCTCGGCCGACCTCTCCCCGGCGGGGAGAGGAATCCTGCAAATGTCGCGTCAATGTCGTGGAGCGCGCGTCAGGGCCTCAGGTCATCAGGCAATTGTATGGTGAAACCTTTCCGAGTTCCTCTCCCCGCCGGGGAGAGGTCGGCCTAGCGGAGCGGAAGCCGGGCGAGGGGTATCTGTCAGTAACGCCTCCACCCTGGCGCTGTCGCTGAGCTGCCTCCCCCTCAAGGAGGGAGCTAGCCGATGGTGTAACTTCAACCCTGCTTCGGCTGGATCGTCTTCAGCATGTTGCCGATATTGTCGATGACACCGTTGCGGATGTCGTTGCGCCAAAGCGCGAACGCGACATTGGCTTCCACAAAGCCTTCCTTCGAACCGGTATCGTAGGTGCGGCCCTTGAAATGATAGCCAAAGAAATCCTGCTGCTTGGTCAGCTTCAGCATGGCGTCAGTGAGCTGGATTTCGTTGCCGGCACCCCGCTCCTGATTCTCCAGAATGCCGAAAATCTCGGGCTGCAATATGTAGCGGCCATTGATGTAGAGGTTGGAAGGCGCGGTGCCCTTGGCCGGCTTCTCCACCATTTCCGTCAGCTCGAAGCCTTTACCGATGGGCTTGCCCTGCCCGACGATACCGTATTTGTGCGTCTCCGCCGGATCGCATTCCTGTACGGCGATCACATTGCCGCCGGACTGGTTGTAGAGCTCCACCATGTCGGCAAGGCAGCCATTGCCCTCCGGCTGCATGATCATGTCCGGCAACAGCAGCGCGAAAGGCTCGTCACCGACGATATCGCGCGCGCACCAGACCGCATGTCCAAGGCCCATCGGCACTTGCTGGCGGGTAAAGCTGGTTGTGCCGGGGCCGGGCTGGATACCTTGTAATTCGTCGAGCAGACCGGTCTTCCCGCGTTCCGCAAGCGTGGCGTAAAGCTCATACTGCGCGTCGAAATAGTCCTCGATGACAGCCTTGTTGCGGCCGGTTACGAAAATGAAATGCTCGATACCCGCTTCGCGTGCCTCATCTACGACATATTGGATGACCGGCTTGTCGACGACTGTCAGCATCTCTTTTGGAATGGATTTCGTGGCGGGAAGAACGCGGGTTCCAAAACCCGCAACTGGAAATACGGCCTTACGGATTTTCTTGACGGTCGTCATCGTTACCTCATCAGAGTTACACGCAAATACTAATTTTTATTACTGTGCCATATGCTCTATTGCCTGCACAAGCGCACAGTAACACTTCAAATTTGCACACAATTCGCTGCAATTTCTGTTCGAAATTCAGGGTTGTGCGCTAGACAATTTCGTTTCAAAGACCCAAAATACATACCACTGTAAAATAACTATTCGTTGCCGTTGTTAATGTGTCCACGTGGCACTCGTTGCCTGTGCATGGTAAACCAAATCCTAACTTTGACATGCCTATTTTATCGTTTGACCCAAACATGTGGGAACCAGTTCGAGGAGATAACATGATCAGGAATTCATCGGCTCTTGCCAGGCGCATGTTGATGGTTGCTGCGGTCGCGGGCATCGGATTTGCCGGTGCGATTAACAACGCGGCCGCCGATGCAAGGTTCCAGAGTTGGATCGCGGAGTTCCGTGGAACGGCCATGAAGAGCGGCATCAGCGCCTCCACCTACCAGCGCGCCTTTGCAGGTGTGACGGAAATCGATCCGGAAGTATTGGAGAAGGCCCGTTTCCAGCCGGAGTTCACGGAGCCGGTCTGGGGCTATCTCGACAATCGCGTCAACGAGCACTCGGTGGCAATGGGCCGCGAAATGTCGCGAAAGTACAGCCGTTGGCTCGGCGCCATCGAAAAATCGTATGGCGTCGACCGCAACATTCTGCTTGCCATCTGGTCGATGGAGACCAATTTCGGCGAGATCATGAAGCGCGATGACGTGATGCGCGACGCGGTGCGTTCGCTTGCCACCCTCGCCTATGCCGATCCACGCCGTGCCAAATATGCGCGCACCCAGCTTATCGCCGCCATGAAGATCCTGCAGACAGGCGATATTGATCGCAGCCATCTGACCGGCTCTTGGGCGGGAGCTCTCGGCCACACCCAGTTCATCCCGACGAGCTATCTGGCCTATGCCGTCGACATGGACGGCAACGGCAAGCGCGATATCTGGAACTCGGTTCCCGACGCGTTGGCGACCGCCGCCAACCTGCTTCGCAAGAATGGCTGGCAATCGGGCCGCACATGGGGCTATGAAGTCGTTCTCCCGGCGGGGGGCAAATTCCCCGGCGGCACACGCACCATTGCTGAATGGCAAAGTCTCGGTGTTGTCCGCGCAAGCGGCAAAGCCTTCCCGCATGGCAGCGAGAGGGCTACACTGAAGCTGCCGGATGGCCGGAGCGGTCCTGCCTTCCTGATGACGAAGAACTTCTTCGTCCTGAAGAACTATAACAATGCGGATAAATACGCCCTCGGCGTTGGCCTGCTTGCCGACCAGATTGCCGGTGCATCGGGCCTGCGCCAGGACTGGAACCGGCCCTTCACGCCGATCACGATGAAGGAGCGCGAAGAATTGCAGTCACATTTGCGCGAACTGGGTTATTATGACGGCAAGGTCGATGGAAAGATTGGTGGCAGTTCCAGAAACGCCATCCAGGCATTCCAGAAGCAGATGGGTCTCGATCCCGATGGTCATCCAAGCAAGGAAGTACTGACGATCATCCGGAAGAAGTAGGGTAGTACACCCGCATGAACGCGTTGCGCAGCGATATGTTTTGCCCGGAGGTTCAGTCACCTCCTTCTGTCCTGCTGGACAGAAGGAGGGTTTCTGGCCAAATCCATCGTCCTCTATCACCCCTGCTCCTATCGTTGGCCCTCGGGCTTGCCGGCAGCATTGTCTTTGTTGAAACCGCCTCAGCGCGGACAATCCTCGACATGTTGTTCGGACCGCGCCAGGTCTATCGCGAGCCGACGGATAGGCTCATCGACGATGGCAGGCGGCGATATCGGGCACCCAAGAACCGCACCATGAAACGCGCGAGCCGCCCGCGTCCGACCTCGCCCGACCGCGCCCCGTCGGTTGCCCAGCCAGCCATTCCGGAAAAACTGCCCGATGCGAAGACCGTGCTCGTCGTCGGCGATTTCATGGCTGGCAATCTCGCCGAGGGCCTGGATGCGGCATTTGTTGATTCGCCGGGCGTCCGGGTGGTAGACAAGGCGGACGGCTCCTCCGGTTTCGTGCGCGCCGATCACCATGACTGGCCGGCATCAATCGGCGGCCTGATTGAAGCGGAAAAACCGGCGGTCGTCGTCATCATGGTCGGCGCCAACGACCGCCAGCAGATGGCTGGCCAGACGCTTTTGACCGACGAATGGACCAAGGAATACCAGGTGCGTATCGGTGCCTTTCTTGAAGCAGTCAAAAAGACCGGCAATCCGGTGGTGTGGGTGGGACAGCCCGCCTTCAAGTCCAAAAGCATCACCGATGATGTGCTTGCCTTCAACGAGCTCTATCGCAATGCGACGGAAAAAGCCGACGGCACGTTTGTTGATGTCTGGGATGGCTTTGTCGATCAAAATGGCAACTTCACCCTGTCGGGCTTTGACATCTCCGGGCAAACCGCGCGGCTGCGCAACAATGACGGGATCGGCCTGACAATGGCCGGCAAGCGCAAGCTGGCCTTCTATGTGGAAAAGCCGTTGCGCCAGATGCTGGGCAGTGCAACTTCGCCGGAGATCGCTGCAATCAAGCCGGGTGCACCGGTCCAGGCACTTCCCGGAACCCCGCAGCCGCCGGTAAAGGTTGACCGGCTCGCTCCCATCAGCCTCAACGACCCTGAACTCGATGGCGGCACCGATCTGCTCGGCGGCGCGCCCCGTCCCGTGTCCGTGACCGAAAAGTCCGCGCGTGACAAGCTGGTGATCGACGGCGTAGCGCCGGACAGCCAACCCGGCCGCGTCAACGATTTCTCCTGGCCGAGGAAGCCTGAGGAACCGCCCACGACCGGAGCCGTTCGCTGACGGCACCTGCAGGCCGTTTCCCGTTCTGCGGCTGCCGAATATCGCTCACGCATTCCCGCGATCTTGCTCGAAAATCCTTGAATTCAGCCCAAAAATTTCAACCGGCACGCGATTTCTCGACGTGCCCGGTTGACGATTTTATCGAGGCAGCACTGACGTTCCCATCAACGCCGCATCAATTGCGTGCGCGGCCTGGCGGCCCTCGCGAATTGCCCAAACAACGAGAGATTGTCCGCGGCGGACATCCCCGGCCGTATACAGCTTGTCGACGCTGGTGCGGTAGTTCCGCTCGTCCGCTGCAACCGAACGGTTACCACGGCGATCGGCGCGCATATCGAGTGTACCGGCAAGCTCCTTGACGATATTGTTCTCGAATGGCCCGGAAAAGCCGATTGCGATAAAGGCCAGATCCGCCTTGATGAAGAATTCGGTTCCGGCGATCGGCTTGCGCGCCTCGTCGACTTCGCAGCACTTGACGTGGGTCAGTGTGCCGTTTTCTCCAATGAATTCAAGCGTTGCCACCTGAAATTCACGATCTGCGCCTTCGGCCTGCGAGGACGACGTGCGCATCTTTGTCGCCCAATACGGCCAGACGCTGAGCTTGTCTTCCTTTTCCGGCGGCTGTGGCCGGATGTCGAGCTGTGTCACCTTCACGGCGCCCTGGCGGAAAGCCGTACCGACGCAGTCCGATGCCGTATCACCACCGCCGACAACCACTACGTGCTTTCCAGAAGCGACGATCGGATCGCTTGGCCAAGCGACCGACTCGATGTTCTCGCGACCGATGCGGCGGTTCTGCTGGACAAGATAGTGCATGGCATCATGGACGCCTTCGAGCTCAGCGCCGGGAATGCCGGCCGGACGTGGCGTTTCCGCCCCGCCGCAATAGAGCACCGCGTCGTAACTGTCGATAAGCTCTTGAACAGGCTTGTCAATTCCGACATTGACCCCGCAGAAGAAGGTTACGCCCTCGCCTTCCATCTGGGTGACGCGACGGTCGATGAAATGCTTTTCCATCTTGAAATCCGGAATTCCGTAGCGCAGCAATCCGCCCGGCCGGCTCTCGCGCTCGTAAACGTGGACCTCATGTCCTGCACGTCCAAGCTGCTGTGCGGCGGCAAGGCCGGCTGGCCCGGAGCCGATCACTGCAACATTCTTGCCGGTCTTGGACGCGGCCGGCTGCGGAATGATGTAGCCTTTTTCATAGGCCTTGTCGGCGATCGCCTGCTCCACCGTCTTGATCGAAACCGGCACGTCCTCGAGATTCAGCGTACAGGCCTCTTCACACGGAGCCGGGCAGATTCGTCCAGTAAATTCCGGGAAATTGTTGGTCGAATGCAGGTTACGGATCGCCTCGTCCCAATTGTCGTTGTAGACGAGATCGTTCCAGTCCGGAATCTGATTGTGGATCGGACATCCCGTCGGCCCGTGGCAAAACGGAATGCCGCAATCCATGCAGCGCGCGGCCTGCTTCTTGACCTCGCTGTCCGACATCGGAATGGTAAATTCCCGGAAATGCCGGATACGATCCGAAGCTGGCTGATACTTGCCGACCTGGCGGTCAATCTCTAGAAAACCTGTAACCTTACCCATAAATTTGCTCCCCTCGCCTCTCGGAGGGCCACCCATTCCCACGCGGGGGATCGGGCAGCATTGGACCCCATGCCGAGCATCAAACTGACGCTCGAAGCATGGAGCTTGTTGACCTTATTCGGCTGCGACACCCATCCGCATGCGCTCCATGTCTTCGAGCGCGCGGCGATATTCGACCGGCATGACTTTTACGAATTTCGGCCGGAAGGTTTCCCAGTTGTCGAGAATTTCCTTGGCCCGGCCCGAGCCCGTATAGTGCATGTGGTTCGAAATGAGCTGCACAAGCCGTTCCTCGTCGTGCCGGGTCATGTTGGCCGATACGTCGACACGTCCCTTGTGTGCCAGGTCGCCACCGTGATGGTGCAGCTTCTCTAGGATGTCATCCTCTTCCGGAACCGGCTCGAGTTCAACCATGGCCATGTTGCAACGCTGGGCAAAATCACCTGCCTCATCAAGTACATAGGCCACACCGCCAGACATGCCCGCCGCAAAGTTCCGGCCCGTCTGGCCGATAACGACGACGACGCCTCCGGTCATGTATTCACACCCGTGATCGCCAGTGCCCTCGACAACCGCGATGGCGCCCGAATTACGGACAGCGAAACGTTCGCCTGCCACGCCGCGGAAATAGGCCTCACCCTCGATTGCTCCGTAAAGCACGGTGTTGCCGACGATGATCGAGTTTTCCGGCACGATTTTCGTCTCTGCCGGTGGACGAATAACGATGCGCCCGCCGCAAAGACCCTTGCCGACATAGTCGTTGCCATCTCCGATCAGGTCGAACGATATGCCGCGCGCCAGAAACGCGCCGAAGGACTGTCCCGCGGTTCCACGGAACGTGACCGAGATCGTATCCTCCTTCAGTCCCTTGTGCCGGTAGCGCTTGGCCACTTCGCCTGACAACATCGCGCCTGCAGAGCGATCGACGTTCTTGATGTCCATTTCGATCTTGACCGGAATCTTGCTTTCGAGCGCCGCCTTGGCCTGCTCAATCAGCTTGCGGTCGAGAATATCGACGATCGGATGGTTCTGCCGTTCCGTCCAGCGAATCTTGTCCTCTGGGGCTTCGGGCTTGTGGAAGATGCGGGTGAAATCGAGTCCCTTGGCCTTCCAGTGATCGATCATCTCGCGCTTCTCGAGCAGCTCCGCCTTGCCGACGATCTCTTCGAGTTTCGTATATCCCATCTCCGCAAGGAACTGTCGCACCTCTTCCGCCATGTAGAAGAAGAAGTTGATGACATGTTCAGGCGTGCCCTTGAAGCGCTTGCGCAGCACCGGATCCTGCGTCGCCACACCGACTGGGCAGGTGTTCAGATGGCACTTGCGCATCATGATGCACCCGGCCGCGATCAACGGCGCGGTCGAGAAGCCAAATTCATCGGCTCCAAGCAACGCGCCGATGATGACATCGCGCCCGGTGCGCAGGCCACCATCGACCTGCAGGGCAATGCGCGAACGAAGGCCGTTGAGAACCAGCGTCTGCTGTGTTTCCGCCAGACCCATTTCCCACGGACTGCCCGCATGCTTGAGCGAAGTCAGCGGCGATGCCCCAGTTCCGCCGTCGTAGCCGGAGATCGTGATGTGATCGGCCCGCGCCTTGGCAACGCCGGCAGCGACCGTGCCAACGCCGACCTCGGAGACAAGCTTGACCGAGACATCGGCCTCAGGATTGACATTCTTCAGATCATAGATGAGCTGCGCCAGATCCTCGATCGAATAGATGTCGTGGTGCGGCGGCGGTGATATGAGGCCTACCCCCGGCGTCGAATGGCGGGTTTTCGCAACCGTCGCATCGACCTTGTGGCCCGGCAGCTGGCCGCCTTCTCCCGGCTTGGCGCCCTGCGCAACCTTGATCTGCATCATGTCGGAATTGACGAGATATTCCGTCGTCACGCCAAACCGGCCGGAAGCCACCTGCTTGATGGCCGAACGTTCAGGATTGGGCTTGCCGTCGGGCAGCGGATAGAACCGGTCTGGCTCCTCTCCGCCCTCGCCGGTGTTCGACTTGCCGCCGATCCGGTTCATGGCGACCGCCAAGGTCGTGTGTGCCTCGCGGCTGATAGAGCCGAAAGACATTGCGCCGGTCGAGAACCGCTTGACGATTTCCTTCGCAGGTTCGACATCATCGATCGAGACAGGCTTGCGCCCTCTTTCGGAAGCCATCTTGATGTTGAACAGGCCGCGAATGGTCTTGGCCCGTGCCGACTGGCTGTTCACCATGTCGGAATATTCCTTGAACGTGCCCGGTGAATCCGTCCGGACTGCATGCTGCAGCTTGGCGACCGCATCCGGTGACCACAGATGCGCCTCACCTCGCATGCGGTAGGCGTATTCGCCACCCACTTCCAGCGTGTTGAGCAGGACCGGGTCGTTGCCGAAGGCGTCGCGGTGACGGCGAACCGTCTCTTCCGCCACTTCCTCAAGGCCAACGCCTTCGATGGTTGTGGCAGTTCCGAAGAAAAACCGGTCGACGAAGGCCGACTTCAGGCCAACCGCATCGAAGATTTGCGCGCCGCAATAGGACTGATAGGTCGAGATACCCATCTTCGACATGACCTTGAGAATGCCCTTGCCGATCGACTTCATATAGCGCGAAACGACTTCCTTCGAATCGACCTCTGGTGGAAACTCGCCACGCTTGTGCATGTCGAGCAACGTGTCGAAGGCGAGGTAAGGATTGATCGCTTCTGCTCCGTAGCCGGCGAGGCAGCAGAAATGATGCACTTCTCGCGGCTCGCCCGATTCGACCACGAGTCCGACCGACGTCCGCAGACCTTTGCGGATAAGGTGGTGGTGAACTGCGGCAGTCGCCAGCAGAGCCGGGATAGGTATCCGGTCAGGCCCGACCTGGCGGTCGGAAAGGATGATGATGTTGTAGCCGCCATGCACCGCAGCTTCCGCGCGGTCGCAGAGGCGCTCGACAGCGCCGGCGAGACCCGAAGCCCCCTCGTCCACGCTGTAGGCGATGTCGAGTGTCTTGGTATCGAACCGGTCTTCCGTATGGCCAATGGAGCGGATCTTTTCCAGGTCACCATTGGTCAGGATCGGCTGGCGAACCTCCAGCCGCTTGCGCCGCGAAGAACCCACAAGGTCGAAGATGTTTGGGCGCGGGCCGATGAATGAGACAAGGCTCATCACCAGCTCTTCGCGGATCGGATCGATCGGCGGGTTGGTGACTTGCGCGAAGTTCTGCTTGAAATAGGTGTACAGCAGCTTCGACTTGTCCGACATTGCCGAAATCGGCGTGTCGGTTCCCATCGAGCCGATGGCTTCCTGGCCCGTCGTCGCCATGGGCGACATCAGCAGGCGCGTATCTTCCTGGGTGTAGCCGAAGGCCTGCTGACGGTCGAGAAGGCTGACATCCTTGCGCAGAGCACGCGGTTCCACGGGGCTCAATTCTTCAAGGATCAGCTGCGTGTTCTTCAGCCACTTGGTGTAAGGATGGCGATTGGCGATCTCCGACTTGATCGTATCGTCAGAGACGATTTCACCCTTTTCCATATCGATGAGCAGCATGCGGCCGGGCTGCAGGCGCCACTTCTTGACGATCTTTTCTTCCGGTACCGGCAGGACACCGGCCTCCGACGCCATGATCACGAAGTCGTCGTCGGTGACGATGTACCGGGCCGGGCGAAGTCCGTTGCGGTCGAGGGTTGCGCCGATCTGGCGGCCGTCGGTGAAGGCAACTGCGGCCGGACCATCCCATGGCTCCATCAGCGCGGCGTGATATTCATAGAACGCCTTGCGGTCATCCGACATCAACTTGTTGCCGGACCATGCTTCGGGGATCAGCATCATCATGGAATGAGCGAGTGAATAGCCCCCTTGGAACAGGAACTCCAGGGCATTGTCAAAACATGCGGTGTCCGACTGGCCTTCATAGGAAATCGGCCACAGCTTGGAAATGTCATTGCCGAAATATTCGCTGTCGACCGAAGCCTGACGCGCCGCCATCCAGTTGACATTGCCGCGCAGGGTGTTGATTTCACCGTTGTGCGCGACCATGCGGTATGGATGCGCCAGCTTCCACGACGGGAAGGTGTTTGTCGAAAACCGCTGGTGGACCAGCGCGACCGCACTTTCGAAGCGCGGGTCCTTCAGGTCCTTGTAATAGGCGCCCACCTGGTAGGCGAGGAACATGCCCTTGTAGACAATCGTCCGCGCCGACATGGAAACGACATAGAAATCGCTCTCCTTGCCGCCATTCTCCTGGTAGATGCGGTTCGAAATCACCTTGCGCAGGACGAACAGCCTGCCTTCGAAGTCCTCGTTGGTTTCGATGTTGGGGTTGCGCCCAATGAATACCTGCCGGTGAAATGGCTCCGTGGCTGCGATGTGCGGCGCCTTCGACAGGGAAGAGTTGTCGACCGGCACGTCACGGAAACCGATCAACGACTGGCCTTCCGAAGCGATGACTTCCGAAATCACCGTTTCAATGTGAGCCCGCTCATCCGGATCCTGCGGCATGAACAGATAGCCGACGGCATAGTGGTTCACGGGGGGCAGTTCGACGCCCTTTTCCGCCCATTCAGCGCGGAAGAACGCATCCGGAATCTGCACCAGCATGCCGGCGCCATCGCCCATCAAGGGATCGGCGCCAACCGCGCCGCGATGGGTGAGGTTTTCGAGCATGAACAGCCCGTCTTCGATGATTCTGTGCGACTTGACGCCCTTCATGTGCGCGACAAAGCCGACACCGCATGCGTCGTGCTCGTTGCGCGGGTCATAAAGGCCCTGTTTGGCTGGAATACCGGACGATTTATTGGTTTTGACCGCACGAGTCTGTACGGCCTGAGCGAGTTCAGTCGTTACAGATGGCGTCAAATCCGACATCGTCAATTCCTCCATTCGAGCCCATCGCGGGCGGTCATTCTTTCATGGGACGGAGAAGCATTCCAGTCCCGCTCCGGTGCGGCATATCTTCCGATTGCAAGCTGCGGTCACCACAATAAGGACGGAAGCACGTGTGCTCTCCACCCCGGTTTTCAGTTAGCGCAAATTAGGACAGCATTGCTGTCTTATTGCCGTATGCCAGAATTATTCCAAACAAACAAGATGGAAAAGCAAAAAATAACTGCAATCGGCGAAATATCATTGCGCAAAATGCACCAAAAGTATCCCGTTCGTTTCGAAACAAGCGGTTTCCGCTAAAAATTCAAGGGAAAACAGATAGTTCCACATCCTCGGGACTTCTGGTTATCTTTTCACCCCCGGGTTAAAGGCGTATGGCTGTCCGCGCAATTCGAAACCCGAGGTTTTTTCATGCATTTTGCTTCCGATAATTGGGCGGGGACCCATCCGAAAATCGCAGAGAATCTGTCCAGGCACGCCAGCGGTTTTGCGAGCGCCTATGGTACGAGCACCCTCGATAAAGCTGTAGAGCAGACGTTCAACGAGATTTTCGAAAGGGAAGTCGCGGTTTTCTTCGTCGCTACGGGCACAGCCGCCAATTCGCTGGCACAGGCCAGCGTTGCAAAGCCGGGCGGCGTTACTTTCGCCCATCGCGAAGCCCACACAATCGCCGACGAAGGTGGAGCGCCCGAATATCTGACCGGGGGCTCGCGACTCCATCCGGTCGACGGGCCACTTGGACGCATCAACGTCGACAATCTCAGGCGGGCGGTCGCAGGCTACAACAATGTCCGCGCCGGCCAGCCGATGGCGGTTTCCATCACCCAACTGACCGAGAGCGGCACGCTTTACGAACCCGGAGAAATTGCCGCCATTTCGACGGTCTGCCGAGAATACGGCCTGCCGCTTCATATGGATGGCGCCCGTTTTACCAACGCGCTGGTCTCGCTCGGCTGTTCCCCAGCAGACATGACCTGGCGGCAGGGTGTCGACATCCTGTCTTTCGGCGGCACGAAGAATGGCTGCTGGTGCGCCGAGGCCCTTGTTTTCATGGACCCCGCCTGGGCCGCGGCCTTTCCCTTCATTCGCCAACGCGCCGCGCAGCTCTTTTCGAAATCTCGCTTCATCGCCGCTCAGTTCGAAGCCTATTTCGAGGGCGACCTCTGGCTGGATATGGCAAGACAGGCGAACAGCATGGCCAGGCGCATGGCGGACCATATCTCCGCATCCGATAACATTCGGCTCGCCTGGGAGCCACGTGGCAATGAAATCTTTGCGATCATGAAGCTGACGACCGCCGCCAGATTGCGTGAGGACGGAGCGCTTTTCTATGACATGAACGCGCCGGCTTACGAGAGACAGCTTGTGGACGAGGGAGAAACGCTGACTCGACTCGTCACCAGCTTCGCAACATCACCCGAAGAGATCGATCGCTTCGGCGAACTGATCAAATAAAAAAAGCGGCGCTGTCGCGCCGCTTTCTTCAGTCATTGCGTCGATGCTTAGTTTGCAGCTTTCGCTTCGATCTGCTTGGCTTCCTTGTCTGACAGGGAAGTCACGGCGATCTTGCGCGGCTTCATTTCTTCGGGAATTTCGCGCTTCAGATCAATATGCAGCAGGCCGTTTTTCAGGCTCGCACCACTGACCTCGACGAAATCGGCAAGATGGAAGCGGCGTTCGAAAGCGCGCGAAGCGATACCGCGGTAAAGCGTCTCGGCATTCTCATCGGACTTCTCAACGCTCTTCTCACCGGTCACCTTCAGCTGGTTGCGATGGGCCTCGATCTGGATTTCATCCTCGGAGAACCCGGCGACTGCCATGGTGATGCGGTAGGCATTATCGCCTGTCCGCTCGATGTTATAGGGCGGATATGTCTGGGCACCTTCCGGCTGAGCCAGACTATCGAGAATCGTGAAAAGCCGGTCGAAACCGACGGTTGAACGGTAGAGTGGGGAGAAATCAACGTGACGCATGGTTTAGCCCTCCTTTGAGCGACAATGTTTGCGTGTTTTGGTTCCGAGAAGACTCCCGCTGCGGCAAGTCCCGATGAACCAGCGACCCCGATATGGCGGTCACAACAGCTATTTGGTTAGGCCAAAGAGTGTTTTCAAGGTTTTTTTGATCAAGATTCTGACGCCGCAAATTGCTGGTTCGCCGCCCTGTGGATGAACGCAAAATGAACATCATCTTCGGAATACGTTCACCTCGACGCATCTATAACTGCGCTCAAGGTTGGAAACGACCGACATCACAAAGGATACAGATAATGAAGAAAACCGTTCTTGCGCTGACCGCCACTGCGATTCTCGTTACCGGATTTATGGCTCAGGCCATGGCCGACAGCCGTTATTACCGGGACGAATCACCGATCTATCTCGACAATCGTGGCGAAGCAGATGGCTATCTGGTTCAGGATCGCCGTTACAATGACGGTTATCGCGACGATCGCTACGACCGCCGTGACCGCTTTGGTCCGCGCGATGTAAGCCGGATGCTCGAGCGCCGCGGCTATCGCGTCCGTGATGTGGATTTCGAACGCGGCCGTTATTTCGTACGTGCTTCGCGCCGCGGTGCTCCAGTCCTCGTCGTTGTTTCACGTCGCGGCGAAATTCTCGAAACCCGTCGCATGGGTGATCGTTATGCCGATCGTCGCAACGGCTTGAGCATCGAGATAAACCCGGCTTACTGAGTTCAAAAAGCCGAATCGTTCCGGGTGTAACGTCCCTTCCGCCCGGAACGAACTGACCGGAAACTCTGCAAAGGGTTTCCGGTCATTCTTTTTGGGGATCGCGGTTTGACCTTTGTGTCCGCCCATTTTATCAGGGAGTGAACTGACGCCGGCAAGTCCACGACGAGGATTGACCAGGTTTGGAGCCCTCCCGCAATGATCCGACCGCTTGTCGAAACTGCATCCAATCCACTTCCCCCGGGCACGCGCGTCGAGCCCCTGAACCTCGCCGATGGCAAGGAACTGCGCTACGCAATTACGCCCGCAACCCGCCATCCTGTGCAGGGAACGGTGCTCATTCTGCAAGGGCGTAACGAATGCATCGAAAAATACTTCGAGACTGCGCGGGACATAGCCGCCCGCGGCTTTACCGTAGCCACCTTCGACTGGCGCGGCCAGGGTGCATCCAGCAGGCTCTTGCCGGATCCCGCCCGGGGCTATGTGAAAAGCTTTGATGACTATGCCGCCGACCTGGAGCAATTGTTCGAATCAGTACTTTTGCCCGATTGCCGCGGCCCCTACTATATCCTTGGCCATTCCACGGGAGCGCTGGTGGCACTCCTGGCGGCACCAGCTCTTTCCAATCGTGTGAGGCGAATGGTCCTGACCGCTCCGCTGCTCGACATCACTGGTAGCCGTGCCAGGAAGATTGCAGCACGATTCGGCGCCAATGCGTTGCGATCAGCGGGCCTGGGCAAGGCCTATATGCTCGGCGGACCACATGCGATCAAAGCCTTTGCGATGAACGAGGTGACGTCGGATACAGCGCGCTACCAGCGCAATTGCGAAATCCTCGAGCAAGCGCCGGAGCTCGCCATCGGTGGTCCAACCGCAAGCTGGATCGTGGCCGCGGCGGCCGCAATCAAGAAGGTCAGCCGCCCGGATTTCATCGATATGATAAGGATCCCGATGCTGGTCATTGCCGCCGGCATGGACAGCGTTGTGTCCACCCCGGCGATCGAACGCTATGCGCTGCAGCTGCGCAACACCACGCTGCTGACCGTCGACGGCGCCAAGCACGAGATCCTGCAGGAGAAGGATTTCTATCGCCAGCAGTTCTTCGCCGCTTTTGATGCCTTCATTCCCGGCACCGGAGGCGAGTCGCTCTAGTATCACGACCTGCGCAAGGGGCAGTGGTTGGCAGCGCTTCGATACCGGTCTCCTAGCGATTGAGCAGGTCCATTGCCTGGGCATGCAGCTCCGGCGTTGCAGCAGCAAGTATCTTGCCGGCTTGTTCTGCCGGGCCACCATCCCAGGTCGTGATCACACCGCCAGCTTTCTCGATAATCGGGATAAGCGCGACGATGTCGTAGGGATGCAAGCCCGATTCGATCACCAGATCGACAAATCCTGCGGCAAGCATCGCATAGGCGTAACAGTCGGTGCCATAGCGCGCCAGCCGGATCTTTTCTTCAACCCGGTCATAGGCGGCCCGCACCTCGTCCTTGAACAGCATCGGCGTTGTCGTGAAAAGCGTCGCCTCGGGAAGCGTGATCGTCTTTCGCGTCTGGAGGCGGCGCGTTCCGCCCGGTCCTTCGTACCAGGAGTCGTCTCCATCGCACATGAACAGTTCCCCGGTGAATGGCTGCGCCATCACACCGGCCACTGCATCGCCATCGATGGTCAGGCCGGCCAACGTACCCCAGACCGGAATTCCCGAAATGAACGCGCGCGTGCCATCTATGGGATCGATCACCCAGACATGGGACTGATCGAGATTCTCTCCACCAAACTCCTCGCCAAGAATGCCGTGCTCGGGAAAGGACGCATTGATCAACGTGCGAATCGCCCTTTCAGCTTCCCGATCAGCCTCGGTGACCGGATCAAAACCGGTCTGGTATTTGTTGTCGACGAGCGAAATGTTGCGGAATCGGGGAAGGGTTTGCTCCGCCGCAACGCCCGCAATCCGCTTCAGGAAGGAAAGTTCTACGAACAAAATGGCTCCTTGCGATTAAAACATTCTCAAACTTCTGCCTCAATGGCGAATTCTTTGCATTTTTTTTAGGCATCAAGGCCAAGTGCACAAAAAATCATACAAAATACTTGACATTTGTGCGGCGCAACATAGAGTAATCAACAGACAGGGTGACCTGTCTATGCCCTCCTTGGGCGTTTCCTCCCTAGACTTGGACCGCGCTTATGCGCGGTCTTTTTTTGCACCATAGTGCTTGCTCGTCCCTATTCAGCAGCAAGCGGTGTCCCGAGGAAATGGAAATCGGGCAGCGAGACCAGATCTGCCAGGAACAGTCCTATGTCGCGCTGGAGCTGTTCGAATCCGGGCTTCCGTTCGTAATTGTGCTCATTCAAGTATAGCCCGCGATTGACCTCGATCTGCAAGGCGTGAAAAGCCTTCAAAGGCCGTCCATAATGTTCGGTGATATACCCGCCGGCATAGGGTTTGTTGTGCGCTACGACATACCCCATCTCCCTGAGGAGATGTATCGCGGCAGAGGCGAGTTCGGGGGTGCAGCTCGTGCCGAAACGATCACCGATGATGAAGTCCGGACGCATGCCGCTTTCCGGGAAGCGAATGCCTGTCGGCATGGAATGGCAATCGATCAGCACGGCATAGCCGAAGCGGTCCCGCGTTGTGGCAAGCACATCGCCAAGAACCGCATGGTATGGCTTGTAGATATTGTTGATCCGGCCCAAAGCTTCATCGAGATGCAGTTTCTGCGCGTAGATCTCCTGCCCCTCGCCGACGAGACGCGGGATCGTTCCAAGCCCACCCGCTACACGCGCCGAATGACCGTTCGCATAGGGTGGAAGCGGCTCAAAGAACATCCTGGCATCGAGTTCATAGGGCTCGCGATTAACGTCCAGATAGGCGCGGGGAAAATGCGCAACCATCAAGGGAGCGCCGAGCATGACGGCCGCGGCAAATAATTGGTCGACAAAGCAATCCTCGGAACGCCGGATCGTTTGCGGATCGAGCTGCGATTGCCGGAGAAAGGCGACCGGGTATGACTGACCGCTATGAGGCGAATTGAAAACGAATGGGATGCGTTGATCGGCCGGTTGCCGCAATTCATAAGGCAGGCTGTTTGGGAAATCGCGCTCGACGGTCATTCTTCTCTTCAGGGTTTGCAGCGGTACTGGCGGACAGGAAGTCTTCACTCTAGTGCAACTTGTCTCGAGATGGAATTCATCAAGAGGCATAAGCTGCTAACTTTCTGATCTATGGTCAGGCCTGCGCGCTACTTCGAAATAGCGGGGCTATCTTGCGGAGGCTACCTCGACATTTGGACCGTTCGCCCTTATTTTCTGGCAAATCATTCACGTGATCTTTACCAAAAAAGCGTTTTGTAAATACTGACAGGACGCCGGTTTGGGGATGATCCGGTGCTAGACAATTCGGACGGACTGATGAAGAGAATCCTTCTTGCAGAAGACGACAATGACATGCGGCGCTTTTTGGTCAAAGCGCTCGAAAAGGCGGGGTATCATGTCACCCATTTCGACAATGGTGCCAGCGCCTACGACCGTTTGCGAGAAGAACCGTTCTCCCTGCTCCTGACCGATATCGTGATGCCGGAAATGGATGGCATCGAGCTGGCACGCCGCGCGTCGGAAATCGATCCCGACCTCAAGATCATGTTCATCACCGGCTTTGCCGCTGTGGCGCTGAATTCCGATTCGAAGGCGCCAAAGGATGCGAAGGTGCTTTCGAAGCCCTTCCACCTGCGCGATCTCGTCAATGAAATCGAAAAAATGCTGGTCGCGGCCTAGAACGGCTGCGGCATTCTTTCGCTCAGGCAAAGAAAGCCTGATAACTTCTTTCGAACGCTATTGACGGACACAATTCAATATGGTGTATGCGCCCGGTCGGATGGGCGTGTAGCTCAGCGGGAGAGCACTACGTTGACATCGTAGGGGTCACAGGTTCAATCCCTGTCACGCCCACCATCTGACCCTTTAAAATCAACCACTTATGCTACGTCCTCTTTGCCCACAATCAGTGTTAGGTGCCCATTTGCGCGCACCTTGCGCGCAAATAGTGGGCGTTTCGTATGTTTTTGCAGCTGCGCGATGATGCTTTCCGTCGCGAGTTTCGCTTCCAACAGGTATTCCGGATCAAAACTTTCATAGGGATTCGCGGTCCGCTTCTTGTCGTGACCCAGCCACACGTCGAGCTGTTCCTGATCCGGCCGGGGATGCTGGCGACGGGCATACGTCGCCATGAAATGCCGAATCGTGCCCTGGGTGAACTCTTCCAAGCCGATCGACTGCGCTTGACGCTTGAACGTCTGTTTCATCATCAGGGCGGCGACCTTGTTCCAGAGCAAGGGGATTTCGCGGTTCCACTCATCAAGCCAATTCAGAAGGTTGTCCCTGGCCGGTATGTTCGGACGGTGTTTGTCCGTCTGTTCGCGGCCGATCGGATTTAGATCGATCACTTTGAAGCGGCGGTTCACCTGTTGCGGCGTATCCCGAAAATCGATGATCGTGTCTGGTCGAGCCCAGGTGTTGAGGGATAGCATCACGAAGCGGAACAGGTTCTCCTGCCGCTTGTCGATCGAATCGATGAACCCTCCGAATTCTTCCATCGTTGGCAGGTAGTGGCGCGGCTCTGGAACCGGCAGACTGACAAGCTTGGCAACAGCCTTCCCCTGCGTCACGACATCCGGAGCGCTGGTCAGCAACTGGATTTCATGGCGAGTGCCGAACGCGTCTTCGATCGCCACCAGCTTCTTGGCATAGTGAAATGCTGACGACACGACGGACAGATTGCGCGCGATGTACGACGCGCCGTGCCCGTGCTTATCGCGGCTCCATTCCATGAACTCGCGCTGGCGGATGGGCCCAAAGGAAGAAACGGACGCCTTGACTGACATCCGCTCAACCAAGAATTCGCGAATGATGGAGATCGCACGGAATGCTGGGGCCTGCGACGGCTTATGCTTCACGTCGTTCTCATAGTAATGAGATAGCTTTCGCTTAAGGATGGAACTTAATAAACCTAGCAAAGGGTCCTTCAGGACCGGCGCGATTACTAACTGGAAAGAAATGGCTTGTGGACGATCCATCCCCAACCCATCGGCCTTTGCACAAGAAGGGCCACGGGATCCGAACCTAAGACTCTGCTGTTAACAGAATTCCTTTATCTCGGAGGCTCCTGCCGGGGGAGGAATGACCGATTTGGGGCCGGAAGCGGACTGGCGGTTGTGGGCGAAAGACTGTCGATAGCAGACCGGTGTCAACGGGCCGCTGACGAACCCTATGATCTGCGCCCCGGGTTGCCGCGCCATACGTGGCTTAAGACAAGGCACGAAGCCATCGTCGAACGCATTCCTTGCAAATGTCCGCAATGGCCCCCAACAACGGACAAGCTGTCTGAGTGGAACCCAACCAAAGACACTCAAACAAGACATGAGGCATTATGCGATCATGCTTGGAGGTGCATTTGTAACTAGGCTAACTCAGAGAATCGTCGTTCAGTAGCTGTGAGCTTCCAAAGTTCATTAAAAGCGATGCTGTTCGTGGCCTTCACGATCTTTCCGTGCTGGAGATCGAGAAACCACGCGTAAGTATTCTTGTAAGGCTTGACGTCTTTCGCGGTTCCGGCAGCGTCTACGAAGACGATAGCGGCATGGTTAGCCCGATTTTGCCAAAGGTTCCCACGCGCATTCGAACGCAGGGACTGGCATAGAGAACCCCTTCAGTTGCAGTGGTGCGGTTTCCGTAAAGGCAGCGCTGCTGTGCTGATTCCGGAATGCATTTTCCGATACGAGAATCTGATCAGTCGAGGCCGCCGAGCATAAGCGGGCAGCAAGCTGAACTGTCGTGCCAAAAAGATCGTTACTGTCCTCGACGGGTTCTCCGCAATCAATGCCGATCCGAATGTGTATAGGTTCGGCATTGCCAAGATTGTACCGGTGGAACTCCCGATGGATGGCGATGGCGCAATCAACGGCCTGCGTAGTGGACACAAAGGACGCCATTATGCCGTCGCCAGTGTGTTTCACCTCACTTCCGCTGTATTCTTTAAGGCATCTTCGGACTACGGAATCGTGTGCTCTGACCAGTTCAGTGCCCATGCGGTCGCCAAGGCGGGCGGTCATTTCCGTCGAGCCCACTATATCCGTGAACATGATTGCGCGGTGGGCGCAGTCTTCATTTTCTTGTTTTCCGGCAAGAGGTTCGGGATCATGGATCCGGCCAAGAAAAGCCTCCACGGCGGATAGAGCTACCTCGACAACCTCGCCGGCTACATGGCCGTGCGCCACCCGATGGACGCATTGAGCGGTATCTTTGTCTGGTGCATCTATCAGGCAAAACGCGGTGCCCCGCTGATGGTCGAACCAGTAGGTCAGGAATTTCACACCATACTCATCCTGGACTTCGAGATCCTTCCGATGTGCCTCGGCAACGTCCGCGGCGCTAAATCCTTTGAGATCATGACGATCCATGAATATGGCCATCGGCTTCCCCTTCCCCAGTTTCCCGGAAGTCTATGCCCGATCATATTTTTGGGCAATCGATCGATCCCCTTTCGGTTTGAGTGAAGTAAGCGCCCGTGTCATAGCGGAGACGTAGTGACTCGACGATCCCGAGGCAGACCTGACGCGGCCGTAGTCATACGCTGCCTGATCGAGAACGGATTTGTGTTCGAGTTTGAAGAGACTCTCCCGCGAGACTATAAGACAATGGCCTGGGTCGTGGACGGCATGCGCCATAAGCGTGATCTTGTCGCTTTCCATGGCGAATGCAGACCTTGCCCTAGTCAATGTCCTCGTACTTGTGGTCACATACTTGGCAACCACGATAACTTCCTGCGGGAACTCATGACGGCTGAGAATATCGATCCTGCTCGTTTCACCCGCTGGCTCGAACGAGTGGGCGGTTACGAAACCTATCTTTCGTACGGACTGGAAGGATTCCACTCCTTTGATAACATGGCCGCGTACTTTCGCGAGGAGTACGCCGAGCATCTGGAAGTGCTGCAGAAAGCAGAAAATATGATCATTGACGGGAGTTTTGCGTTTGTGCACGCAGGCAAATCGATGACCCGGTAGCTAATAAGGCTACCTGTTCGCAGCATTCGCTTGGTTGTAATCTTGCGCATCGTGAACGGGGATCGGGGGATCCTATGAACCGATGGCTCAGCGCTTCACTTCTATTGATATGCTCGAACAGTCCGGTCCTGGCCAGCGAGGACCTTCTGGGCCAATGGCGAGGCACGTTTTATTGCAATAGAACCCTCGACCTCAAGTTGACGCTATCCATCAACGAGTCCAACAACGGACAACTGAAGGGCGTTTTTGAATACAGTGCCGGGTTGAAGGGCCGGGCAAGCTACAATGTTACAGGCACTGTCACGCCGACGGGTTCGTTCCAGATAACCCCGGGGTCATGGATCATGCACCCCACGGGCTTCCGGGCGGTGAGCCTGCATGGGCAGGTCGGCCAGAGCGGCAGCAAACGTGTCATTGATGGAAAGCTTCCTGAATGTGATCCAGGGGGCTTCAGGGCCTTTTTGCTCCCGCCGGCCGAAGCACTCCCACCGCCCTTGGCAATGCCTTCCGACACGGATGGACAGATCAAAGAGGTCCGTGACAGGCTCCGTAAGTACATGCAGACACGTGAGAGCGGGCAGATCTCGTGGAACCGCCTTGAGCGCGCCGCGGATGCGATCCGCGTCGATCGGCAAATCAGGGATTTGCTGCTGGCGGAGATCAGGGAAGGACAGGCGAACGTCAAGGCCGATGCAATTATTGCTGAACT
Source organism: Phyllobacterium lublinensis (assembly GCF_020164435.1). Lineage (GTDB taxonomy): Bacteria > Pseudomonadota > Alphaproteobacteria > Rhizobiales > Rhizobiaceae > Phyllobacterium > Phyllobacterium lublinensis. The sequence goes on along the minus strand of NZ_JAIUDQ010000010.1, from coordinate 70,802 downwards.
GGCATCCGGTACGACAAGGTTCCCCACGGGTATGGGACAAGCAATTCGGGCATACGATCGGGCCAACAAGTCGGATTGGCCGAACGAAGTCAAACTCAGGGTTTACGAGGCGTGCAAGAAGCGGCTGGACGAAGTCTTCAGGCCCGTTTTGACGAAGGTCGGGGCTTCGGCTGCAAGTTTGCCGAATAACCTTGATGGCCTGGCGCTGGCGCGGGCGGCTCTTGCTCCTGTCGAGGCATATAGGGCTTTTCTCGAACATGCGTTTGGAAGCCTGGACCCGGAAAACCTGCTGGCTCCTATGTGGCAGAAGATTGCGGAACTTGAATCGAACCCGGCCATCGCGGCTGAATTCCGGGAAGCGTTCGCGGAAGCGCGACGACAACCTGACCCACGAGCAGCAACCGAGAACGTAATCAGGAACGTGCTCGGGGACAGGAGCAAGTCTGCCGCCCTCATCGCCATCGCGGCAGAAGGCCGGAGACAGGCGGCACTGGCCGAGGTTGTCGTCATGAGTACCACTGGCGCAGAGGATGGTAGCGAACCGACTGCCAACGACATGGCTTTGCATATGCAGAGCGTCATCGAAGCCTTGAATGCGACGTTCGCAGCGGGGCGATGCAATCCTGGAGACAAGTTAACCGTGTTCGATATGACTCGCTGCGAACTCGGTGAACTGGAAGTGAGACTGAAAAAGGTCATCAAGACCAAATGCGTGGCGGAGGCGCAGGGGGGACAATATGTCTGCAACTTCGATCAGCATTCGATAGTCGTTTCCTTCCGTACGGGTGAGCTGGTTACTGGCCACACCGGAGTTGCGGGTAACTTTCCGGGGGGTAGAATGGAGGGGCCGCAAAAGGCACGTTTTGTCCGCCGGGCGTTTGGCGGATGGGACAGTTCAAGTTTGAACCCCGGATAGTGCTAGCGGAAGCCATTGGAACTTAAGCTCAACGATGCACCGCGTCACTCCAGGATTATCTGCCGAAAGAGGATAACACCGAGTTCTCTTCACGATGCGTCGAAAACTCCCTCCCCGAATTAGCTAAGAGCGATTTATGGAATGCCGAAACACCTCGTGTTAACGGAGAGGTAAAAGGCTCGGGAAATGTTCAATTTCTTCAGAAAAAGGCCAAGGCACTCATTTCCGTTGCAACCAGCGCTCGCGATGGAAGTCTTCAAGAGCGTGGTCTCCGATACCGAAGAGGCATACAGGCAAGCTGGTATAACGTCGCTAGACCAAGGAGAAATAGGCGCGTTTGGGTTCGCGACGGTTCATGCTTTTGCGGTTGTCCTCCGCGATCAGAACGATACCCAGGACGATCTGTTTCGCGAACAGTTATTGCAACTCATGGACTACGTCATAGACCGCTATCACGAGCACAGTTTGATGCCGCGGGAGCAATTCAAAAAACTCTGTTGGTCGCGATACCCATACTACTTCGACATCTTGCTGACCTATCTCGGCGACACGGAAGAAAGAAAGTCCGAGTACGCACCAATTCGTTTCATGAACGCTCTGAACCCCTACTTCGTTGTGGGCGAACATCGCCAGGGGAATCCGTCTGTCGGACAGAAGCTAATTAGCGTGTTGTGGCGGAACTTGGGTCGCTGCGCGGATTACCAAAACAAGCACAGGGTGAGATAGAACTATACTGGAGGGGCCACTGCCGTGCCTCATGGCAAGCTTCCAAGCGTTAACCACGACGAGAGGTATCGCCTGCGAGTCCCCGACACTGAAATGGTTTTGTGCGAAGAGTTCGCCGCTCTTCTGCCCGCCTTGCGTGCCGCGAGTTGTCTTTATCAAGGATCAGCCAGTTGTGGTTCTCGCGACCAGTCTTTTGTAGCGCGGATGATCGCGGATCGGATCGAGGTCAGGGTCGCTTTGCCACCACATGATTTGCTTGGTTCTTGGAATGGTCTTCTCGAGGAGGTCAAGTGCAGATTCAGGTTCGTCCATGATCAAATACGTGCAAGCAATATTATACAAGGCGTTGAGGTCGTCCGGATCGATTGCCAGAGTCCGTGCCGCCCATTCCTTGGCGCGCTCACGCTCGCCTAAGTGCGCCAATGCAAGCGCACCCAGTTGAGCGGGGCTTGAATTCTCCGGATGAAGATTGAGTTCGCGTTCGGCCCGATCCAGCCCCAGTCGAGCGACTCTTGTCATATCCGCATGACGATCGAGCGAGCGATAAACACTCGCCAGCAGCACGGCAGAACGGTAATCGTCGGACCTCACTTGCGCTGCGTGCTCGAACAATTCAGCTGCACGATCAAAATCACCCTGTTCGAAAAAGAAACGGCCGTAGAAGTAGTTGGCCTCGTGCAGGTCAGGGTCCAGCGCTAGCGCCCGGTCGAATTCGCAGGCAGCCTCCCCTCGCCGTCCGTCATACTGGAGCGCAAGGCCGCGCGACGCGTGAGCGTCGGCGAGGTCGGGATCAAGTTCAAGTGCCTTAGCACTTGTCGCGAGAATGGTGTCGATAGAGACATCGGCATATTGCCAGGAATAAAGCACCGAGTCGCAGTTGGCTATGCCAGCGTAGGCGCGCGCATAGCCAGGATCGATCTCAGCCGCTCTTGCGAACATGCGCCGCGCCAGGAGCATGTAGGACTTGGAACACATGTGCAGAAACTGCCTGCCTCTCAGATAATAGGTATACGCTTCGACGTCCTCGGTAGGAGTAGCGTTGATTGCCTCTTTCTCGTCGGGGAGCAGTTTGATCTTCAGCTGATCGACGATGGCGTGGGTGATCTCGTCCTGAATTGCAAAGATGTCGGTTAGCTCACGGTCGTAGCGCTCTGCCCAGTGGTGACTGCCGTCTCCGCCGTCGACGAGCTGTCCGGTGACCCGAACGCGCGAGCCCGCCTTCCGGACACTGCCCTCCAGCACGAACCTGACACCGAGTTCCTGGGCGACCTGCTGTATCTTCACTGGCCTGCCCTTGTAAGTGAACACCGTGTTACGAGCGATCACGTGCAGCCCGGAGACTTTGGATAGATCTGTAATGATGTCCTCGGTGATCCCGTCGGAAAAATACTCCTGTTCAAGATCACCGCTCATATTGCTGAACGGCAGAACCGCAATCGACGTCCTTCTGGGCGCGGCTGACCCGCTCTGCGTGAGCAGCTTGGCACGACTTGGCGGGGTTTGGTTCAAGTTCACCCGATAACAGGCAATTGGTTCTGTAATATTCTTCACCAACTGCTCGCCCATTGGCTCGAAAGCATAGGCCAGCTTCTTCTCGACCTCCTTCAATACCTTACCTGAAACGCAAATGCCCCCAGGGTCGGCAAGGCTTTGCAGTCGGGCGGCAATGTTCACACCTTCCCCATAGCGATCCTCGCCTTCAACAATCACTTCGCCCAGGTTAATGCCTATGCGAATTTCGATGGGATTGCTTTCAGGGAAAGTGGCGTTGCGCTCTATCATGCCACGCTGAAGCGCGGCCGCACATTCAACAGCATCGAAAACACTGCCGAATTCCGCCAGCAGACCGTCTCCCATCAATTTGAAAATGCGCCCATGATATTTACGGACTTCGGGGTCAAACAGATCCTTATGGCCTGCCCTGAGTCGCTCGAACGTGTCAGCTTCATCCGCTTCCATAAGTGCGGAATAGCCAGCGACATCAGCAGCGAGAATGGCTGCAAGCTTGCGTTCCATGAACCGTCCCATTCGTGCCCTGAAATAGATTATAGCATAGGAGGAAATAGCAGGCTCGGATGATCGCAAAGCCTGCGATTCAACCGCATTAAGCATCCTAAATTTTGATAAATTGCGAGCGAATTGCAGTCAAAATCATCAGGTGCAACTGTCACATACCCTATCTGCACCAGGTCGCTACGCCGTTGGCCGAGATGATCTGTCATCAGCGAACCATGGCGAATGCAGACCGTGCCTTAGTCAATCGCCGCTTTGAACAAGTCGGCGTGAGTGGGGATTAGGGTACGTCCTTAATTCCGGCCCGACCGCCAAAGTCAGGTGTGGCGATCTCCGCTTCCAAGCACGAGATCGTCGATGGAAATACTCAGAGGTCTGGCAACTTTCGAGGGCATGTTGCTCGCCACAGCGCCTGGCAGTTCCCCTGCGATTGTCATCATCGTGCAGCGTATGGAATTGGCGACTACTACTACAGGCCTGAAAAACACGACCATACAACTCTTGCAATTGCGCCATTCGACACCCACGTATCCAATCCACCCGTAAATGAGACTGAGAGCAGCCAGCAACGACGCTCGTCTATCTCCGGGATAATACGGCGCTCCTCGGCAACGGGTTGAGCGCCGTATTTTTGGGGGTGGACGCAAAGACGCCACTAATTCGAACCTCCCTACACAGGGTGGTGCTCTGGGTAGCAGCAATCCCTTGTTCCCGGCGACAAATCATCACCCTTCAATAGCTATCGAATGAAATCGTTAATCCAGTATCAAGTCTCTGGAGCTAGGCTGGCAAAAAATATCATGAGCGGAAGCCGATCCAACGATGCTGACTGTACTGGGATGTGTTGCCTTTGAGCATAACGTTTGGCTGGTGCTCGTTGCAGCAATTGTTTGTGTGGCTGGCTCCTGGGCCATCATCCGCCTGTTTCAACGAACCACTGGCACAACAGGTCTGCAACAAGCCGGATGGCATTTCCTGACCGCCGTGGCAGCCGGGTCATCGATTTGGTGCACCCACTTCATCGCTGTGATTGCCTATGAACCGGGTGTCCCGGTTAGTTTCGATCCAGTCCTGACCATCGTTTCCCTGCTGATCGCCATGGCAGGCGCTGCCTTGGGCTTTATCGTGGCGGCAAGCGGAGTGACGCGGCTGGCCGCGATTGTCGGTGGCGGCATCGTGGGACTGGCAATATCCGCCATGCACTACACGGGCATGTTGGCATACCGCGTGCAGGGCATCATTTCGTGGGACATGTCCTATCTGGTGGCATCGATTATACTGTCGGTCGTGTTCACAGCCATGGCGCTGCACTTCGCACTGCGCCGCGCCTTCTGGGGCGACAAGTTTGTGGCCACGGGCGTGCTGGTGCTCGCGATTGTCAGTTTGCATTTTACGGGTATGACCGCGTTTCGGGTTTCGCCTATGCTGGTCGAAGGTGCATATTCAAATCCCGACGCCCTGCACGCGTTGGCGCTGGCTGTAGCCTTAGTTGCGTTGATCATTGTTGGTACAGGGCTTGCCAGTTATCTCATCGATGACAGTGTGCGGGCGGAATCCTACCAGCAACTGCGCCACTTGGCGCTGAACGACAGCCTGACGGGCCTACCCAACAGGGCAAGTTTCAACGACTATCTTGACCGCGAGGTGGAGAGCGCGCGAGTTGCAGGGGGCAAGGTTGCCCTCGTCGGTATCGATTTAGACCGCTTTAAAGAGATTAACGATCTTCGGGGCCATGGTGCCGGGGATGAGGCGCTCAGGATTCTTGCCCAGCGCATGACCAACCTGTTGCGTGAGGGCGAGTTCGTAGCGCGTCTCGGCGGCGATGAATTCGCCGCCATTCACCGCACACGATGCCATGCCGATCTTATGGATTTTCTGACTCGGCTCGAAACAGCGCTCTTCAAGCCCATTCGCTTGGACGACTATGAAGTAACGACCGGTGCCAGCATGGGCGTTGCCGTTTATCCCGACAATGCCGACAGCACAGGAACGCTAATTAGCAATGCCGACCTTGCGATGTATCGAGCCAAGGCTGACGTGAGCACAGCGATCTGCTTTTACGAGCAATCGATGGATGAAACGATCAGGGCTCGCAGAGCCTTGGCGAGCGAACTTCGGGAGGCCATGGAGAATGGCCAACTCGATGTCCACTATCAGGTGCAGACGTCCGTCTCCACCGGAGAAATTCGTGGCTATGAGGCACTGCTGCGCTGGAACCATCCTAGACATGGGTTTATCCCACCCTCCGAGTTTATCCCGCTAGCTGAAGAAAACGGCCTAATCCTGCAACTGGGTGAATGGGTGCTGGCAACTGCATGCAACGAGGCAACATCCTGGGAGCAACCTTATAAGGTTGCGGTCAATCTGTCTCCGATCCAGTTCGCCCATGCCGACCTACCAACTCTCGTTCATCAGGTGTTGCTCCAAACGGGACTGCCTCCGACGCGGCTGGAACTGGAATTGACGGAAACCACCATCTTTGCCGACAAAGCCCGTTCGCTGCATATCCTCCGGCGGATCAAGGCGCTCGGTGTAACCATAGCGCTCGATGATTTCGGGACGGGCTATTCCTCCCTGGAAACATTGCGGGCGTTTCCGTTCGACAAGATCAAACTGGATCGCTTCTTTATGAGCGAAGTCGAGACCAGCCCCCAGGCGAAGGCGATAATCCGGGCAGTGTTGGCGCTTGGCAAAAGCCTGGATATCCCGGTTTTGGCCGAAGGTATCGAGACGTCGGGCCAGCTTTCCCTTCTGAGCACGGAAGGGTGTGACGAAGCGCAAGGCTATTATCTAGGACGCCCTGCCCCTCTTGAGCAGATTGTCACCAGCGGACAAATCACCCTGACGGGTTCGCACGATCTCAGGAGTACAATGGCGGAGAGTTGTTCCCCAGACACGGCTCCGGTCTTCACTTCAACCGCTCGCGTGGCTACATAGCGGTCACTCACTTTCAAAATCTCGCAGCGAGTACCAAAGCGTTTCGACTCGTCTGGATTATGTCGTGCGCTTTGGTCGGAATGTAGCTACGACCTGCAGTACGCCACCATGTGCAGCGCCTCTCTGCCACCATGAGCGGCCAGAGCCTCGTCCTACGCCGTTACCGTTGAAATATAAAACGCCAAGTGGGAGTTTCACCGTTTCCCTGCGTCTAAAGCAGGAGAAATCGGGAGACAAATATATCGTCCTCGCTGAGATCGGGAGCGGCGATTACCAATACTATCCTATGGAGCGCTATGAGTTCATGGAAGCTGCGAAAGGATGAAGCAGGTGGTCAGTCTTTCAGTCCACCCCCAACTGTCGCCGAACGAGGCTAAACAGGTGGCGTAGCGCCGCGTCGGGCCGCAAAATAGCCCCAAGCCAACAGGACGATGACCGCTCCGACAATTCCTCCGATGAGGCCTGCGCCTTCGCCGGACTGATACCAGCCCAACGATTGTCCGAGAAAAGTGGCAACCATCGCCCCGACGATCCCGAGAATGGCTGTCAGAACGAAGCCGATTGGCTCACTCCGGGAACCGGGAACGATAAACTTCGCTATAGTCCCAACGACCGCTCCAATTATAATTGTCCAAACGATACCCATCGATCCATCCTCGACAAAATCAGATCTGCAATGACAAGCGTGGTATTGGCGACTACCACTGCGACGTTTCATCCTGGGTCGGCACCCGACCCTGCGGTGTCAATTTGTCCACAGCGGTCGGCAAAACAGCCTTCAACCTGGTCAATAGTTCGTCTCTCGAAAGACCCGTCTGGCCTGCGAGTTGATCGATGACATCGGATCCAAGCGCGTCGGAAATCTGCGTCGTTTCCACGGGTTTGTTAGGCCCAGTCTGAACCCATGAATCTGCCACATCGCGGTTCCCGCTGCCGGTGAAGCTTTCCAGCAATTCTCCAAGTCCTCCGGAAACGCCTTGGGTGCCGCCGCCCCCAAATAACCCACCCAACAGACCGCCAAGCCCTCCGGCATCACTTGATGCGGTACTGACATCGGGATTTGGTTCATTCTGAGGGTTGCCAGCTTTTTGTCCAGTGACCTGCCCCAAGAGTTCACCAAGCTTATCTCTGTTCTGCCATCCTGCTACAGCCAGCATGGCCAACAGGGCCGTCATTCGAGATGATGCCATTTCTACCTCCCGTTAAAATCCGCCTGTGACGGATACCAACTTACTGGAATGTCTGCGCTTTCGGCATTGAGTTCTGGTTCGTCGCACGGACACATACCCTCGTTGCATTTTTGTGAAATACGATTGCAAACCTATAACGCAGGCATGGCGGGATTCGTTGCATTTTGGGTGGTCAGGTCGACACTTCCATAAGGCGTACCAGAGTGAACAGTGGTCAGCCGAAGCAGAACGACGGATAACGGTACTTATCGGGCATTCGTCCTTGAGAGCTTGCCATATGGCACACCTACACCATAGGTATGCCTTGCCTGTGAAAGTCGTTGTCTTTGGTGCAGCAGAATCCACTGGGCGACTTGTCGTTGAGTGCAGGTCACCTCGTCACAGCCTTGCAGCCCATCTTTCTTTCCCCGGTCGGCGAAGTCTCCATGAGTCGTGGCGAACGTCTGGCGTCTGGCCACCGGAAGAAGACCGATACGCCGCACTTTCCCCATCCTAGTGCTTTGTTGACGGTCGGCTAATACGCAGCGGCCACCTCCCGCCGCCATGGAGTAATTGCATTTCCGGATTCGCTGGTCGCAATCGGCAGTCTTGAGTATTTACTCCACTCGTCCAGCATGGCATCGACCGCAACTGTAAGGTCATCCAGCACTTGCCGGGCATTATGGTGGTTCCTTTTGTAAACGTCGAAAAAAAGGGAGTGTTAGTGTCGCCAATCTCCTGGAACAAAAATAGAGTCTCGGAGTGCGGATCATTCAGGAAAGCCGCAATTTTCTGGTCTGTTATGAGCGCTCTACGCGCTCGCCAGCATCGGTCGCCTCGAAGTCAAGGATGGTCGATTTCGCAACGGGGCGGAAGCGTCGGCCTTCCTCGACGCGTCCAAGCCGACCTATCGCGAGCCTCATCCTTTCTTGCAGCTAACTTTATCACCAGCATCATTCAGAATTGTAACGGTAACGTACTTTCAGCCTTCAATCTTTTCCTGCGTAGTGCGTGAGTTGCCACGAGCGTTCTGACAGTCAATGGCAGGATGACCGATTTGCGCCGGATAGCCAAACCGCAGTATCTGACAATAGTGGCTTGCCTGATCGCAGGACTATTGGGAGCCGCCTTGGCGTTCTCGGGCGCAAAGATACTTGCATTGAACGCCGCCCGCGCCGAGGCCGATCTATACGCTGACAACCTCGCTCGTCGCGCCGAAGCAATTGCGCGAGAAACCGACACGATTCTTGAACAAGCGAACAACATACTGGGCGTTGCCTGCTCACAACCGGATCTCGCCAATCTGCGGAGGATTGCTTTTGGTGCTCGTTACGTGAAGGATATGGGACGTCTGGTGGACGGACGATTGACGTGCACCACATCTCTCGGCGCGATCAATCCTCCGCTTCTGGTTGGTGAGCCCGACTTCATAGGCGACCGTGGCCGCAGAATTTGGGTGAATCAGCGGCTGATTATCGCCCCCGACGTTATTGGAATGATTATTGAGGGAGGAAATGCAAACGCCGTAGTTTCGCCTGGTGCATTCCTCGATCTGGAGTTTCCCCCGTTCCGCTATTCTATCGCTGTGGTGAATTCGCGCGAGCGGACAGTCATGCGCTCGTGGGGCAACAAGATTGTCGATGATGAGGTGCTCATAGAAGGTGGGAACCGCACGGTGGACCATGAAGGTGATCTGATCAGCATCCGTTGTCCAGTACCCTATCCCATTTGTGCCGTAGCTGCATTGACCCGTACCGAGGCCATTGCAAGACAGTCCGGTTTCACAGTGGCGCTGGCGGGTATAGGCGGCGCTGCCGGCATGCTCTTCGCGTTGAGCGCGTCACTGCTGATACGCAAACCGCGGACACTGATCTCGCGTCTCATGGAGGCTCTGCGGGCAAGGGAACTGACGGTGGTGTATCAGCCTATTGTTGACTTGCCGTCAGGACGGATGGTTTCAGCGGAGGCTCTGGTAAGATGGACCGACAGGAATGGTGAGACTATTCGACCGGACGTTTTTGTTGCAGCCGCAGAGGCCGAGGGTTTGGCCGGAGAAATTACAGTCTATGTCCTTAGAGAAATCGAGCGCTCCGCTCGGTCGCTCCTGCAGGCCAATCCGGAACTGGTAGTGACGGTCAACATTGCCGCCGCTGATTTTGACGATGACAACTTTTATGCGGTTCTGGATGATATCGTGCAATCTGGGATCCCGGCGACACAAATCGGTATCGAACTCACCGAACGCTCTACCGTGGTTCGGGAAGTTGCCATTCCGGCGATAACGAGGCTGCGCAAGGTCGGTCATCCCGTTTACCTCGACGATTTCGGCACGGGATATTCCAGCTTATCCTACCTTCAAGACCTTGGTATAGATGCAATTAAAATTGACAAGGCATTTACCGACACGGTGGGAACTGATTCGGTAAAAGTGTCGATCACGCCACTGATACTTGAGATGGCGCGGACCCTTCGCCTCAAAGTGGTGGTTGAGGGTATCGAGACAACTGAGCAGCGTGATTACTTTGCGAAGGCCTTACCGGGCTGTCGCGGGCAAGGGTGGCTTTTCTCCCGCCCACTCACCCTCACCCAACTCATCGCGTTTTATGAATGAACCTTCCCGGCGCCACAGGCGAGGAAAAGGCCGATACCCAAGAAATGTCGTGCCCGCTTCAGGGCCGGTCACAGCAAAGGGGCCGATACCAAGGCCTGAGTACACCTGCTTTTGGGAGGCTCGCCAGTGGCGGTTTGGTAAGTGCAAGTATCAAGTCACCCGGGATAATGCATGTGTGTCGTGATGTTCCGAGCTGTCGTGACAATAGGCCATGTCACCCGTTTGGGGCTATCTGAGATACTCACGTCCATGCGGCTCCTGCAACGGAGAAGAACCCTGAAGATATCACGAGCATTTCCGGTTGGTCCAAAGGTCGCCGCCTGGGGCTTGGTGTGCCGGCGGGGCACCACACGCAGCGGCGCGCGGCCTTCGGGATTGTGTTTCTGCAATTACTGCATATTTTTTGTTTGTTTCGTATGTACATCACATTTTCCCTTGGCCCAACGAAGTATTCGAAGGCGAATTCGATTTTTTTATTTTAGTCTCGAACCCGGGGGATTGTGATTTACGCCGGTATGGCAGATATCATCGTTCACCCCGGGCGCAATCATGCGCCCGAGGCGAACACCTCTCAGTGATATAAAGCGGACTGGTCATGCCTCCAATATGGCCATTTCTATAAATAAAACAAGCGAATGCGACCTTCTGTCCAATGATTCGGATCCACGAACGCACAGGCCCAAAGCTGCCAACCCTATCTGAGACCTTGACTTTCCCGTCGTAACAATCAAGTATTATAACGAAATGCGAAGTTATGTATTTATCTACCGAAGTGGATATCGCCTGCAAATGTTTACGGTTGCTAATTATTACGAAAGAATAATTTTCAGGGTCTGCCCCATCGCGGGAGCCTGACCCCCGACGCGGCCGCCAACGCGCCGCGGTCGCGGGGTAGCGCAGCAGGAACGGTGCGTTGAGCACATCCATATTTCCCAAATAACGACGCCCGGAAACGCGAGGACGCTGAAGCGTGTCCGCGAGTACACCGGAGTGAAAGTGAAGATCATGAAACATTTAAAGAAGCCACGCAGGCCGGCGATTGTGATCGGCAGGACAGATTATGAACGGTTGAACAATCTTGCCTTCGCCGCGGCAGATCGTATTCCCGAAATTTCCGACGGCCTTTTGATCGAACTTGAACGCGCACGTGTGGTTGCCGACGTCTCCGTGCCGAAGAATGTGGTGCGCATGGGGTCATCCGTTGAGTACGAGACTGACACGGGAGACGTGCGAACGGTAACGCTCGTGTTCCCGGGTGACGCAGACATCGCGGAGGGGAAGATATCCGTCCTCACCCCTATCGGAACTGCCCTTCTCGGCCTGGCTGTTGGTCAGACGATGGACTGGACCGCGCGGGATGATCGCAGGCACAAGCTTACCGTCTCGGCGGTAACGGATCATCGGACCAACATGGGAGGATTCCGTTCTACGGCAACCTCTGACCTTTTCACGTAAGGAGCGATCATGGTCGACGTTTTGGTGTTAACCGCTCTATTGAATGGCGCGGTGAATTATCCGGCAGGACATCATCCCCTGATGTGAACCGTCTTTTCAGATAGTCTCACATCAGGGGTGCTTTCCCATATGTTTCTGGAAAAGTAAGCCGGAACCGGGGCGGTTTCCGGCAGGAGATTGTCATGTTCAAATCAAATGCCTGTCAGCTCACCACCAAGGATTATTACACGTTGCAAACCATGCAGGACGACATGTTCCTGAAGGATGAATTGATGCGGTCCATTCTCAGGGACAAGCTTTCCAACGCAACCGTGACATTCCCGGAAGATATTCCACCCACCGTCGTAACACTCAACAGCCGCATCAGCTATCGCATCGATAACACCCTCCTTGAAAATCGTGTTGTCGCGCACAATCAAAAGCGCGGGATTGTCGGTATGACTCTGATATCGATTACCGAGCCGCGTGGACTGACGTTGCTCGGGTTAACCGAAGGACAAAGCGCCGTCGTCTGGAGAACACCGGAAGCGCCTGAAACGGTCACGGTCGAGAACGTCTTTTATCAACCCGAGGCAGAAGCGCGGCGCTTGAGAGAGCGCATGCAAAGAATGGAAGAGGCAGAGCGGGAACAGTCAAACATGTTCCAAATGCGGGTTCGAGCATTGGCGCTCCCGACAGATAGAACGGACCCAGGACAAAGGTTGCCATGACCACAGTCGTGACCAGCATGCTGGTTGCCATTGCCAACTTATGAGCAGATTGGGTTCAGCCGGACGAGACGCGATGATGCGCGAATTTTCAACGCGGACAACAAGTCGCCCGATCTAACCGTCGGGCCTCACCTCTCACGAGAGTATCTTCTTTCAGAGTTTCCTGCGCCACTCGGCCACTTGCCCTACTGTTGTCCGGCATTTTTCCACGGGTACGATCCTGGAATCCGCTTTAGCCGTCCAGCCAGGCGGCGAGGCTGTCCAGCGTCTGTAGCCCGTATTCCACCGCGCCGAAGCCAATGACCACCCGCCGCCGCTCGCGGCTGGGATGGAGTTGGCGCATGGTCAGCACCGTCTTGCCGTCGGACTGCTCATCGAAGGTCACCGTGGTGCGGAAACGGTCGGGGTCGTTGGGCTCGGGCGTGCCGTAGTCCATCACGATGCGCTCGTTCGGCACGATCTCCAAAAAGCGCATGAGGTTGGGGAAGCGCTGCTCCCGGCCCTCGAACAGGCCCACCATGTCGAACCGCCAGACCCCGCCCTCGCGAATATCGGCTTCGTGGGTCTCGATGCTGAGTCCGGTCGGACCGTACCATTGGCCAAGCGCGCTAGGGTCCATCCAGGCGGCGAAGACCTTGTCGCGTGGGTGGTTGAGCAGCTTCACCAACACGATTTCGCGGTCGAGCGACCATGTCTCAAACAGGTTTGCCATTGCCTTCGTCATCCTCTTTCATTTTATCCAAGTAGACTTCCAACTGATCAAAACGCTCCGCCCAACGCCGACGCTCCGCATCCATCCAGTCCGCCGCCTCGTCAAATCGCGCCTGCACCAACTTGCACCAGCGGCTGCGCCCGCGTTTCTCGCTGACGATCAGCCCGCAATCCTCCAGCACCTTGAGATGCTGGGCGAAGGAGGGGAGCGCCATGTCGAAAGGATCGGCGAGGGTGCTGACCGATACCTCGCCCTCGGCCAGCCGCGACAACACCGCACGGCGGGTAGGGTCGCTGAGGGCGTAAAAGGCGAGGTCGAGGGGGGTCGAATGGTAAGGCATATGCCTTAGTAACGTGAGCAAGGTGGGGCTGTCAAATTAAAAAGGTACTTGCCTTAGTATTCAGATCGCTTCCCATCGCGAGCACTTGGAGTTAGCTCAGCTTCGAAGGTACATGATCACCGCGGCGTGGAAAGATTTTGGCGACTTCGCTTATGGGAACCTCGATCGAAATCAGTGGATCATAGCATTTCCAAAACTGCAGTTCGTAGACGATTGATTTTTCGCGGTAAGGATGCAGGTGCAATAAATCCGTGCTGCCAATAATGTACTTGAGCGCCCCGACGTATTCCCCCAACGTCAAGTCCGGATTGTGTCTGACAGCAAGTTCGAGCCAACTCACTGTCGGCTGTGTGCGCTCAGCGGCCAGCAATAACGTGATCAGACCCAGTGTGGGGCTGCGTGGGGGGGTGCAAGTCATAGAAATCTCCCAAACCTCCCCCGCGCCAGAGATGCGGTCTGAGAAAGGTTTGGTCAAATTAAATTTAGTACAGAATTTCGCGTTTTGATGCGGGATTATTCAGCAATCCAAGTGAGCTCGACATGGCAGTTCGGTGTTTACTGCCAATGCCGACCGCCAGCGTATCACTGAAGCGCTGGTGGCTATGTGCCTGAAGACGACGTCGAGTGCGCGGACTCGCCCGCCACACCATTGGGGTCGCCATAGTTCCGGAGAAGCGTGCGTGTTGCGGCGTCAAGAGCGCGCGAGCTGAACGCAAAAATTACGAAGCCAAGTCATGTACATCCGATCTGAAATTTCGCAGCACAAGTAAAAAGATGCGGCCGCGGCGAGGCGCATACCATGGGCAGCGCTGCACGCGCTCGGATCTCAGTGTGCTCCGCTAGTTCCAGCGCATCCTCAATATCAACTCCAATGTACTTGACCGTATTTTCGATCTTGGTGTGCCCCAACAGGATTTGAATCGCGCGAAGATTGCCTGTCGCCTTGTAGATCATTGCGGCCTTGGTGCGTTGACCTTGCTCGATCCGTTCGGCGATACGCCGGCCGAGTGATGTGCTCACCTTGCCTCGCTGAATGTTCAGTTCTTCATCGGTGATGCCGAATTCGCCAACTGAGCCGACGCCCATACAGCCCAGGGCCCGCTCGCAGTCGTCATTAGACACCAGGCCCGTCAGAAGGTCTTCTATGCCCTTTAGCGGCGAAACCGGGTCTCGTAGCCTCTTCAGGTGGCCCGCGTTAGTTCGCTGCTGATAGGTGGCGAGAGCCTCAAGATAGAGTGCACGCTTGTTGCCAAAAGCGCCGTACAGGCTTTGCCTGCCGATGCCCATTGCCTCGCGCAGATCGTCAGTTGATGTCCCGGCAAAGCCTTTCGCCCAGAACACCCTCAATGCCTTATCCAACACCGCGTCGCGGTCGAACTCTCTCGGTCGTGCCATGCAGAGGGTCTAACAATTATGGATCAATCAGTCAATAAATATTCGGCAGTAAGATTTGACTGCTTTTGGCGCATTGATGCCGTTATTGAAAATCTTGGTCGACGTCTGCTTTCACGAAGACGCCACCCCTGTGTCTAGGGCAGATATTAGGCGCAAAGCAGTCAGTCGCGCCACGATCGCCAAACGGCAACTTCTGGTTAAAGCGGCCGATGCGAAATCTGCTAGAGCCCCCCAACTTGCGCACGAGATCACAACTCCGCAGTTGGTGGACGAATGGCACGAACCTCAGCACCTGATCTGCTTGCGAGGATGTCATTTGTCTTGTCAAACAACTGCACAACGATGAGTGTATTGTTGTCGATAGCGGCCCCGGAGCTACAAATGAGTAGGTGCCGTTCGGCCATAGTCGACGACTCTGAGTCCCGCATAATGATCGCGGGTGAAAACATGGGATGCACCGCGTCCGTGGTTCTCAATCACGACGATTACGGGAGCAGCCTGCTCTTCCAATTTCATGCTGTCGGCACGCTCTTTCGCGGTGCGTGCCTTCGTCACGGCATCAATGCGCTGGTGCTCTTTCGAAGGTGCTCAAGGAGACAGAATGAGCTGAACGCACCGAGCATGTGTCCAAAGCTATCCCGTGTTGGATTGTTGTACAGGATCCAGCCGCCATTTTCGGTCGGCTCGACGACGTATCCGGTGGCGATTTTCGGGGTGCTGAGTGCGTTCACAATGCACCCCCAGCCGACAGGCCATAAACAGTCTCTTTATGGCACCTTGCGCGCAACTCGCGCGCAGGTGCCGCTTCGTTCCCGCAACGTTTCCCTTTAGTTCTCCACAGATCAACATAGGATAAGCACCAGATCACCCAGCTTTTATGGGCTTTTCGGGAGTTACCCCAAACGTTGACATCGTAGGGGTCACAGGTTCAATCCCTGCCACGCCCACCATCTTCTCAAGGACTTAGCTCCTTTCGGCTCGGGGTTGGCACAGATACGGCACAGATACCAGCCTGATATGTTGCTGGAACGTTCACGGCCACGGTTCCGACATCCACTCGGTTCCGGTGGCCGTAAACATTCTGTATAGTTGAAAAACTCACGATCACACCTCTGATTTCCGACTTGTTGCGGCACCACTTCACAGTGATCTTGCGCGTCCAAATGTTGGATGAGAACGTACGATAGAAGCCCAGCGCGCCAGCGAGCAGCAATGCAGCTTCGCTCCGCGTCAACCAACGATCTTTAGCCGGCTTTTTCGGGCATCGAGACAACCGGAACCGATTCGAGCGGACCATGCTCACGGTGCCAATGATTGATCGCCGACGAAAGGACGCTCAACTCCTTGCGCACTGTGTTCGGCTTCACATTGGCCGATCGGAATTTCGTGTAAGCGCGACAGGTTTCACCTTTCACATTGGCAAGGGTGCGCGCACCCCACCACGTCATCAGCGCCGCGATGTTATAGCCGATCGTCGCCGGGCTGTTGCCCTTCGTTGTCGGAGCGTGTTCGCGGCCGTAGGCGGTCAAGACTTCGGCGACAGAGAGTTTAGCGGGATTATGCTCGCGGACCGCTGGTTTGAATTTTTCACCGAGGTATTCGAGGAGGACTTTTTCAGCTCCTTCGCGATCGCCTTCGCCGCAGCCTGTCCGCTTGAAATGTGATCCGTCGCGGATAACCCATTGTTCGCGGTTGGATGCGAACTAGAGTCTCGGTCCTGCTAGCTTTCTTGGCATTTCAGCATTTCCTTCATTGCCTGTGCAGTGACGAAATCAGTGCGCCCGATGCGCATGATCCTTAAGCGGCCATCACGATGCAGGCTGCGGAGCGTGCTTGGCCCTATCCGGTTACGAAAGAACCTTTCGCAAGCTTCCTGTAGGGTGAACACGGCCTCGTCGGCGTTATCCATTGTCATCATCGTTGTTGGCGTCATCATCAGTTCCATAATCAAGCAGTGGTAGACAAGGCGGGTTAAGCGCCAGGACCAGATAGTGAGACGTGCGCAGCTCGACCAGAAGCCAACCCTTCGCGGGAACATTCGCCAGGGCGAACGCTGCAAGCTCTGGTTTCTTGAATGAGCTGACCCGGCGTGCCTCGTCCTCGTTGATCGCCTCTCCGATGGCTTTCAGGACGAACGATTTGGGCGCCGATTTGAAATAGTCCTCGTAATCCATCTGACCACCCAGAGCGACGTAGGTGTTGCCGGCGTCGAGATCGTCGACAAGCTTTCCGCGTCCCTCTCTGAACGGCTTGGCGCTGGGGTTCTGCGTCAACAGATCAAGCGCCGCCGCAGCTATGCTCGCTGCCACCGCGAACAGCTCAAGGTCAGATTTGGTGCACAGCAGCTCGAATGCGGCCGTGTATCTGGTACAGCCCCGCTCGCGCGACTTCCCCAATCCTTCATGGTTCGCCTGCACGGGATTGATGCTGTAATCGTTGGTTAAAGGGCCTCACCTGTCCGAACTGAATTTGGGCAATCAACGATACCGGGAGTCGACATGCTCGATGACAACGCATTCGCCATGTTTTGTTTTCAAAACCACATGAAGGAAGCTCGCGGGCTGAGCGACAAGACGATCGATGCCGCCATGCGCCCCCTATGGAAATTTGAGAAACATTCTCCATCGACTGACTTCAGGAACGTCACCAAAGATCAAATCGCTTCGTTCAAACGGAACCTGATCAATGCTGGAGGCAATGGAGAGAAGTCCGAACTCTCAGCCTCCACGATTGTTCATACGCTTCAGAACCTGATCGCCTTCTTCAACTGGTTGCGCAATGAAAATGGCTATCGGCAGATACCGGCCGACATCCCCATGTATTTCACACCCCCGCGAGAGCTGTCCGCGATTGCTCATGCCAGTTCGGAAAAATACGTGCCAACCATTGGGGCGATAAAGAAGCTGGTATTCTCGACGCAAACTACGACGTTCTGGCAGCGGAGGAACCGGGCGGTAGTTGCTTTCCTGCTTGTATCGGGAGCCCGGGACGGCGCAGTTGTCTCTTTCCATGCCAAGCATGTCGATGTTGCGAAGAAGCTGGTCTATCAGCGCACAAGCGAGGTGAAGACAAAGCGCGCCAAATCGATGGTAACAGCATGATTCCCAATCGATGCAGATTTAGAGCAAGTCGTGATCGATTGGATCGCAGATCTCAAGGCACACGGGGCCAATGATGATGATCCGCTTTTTCCAAAGGGCCCTAACCGGTTTTCTGCAAAGCAGGACACCGCATTTGAAGCCTGGTCATCTACGAACCCGATACGCGAAATAATTAGGGAAGCCACCGAGATGACCGGAGAGCAGTACTTCAAGCCGCACTCTGTCCGCAGCACGATTGAACAATGGATAGAACAGCTTCCAATTGGGGCAGAGCAAAAGAAAGCGCTCAGTCAGAACCTCGGCCACGAGCACTATCGCACAACCGCGACTTACTACGGTAAGCTTGATGATCCACGGAAGCTCGCTCTGGTTGCAGGCATCCGGGATAAGTTGGTCGATCCCGAAGACCAGGAACTCTATGAGCTTATCCGCAATGCACCGCCAAACAAGAGAGATGCAGCAAAAGTGTTATTGGGCGAATGATCGATCGCAGGACGAAACTAATCGTGATGACAGCAGCAGTCCCGAAGGTTTCCGTTTCGTTCTGAAATCGGTGGTGGGTAAGCGACATCGGCGGCGTTGAATGTGTACGAACCGTCGGCCTTGAGCGTCAAGCCGGCCGGTGCATGATCCGGGTCAGTCAGCGCGAAGGTCAACACATGGCCGTCGTCGTTGGCGACTGTGCCGGAAACGGTGGCGTCTTCCTTGACGGAGTTGGTGTCAGCGACGGCCGTCGGCGCGTCGTTGGTGCCGCAGACCTTGATGGTGAGTGTCGCCACCGAAGTACCACCCTTGCCGTCGGCAACGGTGTAGCTGACCGTCACGTCCTGCGTAGTGCCGACCTAGGATTTGCAGACGTCGAACTTGAAGCACTCCCAGCCCTTGCAGATAGATGCGATATCACTGAAGTCGATACCCCCGGCCTTGATCGCGCCGAGCTTTTCTGCCACTTCGGCCTCGAACGCGGCGTACTGCGATTCAGTCAGCTTAAGCGTGAGGGTGTCGATACCGGCACCACCGTCCATGATGGAGTAGTTCTGAACCTTATCACCGCCCGCGCCGAACTTCTCATCGAGGTTCTGTATGGCATCGAAAACGACCACGTCGTTCTTGATGCCGATGCCGGTAAAAATCATTGTTGGCGTCATCCACCAATCTTCACTGGCACTGCTGCCGGTGCCACCAAGGCACTGATGATATTTGAGATGTTTGATATTAGAGACATAGTACTGTCTTTCTTCCGTTGAGGCTGTTGTTGGTAAAAAACTGACCTGCCGCCGCCCCTTCACGGCAGGTAGTATCTCTTGTCGGGTAGTGGCTGTGGCGGGCGTCGTAAAAACAGCGCGTCGTCCTACCAGTTGGACCGAGCCCGTCTGCCTCGACTACTCTTTGAACGCCCGGTTCATCTGGTCGGACAGCGGCTTCATCACGTAAGACAAGACGTTGCGCTCGCCGGTCTGGATGTGAACTTCGGCGGGCATGCCGGGCTGCAGTCGCTTGGCGTCCTTGAGGCAGGCCTCCCGGTCGTCGAGCGTGGTCCTGGCGACGAAGTAAGAGGCCTCCCGTTGCGGATCCTTGATAAGGTCGGCGGACACGCGCTGCACGGTGCCCTTGCATTCCGGCGTTGTGGCGGCGTCAAACGCCGGGAAGCGGATCGAGACGGGCTGTCCGGGCTTGACGTCGTCGATGCTGGCAGGCACCACCATGGCGTCGATGACCAGCCGGTCCTGTTCGGGCACGATCAGCATCAGGGTCTCGCCCGGCGTGATGACCCCGCCGACGGTGTGGATCGCAAGCTCCTGGACGAAGCCTGATTGCGGCGCACGGATTTCGGTGCGGGCCAGCTGATCCCTGGCGACAGTCTTGCGCTCGATCAGTTCGACCTCCTTGCCGTCGAGTTCGCGCAGTTCTTCGTTGACGTCCTTGCGCATGTCCTCGTCGACCTGGATGGACTGCAGGTTGGTTTCGCTGATCTTGCCTTCTGTCTCGGCGATCGCCGCGGCAAGACGCCCGGTCTCACCCTGCAGTCGGGATAGTTCAAGGTGCAAATCACTCACTCGCTCGAGCGAGACTAATTTCTTTTCGTAAAGCTCTTGCAGGCTGTTGAAGTCCCGTTCGACCAGTGCCGCCGCCTCGTCTGTCGCCTTGCGCTGGGCGGTGAGGCCATCGATCTGTTTTTTGAGCTGGCCCGAACGGGCCTCGAGCTGCGACTTCAGCCCGGTAGAAGCCTTGGTGCGGCTTTCAAACAGCGCCTTCTCGCCAGCAAGCACGGTTTCCACGTCCGGATCGGCCGCACGCTGCGCCAGGTCCTTTGGGAACCTGATTTCGGCAAGTCCGAGCCGCTCGGCCTGCAGCCGCGCCTGCCGTGCGACGGTGCGGTCATATTGCTGGGCGACGATCTGAAGGTTAGCGCGAGTCATCGTCTCATCGAGCCGAACGATCACGTCACCTGCCGAGACGCGGTCGCCTTCCTTGACCAGGATCTCGCCGACGATGCCGCCTGTCTGGTGCTGCACTTTCTTGGAGTTGCTCTCGACGACCACATCGCCGGAAGCGATAACCGCGCCGGCCAGCGAGGTGATCGATGCCCAGGCGCCGACGCCGCCAACGAGCAGGGCGGACACTGCCAACCCGAACAGGATGTTGGCCCGGATGCCCTCGCTAGAGTGAGGGTGCTTTTCTGAAACGGATGACATTTTTGGCTTCACTTTCGATTGGACAGAGAAACAACAGTCGAGGTTTGCCGCGCAGCTGCATGAGCCGCCGGCTGGGCATGAGCCGCGGACCGGGTCACGCTGGCCAGCACCTCTTCCTTGGGGCCGAACGCCTGCACCATACCGCCGCCCATGACCAGGACCTGGTCAAGGTTGGCCAACGCCGACGGGCGGTGGGCGACAACGATGACGATGCCACCACGTTGACGAACCCCTTCGATGGCGGTTGCCAGAGACACATCGCCGTCGGCGTCGAGATTGGAGTTGGGCTCGTCGAGAACCACCAGGAAGGGATCGCCGTAAAGCGCCCGGGCCAGCCCGACCAGCTGCCGCTGTCCAGCGGAAAGTGCGGCGCCGCTGTCGCCGACCCGGGTCTGGAAGCCGTCGGGCAGGCGCAGGATCATGTGTTCGACGCCAGCCGCTTTTGCTGCCGAAAGAATGGCTTTGGGATCGGCGTTCTCGTCGAAGCGGCAGATGTTTTCGGCGACAGTCCCCTCGAACAGTTCGATGGCCTGCGGCAGGTAGCCGATGTCAGATCCGAGCGCCTCGACGTCCCACTGCTCGAGTGCGGCCTGGTCAAGACGGACCGTGCCGCGCAACGCGGTCCAGGCGCCGACGAGGGCACGCACCAGCGTTGACTTGCCGGATGCGCTCGGCCCGATCACGCCAAGCCCGGAACCTGCCTCTAGCTTGAAGGTGACGTTCTGGATCAGCGGTTTCTGCTGTCCGGGTGCGGCGACGGTCAGCGCCTCGACGGATAGCGTGTGCTTCGGCCGCGGCAGCGCCATCGGCTGCTCGAGGTCGGCGAACGCCGTCAGGGTCTTTGATAGCTGTGTATAGCTTTGGCGGGCCGACGTGAAGCCACGCCAGTTGGCAATGGCGATATCGATCGGCGCGAGCGAACGTGCCAGCATGATCGAAGAAGCGATGATGACACCTGACGAAGCCTCGCCCGACATCACCAGATAGGCGCCAAGCCCGAGCATCAGCGATTGCAGCATCATTCTGAGGGTGCGTGACAGCGTTCCTGCTGCGCCAACGACGTCGGAGACGCAGCGCTGGTCCCTGAGAAAGCGCAGGCTCTGCTCGCTCCACAGCCGGCCGAACCGGTTGGAAAGCCCCATCGCCCGGATCACCTCAGCATTGCGGCGGCCGGCCTCGGCATAGGCGGTGCGGGTTATCACGGATTCCGTCGCCCGCCGCGCCGATGCGCGGCCAAGTGTTTCCGCCACCAGGGTCAAAACCACGCTGAGTGCCGCGCCCGCGGTTGCCAGCAGTCCGAGCCAGGGATGCATCATGTAAATGATAAGCAAGTAGAACGGCATCCATGGCAGGTCGAAGAAAGCGGTCGGGCCTGTTCCAGAGACAAAGCTTCGGATCTGGTCAAGGTCGCGGATCGGCTGCACGCGGGTTCCCTCATGGCCTGCCCTTAAGGGCAAGAGCAGCGAGGCCGCAAAAGCCTTCGCATGCAGCTTGCGGTCGAGGGTGTTGCCGATGCGAACGAGAAGGCGCAGCCGGGTGAAGTCAAGGAGGCCATAAACCGCATAGAGAAAGACCATGACGATGGTGATGCCGACCAGCGTTGGCACGCTCTGCGAGGGCAACACCCGGTCATAGACCTGCAGCATGTAGAGCGAACCGGTCAGGCCAAGGAGGTTGACCACCGCGGAGAAAATGCCGACGCCCGTCAGTGCGCCTGCGCAATGCCGGAACGCTGTCCTCAACTCATTGCCCGGTGTCGTTGCGGTTGCCGGTCCTGCCATGATATCTCCTGTGCAATAGCCAGCGTCGGCACGAACCGACGCTGTCGTCGGGGTGCGAGGCTTTGATTTTTTAGAAAATCGGCTTCCCTCAAGTTGCCGGGTTAGCGCACATATCGGAGACCGGCGTTATATTACAAGGCTGTAACAATCGGTTTGGCGTGCAGGTGGGTCCGTTGGCAGCCAAGCGCAAAACATTGGCGGCCAAGAGCAAAGAGTTGCGCTGAGACTCTCGGACGACGGACCTCGAACGCGACGGTCCATCAATTGCGCCTCATTTTCCGAGTGATAGCAGTCGCGCCATTTGCGCCGCGTGCGCGGGTCCACTCCGTGGGCCGCGTGCAACAATCCTCCCCCAGCCACAGAGGGCATCGACATTTCCTCGTTGTCTGAAAACAAGATCGGGGCGGTCATCGCCGCGCTTAAGCACCACCAAAAAATGAAGGCAGTTGCATGAGGGAGGGTTCAAGGGGAGGCATCACTCAAATTCAGTAGGATTGGGCAAACGCAGCCTGCACGAAAACCATCCATCGACGTACCCTTCAGCTTGTCCTGTAAAGATGGCCTTGATTTGTTATTGCCGACGCCAGATTCCCAATCTGTAGGCCACTGGTTCGAATCCAGTTGGGATCAGCATTGAAGTCAATGGGTTAGGTTCACCTCTAGCTGGTCGCCGTGCGCTTCGTGAACTTGGGTCGCCACCGGATCACAATTCCACTGAATGAACGTCGATGCCGGCTGCACCATGGTGTCCCGCAGCGAGTAATCGCGGCGCTTGTCCTTGCCGCGGTCCTTCGCCGGATCGAAATGCTCGCCGCCGGAGCGCTCGATGAAGGCGGGCGCCCTTTGTCCTGTCGCGGAGATTGAGTACATCTGACGGCTGAGAGCAAGCGATTGGCACTTGAAAGCAAACGGAGCCGGGGAAGGATCGCTACATCGTCCCGCAGAGTGAGGAAGGATCTCAATTGAAATCACCTCTTATTGCGGCGATCAAGCGCATTCTCACCAGCGTTGCTGTTGCTGTCGCGCTCCCGGGTGCTGTGGTTACTGGGGCCACTAGACGACGGCAACGCCGCCTATGAGACTGGCGATTACGCGAAGGCGCCTCGCTGCCGACCAGGGCGCGATGCGTCCGCCCAGAACAGCTCAGACATCCAATTGGCAAGTAATCGCAAACATATGGCGGGAAATCGCAAGACGTTGGTGGCAGCATTGCCTATATAGATTAATGAGAAAGCTGCAAATCCAACACAACACTCACTAAGCAGGAACGCCTTGTATGGCCTACGTCAACGCCTACTCTCCCATCAACATGCTGAACGCGCAGACGTGGGATGGGTACGTCACGAACGCTACTAGCACCAACATCACCATTGCCGACTACTACACCACCGCTTACTACAGCGGCTACGGCTTCACTTATTACGGGTCGAGTTTGGTTGGCGGAATGCTGACAGGGTACTCCCAGTATTATATGGGCTCGCTGCAAGGCTCGATTACCGGCTTGTCGGTGAGCGCTCCACTCGCCGCCTCGTATATTCAATCGAACAACCTTCCAGGGCTCTTCAGCATTGCTCTGGGAGGAAACGACTATTTGGACCTGTCAGACTACGACGACCTTGCAGTCTCCTATGGTGGAAACGATACCATTTATGCTCGAGGCGGCGATGATGACGTCTGGGGCGGCGAGGGCGCCGACACCATCGACGGCGGATCGGGCGCCGATTTTGCACGCTATGACTTCGCCACAAGCGGAGTCTACGTTCGACTCGACACCGGTCGAGGTTATACGGGAGAAGCAACCGGCGATCTCCTGACGAGCATTGAGGCCCTGATCGGGTCGGCGCATGCCGATACATTAGTCGGCGACTCTATTGGTAACTTTATCGACGGCAGAAGCGGTTCGGATCACCTGTTCGGCGAGGGTGGAGATGACTATCTCTTTGGCGACAGTGGAGATGACTATCTCTTTGGCGACAGCGGCAATGACTTGCTGGCCGGCGGAGCTGGCCTGGATACGCTCTTCGGTGGCGCCGGCAACGACACATTCGTCTTCATGGCGCCAACGGACGGGGCGGACAGCATCGACTTCACGTCCGGTGAGGATCATTTTCAGTTGTCTGCCGCGGATTTCTCTCATAATTTGGCCGGCACGCTGGCGAGCGCCGGGATCAACTTCGAGTTGGGCACCTCGGCCACCGCGCCCGGGCCCGGGCTGGTCTACGATCGCGCCTCAGGCAACATATACTGGGACGCTGACGGCACTGGCCAGCAGACAGAGGCTTTGCTCGCCAATGTTCGTTCGACGTATTCCACGTCCAATATTGGCGGCAACCTTGACTGGAAGCCGGTCACCAGCGGCGACTTCAACGGCGACGGCACCGACGACATTGTTTGGCGGAGCGAATCCACCGGCCAAGACATTCTTTGGACCATGGCCAACGGCCAGCCGTCCAGCGTCCAGTCGATCGGCGGCAACCTTGACTGGAAGCCGGTCACCAGCGGCGACTTCAACGGCGACGGCACCGACGACATTGTTTGGCGGAGCGAATCCACCGGCCAGGACATTCTTTGGACCATGGCCAACGGCCAACCGTCCAGCGTCCAGT
This sequence comes from Phyllobacterium lublinensis, assembly GCF_020164435.1. GTDB lineage: Bacteria > Pseudomonadota > Alphaproteobacteria > Rhizobiales > Rhizobiaceae > Phyllobacterium > Phyllobacterium lublinensis. The sequence goes on along the minus strand of NZ_JAIUDQ010000010.1, from coordinate 45,634 downwards.
CGATCGGCGGCAACCTTGACTGGAAACCGGTCACCAGCGGCGACTTCAACGGCGACGGCACCGACGACATTGTTTGGCGCAGCGAATCCACCGGCCAGGACAACATGTGGTTGAACGGGCAGCATCCCGACATCACCCAGTCCGACTGGCTTTTGGTGTAATCTTTCCAAAGGAGCTTGCTCAGGGCTGCGGCGGTGACACAGACGGCACTGCCGCGTCACCTTTCGAACCCCTGCTCGGCAAGAGTTCCAACTCGCGGGTGACGCGCGTGACGCGTTTGTTTTCGCTTTAGAGATATTCACCTGCGTGCACGTGCGCGCTAAGACACTCAAATGGGCACTGTCGCGTCACCCGATCTACCAAAGCCTTGCCCCTACTGGTTTGAAAGGTGACACGGCCCGAATGATGTGCGTCACACAACGCACATCCCGCAATCGATGCATCGCCCTTAAAGCCGTCTTTATCGTTCGATATCAATGGTATAGCGTGGCGACGGCCGTGTGTGGCAAGGAACGCCGAAGCTCCCCGCTGCCAGCGGCGCGGTTTGTACCAGTTGGCGAGGGAAGTACGGACACGCTCGCCATGCGGCCCCATCGGAGGCTGCACCAAGGTTTCTCCAGGTTGTGACCACTGCTACGCCGAAACCTTGATGGACACGCGATATGGCAAGGTCCCATCCACGGGTTAAAGGTGTGATCTCACCATTCAATTGCGGTGTTCTCAGCCATTGGGATTTGCCTCCAACCACGCCGTGGCCTCGACCAGCTCGCGAGCGTAGCGGCCAGGATCAATGACAATGATGCGCTGGTAGTCGATGAAGAACGTGGAAACGGTTTGCAGTGCGCACCATTGGTTCAATAGTGTTTCAAGCTTATCTACCTGCTTGAGCTCGGAGTAAGCCTCCTCATGGTGATTGTTTTCCATGTAGGATTCGATGCAGTTGAACAAATTAAGGTCGAAGGTCTTGCGCCTGGTGGCATAACACCACGCCGGCAGATTGGGCTCACCGTCGACAATCACATCATCGCCAAGGCTTTCGAGCATTTCGGCAACGTCGGTGTAGTATTTATCGTCGTCGATCGTAACCATGCAATCGTCTTCTGGCACGATGTCGGCCTTGACCAAGCGGCTCATAGCGCGACGCTTCGCCCCCAGCGCCTTGTATTCACAGCTGTCCAACCGCATGGCGTTTTCAGCGTGCTCGCGCTGCGCGAAAATCGATATGGCGCGCGTTCCAGGGGTGGGAGGACATGGTATACGCCCTCGCCCTCGCTAGGGATATCGTCCAACAAGCCATTGCCGCGGACGATACGGAACCGTGGGCTTACCTTGCGCAGGCGATGATAGCCTTTGCGACGCGTGACAATGTCCTGGCGACTGCAGCGATCAGCCAGGCTGTCGCCATCAACCCCAACTCCGCGTTTGCACACGGCCAGTTGGGGCTTGCTCATGCCAACGGGGGCGCGCGGCGGACGCCATTCCTTGCATCGACTACGCCCTCAGACTGAGCGCGCGAAGCTTTTCTTGGCGACTTTCAGTTTTACTACGCCATGGCTTACTTCCAGGGCGCGAATTACGAGCTCGGATTGATTTATGCACGGGAGGCACATCGCTTGCGGTCCGGCCACGCGGTTCCGCTGATCATCGGAACGGCCTGTGCCGGACTTCTGGACAACCAGGAGGTTGCCAGGGAATTGCTCGGGCGGCTCAAGTCGCTAGTCCCTGACATCTCACGGGACGCGGTCGGAGCAACATCTTCTTTCGTCCGCGCCGAGGATCGGGCGCGCCTGATCGAGGGCCTTGCCCGTGCCGGTCTGAATTGACGGGTTTAGCGACAGTCGTTACGAGCAGCCAGAAGGGTGGCGTGAATTGGGCGATCCCAGACACAATGATCGGGGGCCGATAGCCATACGCCGATGATCAACGGGATCGGTGTGCTCGCGCCTTCGAAGCAATTCATCGGCCAGGGTGGAGGGAGCACTGAGTGAGGCATGACGGTTAGACCGGAGTGCTGCCTTCGGGATTTGGACATGGTCTGCGCAGCGACCGCGATGTGGGCGCAAAGCGGTCAGTCGCGCCACGATCGGCAAACGGCAGTTTTAGGACCGACTGCGGTCAGGCAGCTTATGGGATGGTGAGGCTGGAAAGCGGACCTTCGTGTCCAGTATAGCGAGGACTGCTTTGAGCCTCTGCTTTGCTCCAGCCGTTTTGACGAAGTGATTTCGAGGCAACTGTGATTGGCTCGGACGCCGTAGAGCAATTGTTCAAGCTACATCCAATGCAACAAGGGAATAAGAATGCCGGCATTGAAGATGACCGTGATTTGCGCATAACCATCATTGCTCATTACGCTGGTCCTTGAAGTTGAGTTCGTAAACCCGAATGCCCTTGCGAAGCGAAGAGCGCAGCACGTTCCTACGCACCAACGTCCTGAGCGCGGTGCGCAAATCGATGTCGTAGCTAAAACCAACCGCAGTGCAGGCAATGCGCGAAATTTTCCTGCCGTCGAGGGCCATCCAGTAAAACGCCTCAAAGACCATCTTAATGAGCAACTCGTCGCGCACATCTGTCTCATAGCCATCGAGAATGGCCAGCGCCTCCAAAAAGCGCGGGTCAACCGTTTTGTTCATTTGTCCCACTTTTCCCCATTTCTATTGTTCTGCGGCCCATCCCAAAAACACATCAGTGTCCTTCAAGACGACCAGAACGCCGTAGTTCTTGCTTACGTGTAACGTCCATTAGCAATTCGGATACATCCACGCTCGGGGGAAAACTTGCGTATGGCTGCCAATATTTTGCGCTGAACGGCCAACGGCAAATCGTCAATTGCCCGGTTGGGCAAATTAGGTACCGTAGTAAAATTAGTGACCGAAATCCTCGCTCGAGTGGATATTCAACTCGCAGCGGCATCATTCAATGCAAAACAGGCGTAGTGATACGTGATTGTTGGAGGAAAGGACGGGCGATGGCCGGCTCACAGGCACAACTAGGCCGGACCAGCGCTTGCCCGGCAAGATCGCCGAAATTCCGACGGACTTTTTCCGGTCCAGCGTCGGCATGCATGGCTGAAGGCGCTGGGTTGCTGGAAACCAAGCCGCCACGTGATCTCCGAAGCCCGAAGGTTTTGCTCGAGATAGCGTAGGGCGAGATCGCGCCGCATCTGGTCGAGGATTTCTCCAAAGCTCAATCCCTCGGCTGCCAATCGCCGAGCGAACGTCCTCTCGCTAAGGCTGAGCTTCTGGGCCACGGTCTTTGCTTGCGCTTCGTGGTGCGGCAGAAGCGGTATGATGGCGTTCTCAACCTCTGTCCGGAACGCATTGCAGCTGGTTGGACGTGCCGCAAGCGCCTCGTCGCAACTCTTTACCATCAGATCGTTGAGGTACGGGTCATAGCCACGCAAAGGCAAGTCCATCACGCTCGCTTCGAAACTGATCTCGTCGACATCAGCGTCGAAGCTGACCTCGCAGCCCAGGAATTCCTGGATTTTGCGCCCGTCCGCACGATGATGCGCGAACCTTGCCGAAAGCGGCACGATCTTCCTTCCGACAAGCTGGCGGCAGAGCCGCACAAGTGTGACCGCGAAGGACTCCATCAGGTGCCGGTCCGAGTGGCGGGGCACCCCATGATAAAAAAAATCGACACGGCCACCCGGACCTTTGACTATGCGCAAGTCCAGCGCTTCGTTCGCGATGCGTTCATACCGATCCAGGCGTTTGAGTGCATCACTCAATCGCTCCGATGACGCAGCCACATAATAAAGCATGCCGAGTTCGCGCAGATCGAAATCGATAGCCAGAGTTACCCCGAGCCAGTCATCTCCGACGACGCGCGACGCGCGCTCCAAAAAATCGATCCCCGCTGTGACCTTGATCCTCTTGCGGCTGGCAAGCGCAGCCTGAGACAAGCCGGACTGCACGGTGAGGGTAGCCGGGTCGATTCCACGACGTTCAAGTACCCCAAGCGCCAAGTGAACAGCCAGGCCTATTGACGTTGGCATCCCGTAGTTCTCCAGTGTTGTCCGAAGCTAGCTAGCCGAAAAATCATCGCACTCGAGCAGAACTCACTATGAGCGCTTTGGCAGCTTATCGCAACTTCCAAAGAGTATTGCGACGCCAGTGAGCGGAGACTTGATTGGCGTCTTAGCCCAAGACATTGGCATTCAAACGCAAGCAGGATTGTTCTCGAACTGCTTGGAAGATCCCGCACGGTTTGGGAAAGAAGGCCTTGGGCCTCACCGATGCTTGTTTTTGGAGTGCGATCCGCCCACGAACCAATGAAATAAGTGAATCCAAGACCAAAAGTGCTGGACCCGAATGCTAAAGGGCGGCGCTTTGGAAGGAAGACATCAATATCGTTCTCAATCTGGCACCGGATGATTGCCATCCCTTTTTGGCTAGTCATCCAAGCAACACAAAAATCTAGCCTTGTCGCGCATTCAGCCGATCGGTCTTGTCGCTGCGCCAACCTCGCAACTTTGACGGACAAACAAAAGGAAATAGTGAAAGCTCTCATTGCTTCCATCGCATTCGCATTCCTCCTGTCAGGTCAACCTGCGAACAGGCGCAGTCCGATCTGAGGAAGGGCATGTCAAAGCTTCACCGAGACCATGATCGGCGGTGCGGTGCTTGATGATCAGGACAGACCTACCCGAGATCTAGGGAGCTAAGCCAGCTAAGCCCAATCGCGATCAACACACAGGTGGCAAGAACCGCCCGGGAGCACTCGCCGAATCGCAGGTCAGTATCCTCCCATGGGACAGAGACGCGTCTCATCGCAAGAAATTGGCGGTCATGAGCAAGCAGCGGCTTAGGTTGAATGGTAGTCGTGCCGGCATGAAGTAGGCCCGTCGAACCGACGCTTGCTTAAAATGCAGAACAAAGGCCCGTTTGGGCAGCAGCAAATACCAAAATGGAAAAATTCATTGTCGCGTTGTCGGCGTGTGCCGTCCTCGCGGGCTGTGCCTCACGCGCTGACAGCATAGCGCCGGCGTACACTTCCGCGCTCAGCTATCAATCACTATCGTGCAACCAACTGGCCTCGGAGGCGACTGAAATCTCGTCTCGGGCCGCAGCAGCTGCCGGTATGCAGAACCAAAAAGCAACCGGCGATGCCGTCGCTACAGGTGTCGCATTGGTTGTGTTCTGGCCAGCTTTGTTCTTTATCAAGGGTGACGGAGCACAGGCCGCCGAAGTCTCCCGGCTTAAGGGCGAGATGCAGGCTATCGAATCGATGTCTCGCCGCAAGGGCTGTGGTATCGTTTTCAATGCCCGCCCGAAGAAAGCATAAGATATTTGCAGGCGAGGAACATCCCAGAAGCAGAAGCTTCGACCCCGGTCTCGACTCGAGATTCTAATATTCCGCGGGTATTCCGGCCGTGGGTAGCACTTTTCGATCGCCCCTTGTCCGCAAGCACCTTCAGCAGCGATTGAATTGGGGCCGATAGGTCTGGGATTGGCCCAAGCGGACCAAGAAGAATTGCAGAGAAGATTTCGACCTCCCCCAGAGAACCAGAGGCGTCGTTAGCACGTACCCAAAAAAGCCTGATTCACCCGTGATCAGTCTGGAACACGCTAGTCGGGGACCGATGAAACAAATCGAACTTGGAGAGCGGCGGTGTCTTGTTCTCGGAGCAAGCGGCGTGCTTGGAATTAATCTCTGCAATACATTGAATGCGGGCGGAGCAGAAGTGACGGCCTTTGGACGCAGGCTGTCACGTCCGACGTCGCTTCATCAGGATGTAAAATGGATTTCGGGGCATTTCGACGACGTTCGGACATTTGAACACGCCGTCCGGGGGCAAGAATTTGTCTTTCACTTGATCAGTACGACGATCCCGGACGATTCCAACCGGGACCCCGCCGCCGATCTAGCAGCAAACGTTCTCCCCACAGTGCGCTTGCTTGAAGTTTGTTGTAAGGAAGGCGTTAAGAAAGTTGTTTTCTCGTCCTCGGGCGGCACTGTGTACGGCATTCCCTCGAGGGTCCCAATTCCGGAGTCATCTTCAACGGAGCCAATTTCCGGTTACGGTATCAGCAAGCTTGCGATCGAGAAATATCTGGCGCTGTTTCATCGGCTCCATGGTCTCGAATATCATGTCTGCCGTATCTCAAATATTTACGGACCTTTTCAACAAGGCAATCGAAGGCAAGGTCTCGTTGCGACTACGATCCGCCGAGCCCTCCTGAAGGAACATGTGGAGATATGGGGCGACGGACAGGTTATTCGTGACTTTGTCTACGTCGACGACGTTGTGGCAGCAATGCTGTGTTGTTGTTTCTATCACGGGCCTTATAAGGTGATGAATGTCGGATCCGGCACAGGTCTGACTATCAACCAAGTAATTGATGATATAGAGTTGGTGTTGAACGAAGGAGCGATCGACAGATCTCACCGGCCGGGTCGCACGGTGGACGTTCCGAGGAATACACTCGACATATCCTTGATCCAGAGCGAGACGTCATGGCAACCAATTGTTGCTTGGCATGAGGGTCTGCGTCGAAGTATCGAATGGATGAAAGCAGCCAACATCGTCGCAAATCCCTACACCGCAGGCGATCGCCATGAGCAGTCCCGCGGTGTTCCGCAACTAAAGAGTTAGAGGCTTTAAATATGGTTGACCGGTCTATCCGCATTGGCGGGGAAGCTAAGACTTGAAGCGCATCGCTGCCGATACCCGGGTTGCTGTCATCATTCCAGCTTACGGTCAACCCTGGCTTACCTGTGAAACTCTGCATACCGCACTGAATCAGATCGCTGATTTCAACTATTCCATTGTCATCGTCAACGACGGGTGTCCAACGACAGAGACACATGATGTGTGCCAGACCTTCGCTTCCGGTTTTCCCGAGCAGGTCTTTTACCTATCGAGGAGCAATGGCGGCCTTAGCTCGGCCCGCAATTGCGGAATAGAGTTTGCGCTTGCTGCGTTTTCACAGCTGGAGGCAGTGTATTTTCTCGACTGCGATAACCGGATCGGACCTCATCTGCTTCAGCGTCTGGTTGATGCACTGCGCACATCTGGTCCGGAAATCGGATGGGCATACCCGGACGTGACTAAGTTCGGTTTCGCCGAAGCTGCAGATACATCTGGTCCCTATTCGCCATTGGAACATTTGTTTCGCAATTTTTGCGAGGCCGGTAGCATGGCTTCGCGCCGAATGCTGGACGCTGGAATCCGCTTTGATACCGAAATGCGTCAAGGCGTCGAGGATTGGGAATTTTGGCTGCAAGGCATGGAAAAAGGGTTTCGCGGCGTACATGTCGCAGATACAGGTTTCTCCTATCGCAGGCGCGGCGAAAGCATGCTGGTTGCTGCCGAGCGGGACTTCGCTTCCATCAAACGTTACATCCGCCACCGTCATCCGCAACTCTACAATCCGCGCAATGTTCTCAGGTTGGAGGCGGATGCCCGATCTCGCTATGCGGTGTACCATCCCGACACCGACTGTGTGAGCTGCTTCACTGTAGCCAATGATATCGAGGAGCTGACACTTCAGGAATTTATCATGCGCCTCCTTCAGGCAGGCCAGCGGCCCGCCTACGGCTCATGCCCCGGCCAATTGATTGCCATGAGCCGGTCTCTTTTCAATGCGTTTCAAGCGAATGGGCAGCTCCAGGGTGTCCTTTGGACGCTGGAATGCGCGCTTTCTCGATCCACGTTTGTCGAATGCTCGGTCCGACACCGCGTCGCAACGAGGCCTTCCATTTTTTGGACCAAGGGAATTGACGCCCAAAAAGATGGGTCGCCCGATGAGACGATCTTGGCCATCGAGTGTACCGAACTTGTTCGTCATGCGCTCTCGGGCGCGACAGATATTCGTGGCGGGGTGACGCAGGGCGGAAAACAGCATCAATATCTGCGGTTCCATATTGAATGTTCTGGCGCGGCTCCAGATCAAGTTGATCAAAGCCGCGACAGTCTCCAAATATTATGCCACGGGATTAGCGAGGTGGCAGGGTCGGCGCGACGCGAGCTGTGGGACGGGGTTGCCCTGGACCGCTACCGCGCTCAAACGGCATTGCCTCGCCATGTATATCCAGAACTCTTCAATCTGCCTTCAGTGCTTCCGTCAGGTGCAGAGCCGGGGAGACGATATGCTGCCTTGATCTTGAACTCGACAGAGACAGGGAAGTTAAACGCTGCCGAAGACCTCGCAAAAGCTCTCGATTTCGAGGGGCATATTGTGCACCTTTTCCTTTTCGCACCAGCTTGTCCCGAGATTGCAGCTCGATCTTCGTTTTCGCAGATTATCACGATGCCTCTACCGCACCTCTTGTCCGGTGTGAGATCTGATACCTATCAGGCTGGCTTGATATCGAGACTGGAGCCAGGACATATGAACGAAGCCATTGGTGCCCTTGCAACTTATGATCGAGTGGTAAGTGTGGATGGTGGCCTATCGCATTCGTTGATGGGTTCACTTAGACGATTGAAAGTGGAGACGTGGGCGTTGCTGGGATGTGATACGGGCAAAGTGACGAGCGCGGAGATCAATGCGTGCTCGGCCTTCGAACAGGCCTATAGTGCCATTATACTTCCCGATATCGAAACGGCACACCTTTGTAGGGCATTCGGGATTCCGGATGCGCGATTGCGCATCTGGTCAAACGTCATTAACTCAGCCGAAGAGTTCATCACGGCGGACATATCCTGATGCTGCGCGCCCCTTCCTATATGTTGTCAAGACTCCATGATGGAAATCCGAAAATCATCATCCTCACACCGGACTCTGCGCAACCGGATTATGAACTTCCGTTGGATCAATACGTCTTTCAGCTGGTTGATGATAATCATTTCATTTTAGTGCCGAACGAGGAAGATGCCCATCCCACGCAGGACATTCATTCGTTCGATTTGCCGCCATCAAACGTGTGGGCATTTTGGGCCCCAGTTTCGATCAAGGACACATCTCTGGACGCGCTGAAGACTTGGTGCGTCAACACCAGCGGCAAAGAGTTTGACGCTCCAATCGTGACGGGAGGCCGGCAGGCACTTATGGAATTGCTGCTCGCCCGGTCATTGCGGGAAGGACGAAGGCTGGGCACCATGAACCTTGATTTGATGCGGGATCTGGCGGCCCTGCGTGAGAGCTGGCTCAATCATGTCAAGATCCCGGCGGAGATCGAGGAACTCCTTACAAACCTACGTCTCGCTTCGCCGCGACTGATCTTCAGCAACTCTGACACTCCGGACCGCGGTTCGATTCCAATCGGAACATCCTACGAATCGCGCATAAGCCAGCCACTGCCAATCGGTGCGCGCGGGTTGCTCGGATTTGACTTGGATATCATCGATACCGGAGCCGGGAGCGGAACTCTGTTCGCACAAGTACTGGCACGTGACACTGACGCCGTGTTGGCAAAAGGGCACACCGCGTTTAACGCACTTTGTCCCGGTTGGCTTCCATTTCGCTTGCCAAGTGCATCAGCGGCATCGTCGCATTCACTGGAACTTCAAGTTTGGGCCGAAAGCGAAAGCGGGGCCATAGCCCCAAAAATTGCGGTTACGCCAGCAGGCTTGCTTTCCAAATTCGGTTTCAATTCTCAAGCGAGCGCCGGGCGAAGGTCCGAAATGCAAACCCAAATGCTGGCATTAAAACTATGGGGCGGTCTACCGGGCGTGGAGATGCCCGGACTCGAACGAGAATCTGTATACAAACCGCTGGCGGGTCTTGAAGTTCCGCTTCCGGATTCGCTTGTTGAGATGGTGCGATTGACGCGCGAAATGCCGGCTTCCTACCCGGTTTTTGGCTATATGGAGCGTGGAAAAGTGCTTCTTCGCCCTCTGAAGGCGATCCCCTCCGCTGCGGTCATACGATTGCCTGCAACACGGGGCCTCGTCGAGATTTCCTGTGAAGCATTCATCGACGATCGGCGCTGTGAAACGCGCCATCTTGGTGCTCGGGTTGTCGTGACCTCGGCAGGCGTGGACGCGGATGCTGCCGAGAGAGGGGAAGGAGTCCTTGCGGCCACAGATTGGGTCGAATTAAACGAGCCGACGATTCCATCCAGACTCATTGCTCGCCTTCCGGATGCGCGGAATGAACCTGTTGATTTGCATCTTTTTACGCGCTTGCCAGAACCAGGACCCGTGCCGCCACATGGACGCGTTGTATTCAGCCGATTTGTGGCCGAAGTTCACGCGGCATCGGCCTGGAACGCGTACCCGATCGTGATGGGCGAGCCGTAAGCAGTCACCGGGATCGCAGGCGCCCGGCACATTTCTTGGTTTGCCGTTACCCAAGGAAACGCTCGGCATCGGTGGAGCGGTTGTGCTATCTTATCCGGTAACCCAGCCGGGTCGAGGACGCCGGATACCCGTTCAGAACCGTTTACGGGTCGCCAAAGAGCCCGCTGAACGCATTCGACGCTGGATGGCTAGTCATCTGTCAACAAATTTCGGAGCAGACCATTCGGTGCCGTCTCGCGAAATTTTGGTAGAATTTCTCATGTATCGGCGGGGTGTAGGCTTGCAGTTGGGATACCACGGGGAACTCTGCTAGTGGAACGCAAGTTAACGGCGATTTTAGCCGCCGATGTGGCACGGTACTCTGCCTTAATGGAGGCAGACGAAGCAGCGACGTTTGAACGGCTGAGGTCGGACCGTAAAGAGCTATTCGAGCCAGAAATCAAGAAACATCACGGGCGCATATTCAAGGTCATGGGCGACGGTCTGCTGGCCGAGTTCGGCAGCGTCGTCGACGCGGTCGAATGCGCCGTGACCCTCCAACGCGGCATGGCTGAGCGGAATGCGAGGGTTGGTGAAGGGATCGAAGTACGTATCGGAATCAATCTCGGCGAGGTGATCGTCGAAGGAAGCGACCGTTACGGCGATGGCGTTAACATAGCGGCCCGCCTGCAAGAGCTCGCTGACCCGGGCGGTATCTGCGTATCAGGCAAGGTGTCGAAGGAGATTGAGAAGAAACTCCCCATCCGTCTCGAACCAATGGGGGAAAAGCGAGTGAAAAACATCACTGAACCGGTCGCCTGTTATCGCGTAAATCTGGAAGCATTTCCGACGCAGATTGATCGGCCCTTGCCAAATTCAGATACTCGGTCCGAACGAACGTCAATCGCCGTTTTACCGTTCGACAATATGAGCGGCGATCCGGAACAGGAATACTTCTCCGACGGCATCACTGAGGACATTATTACGGACCTGTCGAAAATTTCCGGCCTCCAGGTGGTCGCCCGCAACACCGTTTTCACCTACAAGGACAAGCCTATTCTGGCCCTGCAAGCCGCGGCGGAACTCGGGGTGAAGTTTCTTCTGGAGGGCAGCGTCCGCAAGGCCGGGTCCCGCATTCGCGTCACCGGCCAGCTCATCGACGGCAAGAATGGGAGCCATGTATGGGCAGACCGCTACGATCGGGAGTTGACCGATATATTCGCGATCCAGGACGAGATCACACAGGCCATCGTGAATCAGCTGAAAGTGAAACTACTTCCGGAAGAGCAGAAGGCGATCCAGGCGGCACCGCCTACAGAAAATGTTGAGGCGTACGCTTTCTACCTCAGAGGAAGACAGTTTTCCCACATGTGCTCGAAATCCTACGTACAAATGGCGCGTCGCATGTTCACTAGGGCAGCAGAACTCGACCCTGGCTACGCACGCGCCTACTCCGGTATCGCTGACTGCGATTCAATTCTCCATTCCTGGCACCACGTCGAGGTCTCGATAGACGGCATCCTGGCAATGAGTGCTAAGGCTCTGTCACTAGACCCCAAATTGGCTGAGGCCCATGCGTCTCGCGGGCTCGCCCTGCAATTCGGCGGCCGCCACCAGGAGGCGGCTGCCGAATTCGACCAAGCACTTTCGCTCGATCCAAATTTGTACGAAGCCAATTACTTCTATGCCCGGTTTTTCAATGCTCAGGGCGATTTCGAGCAAGCTGCCAAGTATTTCGAACGTGCCGCGGAGATACGCTCCGACGATTACCGCTCCCCCGTTCTACTGACTGCAGTTTACCGCTCTCTCGGACGTGAGGAGGACAGGATCAGAGCAGCACGACTGGGTTTGGAGCGGGCCGAGCACGAACTCAATCGGCATCCCGAGAATTCGGGTCCCGCCCAACTTGGCGCTCTAGCGCTCGCGCATCTCGGCGAGCGAGACCGGGCCAAAGAGTGGGCCGCCCGCGCAATAGCCATAGATCCCGATGATCTTTTGGCCCTTTACAACATCGCATGCACCTATTCGCAGCTTGGCGAAACCGATATGGCAATCGATGTTCTGGAAAAAGTTCTGCCGCACGCCAGTGCCGAGCAGATTTTGTGGTTCAGCAAGGACTCAGACTTGAACCCTCTTCGAAGCCACACGCGCTTCCAAAAATTGTTTGAGAGGAGCGCCCCTCTCTGATCCGTCAGTCTTACCTATGCTTCCACAGTGTTGAACTTCATCGAGTCGTATGCCGGCATGCGCTCACCAATGTCAGCACAATCAGCTTCGTGACGCAAAACCTCTTCACATTGATGTTGCGAAATCCTTACCTCGACGCTGCTCAACGTCGAAGTCACACGCCGCAAGGTCGAGCGCGAACGCTCAGTCAGCAGCTCCGTGTATCCGTTTTCATCTACGGCCGCGTCCGGCGAACACGATAACAAACGCTACGTCCTCAATGCGTCCGACGGCAGAACCTGCCAGAGACGTTTACATCTCCGGCGTTCGGGTTCGGCCGTCGAGACTGCATCGATAGAGGGCTGGGTAGCAGCAACCGCTGGTTTGGCTCTCACAAGCCGAGACCGAGAATTCAGTTATTCAGTCAACGCTGAGGTTGTCAGCAGACGATTTGCCGGAACGGCGGTCTTGGACGATCTCGTACTTGATTTTCTGGCCATCATTGAGGGCACGCAATCCAGCCCGCTCGACTGCAGAGATATGGACGAAAACATCAGTACCGCCATCGTCCGGCTGGATGAAGCCAAAACCTTTTGTGGCGTTAAACCATTTCACAGTGCCAGTAGCCATTTTCATCTTCTTCGCGCGTAAGAGTTTCCAAAAGATTGGGTAATCCGAGTGTAGTGCCACCGGAGACTTATGGGCTCGGCAGGAAATGTCAATCAGTAGAATTTTCCGGCGCGATCATAATGCGCTGTCGTCGAGGATGCCAACCGCGATCTGCGGCCTGCCACGAGGCTCAAAAATATGGCGCAACAGCCGGAAAGTTGGAACGGGTTCATCTCAGATTTTCCATCGGCACTTTGTCCATATCGGTGAAACTCATATTGTCCCCCGCCATCGCCCAAATGAAAGAGTATCGTCCGGTGCCAGCACCGGAGTGGATGGACCACCCAGGCGACAGCACCGCCTCGTGGCTTTTCAAGACCAGATGCCTCGTTTCGTGCGGCTCCCCCATGAAATGGAAGATGCGTGTCGCCTCGTCCATGCCGAAATAGAGATAAACCTCCATCCGCCTGTCGTGCAGATGTGCTGGCATCGTGTTCCAGACCGATCCGGCCTCGAACGTGGTGAGTCCCACCAGGAGCTGGCAGCTTTCGCAGACATCCGGGTGCACATATTGGTTGATTGTGCGGGCATTGGCATCTTCGGCAGAGCCCATGCGCACTTTCTTCGCCATGTCGAGCGTGATGTGCACGGTCGGACAGGCACGATGTGCGGGCGTACTTAAAAGATAGAACTCAGCAGGATTGTCCCGGTCGTCGCTGCGGAAAGACAGTGGTCCCTGCCCCATGCCGACATAGAGCGCATCCTGAAATGCGAGTGAATGCTCGACATCGCCGACGATGACCGTGCCACTGCCGCCGATATTGAGAACGGCAGCTTCGCGCCGTTCGAGAAACTGCTCCGTACCAGTTTCCTTGACCCTATCAATGACAAGAGTTTCGCTTGTCGGAACGATCCCTGCGACGATCATCCGATCGAGATGGCTATAGGTGAGTTTTATGCGTCCCTTCGAGAATAGTTCCTCGATCAGAAATCCTTCCCGCAAGCCTTGCGTATCCCGCTTTGCGGCATCTTCTGGACCAACGACCTGGCGTACGTTTACGGATATTGTCACGGCATTTGCCTCTTGCGTTTGACAGACATTTCAGGTGAGGACCACATATTCGGTGAGCTGACTTATGGTGGTATCTGCCTTCTTCACATCGAACACCTTGGTTCCATGGCTCATGATTACGAAACGGTCGCAAACCTGGTAAGCGTGATACAAATTATGTGTCACCAGCACGCTCGACACGTTCTCTGCCTTCAGTTTCAGAACCTGCGCGAGCAGCGCTTCCGTTTCGCGTACGGACAAAGCAGAAGTCGGTTCATCGAGCAGGAGCACCCGCCGCTTGAAGAAGACAGCGCGGGCGATGGCGACCGCTTGCTTCTGGCCGCCCGACAGATCACCCACCAGCTTGTCGGGTGAATCAATGCCGGAAATGTGGACGGCTTTCTCCAGGACCTCCATGGCAATTTCACGCATTTCGGTCTGTTTCAAGAATCCGAATGCATTGGTACGCTCACGCCCCATGAAGATGTTGCGCGTGATCGACAGAGAATCCACGAGCGCAGTGTTCTGATAAATGGTTTCAATGCCGGCATCGGCGGAATCGGACCGGCAGGTGAACATCGTCTTTTGACCGTCGATGCTCAGATAGCCGGAGGTCGGCTTCTGAATCCCTGAAATCAGATTGACGGTGGTTGATTTGCCGGCCCCGTTGTCGCCCAAAAGACCGACGACCTCGCTGTGGCCGACATGGAAGCTCAGGTCCCGTAGCGCGGTCAGCGCACCATAACTCTTGGAGATATTGTGCAATTCCAGAAGATTGGATGAGGAAATCATGCAGCGCCCCGGCGTTCGATGAGATGGTTGAACGCGGCGGCGACAACGATCAGGGTTGCGATGAACATGTCGAGGTAGAAGCCTGGCGCTCTTAACAATAAAAGCACATCGGTGATGGTGTGGATCAGCATGACACCGAGGAAGATGCCGATGATCGATCCGCGTCCGCCGCTCAGCGAAAGCCCGCCTATGACGCACGCGGCTATCGCCTGCAGCTCGAGCCCTGCCCCCTGCCCAGGCTGAACGCTGCCGACGCGCGCGGTCGCGATGATGCCCGCAACGGCAGCCATGCCGCCAGCTATGGCAAAGGCAATGAGCTTGACGCGATCGGTGTTGATGCCGATGGCCGTTGCGGCAGCACGATTGCCGCCGGTAGCAAACACATGGTTGCCGAACTTATGGCGGTGCAGCAGCAGATAGAAGCCCACGACGAACAAAATGATCCAAATAAATGCGGCGTTCACACCGAAGATCGTACCGGCAAACAGGCTGGAGAAGATTGGTTCCGGATCGAAACGTACCTGGACGGCGCCATTGTAGAGCAGCACCGCGCCGCGCCAGAACAGGAGGCCGCCCAGCGTGACGATGAAGGACGGCAGGCCGAAGCGCAGCGTGATCGTCCCGTTGAGAAGACCGATCAACACACCTGTGAGGATACCGAGCGGCGCGGCAATGAAGGCGCTCACGCCAGTATCCACCAAAGTCGCTATCAAGACTGCCGTAAAGGTGTAGACGGAACCAATGGACAGATCGAACTCGCCCGCAATCATCAGGATACCGGCGCCGAGTGCCAGGCATCCGAGCACGGGTATTGCCTTCATGAGGATCGTGAGGTTTTGTGGCGACAAATAACGGAAGTCGTCGGGATAGACGAGCGCGCCAACGATACAGACAATCTGCAGAGCCACGAAAACCAGCAAAATGGCGCCCGCAGGCATGGCCATGATCTGCTTCAGCAGCGATTGTTTTCGGGTGCGCGATTTCGGCACAACACTGTCGGTCATGGTGTAAGTCACTGTCGTTACTCTTTCTGCAGGGATGGCGAAGACCCTTCGGTTTTGGCCGAAAGGTCTTCCAGGCTTGGTGCCCTATCGATAACTGCCGATCAGCGGCTTGACAGAGCTGATGCGCGATTTGTCAAGAAATGCGCCCTGACCCGTATCAACATCCGTCGGCGTCAGACCGTATTTTTTCGCAAGCGCGATTTGGGCAATGGGATAGTAGCCTTGCAGGTAGGGCTGCTGGTCCATCGTCGCAAACATGGCACCCGATTCCACTGCATTGACAATTTCTACCGCAAGATCGAACCCGCCGAACGGAATGTTGACGCCGGCGTCCTTGATGGCGCCTGCCCCTACCGTCGAGGTAACAGATCCGGTGCCGAACAGCGCCTTAACGCCAGGATTTGCAATCAGAAATTGGGCGATGATGTTCTGCGCCTCGGCTGGATCGAGGCCAGAGCGAACGGTCTCGACCTTAATGCCCTTTTCCGTCATTGCCTTCTCGATGCCGCCACCGCGCGCAACTGCGAAGCTCGCCTCGGGAATTTCGCGCGGGTTGAATACGACATCACCTTGTTTGAGGCCGAACTGCTCGATCATGCGATTGCCAAGTTCATAACCTGACGCAAACTCGTTCATTCCGACATAAGCTTGGCGGCAATTGCCCTTGGCTCCTTCGAGATCGTCATTGTTGAACCCGATAACGATGATCCCCGCTTTGACTGCCGAGCAGATGCTGGCATCGAATGCATCGGAACTGGAAATTGCAACCGCGATACCATCGACGCCGCTGACGGTAGCGCTCTCGATAAGGTCATTCTGTCGGACCGGATCGTTGTTTGCATATTGCACGTCGAGATCTACGCCGAACTGCGCGGCGGCATCCTGTGCGCCTTTGACCACGGGATTGAAGAACTGGACACTCGGATCGAGGTAGATGATCATTGTTGCCTTGACATCGGCCGCGACGGCGGTAGATGTAAAAGCCATAGCTGCGCACGCCGCAAACATTGCGGTTTTCAGTTTGGTCAATGTCATTTGCGTATCCTCCCTTGGATGTGCAATTGGGGTCATAAGACCCATGTCTTGGCTGGCGAGCTCCGACCAAAGATCGCGCCAGTCAAGATTTTCCCCTCCCCCTCAGTTGCCGATAACCAGCGTTACCCGAACCAAGGATCCGGCCGGCCCAAAGTCACGTGAATGCCTTTGAACTGCGAATACTCGTCAAAACCGTAGCGGCCGAGCTCACGCCCCAGACCGCTTTTCTTGTAGCCACCGATTGGTAGTTCTGGCGCACCGTCGATGACGCTATTGATCCAGCAGCGCCCGGCACGAATGCGCCGGATGCTTTGAAGAGCATTTTCGAGATTTGTAGACCAAACGCTGGCAGACAAACCGAATTCCGAGGCATTTGCCAAGGCGACAGCCTCATCGGCGGTCTTGAATGTCAGTGTCGACAGAACCGGTCCAAAGATTTCTTCCTGAGCGATCGACATGTCCGACGTTACCCCGGAAAACACGGTGGGCGCATAATAAAGCCCGGCACCCTCGCCGACCCTTGTTCCGCCGAGTAGCAATTCGGCACCGGCGTTCTGACCCGCCTCAACATAGGAATGCACCTTGGCGGCGTGCGCCTCAGAGATCATGGCGCCAATCTTCGTCCGTTCGTTCAACGGATCGCCGAAGGTAACCTTGCGGGAAATGTCGAGAATACGATCAAGCAGCGCATCGCGGATACCCTCCTGCACGAGGAGCCGGCTTCCCGAAATGCAACATTGGCCAGCATTGTGGTAGACACCATAGGCGATACCATCTGCTGCCGCTTGCAAATCCGCATCTGCGAAGACGATCTGCGGTCCCTTGCCACCCAGCTCGAGACCAACTCGCTTGATGCTACGCGCCGCTATCTCTCCGAGCTTCGTCCCAACCCGCACCGAACCGGTGAAGGCGATCATGTCGATTCCGGGATCCTCGGCCAGAACTTGCCCCGCCGGATCACCATAGCCGGTGACAACATTGAAGACGCCGTCAGGAATGCCGGCCTCGCGCGCCAGCTCCGCCATGCGGATCGACGTGCCGGAGGTGAACTCGGATGGCTTCAGCACGACCGTGCAGCCGCCGCCGATCGCCCACGGCACCCGCTCGGAGGCAATGATGAAGGGGAAGTTCCAAGGCGTGATGATGCCCACCACGCCAACGGGCTCCCTAAGCACGAGACCGAGCCGGTTGTCCCCGATATTGTTGTGAGTCTGGCCTTCCAGAGCTCGCGCCTGACCTGCCGCATAAGACCAGAGATCGGCGCAGAAAGTGATTTCTCCCCGCGCCTGGGCGATCGGCTTGCCAACCTCCAGGCTTTCGATCAGAGCGATCTCCTCCACATGGGCAAGAATGAGCTCCGCCGTCTTGAACATCAGCCGCGACCGTTCGGCACCCGACATGCGCGGCCATGGGCCGCTATCGAAGGCACGGCGAGCGGCTGCAATAGCTGTGCGGACATCATCCGCAGACGCTTCGGGCCACACTCCGACAACAATGCCTGAATGCCCCGGGCTTGTGCGATCTATAGTTCGGCCCGAGCCGGCATCGACGGATTTCCCATCGACAAGCATCTGGTAGCGGATTTTACTCTGCAGACGTGGATCAGTAGAATCCGGAGTTATGAAATTGCTCTGTATCGTCAATCGACCTACCGGGATTTCTGCCCCGGCCCCCCGTCCCGGCCCGGCAAATCGAGCGCCGCGCTTGTCTTGTCGCCAAATTGTATGGTACTGTATGGTGGTTATAAATGGATGTCAACGAGACAGTGGCGACGAAAAGCTTGAACATTGAAACTCTGAAAATCGAGACCGGGGAGACGACGGCCGCTCAGGTCGAGCGAGACCTTCGCGAGGCAATCATCCGACTCGACCTTGCGCCCGGTTCGCGCCTCTCCGAACAGGAAATCGCCACTCGGATGGGGGTGTCGCGCCAGCCGGTTCGCGAAGCCCTCATCGCTCTCGCAAAATCCAAACTCGTAGAAATCCGTCCAAATCGTGGAACAGTCGTGGTCAAGATTTCGGCACGGCAGATGATGGAGGCCCGCTTCGTTCGAGAAGCAATAGAGGTTGCCGTAGTACGCCGCGCCAGCGACAGTTTCGACAGTTGGACCCGGAGCAAGCTGGACGGTATTTTGGCGCGTCAGAAGCAAGCGATGGCAATACACGATCACAATGCATTCCGACGAGAGGATGAGCAGTTTCACATCGCCATCGCACAAGGGGCTGGCTGCGGTCTCGCTTGGAATGCGATTTCAGACATCAAGGCGCATATGGATAGGGTCTGCAATCTTCAACTACGCAACCCTGCCTCAATTGCAAATCTGATTACCCAGCACGAATGTATTCTAGCGGCTATCGACGCGAAGAATGCAGACGCCGCGGCCGATGCCATGCGTTCGCATCTAAACGGCATTCTCAATGATCTGCCGCAGATCGAATCCGAAAATCGTGAACTGTTCGAATAGGAATGCTCATCCTATCCGCACCGAGCCTGGACAGGACTAGTGTTCTGATAGGTACGCTTTTTGGTCCAGTCGTCTCTTCAGCATGCTGAGTGCGAATTTCAAAGCACGGAAAGTCTCACTTACAATATTGCGTAAGCGGCGCAGCCAAAACTCATCGGTTTGCGTGGACCAGTGTAAGGCGGTCCGATTAGCCAACAAATGCGCGTCTGCAGAGAGTAACCATGGATTTGCCGAGCGTCCCCGTTCTTGCCACATTGTCGGGCGGCTGGCGAAAGAGCATGCGAAGGATCTCGTTGTGCTGCTCGAAACCGGGCGAGATTCTGAAGCAGTGACTGAGGTTTCCGCCGCTCAGATCAATTTTTATCCAGCCAACGTGACCAAATTTAAGTGTCCCTTCTCCCCAATCGTTTGCCTCCAGATTGTTAATAACCACGTGCTGCGTCGACATGGCCTCGATTGTCACCTGGTGCTTAGCGTTACCGGCCTGCAATGTGGCTGGGATCCTCATCTTGATCAATTCTTCTTGTCCGAACCGGGGGAGCTCTATGCATACCAGAAGGCTGATAAAGGAAATCAGCATTGAGAACCCAGACCACACGAGGTTAAGGCAATCGCGCTGCGAGAATTCGGTTGGTGAACTCCAGATAAATACCGTGGCGGCAACTGAAGTCGCCGACAACAAGGTAGCGAAGGCAAAGAAGGTTGCTGTAGGGGCATGTATCCGGACTGTTGATCGGTCGCCGCCTTTCTCAGTCACCTTGAACGGGCGCCCGAAAGGCTTGCGAACGGCCTGGCAGAGCGCGATTGTGATCGGCAGCGCCGTGATAGCGTGCGTAACTTCAGTGAAAAGCGGCAGTGTTCGCCCCGCCGAAATCCATGATGAGTAGCTCCAAAAGACCAGCAGCGCCGAAATCCCGTATTTCATGAACACGATCTCATCTGCCTGAATCGCCGTGACGTCGAACAGCCAATAGACCGATGGGGCGAATAGCATGCAGAGAATAAACGGTTTCGACAGCCAGCAAAGCAGACCGTGCACATAATGCAAACGCTGCGTCAGCGTGAAGCGGCCATACCCCAGCGGCCCATCTTTGAGAAGTCCGATCTGGATCGTACCCAAACACCAGCGCGTCCGCTGCGTAATGTATTCGGGAATACCCTCGGCGGAAAGTCCGACGCTCAGTTTCTCATTCAGCCACCGCGTGACGTAACCTCGCTCCATCAGGCGGTAGCTGAGCAGCATGTCTTCCGAAAGCGCCTCATGGGGAAATCCTCCCATTTCATTGAGTGCAGACCGTCGAACAACGAAACTGGTTCCGACGCAAAAGGCACAGCCTACTGCGTCCTTCGCCGGTTGAAATGTATCGAAGAACACCCGCTGATCATCGACGAAGGACGAACGAATGCCAAGATTGTGCTGGATCGGGTCCGAGTTGAAATAAAACTGGGGTGTTTGGACGAGCCCGACATTTTGAACTTCAAAGAGACCGACCACACGTTTGAGAAAGTTCCGCTGCGGGGCAAAGTCCGCATCCAGAACCATGATCAGGTCTGAACGATCATCGGAAAGGTTCGTGGTTTGCAAGGCGTTGTCGAGATTACCCGCCTTGGCATGGTGATTGTCGGGACGGGTCAAATAGTTTAGGCCGACCCGCGCACAATATTCTCTTATCTCGGGGCGCCGGGTGTCGTCGCACACGAATATGCGCAGCCTCGGATAATCCATTGCGCTGGCACAGATCACCGATTTTTCGAGAATATTGATCGGCTCATTATAGGTACAGATGAACACATCGACGGACGGATAATTCCCCGTCTTTTCCATTTCCTCTTGCCGCCGATCAGCCTCCTTCGTCCAGTCGGAACTGTGAAGGAGGATGAC
This sequence comes from Phyllobacterium lublinensis, assembly GCF_020164435.1. Taxonomy (GTDB): domain Bacteria; phylum Pseudomonadota; class Alphaproteobacteria; order Rhizobiales; family Rhizobiaceae; genus Phyllobacterium; species Phyllobacterium lublinensis. Next base: position 24,463 of record NZ_JAIUDQ010000010.1, on the reverse strand, counting down.
GATTGAACCTAGAGCGTAAATGATCGAGATCGCCTCAAATGCGAAATAAACATGCTGCCACAGGCTGGCTCCCGTCAGTTCCAGATCCGGCAACGTATCGAGCCACCGCCAGGAAAGGTAGAGTACGAGCGAGAGCATGGTGATGCCGCCGAAGAGTATCCGATCCGCAAGACGATCGCGATCGGCAAGCTTCGCGAAGGCAATGAACATCAATGCAATGCCAAGATCGAAAAGCAGGACACCGGCAACATCACTATCCACATTGAAAAACATGTTGCCTCAGTTGGGCTTGAATGGGTTGAACTGTGTCGCCGCAAGAATCGTCCATGCGGTAGCCCCAAGATGTGGCCAATGGTGATAGGTAAAGGCACTTCCCTGCCCCATCGCATCAATTGTGAGGCCCGTGGAAAGCTCCGACACCGGGGTGGCAAAAAGCCAGCCGCTGCCGGGATCGGCGTACTGAACGAGGCCATCAATGAGGCTCGATGCCCGCGCGTGCTCGCCGGCGAGGTTGAGCATGAGGGCGACCTGCGCCGTTCCCTCGACCCATAGCCCGTCGCGGTCACTGTTGAAGTCGTATCCCGCCGGAACTGCGAAGCGTTCGTCGATTAGACGCATAATCGCTTCCGATCCAACAAGACCGAGTGAGCATCCTGCCAATACCGGCCAGACCTGTACATCGAGCCAGGCATCGATCCCGTCGACTGGCTTGCCGGAATTGTCTGTCCCAATCAGAAAATGGCGGTCCTCGCGATACATGGCGGTGACGAAACGCTGGCTTTTCTCGGCCAGTTGCTGCCATTGTGTTTCGCCGGTTTTTGACCAAAGCCAATGGGCTGCCGCAAACGTGTCAATGTTGTGCTCCGTAGACATCCATTGGATCCGGACAGGTTCTGGTTCGAAACCATAATAACCGCCGGCGATTCCCAGCTTTCCATCTTCGCGGTTCAAATCCGCGAGCCAGCTTGCGAGGCGTTCCGCGCCCGCCTTATATTTGGTATCGGATGTCTTTTCGTGCAGTTGGAGGAGCGCCAACGCGGCCCAGGCGACATTCCCTGAAGCGGTGCTGATCTGGTACTCATCTTCGACCCACCGGCCGGCAGCGTCATCCCACCAACCAGGCAATGCAATTTTTTTTGCGACCGGACCCGAATGATAGGCGTTCCGAACGCGCCCATCCTTATAGAAGCGATCGTTCGAGCCAACGGCAAGGAACGCATCGCCAATTGCGCGTGCATCGTCCACCTGCCCGCAGGCAACAAAAGCCATCAGGGCCAGGGCATTGTCGTAGACGAAAGCCGTATCCTGCATGGGCCGCGGCAGTTCGCCGCCGCTTTCCGAAGCAAGGTAGCTCGGCAGGAACACACCATGTTCGTCGTGGTGGGGCGCCATCTGTTTTGCCATCGAAGCACAAAGAGCCAGCCCCAAATCACGGTCCGATGCGTGCGCTGATGTTGTCAGGGCACCAGCGATCAGCGCGCCGGCGATCTTTTGCCAACGCATCTCAATTCCATCGTGTCTGGAATATCTTCTGGGTATCCGCGACGGTACGCTGGCGCGTGAACGTAGCCGTGGGTATTTCCAACTGGGCCTTCAAGAGATGGCCATCAGCCCGGCAATCAATCCCCGGGCACCGCGCTGACACCACTGGATCGCGCGGCGCCGTCTTTGCCGCCCTTGTTTCAGGTACGTTTGCCTCGGCGGCATCGGCCCGATTTGAGAACGATGGCACGGTCGAGGCCAGCCAGGAAACGCTCCCAGCCAGTACTGTCTCGAAATCAATGTAGCCCTTCTTAAACGACGCAGTTGCTGTGACGAGATAGCTGCCGGCCTTCCGCGGCCAATCCCAGGGTCGTTCCACCTCTACCCATGTGCCGACGGAGCAAAAGCTCTTCGCGGTGTCCGCATCTGCATTTTCCGGCACGACGAATGCATAAAGTTCGCGTCGCTCTGTCGGCGGAAATGGCACCGCGTAATCGAGATCCACGCGGTCCGTGGTGCGCGGTAGCAGTCGGGTGACCATTCCGTGGACTGGCTGGGCCCAGGCATCCGATTCAACGAGAACCTTCGAGCCGATCGATAGCGCCTGCGCTTGACGTTCCGAAAAGATGGCTACGACGAAGGCTTCCTTGCAATCAACGGTTTGCACCAGCGTATCGCCCGCATTCACCTGCTTTCCGGCTTGCGCGACCGCCTTGTAGATTTTCTCGGACGGGGCAACACCGATTTCCGCATTAGCCAATTTGCCGATGCGCCTGTTTTCGGAATCGGTAAGATTTTGCAGTTCGGCAAGGCGCGTACCTATCGACGCGATCTGCATGTCGATTTGCGAAACGTCGGCTGTTCGCGCACGTATCTCGTTTTGAAGATTTTGCAGATACTGGTTGTTGTCGCCCACATAGATGCCTCGCTGCGCGAAGTCGAGATCGTCGGCTGACATCGCTACTTTGATCCTGGCCGCCTCAATTTTGGAATCTTCCCATTTGATCTTGTTGACCAGTTCATCCTTGGTTCCTGGAAACACGCCTTTGGAGACCAGCAGGAGCTTGCGCCTCGAATCGAGTTTTTCATTCTCGGCAGAGTATGTAGCGAGGTTGAGCGCCACTTCTGCATCGCGGAGGGCGTTACTGGTGCGGGCAATCAAGGCCAATCGCTGAATTGCCAGTTCCGTTTCAAGATCCTTGATGCGTCTGCGGTAATCCTCGAGGTTGCCCCGCTTCAGCGTCAACTCGTTGCGCAGCGAAGTTGATTCCACCTGAAGGCCGATGAAAGTAGAGCGATCGATGCGCTCATTCTCGACGACCGCAACTGGACCTTCCGGAAACTGATCCCGCATCGCCTGCACATCTGTGACGATGCCACTGATTGGCGATGTTATGGATTTTATGGGAGCGTTGACAACGGCTCTTACCGACGTGGAGGTGAATACCGGCGGCATGACTGACGACGTGAATACGGTCGCCAAGATGCCAAGCACACTGTAGGAGGCAATTCGAACGGAGCTTGGTCGCCCCGCTAGCGGTATTTTTTGGTCTTGTGAAATCATAGTTTCGCTCCGCAACAGAGATGCTTCAACTATGTTTCCTGCCCTCTCCCCCTTACATCCTTTTTATTTCCCCCTCTATTGCCTAAACGATCACAGATAAGATGATTCTTCGCAATACCTAACGAAATACATCATTGTGCTTAGCAAGTCTGCCGCTTAATTCACCGTTTAGCTGAATTATTCGCCATCGCGATCACCGGCTCCTTGACGTTGACCTTTCGACCGGCGTTCCGAGCCGGTCATCCCTTGCGTTAGGATCACACTGTGCTGCACCCATTTCGTTCTCCTTTGACATTGGCCCCGAGAAGAACTCACGAGAACAGCGCGGATGACCGACTGTCCGCTGCCAGGACACCCAACACGAGAAGCGGACATCAGAGTTCGTGGCCCCAAGGTCTGCGATTGGCCCCAAGCGGACATGAGTGAATGTGGGCAAGAGACAGACGTCCGAGTCGGTGGCAGTGTCGTTTAGAAAGCATACGACAAATGCAGCTTACCCTCCCAAACATCCAGTCCACCTTGCCCGAAACTCAGATATCCGGCGCTGGCCTCCAGCTGAAAGGAATCAGTCAGTAACATCCTCGCACCCGCTCTGAGCAAAAAGCTCCAGGGAGACGGGGTAGCCTCTTTCAAGTCCCCTGTCAGAATCTGGCCGCCGTTGGGCCGTTCGAATTCGTAATTTGCGCCGATTTCGGCGAACGGCATGACGTATTTTCCGTTATCAAGGTTAAATATGCGGCTGAATTCCGTGGATGCTTCCAGTACCCCATAATTGAAATCGTCTTCGGGAAACCGGACGTTAATGGGAAGTCCAAAGATGTCGCCGCTCATCTTGTATTGATCGCTGGCGATATGCGCATAAGAAACGGACGCTTTCGGACGAACAAAGTATTCGCCCATGGTATATTGTCCGTGGAACGTGACTGAGCCCGAGTAGCGCTGTGAATCGTAGCTTCCATCCAGGATACTAAGTTCAATCTGATTGTCATATTGACCATAGGTCAGCGATGCATCCACTGCCCAGTGCGGTGAAAGACGCACCGCCACGTATGGGCCGACGCTGATACCATTGGTGTCTGCTTTGAGCAGATCGCCATAGCCGGTGGTACGGCTGTCCTCGATGGCAAAAGACAACCCGGCAACGACATCGTCGGTCAACCGACGGTCCAGCCCGAACGTCACGCTTCCGTAGCGTGTATCCACATCGAGGCCATAACGGCCGTCGGAAGTCCCGATGAGGCTGCCCTCGGCCCAGGCGTTCCACAATGTGGATTGAACAAGGTCACGCCCCTCGGTCAGTGGCACCGTTCCATAGCGGGCGGCAATCGCCGCAAGTGTTTCTTGTGGGCAAATCGGCAAATTCTGCGCTTGAGCTGGTGTCGCGCTGCGCGGATCAATGCATTTTTGCGGTGGGGACGCGACCACCCTCCCACCTTTTTGTCCTTGTGTCTGAACACCACCAGGATTGCTTGGGAGCGTGCTGTCTGGCGGCAAGGTACCGGCGGGAGGGTTGACGACACCCTGCGGCGCATTCGGCATGGTCGGACGGCCGGGCGTCAATGTCGCGCTTCCGCCCGTTCCAGGAACTCCGGGCGTTACGCCGCCGGGCGGCAGGGTGCCGACAGGAGGGCGTACCGCTCCGGGGACCCTCGGCGTCAGTCCACTTGGAGGAAGTGCGGCCACTGGCGGCCTGGCACCCTGAGGTAAATTTGGCATGGTTGGTCGACCAGGAGTTATCCCTCCCGGAGCCGGAACCCTGCCCACTGGAGGCCTGACCCCGCCTGAAACGCCCGGCGTCAGGCCGCTCGGCGGTAGTGTGGCGATGGGAGGCCGAACACCCTGAGGCAAGTTGGGCATCGACGGCCGGCCAGGTGTGACGCCGCTCGGCGGTGTCGGCGGCTTGAAATCCGGAAAGAATGTGCCGATAGGAGGCAAGACGCGGCCGGGTAACGTCACCATGGGCAGCGTGATGTTTGGCGGTATCGTAAATCCACCTTTTTGATTTTGCGTGTCGATGAGGCAGGGCTTGCTGTCGCCGACGTCGTAGAGCTTATGAGTTCCGCCATTGCCACTCGATACAAACGGTGAAGCCGAGACGTGTAATCCGCGCTTCGAGCGATCCCAGGTGTCAACTGTTGTATTGCCCTGGGCGGCCTCGAGGCTAAACGATCCGGGCGCGGTGCCCGAAAGCCAAACCGACTTGGTCCCGTCGGACGTATTGCCCAGATAGACCAAACCACCACTTGATTTGCAATTGGCGGCAAGTGCTGGGCTTCCGGCGATCGGGAAAAGTGCGGCGAGAAATATGATGCTTTTAGAACAAAGTCTTTGCTGAAGGTCCATTCCAACCGTCCCCTTCGGTTAGAAGTTGATGCAAATCGACAGATGGAGCGACAACAGTCATTCTAGCTCGAATGATATAAATTTACTCCAATTTCTTACTACTAAAGGCTTAATCTGGTTAAAGCGTTGCCGAAATGTCTCAATAATCGACGACTTCCTGCACAAATAGCTCAGACGTCACTTCTTATGAATAGTCGTTTTTGGTGACCGCACCGTCAGAACGGCCGATTATCTGGAACCCGCGATGCCGCCACGCAGCAGCAGGCCGCGGTGGACAAGCTTCGCCAGTTCAAGGCAAAAACGGGGCGCGAGCCCAGCATTCTGATCATTCTCGTCGATGACATGGGATTTGGCGATCCCGGTGCGTACGGCGGCGGAATCATGTCATCGCCTCTCGCATCCGGCGGGGCGTTTGGCCGTACGTTTTTTTGAAGACTTTCCCGAAGCGCCCGGCGCTTTCGAAGCCGACCTCAATGGCGATGTCGATCAACGGGGCCTTGCTTTGTAACAGCAACGCCCGCGCCCGCTGCATTCTCAGTTCCATATAGACCTGGGCGGGCGACTTTCCTATTTTCTGCTGGAACAGGCGCTCCAACTGGCGGCGCGAGACGCGAGCGGAGTCAGCAAGTTGCTGGAGACTGATGACGTGTTCGACATGCTGCTCCATTGCAATGAGGATGGACTTCAGACGATCGTCATTACAGTCGATATCGAGGGGTCTGCGTGGCTGAACGTCAAGCGTAGTCCGGGCTCGTTCTATCTGCAGCACCTCAAGCGCATTGCGTTCGGCGTCCTTGCTGATCGACTGGCGCACAATGAGGGCCGCCAGGTCGGCCGCGCTGCTGCCGCCGGCGCACGACCCCCGCATTCTGTCGAGCTGATAAAGCCGATCCGACCGTACGATCAGATTGGGAAAGCGCCCCCTGAAGGCCTCATAGTGAAGCCAACTCACACACGTCTCATGGTTTTTCATCAGGCCCAACTCAGCCAGAATGAATGACCCGGTACACACCCCGATCAACGGCACCTTTTGTACGTCCGCGCGCTTCAGGAACGCGATGGTATCGTAGTCGACCGGGCGCTCGACGTTGAGGAGACCTCCGACGACGACAATGTAGTTGAACTGAGCGGGGTCAACGAAATCGGACGTCGGTGCCACCTCGACTCCGCAACTCGATCTGATCAGATGCCGGGTACTGCCGAGAACCTGCCAGTCGGCAAGCACGCGGCCAGAACGATCGAGCTCATCACTGGCAAGTCGCAGCGTGTCGACGAACATGGCGAAAGCCGAAAGCGTAAACGACCTCGCCAGGACGAAGCCGATCTTTAATCTCGGCGCTCCGGAATCCGCAGATGTGTATCTCATGCATCATCCTCCTCGGGCGTCATCGACAACGACTGGGCTTTCCGGAATGCGGCATCGAGACCGGCGCGAACCGCATTGTCAAATCCCATCTTCCTCATGGCAATGATGCCAGCTGCCGTCGTTCCGTTGTAGTCCACGAACGCCTTTACGGTGTCCGCCGGAGACGTGTTATCCGCCTCCTGAAGCCTGCCAGCTCCAATGATGACCTGCTCGGCTGCGCGCTGGGCGATCTCGGCGGGAATGCCGCGGCCCATCGCATCATTCATCATGGCTTCTGCGAGCAAGGCCGGAAACGCCGCGCCCGACCCGGACATCGCCGTGAAGTAGTCAATATGGCTCTCTTCGGCGACTGCGTCGACCGCTCCACACGAGCGGAAGATCGCACCAACGATGGCGAGGTCATCTGGCTGCGCATCATGCATGAAGTAAGGCGTATAGGAGAAGCCGATTGCTGCGGCAGCATTTGGCAAGGCTCGCGCTACGCGCGCCGTCCCAAGGCGCTTTCCGATGTCTGCGACCGGAACGCCCGCCATGACCGAAATGACGAGTTTGCCTGCGGCGTCCGCCTCGACCGACATCCAGTCATCGGGCCTGACCGACAGGATGATCACATCCGAGCGATCAACGAGTTCGCCATTGTCGGAGGTCCATGTGCATCCGATCGCGTCCTGCGGCTTCCGGCTCCGATAGGAGCATATGAGGTCGTGGGGAGCGACGGCCGCGGAGTGAACCAGCGCCCTGGCAATGGCGTAACCCAGCCAGCCCGCACCGCCTATGATGCCCACGCGCCCCACGTCAGTCATTGCGTCTTCTCCTCACCTTATCTGGAATCCGTGCATCAACGGATCACGATCGTCGACGAAGATGGTGTTGTGGCCGATGATTCTCGCCCAACCAGAGACGCTTGGCCTGATGCCTTTGAAGTGGCCAACCGCAATCTCACCTTCAACCTTGCCTCCGAACACCGTACCAATCAGGCTTTCCTGCCGATACATTTCGCCTACTCCCAGCCGGCCCTTGCCATGAAGCTGTGCCATGCGCGCCGATGTCCCCGTGCCGCCGGGCGAGCGATCGATCGCCTTGTCCCCGTAGAAGACCGCACCGCGACCATCGGCATCCGGACGTGTCGGCGCGTCGCACCAGAGCGCGTGATGCACGCCCCGTATCCTTTCGTCCTCGGGATGGACAGGATCGCAGATCGAGGCGAGTGCGTCACGCAAACTGCGGCTCATCTCGATGATGTCGCCACCCGACATGCCGTCGAGACCGGACCATGCATCCTGTGGCTCGACAACCGCATAGTAGTTTCCGCCATAAGCGATGTCGACAACGAGACGTCCCGCACCAGGAACGTCAACTTCGACGTCTGCGGCGTGCAAATAGCTCGCAACATTGAACATGCGTACGGATTCTACAAATTCGCCGGGCTTGTCGTAGACGATGTCGACCTTACCGGCAGGTGTCTCGATGGAAAGCCGGCCCGGAACCCTGGGTGTCACAAGCCCTTCCTCGATGGCAGCCGTAACGAGCCCTATGGTTCCTGCGCCGCACATCGGAAGACAGCCACTCACTTCGATGAAGATGACCGCGAAATCGCAATCCTCGCGGTACGCTGGATAGATGATCGCCCCGGACATGATGTCATGGCCGCGGGGTTCGAACATCAATGATTGACGGATCCAATCATGATCGCGGATGAAAAGCTCCCGGCGTTCAGCGATCGGAAGGTGCGGCAGCAGGGGGCCGCCGCCGGCGACCAACCTCACGGGGTTTCCACACGTGTGAGAATCAATGCAGAAGAAACTGCGGCGCATGCTCATCCCCTTCTCAAACAGCGGTGCTAGGTGTGGTTCGACCGCGTTGGAGCGCGCCCTTTGATAGCCTGTCGAGAAGAATGGCGATCGCGACTATAGCCAAACCTGCCCGCAGGCCCAGCCCCATTTCCATGCGCGTCAGGCCGCGTGTGACCTCCGCACCGAGACCACCTGCCCCGACGAGGCCGGCCAGAACGACCATTGCCAGCGACAGGAGTATGCACTGGTTCAACCCCACGCGAAGCGTAGGCATAGCCGATGGGATTTCGATTTTCAGAAGAATGGATTTTGGAGAAGCGCCGGTCGCCTGTCCAAGCTCGAGCAGGTCTTTCGGAACCTGGTTGAATGCCAGCGTCGTCAACCGCAGCATCGGTGGGATGCCGTAAACGATTGTCGCAATGATGGCAGGCACGCGGCCGAGACTGAAGATCATGACGGCGGGAATGAGATAAACCCAAGGTGGAACGGTCTGCATGATATCGAGCACCGGACGGACGGCCGCTTCAAATTTCTTATGCCTCGATGCAAGTATGCCCAAGGGGAACGCGATGAGGACTGAGATGCTGACCGCGACTGTCACGAGGGCCAGGGTCTGCATTGACGCCACCCAAAAACCTGCCAGCCAACAGAAGAACAAGGAAATCAACGTGATCGCCGCGACGCGCGCGTTGATAAGGGCCGCAGCGAGGAAGACGGCTACAAGAATGACGGCATAGGGTGGCAAAAATAACAGGACTGATTCGATGCCGCCCAACACGGATTCTATCAGTCTTGCCAGACCATCAAAGAACGGATGGAAATTGGTGTTGAGCCAATCGACGGTTGGAGCCAGGTACTTGCCGGGCGATAGCTGGAATGACTCGGGGTTCATCGGTCTGTCTCCTTCGCACGGTCGACGGCGCTTTGCGTGAGCCGATCGAGGACCATCGTGAGTATGACGATGGCAATCGCGGCATTGATCGAAGTGGCGATATCCAGTGTTCTGATGGAGCCATAGATCGTCTCGCCGAGCCCACCCGAGCCAACGATGCCTGCTATGACGACCATGCCAAATGCCATCATGAGGCTTTGATTGATTCCCGCCATTATGCTGGGGATCGCGAATGGAAGCCTGATCTTGGCAAACATCTGCCAGGGCGTCAGACCGGTTGCTTGACCGAGTTCGATGAACTCACGCGGTGTCATGCGAATGCCAAGCGAAGTCAGTCTGATTGCCGGCGGCATTGCGACGATAACAGTGGCGATGAGTGCCGTCGCCGGTCCATAACCAAGGAGTGCAATCGCCGGAAGGAGATAGATGTAAGGTGGAAGCGTCTGAATGAGGTCCAGGACAGGCTCGAGGACACGGTCAAGTGCTTTTGAAAATCCTGCAACGACACCAATCGGAATCCCTATAAAAAGGGCCAGCACCGTCGCGGTCATCACGAGGGCGAGCGTACTCATTGTCTCCGCCCACAATCCCATGAAGGCACATAGGATAAGGGCAAGACCGGCCAGCGCACCGAACCAGATGTTGACCAGCCGCGATCCGAGCGCTGCGGCGAGGATCGCGATTACGTAGAATGGAGCGAGCTGAAGCAGCCACAGAATGCCGTCATACGTGCCCTCCAGAACCGCGCGGATGAAGTCGAACAGGCCCTCACCATTGTCGCTGATCCAGCTGAGTATGACATCGGTCCATTCGTCGAAGGTATCGGTAATGACTGAGATATCCATGTCATTTCTCCTCTACCCGACATCCACTGCGGCAGTTGACGTTCCGGCAACGCCGCGAAGCAGGCAACGGGTAGTCACCACACCGATGATGGCGCCGTTTTCAACCACTGCGACCGCGTCGCGATCCGACTGCATCGTAAGATCGATCAGTTCGGCAATGTCGGCCTCCGGTGATGCGTGCAACAGGACGCCGAGGTTGGCCCCAGGGTGCAATCGCTTGTACTCGTCGACGGGCTGCATAACCGAATGCGCTCTGACCAAGTGGATTTTTGAAATACCCGCCACAAAATCGGCGACGTAACCGTCTGCGGGCTTGGTAACGATCTGTTCTGCTGTGCCCACCTGGACGATCATGCCGTCCTTCATGATTGCAATCCGGTCACCGATGCGGATGGCCTCTTCAAGGTCATGCGTGATGAACACGGCTGATTTTCCGAGCGACTTCGTCAATTGCCGGAACTCATCCTGAAGCTGCCGGCGGATCAGCGGGTCAAGCGCGCTGAATGGTTCATCCATGAGGATGATTTCAGGATCTGCTGCAAGGGCTCGGGCAAGGCCCACCCGCTGCTGCATGCCACCGGACAATTCGTCCGGGTAACGCGTTGTCCAGTCCCCAAGCCCGACCTTTTCCAGCGCGGCACGGGCGATCTCATTGCGCTTGTCCTTTGCGATGCCTCGCACTTCGAGGCCAAAGGCGGCGTTTTCGAGGACGGTCCGGTGTGGAAGCAGTGCGACACTCTGGAACACCATGCCGATATTGCGCGCCCGCATGTCACGAAGTTCGCCGGCATTGAGGGATGCGATGTCCTTGCCCTTGACCGTGATCTTGCCGAAGCTCGGCTCGACCAGCCGGTTGAGCAGACGGATAAGTGTCGACTTGCCGCTGCCCGAAAGCCCCATGATGCAGAAAATCTCACCACGGCGGACCTGAAGGCTCGCACCGGAGACCCCGACCACGCAGTTAAACTCATTGAGGACCTGTGACTTGGACAGCCCCCGCTCGGAAACCGCTTTGGCGGCGGCGGACGAGCGAGCACCGAATATCTTCCAGACGGACTGGCACTCCACGAGCACTTCATTGGCATTGTTGATGGTGTTCATCGTGTTCATCGCGTTCCCCGCAAGCCGGCTATCAGCCGATCTAACTGTGGTCGGTTGCGGGCCGCCGCGGTAGCGACGACCCGAGCTTGGATGCTATTCGCTCTTGATGTTCTCCCAGCGCTTCAAAAGGTCGGCATGCTTATCTGTCCAATCCTTCACGGCCTCATCCATCGTCTTGCCTTCGTTCACTGCGCTATTGATCGCGGTTATGTCGGCGAGCGGGACGTACACACTGGCGAGAAGTTCGCGGGCATGCGGATTTTCAGCTGAGAAGCCCTTCTTGCCGATCCAGTAGTAACTCTGGGGTGGAGGGAACACGCCCTTGGGATCCTTGAGGAACTTCACATCATATTTCTGCATCATCCAGGACGGCTCCCAGATGGTTACGGCAATCCATTCCTTGCGATCGGTGGCCGACTTCAGAGCCGCTGTCATGGCGGCCGTGCTGCCTTCGACAAGCTGGAGCTTGAGGTCATAATCCTTGACGGAGTTGCTGGTGTCGCGCATCAGGCCAGAGCCAGGTTCGATGCCTACGATCTTGCCTCCAAACTTGTCGGCATTTTCATTCAGCTGCTCCATGGAGTCGATCGTCACGTATTTCGGCACAGCGACGCCCTGGAACAGGCCGTGAGAGACCGGAGCGATTTTCTCCAGACGCTTCTTGTTTTTGTCCCAGTAATCTTGAGCGACGTAGTCAGTCTGTGAGGCGAGGATCTGGATGTCGCCCTTGGTGAGCGCAGCATAGGCGATGCCCCACTCGGAGAACGGTACGACCTTCACGGTATAGCCGGAGTCTTCCAGTACTTTCTTGGTGATCCCGGTGATAGGCGTGAGGTCCTCCCAGGACATCGTTCCCACGGTAATTGTCTTCTCCTCAGCATGGGCGGACAGCATGGTCATGCCAACCATCGCCGCGGCGCAGAGCGCTTTCCACAAAGTTTTCATTATCAGTCTCCTACTTGTTCCCATTCTCGTTGAAGACCTGCCTGAGACGCGGCCTCCACATTGCGCGGTAAGGGATTATCCCTCGCGGCCTGCACGCAATTCCTGCAAGCGGATCACAGCGTTGACGCCGAGCCAGGCGAATGGCTCGGGCGGAAGCTTCGAAGGCTTCGGTTGATCCGAATATTCATCGAGCATTTTTGAGCGGGTGGCGGTCGCCAGATCGGCGGCCATAAGACCCGCAAGCGTACTTTTCACGGTACCGAGGCCATTTTCGCAGCACGCGGAATAGAGGCCCTCTTCTACCTCGCCGAAGGCGGGTACATGGTTCAGGCTGAGACAAAGGCGTCCCGCCCAACTGAATTCGAACGGCACGCCTGCAAGGCCGGGAAACCTGGCGTCGAGAGAGTGGCGATGCTCCTCGGCCATCCTGGCCAGCCTGCGTTCCGTCAAAGAAATCTTCGTCTCGTAGGTATATTTCGTGCGGATCACGATGCGCGACTGCCCGGCATGGGTGATCTTTCGGACCGTCGCGCCCATGGCATCAGCTGGAAGCAGTGCCCATCGGTCGTGCCCCGAGACGCGGCGACCGAGATCAGCGGCACGGAAAGCGCCAGTCATCGACGCATAAGCGAAGATGTGCATCAGTCGACCGCGAAAATATCCGAAATCATCAATGTGGCCGTTGACACCCGCGATCACGCTGGGCGCGCTGACTTGGCCCCTTGGCGAGGCCGCGGTCCATATGCCCTTGTCCCGTTTCAACGATGTAACGGGCGAACGTTCGAAGAGGTCAACATTCTTTGCCAGCCCCGCCGCGAAGCTGCGAATGTAGTCGGCAGGTTGAATCAAGACCGCGCCGGGTGTGTAGAGCCCGCCCAGATAATAATCCGATCCCGTAAGTTCGCGCATCTGGGCGGCGTCGAGGAAGGAATGTTCTTCACCCGCGTTCCTGAGGGATTTGCCAAAAGCCAGGTTCAGTTTCATGCCACGTACTGTCGCCGCGGCATTGATTTTTCCTGAACGGTCGAATGTTTCGCGCGACATGCCGTATTCGGCGGCCGCCTCGGCCGCAAAGGCTATTGCCAGCCGGTTTTGAGCCATTTCGAGCAGCGTCGCGTCGGCGCTGCCGCTCGAGTATTCGCCCGAGGACAGATTGTGCGGAACGTCGATCATGTATCCCGAGTTTCGGCCCGAGGTCCCTTTACCGACTTCGCTTGCTTCGAGAATGACGATCTTGTCGTCCGGGCGCAGCTGACGCAGACGGCGAGCGGCGGAAAGCCCGGCAAAGCCGGCGCCAATGATGAGCCAATCCGCGGTCACGTTGCCTTCGAGGCTCCGGACAGGAAACGAACGCGTACTGATCGCCTCCCAGCCCGAGATGCCGTTTTCTGCCGGCAAACGCTTGACGGACTTCGTGATCATCGGACCGTTTCGTCCACCGAACGGTCCGAGACATCGATCCAGATCGTCTTGAGTTCGCAGTAGTTGTCGTGGGCAAAAACCGACTTGTCGCGCCCGCCAAAACCGGATTCCTTGTAGCCGCCGAATGGCGTTGTCGCGTCGCCCTCCCCAAAGCAGTTTACCGTGACGAGGCCCGCACGAATCTCGCGGGACAGCTTGATCGCCCTGCGCAAACTTCCGGTGAAGACCGATGCCGTCAGACCATAATTCGTGTCGTTGGCCAGAGCGACGGCTTCGGCCAGGGTATTGAACGTCGTGACCGAAAGGATCGGGCCGAAAATCTCCTCCTGAAACAGGCGGCTTGCCGGCGTAACCCCGTCTACGACGGTCGGCTCGATGTAGATGCCGCTTTGCGTTTCGCCGCCATGGGCGACTGATAGCTTTTCGCTCTTCACGCTGTCGAGAAAGGAGCTCACCTTGTCGAAGTGTTCTTTGCTCACGAGCGCGCCGATTCGGTTTTCCGGATCGAGCGGATCGCCCGTCTTCCATTCGCGCATGTAGGCACCGATCCGCTCAAGCAGTTCGTCCTTGACCTTGGCGTGAACAATCAACCGCGATGTCGCTGAGCAGTTCTCCCCCATGTTCCAGAAAGCGCCGTTGACGACCTGTTCGGCAACAAGATCGAGGTCCTCGGCATCCTCAAGAACGACAGCGGGGTTCTTGCCGCCGCATTCGAGGACGACGCGCTTGAGGTTCGAGTCTGCCGCATAGCGCAGAAAACGCCGGCCTGTCGGTGTCGATCCGGTGAACGCGACCATGTCAACATCCATGTGCAGGCCCAGCGGTTCTCCGACTTCCTTGCCACCTCCTGGAACGACGTTGAAGACGCCAGCCGGTATACCTGCCTCGTGGGCGAGTTCGGCGACCCGAAGCGTGGTCAGCGTCGTATCCTCCGCGGGCTTGACGACCACCGAGCATCCCGCGGCAAGAGCGGGCCCGATTTTCCAGGCCAGCATCAGAAGCGGAAAATTCCATGGCAGGACGCATCCGACAACGCCCACGGGTTCACGAACGACCATGCTGAGCGCATTGGAGCCCACGGGCGCCGTATGATCATAAAGCTTGTCGATGAGTTCGGCGTGCCAACGCAGGGTGTGAATCGTATCCGGAATGTCGACTGTCTGGCATTCGCGCACAGGTTTTCCGCTGTCGAGACTTTCCATGACCGCGAGTTCGTGACGATTGCGCTCGATCAGCTTGGCCAGCTTCAAGAGGACGGCCTTGCGCTCAGCAGGGGATTGGAGCCGCCAGCGGCCATCGTCGAAGGCCTCCCTCGCCTTGGCCACGGCGACATCGACGTCGCCGGCGTCGCATGCAGCGATTTCGGCAAGTGTCTCACCGGTCGCGGGATTCGTCGTATCGAACCGGTTGCCTGCGATCGCCGGACGGAATGCACCATTAATGAATGCATTGGTCGGAAATTCGAGGTTCGCAGCTATCGCCCTGTATTCAGCGGCGCTCAGGGGTTCATGCATGATTGGCTCCCGACGTGATGTGGGCGACCGTGCGCTTCAGCGTGGCAACGACAGTCTGGAGGGTTTGCTTTTGCTGTGAATCGAGTGGACGCAACGGTGCGCGAACGGAGCCGGCTTCGAGACCGATCATTTCGCATCCGTGTTTGATCGACTGGACGAACTTGCCGCACTCGAGGAAATCCATCAGGGGCAGCATGGCAGTCATGATCGCCCGGCCCTTGGCGAAGTTTTTTTCGATCACGCAAGCTTCGTAGAGAGCAACATGTTCGCGCGGGAGAAAATTGGAACCGGCACAGACCCAACTCCTGGCACCCCATGCGAAAAACTCCAGTGCCTGGTCATCCCAACCGCAGGAAAGCGCGATATGGGGGAACTTCCGGGCGAGCAGATGGAGATTGGCCATGTCGCCGGAGCTTTCCTTGATCGCGACGACGTTTCGGGATTTGCCCACACGTGAGAAATATTCATCTCCCATCATGACCCCCATGCGGGCAGGATAGTTGTAGAGCATGATTGGCAGGTTGGCCGCACGGTCTACCGTGAGCGCATGGACCGCATTCTCACGCTCCGTCGGCAAGGCATATGGCGGAGACGAAACGAGAATTGCATCTGCGCCGATCTCCTTTGCCGCCTTGGCATATTCGACCGACTCTTCGGTTCTGATCGCGCCGGTTCCGACAATAAGCGGCAGCCGTGTGCCAATCACATCCCTGGCATGGGCTGCAAGGTCGAAGCGCTCCTGGGCGCTCTGGGCGTAGTATTCGCCCGTCGACCCGCCGACGATAATGCCGTGCACTCGGGCCTCGATGAGCGATTCGAGCACTGCCGCAAAGGCTGCCTTGTCGATCAGGCCGTCGGAACTCAACGGAGTTATCGCTGGTGTATAGATGCCTTCAAATTTCACGACGATTTCTCCAGGGCTGCAATGGGAGGCTCGACAAGGGCATCCGCCTTCATTCCTTCAGGTGCGATGAACATTTCCATGTTCTCGCGCGACAGTTCCCAGTGTTCGAAAACCAGATCGACGACCGTGTCCTCGTCATGCGACGCGATCGCGGCAATGAAACCATCATGGTGATCAATCGCGAGCTGCAAACGCATGCGCATATCGTCATTGCGGGGACGGAAGAATGTGTGACCGATCCGGGCGTGATCGATGAGCAGCCGGCCGAGGCTCGGCTGCAGGTAGGCATTCCAGGACATTTCCCCGATGATTTCGTGAAAACGGTTGTTTTCGAGAACCATGGCCAATGTGTCGCCACTATCACTGGCGTCACGGAAGCGCTCCTGCGTGTCCTTGAGATCCGACAACTGGCGCGGCTTGAAATTCTGGACGGCCAGTCGGCCGATGGCAGCATAAACCATTGGAGCAACAAGGAAAAAGTGGCGTAGCGTCTGATGGTTCATCGGAATGACACGCGCACCGCGGTTCTCGCGGATATCGATGTAGCCCTCACCCTGGAGGCGGCGGAAAATCTCGCGGACCGGCGTGCGGGAAAGGCCGTAGCGCTCACTCAGGCTCACCTCGTCCAGATCCTCATCAGGGTCCAGCTCCATTGTCAGGATCTGCCGTTTGAGATCGTCATAAAGGCTGTTCTTGCCGCGTTTCACCTGACACCTCCCGCTGGATTTCCATGGAACAGGCCGTTCGATCCGTTTCCATGCCCAAAACTCTCACGCCAACGGGCCAAAGTCAACAAAATTGTATTTTTTAAGTACACAATTAAAATAATCTAAGAATACAAAGAGGATAGCCGCTTCAAATCGATGGAATGTGGACGACATGAAACCTTATCCCCACCGCAGATTCGGCACGGGTAGGCTCTAGCGGCATGGGAAACTCAGCGATCGAGCGAGCATGCTCGACATCAGCAAACCTCGGTGCTGACCTGTCTGGTTGGCCCCGCTTGTGCTCTCGACCGCGCCAATCTACCTTGGATATTGACCCCTGCCTCGATAACGTGCGGCTATCGGCATGGACCTTCACAGGAGATTGGCAATGCAACTTGGTATGATTGGACTGGGGCGCATGGGCAGCAATATGACACAGCGCCTGATGCAACATGGGCACGAGTGCATCGTGCACGACACCCGCGCCGAAAGCATGACCGATCTGCAGCGGCAGGGCGCAAGGGGAACAACGTCCCTCGAGGAGTTTGTGAGCCTGCTGTCACGGCCCCGCGCCATCTGGCTGATGCTGCCCGCGGCCGTTGTCGACACCGTGCTTGCCAAGCTCGTCCCGCTTCTCGATGCCGATGACATCGTCATCGACGGCGGCAACTCCTATTATCACGACGATATCAGGCGCAGCGGCGCATTGAAGGCGAAGGGCATACATTACGTCGATGTCGGCACGAGTGGCGGCATCTTTGGTCTGGAGCGCGGCTATTGCCTGATGATCGGCGGTGAAAAGGACATCGTCAAACATCTGTCGCCGATCTTCGCCGCCCTGGCGCCCGGCAGAGGCGACGTACCGGTGACGCAGAGCCGGGCGGACAAGGCCAATGATGACAGTACGGCCGATCAAGGCTTTCTGCACTGCGGACCGCATGGCGCCGGCCACTTCGTCAAGATGGTGCACAATGGCATCGAGTATGGGCTGATGGCAGCCTACTCCGAAGGCCTCAACGTCTTGCGCAATGCAGATATTGGCCTGCGTTCCCACGAAGCCGACGCGGAAACGACGCCGTTGCAGCATCCCGAGCATTACCAGTACAATTTCAACCTGCCGGACATTGCCGAAGTCTGGCGACGCGGCAGCGTCATCAGTTCATGGCTCCTCGACCTGACCGCCGACGCACTTTACGAAGATCCGGGCCTTGCAAGCTACGAGGGGCATGTCTCGGATTCAGGTGAAGGGCGCTGGACCGTCATTGCGGCAATCGATGAGGCGGTGCCGACGCCAGTGCTGAGTGCAGCGCTGCAGGAGCGCTTCAGTTCCCGCGGCAATGCCGATTTTGCCAACAAGATCCTCTCCGCCATGCGCCGCGAATTCGGCGGCCACGTGGAGAAATCGCCACCGAAGGCGTGAAAGCCGGCCCTTCCTGGAGTTCTTCGGAATGGGCCACCTGAGCTTCAATGACGGTGACCAACCTCGCTGTCGAGATGCGCCATTTGCGCTTCGGCGTAGCGTGTACCGGCGGCAGCCCCCTTCGGGACAGCCATTTCGATAGCGGCCATGTCGTCAGGCGTCAGCGTCAGTTCATACGCACCAAGCGCCTCCGCCAGCCTGTCACGGCGACGGGCGCCGATCAGGGGGATGATATCCTGCCCCTGTGCAGCAACCCAGGCGATGGCGACTTGTGCAACCGTCGCACCCTTGCCCGCCGCGACGTTCTGCAAAGCGTCCACGAGGGCGAGGTTCTTGTCGACATTTTCACCCTGGAACCGCGGACTATACGCCCGGAAGTCTCCGGGAGCAGCCTTGTCCTTGCTCCAATGGCCGCTGATCAGACCCCGTGACAGCACACCATAGGCGGTGATGCCAATGCCTAGCTCGCGGCATGTATCAAGAATGCCATCTTCAATCCCGCGGGAAACCAGCGAGTATTCGATCTGGAGATCGACGATCGGATGGACAGCGGCGGCCCTTCTGATCGTCTCCGGACCCACCTCGGACAATCCGATATGCCTGACAAAGCCTGCCTTTACCAGGTCAGCCACAGCACCAACGGTGTCTTCGATCGGCACGTTGGGGTCGAGGCGCGCCGGGCGGTAGATATCGACATGATCGACGCCCAGCCGCTGCAGCGAATAGGCGAGGAAGTTCTTGACCGCCTGTGGCCTGGCATCAATGCCTGTCCAGCCACCCGCCGGATCACGAAGGCCGCCAAATTTGACGCTGATGATCGTGTCGTCGCGCTTCCTGCCGCCCAGCGCCTCGGCAATCAGCAGCTCATTGTGGCCCGATCCGTAAAAGTCACCAGTGTCCAGCAGGTTTATGCCCGCATCGAGTGCCGCATGGACCGTGGCAATGCTTTCTGACCTGTCCGAGGGACCGTACATGCCCGACATGCCCATGCAGCCCAGTCCAATTTGAGAAACACGCGGTCCTGTCGCGCCAAGTTGACGATATTGCATTTTCAAACTCCTGACCCTGTCTTGGATGAAATGTTTGGCTCACCATAAAAGATCTTGGTTTGTGCGATAATCCTGCTTACTGTGCACGGGCTGTACGGATAAATGCACAATGACAGACCCGGACCTATCGGACCTCGGAGCACTTGTTGCCGTCGCTCGGGCACGTAGCTTTCGCGCTGCGGCGACCCTTCGCGGCGTCTCCGCCTCATCCCTGAGTGACGCCATTCGCAGGCTGGAAGCGCGGGTTGGCGTTCGCTTGCTCAACCGCACCACGCGCAGCGTCACGCCGACGGAAGCGGGTAACCAGCTGCTCGAACGCCTGAGACCGGCGCTCGGCGAAATTGCCGGGGCGCTGGATGCGCTGAACAGCTTTCGCGACAGTCCGACGGGCACGCTGAAGCTCAATGTGCCGACCATTGTGGCACGGCATATCCTTCCCTCCATCGCCAATCGCTTCCTCCTGGCACATCCCGGTATTACCCTTGAGATTTCGGCCAGCGATACCTTCATTGACGTCCTGGCGGCCGGCTTCGATGCTGGCATTCGCTATGATGAAAGTATCGAGCGCGACATGATCGCGGTGCCGATCGGGCCGCGGACCCAGCGCTTCGTTGTCGCTGCAGCTCCCTCCTATATTGCGGTGAATGGAATGCCGCAGCATCCCCGCGATCTGCTCAATCACGCCTGCATCCGCCATCGCTTTGCCAGTGGCGTGATCCCGAATTGGGAATTCGAGCGTAACGGGAAGGTCGTCAGAATAACGCCGAACGGGCCATTGATTGCTTCAACCATCGAAATGGAAGTAGGAGCCGCAGTCGCCGGGCTGGGGCTGGTCTGTACTTTCGAGGAATGTCTGCGCGACGCCTTGCAAGGCGGCGAGCTGGTCCCCGTGCTGGAGCATTGGTGGCAGGAATTTACCGGTCCGCGCCTTTATTATCCGAGCCGCACGCACATGCCTGTTCCCCTGCGGGCCTTCGTGGATTTCATCAAGGGCAGCAACGAACGCGCGCTGGCCAGTCCCTAGCAGACCCTTGCATCCACGACTTTGCTGTGGCATGACGCGCGTCCCTCACCGAAGGCACTGATCGCTTGCCCGTGCAGGCAGCATCGAAATTCGCGATATCAATGGAAAACAGGAGTGCGGCAATGGCTCAGGCGCTGGGTTTCGACTTTGGCACCACCAACACCGTCATGGCATTGGCCGACGGGGCTACGACGCGTTCCATGCCGTTCACCAGCGCCGCCGGAACAGCGGACAGCATGCGCACCGCCCTATCCTTCATGAAGGACCCCGTCGCCGGCGCCTCTGCGTTGAAAGTGGAAGCGGGTCACGCCGCCATTCGCCAGTTCATCGACCACCCGGGCGAATGCCGTTTTCTCCAATCCATCAAGACCTTTGCGGCCAGTGCACTCTTCCAGGGCACCCTGATCTTCGCCAAGCGGCAGACCTTCGAGGATCTTATGGAAATATTCCTGCGCCGCCTGCGAACCTATGCGGGCGACTGCTGGCCATCCGATGTCAGCCGCATCGTCACGGGTCGGCCGGTCCATTTCGCGGGCGCCAATCCGGATCCGCAGCTGGCAACCGAGCGCTACAATGCAGCACTGCGCCGCTTCGGCTTTCCGGAAATCCATTTCGTCTACGAGCCGGTCGCTGCCGCATTCTATTTTGCGCAGAACCTCAAGGCCGATGCCACGGTGCTGGTTGCCGACTTTGGCGGCGGCACGACCGATTACTCCATCATTCGCTTTGAAACGTCCGGAGGCAAGCTCAGCGCCACGCCGATTGGCCACTCCGGCGTTGGTGTCGCGGGCGATCATTTCGACTATCGCATGATCGATCAGATCGTGGCGCCTCAGATCGGCAAAGGCAGTCTGTTCAGAAGCTTCGACAAGACCCTCGAGGTTCCCGCATCATGGTACGCCAATTTCGGCCGCTGGAACCAGCTCTCGATCTTCAAGACATCGAAAGAGTTCACTGCCCTGAAGAAACTGGTTCGCGACAGCCTCGAACCGGAAAAACTCGAGATATTCGTCGATCTTGTTGATCATGATGAGGGTTATCCGCTGTATCAGGCGGTTTCTGCCACCAAGATCGCCTTGTCGGCGCAGGACGAGGCGGAGTTCAACTTTGCGCCCCTGGGCCGCGGAGGCCGCAAGACGATACGACGTTCCGAGTTCGAAAGCTGGATCGAGGGCGATCTGGCACGCATTGAAGCTTCGCTAGACGATGTCCTTGAGAAGACCAAAACCCTGCCGGGGCAGATCGACAAGATATTCCTGACCGGCGGGACATCTTTTGTTCCAGCCGTGAGGCGGATCTTCACCGAGCGGTTTGATCGGGGCCGCATCGAAAGTGGTGGCGAACTTCTCTCCATCGCCCATGGACTGGCACTTATCGGCGAGCGCGAAGACATCCTGCAATGGACCGCATGATTGGCTGGTGCGTCTAGGGCAAGTTTTGTCTATTTGAAGTCGACTTCAAATAGACAAAACTTGCTCTAGGGATGACAACAGAAGCATAACCAGCTATCGAACAGCCGAAGAGGTCAAGGCAGCGGCCAGAAAGCTGGAAGTCATGAAAGAAGCGATTACGCTCAAGCAGTTGAAGGAAGCGGTTGGCACGGAGGTCGGCTGTTCCGAGTGGCGGGTCGTCAGTCAGCAAATGATCGACCAGTTTGCTGATGCAACCGATGACCATCAGTTCATCCACACGGATCCGGAGCGCGCCGAAAAGGAAACGCCTTTCGGCGGTACAATCGCCCACGGCTTCCTGACGATTTCGCTGCTGTCCACACTGGCTTACGAAGCGCTGCCAATGATAGAAGGCGCGACAATGGGCATCAACTACGGTTTCGACAAGGTGCGCTTCATGGCGCCGGTCAAATCCGGCAAACGGGTGCGGGCTCACTTCAAGCTGGTTGATGCGGATATTCGTCCGTCCGGTCGCGTTCTCAACAATTATGAAGTGACACTCGAGATCGAGGGATCACTGAAACCTGCGCTGGTTGCCAATTGGCTCACCATAGCCGTGCTGGAACATCCGCCGGAAATGGATTGAGTCCCCTAGGCCGTAAACTCATAAATCTGGTGAGAAATGGTATGAGGTCATCTGTTCGGATACGAGGAGCAAAGGCGATGGCAATGTTTATCCATTGCCGAGCCCTTTGCGACACAGTAGCCGGGCAGATGAACCATATCCTTCGGACGCTGAAACGGCTTCAAGCTGCAGTGTCGAGTTGCTCGGCCGGGGGAAAGACCCCGCCCTTCGCAACTCTCCTCGCATCTTCTTGCCGTTCCAAGCGCCATTTCCGCTACATTTATGATTTTACGGCCTAAGCCGCGAGCTTGCCAAGCTCGTCGAGTGGGGGCGCACTTTCACGATAGGTTGTGACCAAATCCCTGAATGCAACCGGGCCCTGAACGAACATCCCGATGTCATAGGGATTGCGGATCTGTGCACCCTTTAGAAACAGCAGATGCATCTTGAAGAAATTCTGCTTTGCGCGTGCATAGCGTTTGGCGCTGTGAATGTGCTTGAAGCGGATGCGGCGGATAATCGGCGCTTTGCGCGGTGTTATGCCAATGGCCGCCGCCGGATCAGATTTGTAGAAATGCACAATGTCGGAGATCGTCTGGAACTCCGCCCACAATACGGGCGTCTCCTGGAGAACGATACGCATATCCTCCCGCAAGCCAGTGGCACGCGGATGAAAGGCAATCATCAAGAGGCATGAACCCGCCGCAAGCAGCGACACCGGCTTCCGCTTGAGCAGTTCCGGATTGCTGCGCCAAACGTCGGCGATTGCCTCAATGGCAGGAACGGTGCCGAGACTATGCCCGATGATCACCACCTCATCCGCATCACTCGCCCGCAGCTTTGCCACCAGATGATCCGCGAATGCCTGGCGCCGCTGCAGAATGCGCGCGTTTCGTCCGTAGATCCGGTCCGACGCGGCGGCCCAGTCATCAAGCAGATAGGAAAAGAAGAACTTCTCGCCGGGCCAGCGGATGAGCACGCGGCCAACAGCCAAGGCGACCGGGATCGACCAGAAGAGATGAAGCCCGCTATGGCCCGCCGACAGCGGCGCCAGCGCCACGCCAACCGTCACGAGCGTGATGAAGCAGGCAAGGGCAAAGGGCCACATGAAGAAAATGCCGAAACGCCAGCTGGTGCGCACGTATCGCCAGAAGGTCCCCGTCAGCAGGATATCAAGAAATGCCATCAATCCAGTTGCAAACCGCGTGGCAACGTTCCGGGCCGCATAGGCATCAAAGATATCGGCGGTGCCGTACTGACAGAATTCCGTTTCCGTGCTCCAGTTGATGCCACTGGTCATGATCTGCATGCTGGCGATATTCTGCCCTTCCTCAAGCATGCGGCTCGCTTGCGTCTTGGCGCGCCAGAGGCGATTGAAGTCAGCAGCGCTGTTCATGTAGCGTCCCCGCACCGCATCGGGGTGCAACCCCTCATAGCCGGTAAAATTGATGATCAGACGCTTCTTGACGGCCATTTCGTTTCTCTGCGCGAAGAGACCACACGGAATCGGCAGCCACTGGCGCTCTATATGGTAGAGGGCGAAGCAATTGCGACCCCTCTCTCGGAGCGCATCTATCATGGAATAGAGAATAATCGATATCAGACCAAGGTATAGCAACGTCCATTGGTGCGATGGCCTGTCGGTGCGTGGGTTTACGGACATCCTGCCAACTCAACATAACGGCTTGCCTTGGCGCTGTGCGTGGTTCGACAAGCTCACCATGTGGGAAGTGGGCTGTGCTGCGTTGGCATCGTTCGGTTGCAACGGCGATGCAGGATAATGCTCCCCGGAATCCCCCACCGCCGTCATCCTCGGGCTTGACCCGAGCATCCAAAATGCTTTGCCGCTTATGCAAGAAGGCCCTTGGCCTTCCGGAGTTGAAATGGGTCCTCGGGTTAAACCCGAGGACCGAGGATGACGGAGAGGGCGGTGTCAGGATAACGGCTGGTCATCCCGCACAGCGCCTTTGCAAAAAACTTATCCACGCCCTCCGAACCTCGCTTATGCTCCTTCCCGTCCTTCCCGTGGGAACTGCTTCCGGAGCCGTTCGAAGTGGGAGAAGGACCGGCGCCTCC
>NZ_JAIUDQ010000001.1 GCF_020164435.1 Phyllobacterium lublinensis | reverse complement strand
GCGCGAAAGCGGGCGTGGCAAGGGGAGAACGCACCCGGTTCTTTGACAATATTGAATCAACTCGGTTGAGCAGCCTAAATATGCAACGCGTGACCCAATGCCTTCAGCGCGGCCTCCTGGAAGCCTTCGCTCTGCGTCGGATGCGCATGGATAGTTCCGGCGATATCCTCAAGCCGCGCGCCCATTTCGAGTGCAAGCGCGAACGATGCCGAGAGCTCCGACACCCCATGCCCGACGGCCTGGATGCCAAGGATCAGGTGATTGCCAGCAGCGGCGACGACCCGGACAAATCCCTCCTCGCCTTCCTGCGTCATTGCGCGGCCGTTGGCGGCGAACGGAAACAGGCCAATCTTGACCTCGTGGCCCGCTTCCTTCGCCTCGTCTGGCGACAGGCCCACCGAGACAATCTCGGGATCCGTAAAGCATACGGCAGCGATGGCGCGCTTGTCCCAGCTGCGGTTCTCACCGGCGATGATCTCCGCCACCATTTCGCCCTGTGCCATGGCGCGGTGCGCCAGCATCGGTTCCCCCGTCACGTCGCCAATGGCGTAGACGCCGCGCATGGACGTGCGGCACTTGTCGTCAATGCGTACGAACCGGCCGTCCATGTCGATATCTATCTCCTCGAGGCCCCAACCCGTTGTTACCGGCTTGCGACCGACAGTCACGAGCACCTTGTCGGCCGGAATCCTGTCGTCCTTGCCGTCTGCCGTCTCGATCAACAGGGCGTCGCCCTTGGCGCTCATACCCTTGGCTTTCGCGTTGGTCAGCACCATGACGCCAAGTTCGGAAAGGTGCCGCGACACTGGCCGCGTCAGTTCCGCATCATATTGCGGAAGAATTCTCGGCAACGCCTCGACAACGGTCACTTTCGAGCCAAGTTTTGCAAAGGCCGTGCCGAGCTCGAGGCCTATATAGCCGCCACCCACGACCACCAGATTCTCTGGAACCTCGTTCAGTGCCAGCGCTTCCGTAGAGGAAATTACGTTGCCGCCGAAAGGCAGCGCCGGAATTTCGACTGGTGCCGACCCGGTGGCGATCACGACATTTTCAGCGCGGATGATCTGCTGACCAGTCAGTGTCTCCACCTCGACCGTCTTGCCATCGCGGAACTTCGCCCGGCCCGTGACGATCTTGACGTTAGCCTTCTTCAACAGGCCGGCCACGCCATTGTTGAGACGGCTGACGATGCCATCCTTCCAGGCAATGGTTTTGGAGAAATCGATGGCGTGTTGTTCGACGGAAATCCCGAGCGGTGTCTGCCGCGCCGCGAAATGCGCAACTTTGGCGAATTCGTCCGCCGCATGGATCAGCGCCTTGGATGGAATGCAGCCCACCAGCAAGCATGTCCCGCCAACCTTGGCCGCCTCGACGATGACGGTATCTACATTCAGCTGGCCTGCACGAATGGCGCAGACATAACCGCCGGGACCGGCACCGATGACCAGCAACTTACAGGAAATATCTTTCATCGGATCAGCCCTCCCAATTCTCACGCATCAACAAAAATCAGTGCCGGTGTTTCAAGCAACGTCTTGATCCGCTGGATAAAGACTGCCGCATCCCAGCCGTCGATCACCCGGTGGTCGAAACTTGACGACAGGTTCATCATCTTGCGCGGGATGAAATTTGTTCCGTCCCAGACCGGACGCACCATGATCTTGTTGACGCCGATAATCGCCACTTCCGGGTAGTTGATGACAGGCGTGGTCACCACACCGCCCATGCTGCCGAGAGATGTGATGGTAATCGTCGAACCACTGAGTTGTTCGCGCGTGGCCGAACCTGTCTTGGCAGCATCCGCAAGCAGGTTGACCTCCGCGGCACAATCCCAAAGCGTCCGGGCTTCGGCGTGCTTCACAACCGGAACGACCAGACCGTTTGGTGTCTGTGCCGCAATGCCGATGTGTACACCGCCATGCTGGCGAATGATGTTGGCATCGTCATCGTAGAGTGCATTCAGGTGGGGCTGATCAGCGATCGCCTTTACCATAGCACGCATGAGGAATGGCAAAATCGTCAGCTTCGGCTGGTCGGGGCGCTTCTTGGCGTTCAACGTTCCGCGCAGTTCCTCCAGCGCCGTGACATCGATCTCCTCAACATAGGTGATATGCGGGATATGCGATTTCGCGATTGCCATCTTCTCGGCGATCTTGCGGCGAAGCCCAACGACCTTGACCTCCTTGACCGAGGTGTCGGGTGCAAGAGCTGCAATCCCCGGTTTCTGCGCGCCGCGCGCAAAGAAGGCCTCGAGATCCTCATGGGTGATGCGCCCGGCCGGCCCCGTGCCCGCGACTTGGCGAAGGTCGACCCCTGCCTCGCGTGCCCGCAGCCGAACCGCTGGCGACGCCAATGGCTTCTCACCCTCGCCGCGCGGCGCGCCTCCGCCGAAGGCGCGCGAAGCAATCGGCGCAGTATCGGCAGCCACCGGCCTGGGCCTCGGCTTTTCTTCCTGTGCTTTCGGGGCCTCGGCCTTCGTCTCGACCTTGGGCGCCGTGGGTGCCTCCGCTGTCGCCGGCTTGGTCGGCTGCGCTTCGGAAGCGTGCCCATCGCCTTCAACCTTCAGGCGCACGAGCGGCGAGCCGATGGCAAGCACCTGTCCGATTTCACCGCCGAGCCAGATGATCTCGCCATCGACCGGGGACGGAATCTCGACCGTCGCCTTATCGGTCATGACGGCGGCGAGAACCATGTCCTCCCGCACCAGATCGCCGATCTTGACATTCCATTCGACAAGTTCGGCTTCCGCAACACCTTCACCGACATCCGGCAGCTTGATGACATATTCACCCATCGTCTGCTCCTATCTCTCAACCTTCCAGCGTTTCGACAAGGGCACGACCGACGCGCACCGGTCCGGGGAAATAATCCCACTCCTGCGCATGCGGATAGGGCGTATCCCAGCCGGTCACACGGGCAACCGGCGCTTCCAGCTTGTAGAAACAATGTTGCTGTACCAGCGCGGCAAGTTCGGCGCCGAATCCTGAGGTCATCGTAGCCTCATGAACGATGACGCAGCGCCCTGTCTTGTTGACGGACTCGACAATAGATTCGAGATCGAGTGGCAGAAGCGTCCGCAGGTCGATGATTTCGGCATCGATTCCGTGTTCTTCCGCTGCCGCCTCAGCCACGTAGACCATCGTGCCATAAGCGAGGATCGTCAGTTGCGAACCCTCGCGGCGCTTGATCGCCTTGCCAAGCGGCACGGTGTAGTGCCCGTCCGGCACCTCGCCGAGATCATGCTTGGACCAGGGCGTAACCGGCCGTTCGTGATG
Organism: Phyllobacterium lublinensis; assembly: GCF_020164435.1. Taxonomy (GTDB): domain Bacteria; phylum Pseudomonadota; class Alphaproteobacteria; order Rhizobiales; family Rhizobiaceae; genus Phyllobacterium; species Phyllobacterium lublinensis. The sequence goes on along the minus strand of NZ_JAIUDQ010000001.1, from coordinate 595,108 downwards.
ACCATCGAAAGGACCGTTGTAGAGGCGCTTGGGCTCCAGGAAGATCACGGGATCAGGGTCTTCGATGGCCGATATCAGCAGCCCCTTGGCGTCGTAAGGGTTTGACGGGACGACAACCTTTAATCCCGATACGTGCGTAAAGAGCGCTTCGGGGCTCTGACTGTGGGTCTGCCCGCCAAAAATGCCGCCACCCGCCGGCATGCGCACGACGATCGGGCAGGTAAATCCGCCATTGGACCGGTAGCGCAGGCGCGCCGCCTCCGAAACGATCTGGTCGTAGGCCGGATAGACATAATCGGCGAACTGGATTTCGATGCACGGCCTCAAGCCATAGGCGGCCATGCCTATCGCAGCACCAACAATACCGGCCTCACTGATGGGTGCGTCGAAGCAACGTGTCTTGCCATACTTCGCCTGCAAGCCCTGCGTGCAGCGAAAAACGCCGCCGAAGAAGCCCACATCCTCCCCGAAAACGACGACATTGTCATCGCGTTCCATCATGGTATCCATCGCGTCGCGGATGGCTTCGATCATTGTCTTGCGCGGCATGATTACACTCCTGCCTGCTGGCGCTGGCGGCGCAGGTGCGGCGGCATCTCTTCGTATACCCCCTCGAACATATCGCGGGCCGACGGCTTGCCACCTGCATGCAAGGTGCCGAAGCTCTCGGCCTCCTTCTGTGCCGCAATGACCGTGTCGAGGATTTCAGCTTCGGTCTGCTTGTGACGCTCGTCCGACCAGGCTCCCTGCCCGATCAGATGATTCTTCAGGCGCATAATGGGATCACCCAACGGCCAGGCGTCGGATTCGGTCTTCGGACGGTAGGCAGATGGATCGTCGGACGTCGAATGCGCACCCACCCGATAGGTCACGTATTCGATCAATGTCGGTCCGAGATTGCGACGAGCCCGCTCGATCGCCCATTGCGCGACAGCATAGACGGCGAGATAGTCGTTGCCATCGACGCGCAGTGCCGGAATGCCGAAGCCTAGCCCGCGCGCAGCAAATGTTCCTGACCCGCCCCGGGCTATTCCCTGAAAGGTCGAAATCGCCCATTGGTTGTTGACGATATTGAGGACAACGGGGGCCTTGTAGGTCGAGGCGAAAACCAGGGAAGCGTGGAAGTCCGATTCCGCCGTCGATCCGTCACCAATCCAGCCCGCAGCGATTCTTGTGTCATTCTTGATGGCGGATGCCATCGCCCAGCCTACCGCCTGGATATACTGGGTGGCAAGGTTGCCCGATATCGTAAAGAAGCCATGCTCCTTGGACGAATACATGATCGGCAGCTGCCGGCCCTTTAACGGGTCGCGCTCGTTGGAATAGATCTGGCACATCATCTCGACCATGGGGTAGTCCCCCGCGATCAACAGGCCAGCCTGACGATAGGTCGGAAAATTCATGTCGCCCGGGGCAAGCGCCTTGCGAAAGGCGCAGCTTACTGCTTCCTCGCCCAAGTGCTGCATGTAGAAGGACGTCTTGCCCTGCCGCTGTGCGATCTGCATACGGGCATCGAAAGTCCGCAGCGTCATCATATGCCGCAAGCCCTCGATCAGTTGATCATCGGTCAGCAAACCCGCCCATGGCCCGACCGCTTCTCCATCGCGGCTCAGTACGCGAATGATCGAAAAGGCCAGATCCCTGATGTCCTCGGGATTGACGTCGACCTCGGGACGCCGGACGGAGCCAGCCTCGGGAATATTCACATTGGAGAAATCCGGCTCGCCGCCGTGCCGCACTGCCGGTTCGGGAACATGCAGACTAAGAGGACCAAATTCACCAAGGGGACCATCGGACATGTTGTAGACCTCCCAACCATACATATCGTGTTCGACACTCTAGCATGAAATTATTAGGTCAGTAATACTGTCTTATTCTTTGAAATGCTCGACACGCGACGGCGCCGGTCTGAAATACTTCGCACAACCGTTTGAAATAACTGGAAGTTCCATCAGAAGAGACACACAGATACAATCCGCTGTCTTGGTCTAAAAAGCAATAATGCATCAGTTCAGGCGCGACGCGCCGATTTAATCATTCAACCACGGAACTGATTTTGTAATCAAACGAGGATGTACGGCGCTTCGCGACTGTCAGGCAGCGGCAATTGCCGACGCCTGTTCCCGCGCATTTTCCCGAATCGCATCCAGATAGAGCCGCTTGAGAAGTGAAACCATGTCATCATTGGCGGCAGGCGGAACTGATCCTGTTGCACGATCATGAGGCGCAATCTGCTCGATCATCCGGAGGATGACCTCACGCGCTCCAATCGAAAGCTTGCCGCTGGCAACACCGCGCCAGGCGTGAAGCGCAACGCCAAGTGACCGGTATGTGCTGTCCGGCAGACCCGCCGCGCCGAACAGCGCATTGAGCCCCGCAGCACGCCCGTCAATCAGCAGACCACGAATGCGCCCTAGGTTATAACCGGAGAGCGCAACAAGGACCGCTGCGAAGAAATCGATCTTTCCCGATGCCACGATCCTGATCACAAACGCCGTTGTGAGATCGCCACGAAGTTGCAAATGTTCGATGAGCGCCGGGTATTCCTCGAACGGAGTCGCAGCTACGAGACTGATCGACGCCCGCACGCATGCCTCCTGCGTCACTGTTTTTGCCCGCCGCTCGCCCATCAGGGCCATCACCATATCCATCTGACATAGAGCGTCCGCGATGCGGATCGCCAAGGCATGGCGGCAATCCGCCGGCAGGCGCTCGTTTTCGGCGAGAAGAGCTCGGACTTCAGCAACATGACCGAGTCGCTCGATCAGCCTGCGAAAACTGATGTCGGCGATCTGTGCCTGGGTGTTGGCCAACAGCTCCAATACGGCCGCGGTTTCACCGATTTCGACAATGGCGGCGCTCACGGCGAACGATACTTTCGGCCTCCCCGCAATAATCTTCTGCGCCTCGCAACTGCCACCCGAGATACAATCGATCAGATCTGTATCGCTCAGCAACGTCGATCGTCCCAGCATATAGGTGGCAATCTCGATCTGATCGCGTGCCAGGCTTGCAACGATGTGCGCCGGCGCATGGGCGCTCGTCGAAAATGCCTCGGCCAGAGCCAGGCGCACCTTGGGCGAAGGATCATCGAGAAGAAGCGTCAATACCGACTCCGTAGAGGACCGCTCGTCGGTGTCCATTTCGGTTTGCAGATATATGTGGGCCAATGCCGACGCTGCATGGCAGCGCTGCGCAACAGACGCATTATCGATCATCTTCAGATAGTGCTGAATCGACATTCTTGGTTCGCCCCCGCATTTCTACTTGTGCGCCAGTTTAATGTGAAAAGGTTTACGATCCGTTCACCATACCGGTTAACCATGTTCTGACAGAGCGGTCCGTTGTTGCGGTACGAAGCAAGCCGTCCTAGTCTGCCGCAAAAACATCGAGGAGACGATACCCACATGGCCGGGCTACATCTGGAAGACTTTGAGATCGGGCACGTATTCCAGCACCCGCTGCGCAAGACAGTCACTGAGAGCGACAATATGCTGTTCTCAGTCATGACGTTGAACCCCCAGCCGCTGCACATCGATTTTGACTTTGCCAGCAAGACCGAATGGGGCAAACCATTGGTCAATTCACTGTTTACGCTGGGATTGATGATCGGCATTTCGGTAAATGACACGACGATTGGCACGACGATCGCCAACCTCGGCATGACGGATGTGAAATTCCCCGCGCCGCTGTTTCATGGCGATACGGTTCGCGTCGAAACACAAGTTATTTCCGTGAGGCGGTCAAAGTCCAAGCCCGACCGGGGCATTGTCGAATTTGAACACCGGGCATTCAATCAGTTCGGGGTGCTGGTCGCCCAATGCACGCGGCAAGCCATGATGAAATCAAAGGGTGCGGCCTGATGCGTTCGCTGTTGTTTGTCCCAGGCGATTCGGAAAAGAAACTGGAAAAGGGCCTGTCAAGCGAGGCTGATGTCCTGCTGATCGATCTCGAGGATTCGGTCAGCGCAGATCACAAGGAAACAGCTCGCAAGATCGCGGCAGATTTCCTGGCCGCTAATCGCCATTGCCCCTCGCCGCGCCTCTTCGTTCGCATAAATGATCTGGCGAGCGGGTTTGCAGATGATGACCTCGCAGCAGTCATGCCTGCAACGCCGCACGGTATTCTTCTGCCCAAATCCAATAGCGGCAAGGACGTAACTCGACTCTCAGTCAAGCTCAACGTGCACGAGGCCCGTGCGGGAATTGCCGAAGGATCGACCCAGATCCTCGCCATTATCACCGAAACGGCCATCGGCACGCTGTCGGCAGCGAGTTACCTGGCTGCCTCGGAACGACTGATTGGTCTGAGTTGGGGCGCGGAAGATTTGTCCGCCGCCATCGGTGCTCGCACGCCCCGCGATGACACGGGCCGGTATACGGACGTGTTTCGACTGGCACGTGCCGTAACCATACTTGGCGCATCGGCGGCCGAAGTTGCAGCGATCGACACGGTCTACATCAACTACCGCGATGAGGAGGGCCTGCTGCGCGAATGTGAACAAGCGGAGCGAGATGGCTTCACCGGCAAGCTTGCCATCCATCCGGCCCAGATCCCGATAATCAATCGCACCTTCACGCCGTCCGCGGCGGCACTTGCCCACGCCACAAGGATCGTCGAAGCATTTGCGGAGAATCCGTCCGCCGGAGTCATCGGTATCGACGGGCAGATGTTTGATCGTCCGCATCTGCGGCGGGCCCAACTGCTTTTGAACCGCGCCAGATCAACGGGCTGATCAGGGTCTCTCTGGACCCTGATCCCATTTGGGGCGAAACATCCGGAAGGTTTCGGAAACCGAGGCAAAATCCATATAGCCCAGGCGCGAAACCGGTTGCGCCTTGCTGATATCGACAAGGCCGTTCGTGAGGATCGCCTCATTGATGTGAACGCCGATCACTTCACCGATGACCATGAAGGCGCTGACCGGATTGCCATTGCGATCCTTTGGATTCTGGATGTCTGTCAGGACACATTCAAGTGTCGCATAGGCCTCGGCGACGCGGGGCGCGCCAATGAGAGTACAATCGGCCTCAGTCAATCCCGAATACTCGAACTCGCTTATTCCGCGCGGAGCATTGACCGATGTCTTGTTCATTTGCACGGCAAGATCCGCGCTGACCAGGTTCGTGGCGAACTCACCTGTCTCCTCGATGAACGCCACACTGTCCTTATGGCCTTCCGATGAAAACATCAGGAGGCATGGCCTCGTGCTGATCATATTGAAGAACGAATACGGCGCGAGATTGACTTGACCGTGCTTCGAACGGGCTGAAATCCACCCGATCGGGCGCGGCGCCACGATTGCCTTTAGCGGGTCATGCGGCAAACCGTGACCGTCCTCGTACCTGTAAAACATTCGTTCAGCCCTTCCAGGGACCTGAATAATCCGAGAGAATATCCTTGATGTCAGGACGTGGACGCTCCGGCACCTTCTGCGCACAGGTGCCAATGTGGACGAAACCTGTAACACGTTCCTGCGGCGCCAGCCCGAGAAGCCCACGTCCCTTTTCATCGGAGGCGTACCAGTTGCTGATCCAGTTTGTGGCATATCCAAGCGCATTGGCGGCAAGGACCAGATTCATTGCCGCCGCACCCGACGAAAGGAACTGTTCCCACTCCGGAATGTGGTGCTCCACCGGAGAAAAGACCACGCCAATCACGAGTGGAGCGCGCGCAAACCGCTTCAGCTCCTGCTCACGGCGCTGATCCGTCAGTGGACCTTCCCTTTCTTCTGCCAGGTCGACGAGATATCTGCCAACCTGCTCGCGCGCCTCTCCCCGGTAGAGGATGAAGCGCCAGGGCGTCAGCCGTCCGTGATCGGGCACGCGCGACGCTATCCGCACCATCGTCTCGATTTCGCGATCCGACGGCGCCGGAAGACCAATTGCAGAAATCGGCGTGGAACTGCGTGTGGACAAGAATTCGATGACGGAAGGGGGAACAGACGTATCCATGGAATGAAGCTGTGATCCTGTTATAACGATGCGCGGACAATGTGGTGGTTTCGTCCGCCAAGTAAAGGTGCGCCATTGAGAAAAAGCCTTGAAATTGCCATCGGCTTCGGATCAAACCGTCGCATGGGTGCATATCAATATATTAATGCGGGCAGCAAGGCTGTGATGGGCAAGCGAGCGCTTGGAGCTATCGTGCTGGCCTGTCTCATGGCCGCGGCGCCTCGTGCAGGAGCGCAAGCACTGGCGCCGGATTTGCCTCAGGCACCCGCTGTCGAGCTGCCCAGCATTCCTAATCTCAATGAATATGCCAATCCCAAGGCGCGAGCCAACAATCCGATCATCAGCGAGCCCGAACTGATGCTCTCGGCCAAACTCTCCGAGGAGAGTGATCCGGTCGGACGCGGCCTCGTCTGGCGGGTCTTTTCTCCCGAAGCAGGTGACGATGGCAAGCTGGCATTGTTGGCGACGGCGAAGGGTGGCACCACTTCATTCAATCTGGCCCCGGGCAGCTACCTCGTGCATGTGGCTTTCGGACGTGCCGGCGCGACCAAGCGCATCACAATGACCCGTGCCAAGCGCAGTGAAACGATGATCCTTGATGCCGGTGGCGTTAAGCTCAACGCTGTCCTTTCGGGCGGCGGTCGCATTCCGCCCGACCAACTGCGATTCTCGATTTATGAGGATCACGAGGACTCCAACGGTGAGCGCGCCCTGATCATTCCGGATGTGAAGCCCGACAGCGTTGTTCGACTCAACACGGGTACCTATCAGATCGTTTCCAATTATGGCACCGCGAATGCCGTCATCCGCGCCGATATCCGCGTCGAGGCCGGAAAACTCACCGAGGCCAATGTCGAACACAGGGCTGCTCAGCTGACACTCAAACTCGTGCGCGAAGCAGGCGGCGAAGCCATGGCCGATACGGCCTGGTCGGTGCTTACCACCTCAGGCGACATTGTGCGTGAAAGTGTCGGGGCGTTCGCCTCCATTGTTCTGGCCGAGGGTGAGTACGTGATCATTGCCAAGAACAAGGACCGCATTTACCAGCGCGACTTCAAGGTTGTTGCCGGGCAGAACCAGGATGTCGAAGTGCTGGCAAAGGATGGAGCGAGCACGGCCGCCGTTGCCGATCAACCGGCAGGCGGCGAAGAACCGCTCGATTAGGGCCCTCCGCGTTCTCTACTAAACAACAGGTCTGCTTGCTATAGCAGTCGCTTGGCGGGCTTTTGGTGCGAGCGAGAACACCGCATCGTAGAGGTGTTCGAGAAGGCGTTTGCGGTCATCAAAGGACTTGAGTTCCTCCCAGCCGATCACGCGACCGATGTGCACTTCAATTGCCTTCCCCGACAGCCGGCGGAACTCGCGGATCAGCAAGGAGATGCGCAGCGTCATCGAAACCTTGCTGGCAAGATGGAAGAAACGGCCATTCTGTCCGCCGAAATACACCGGAATGACCGAGGCTTTCGCCTGCTGTACCAGCTTTGCCGGAAAAATTTTCCATGGCAGATCCTCCGCGCGGCCAAAGCCCCGGCGCGCGGTGGCTACACCCCCGGCAGGAAAAACCACGATCGTCACACCTTCCTTCAGCAACCGCACCGCCTCGTGACGCGTTGCCATGTTCATGGCCATCGCTTCCTTCGTCTCGTCAAAACAGACCGGCAGCGCATAGGGCCGGATCTCCGGCACCTTAAGGAGATCGTTGTTGATGAGAACGCGGAACGGGCGGCGAAGTTGTTCAGCCAATGCCAGTGCGGCAATGCCGTCGCCAATGCCAAAGGGATGATTCGCAACGATGACCAAAGGCGTGTCGGGCAGCTGTTGGGGGGGCCATTGATCCGCAATGTCGAGGCGGACATTGATCAGATCCATCATCCGGCGGAATACATCAATGCCCGCAGGCACAATTTCATTGCGCCAGGTGTTGTAGAGCCCGGCATAGTAGTTGCGCCCCGACAGTCCTTCGATGGAACGGATAAGCCATTGGGTCAGTCGGGTCTGCGAGTCATTGGCATATGAAAGTTCTGGAAACTGCACGCGCAACCCCGGTTAAGGCTAAGTATCTTTGAATTCTCTCGCATCCATGTGACAGCGTGATGAAACCATCACGCTGTCATGGGTGTGGGGCCTATTCCGCCGCCAAGCGGATGAGATCCGGTGCCGTTGCTTCCTCAGCAAGCTGACGGATTGCATCGTCCAGCGAAAGCGATGTCTGGCTCTGTGACCCCAGGCGCCGCATGTTGACCGAACGCTCCTCCGCCTCGCGCATGCCGCAAACCAGGATGACCGGTACCTTCTGCAACGAATGCTCGCGGACCTTGTAGTTGATCTTCTCGTTGCGGAAGTCGGTGGTGACCTGAAGGCCGGCAGCCTTCAACTCTTTCGCGACTTGCTTGCCATATTCATCGGCCTCAGACGTGATCGTGGCCACGACAACCTGGATCGGCGCGAACCAGAGCGGCATGTGTCCTGCGTAGTTTTCGATCAGGATGCCGAGGAACCGCTCCATGGATCCGCAAATTGCGCGGTGAATCATGACCGGCTGTTTCTTCTCCGACGTGGAGTCGATGTAGAAGGCCCCGAATCGCTCCGGCAGATTGAAGTCGACCTGTGTCGTACCGCACTGCCAATCGCGACCAATGGCATCGCGCAACACATACTCGAACTTGGGACCGTAGAACGCACCCTCGCCCGGATTGATCGCCGTCTTGATCTTGCCGCCGGATTGCGCCTCGATCGTCCGGAGCACCTTGCCCATGACTTCTTCGGCGCGATCCCAAAGCTCGTCCGATCCGACGCGCTTGTCCGGCCGCGTCGACAGCTTGACCGTGATGCCTTCAAAACCGAAATCGGCATAGGTCGTCAGGATCAGATCGTTTATGCGCAGGCACTCTGCCTCCATCTGCTCATCCGTGCAGAATACGTGGGCATCATCCTGCGTAAAGCCGCGAACGCGCATCAGTCCATGCAATGCGCCCGAAGGCTCATAGCGGTGGACATTGCCGAATTCCGCAAGTTTTACAGGCAGATCGCGGTAAGATTTCAAGCCGTGCTTGAATATCTGTACGTGACCTGGGCAATTCATCGGCTTCAACGCGAAGACCCGCTCATCGTCGGTCTCGTCGCCGGCAACGGTAACCTTGAACATGTTGTCGCGGTACCAGCCCCAGTGACCCGATGTCTCCCACAACGACTTGTCGAGAACCTGCGGTGCATTGACTTCACTGTAGCCATGGCTGTCCAGCCGGCGCCGCATATAGCTCACCAGGCTCTGGAACATCCGCCATCCCTTCGGATGCCAGAAAACAACACCGGGCCCCTCTTCCTGGAAATGGAACAGGTCCATTTCCCGGCCAAGGCGACGATGGTCGCGCTTTTCCGCTTCCTCGAGCATGTGCAGGTAGGACTGCAGGTCCGCATCATTGGTGAATGCCGTGCCATAGATGCGGCTAAGCATCGGATTGTTGCTGTCACCGCGCCAATAGGCTCCGGCAACCTTCATCAACTTGAAGGAACTGCCGATCTGGCCCGTCGAGGCCATGTGCGGACCGCGGCAAAGATCATACCAATCGCCCTGCCGGTAGATCTTGAGATCCTGACCTTCCGGGATGGCATCGACGAGTTCCACCTTATAGGTCTCGCCCTTCTCGGCAAAGGTCTTGCGCGCCTTTTCACGCGACCAGATTTCCTTGGTGAAAGGCTTATTGCGCGCAATGATTTCGCGCATCTTCTTCTCGATCACCGGAAGGTCGTCAGGCGTGAAGGGCTCGTTCTTGGCGAAGTCGTAGTAGAAGCCGTTCTCGATAACCGGGCCGATGGTGACCTGCGTTCCGGGAAAAAGTTCCTGGACCGCTTCGGCAAGGACGTGCGCACAATCGTGACGGATCAGTTCCAGCGCCCGGGGATCTTCACGCGTCAGGATCTCGATTGTACCCGACGCATGCAATGGGTCTGACAAATCACGCACCACGCCATCGACAGCGTAGGCGACGGCTTTCTTTGCGAGTGATTTGGAAATCGATTCGGCAAGTTCCGCACCGGTCATTGCGGCGTCATATTCGCGCTTCGAGCCATCGGGAAATTGCATGGAGACAGTTTTTGCAACTGCTTGCGACATCAATTTTCTCCTATCCAGTCCCGCCAACGATTGCGGGTGGTGTTTAACAACCGGACCTGTTCCGGCGGGACGGACTTCTAAATGCAGATTTGCCCGGCGTAAAGTACTTGGCCAGAAAAGCTTCGCAACAGCCTTCCGATAAGGTTGGCCGCGCTTCCAGTCATGTGTGCAGGAGCCTCTCGGTAGGTGCTATTGCCTGTGCTCGATTGTTTTAAGGTCCTCTTCCTGCTGTTGCTTGAGCAACTGCATCTCCGCCTGGCGGCGAGCAGCCACCGCCGGGTCCGATGAAGGACCGGCCTGACCGGCTTTCGCAGCATTGGTCCGGTCGATAAGTGCCTGCTTCTGTTCGGGCGTGAACTGGGCGGTCTCACCCTTGGGATCGGGCGTGAAATGTGGATAGGTCCCCGTATTGACCGGCCCGGTCAATGGCGAATTCGACATTGGAGCCGTAGTCGTGTTGGAACAAGCAGTCAGGCTAGCCATTAAAGCAGCAGCAACCCACGAGCGCATGATGGTAATGACCGGAAAATTCATTGTGTGTCCTGACTGCGGAAAACGATTTCATAAAGGCGATAACAATTGCACGTTAGAGGGATAGCACCAACCTATGATATCATGTCAATAATGCTGATCGGGAGGACGCTATTATATGGACAATCAAGGCAGCAAGAGCGGTAAGACGCCAAACCTTGATAATTATGTGGTCAAAGACCCGGAGGCCTTTGCACGCAACGTTGCCCATATGATCGAGCAGGCCGGCAAGGCCGCATCCGCCTGGGTGGAACCCCGGGAGAAGGGCCTCAAGCGAGACACGCTTGCTGATCCCGTCACCGACGTGGTGAAGACGCTCACCAAAGTGTCGGAATACTGGCTGTCCGAGCCGGGGCGTGCGCTCGAAGCGCAGACGAAGCTTTTTTCCAGCTACATGGCCATCTGGTCCAATTCCATACGCCGCATGGGCGGTGAAGAGGTCGACGACGTGGCAAAGCCAGAACAGGGCGACAAGCGCTTCACCGATGAGGATTGGGGCAAGAACGCCTTCTTTGACTTTCTCAAGCAGGCTTATCTCGTGACAGCGCGCTGGGCTGGCGAACTGGTCGAGAACACGGAAGGGCTTGACGAACACACGCGGCACAAGGCGGCCTTCTATGTGAAGCAGATCACGACCGCGGCCTCGCCGAGCAACTTTCTGCTGACCAATCCGGAACTCTACAAGGAAACTGTCGCGAGCAACGGCGAAAACCTGGTCCGGGGCATGAAAATGCTTGCGGAGGACATCGTTGCCGGCGGCGGGGATTTACGCCTGCGCCAATCCGACCTGACGAAGTTTGCGCTGGGCGAGAATGTGGCAACGACGCCCGGCAAGGTGATAGCACGCAGCGATGTCGCTGAAATACTCCAGTACGAGCCCACGACAAAGCAGGTGCTGAAGCGCCCTCTCCTGATCTGCCCGCCATGGATCAACAAATACTATATTCTCGACCTCAACCCGGAAAAATCCTTCATCAAATGGGCCATAGACCAGGGCCACACGGTCTTCGTCATCTCGTGGGTAAACCCCGACCAGCGGCACGCGACGAAAGACTGGTCAGCCTACATCAATGAGGGCTTGCGATTCGGTCTGGACACGATCGAGAGAGCGACCGGCGAAAAGGCCGTGAACACCATCGGCTATTGCGTCGGCGGAACCCTTTTGAGCGCTGCGCTGGCGTTGTTTGCCCGGGAAGGCGAAGACCGCATCAAGAGCGCGACGCTTTTCACGACGCAGGTGGATTTTACCCATGCCGGCGATCTGAAGGTCTTCGTTGACGAGGATCAGATTCGGGCACTCGAAAATGCCATGTCAGCCGAGGGTTACCTTGACGGTACGCGCATGGCGACCGCCTTCAACATGCTGCGCTCCGGCGATCTCATCTGGCCGTACGTCATCAACAACTACATGCGCGGCCGCGACCCTGTTCCATTCGACCTCCTGTACTGGAATGCGGATGCAACGCGCATGAGCGCTGCCAACCACTCCTACTACCTGCGCAATTGCTATCTGGACAACAATCTCGTGCGTGGGGCTATGAAGCTTGCGGGCGAGAACCTGTCGCTCGCTGATGTAAAGATACCGATCTATAACCTTGCCGCCAAGGAAGATCACATCGCGCCAGCCCTCTCGGTTTTCACCGGCTGCCAGTATTTCGGCGGCGAAGTTACCTATGTGCTCGCAGGGTCTGGCCACATTGCAGGCGTGGTCAATCCGCCGGCAAAGAACAAGTACCAGTATTGGACCGGTGGCAAGCCTGTTGGCGCATTTGACGCCTGGCTGGCCAAGACGAGCGAACATCCGGGATCCTGGTGGCATCATTGGCAAAAGTGGATTGAATCGCAGGATAAGACACGGGTTCTGGCACGCAAGCCCGGTGAAAACAACATCGAGACGCTGGCCGATGCACCGGGAACTTACGTGCGCGTACGTGTGTGAAAATACACGTCAAAGTTCGCTGAAAGTTACAAAGAAGATTTAATGACAATGGCAAGAAAGTGGCCAATCACGTTTTTGCCTCATTCTAGGTATACTTCAAGGCTTGTGCAGCCGACAAAAGTTCATTAACTCTGGCGTCTCTGTGCCAGTGTTATTTGCACTTCAATAGAACTTCGCGAGCTTTTCTGCTCTTACAAAAGCGCACCGGACTGAACATCTTGGGGACCGGGAAAGACGAGACGGGGGAATCGTTGAACATACTGCCAGCGTCAGTTTCAGCCCTACGGGCGAGCACGGTAGCGTGTGTCATTGCCATCGCCGCAATGGCTGCAACCTCCTGCACATCGACTGGACCAACCCCCAGCGTCACCTCTGCCCTGAATGCCGCCGCTGAAAACGAACCCGCAGGCAACGCAAAACAGACTGCGGATGCTTCGCTGCCATCTGGCGGACATCAGAGCGTTTCCACCCAGGCACTTGCACTGGCCGGGAGCACAGAAACGAATGCGCTCCAGGCAATCAACGACGCCGCTGCCAAACCGGCCGACCCTAAGGCCGCAGGAGCAACAACGGCTGCAAACCAGCAGCCCGCAACCACTGTCGAAGACAAGTCTCAGGTCAAAACCTCACTTTTCGGATTCAGCGGCGCAGCAAAGCCCGCCGAATCGCAACAGGTAGCCAGCGCCGCAACTGCAGCCGCAGCACCGGCAAGAACGTCATTGTTCGGAGGTTCCGCGAAAGCCGAACCTGCCGAACAGCCGGCACACGCGCAGGAGACGCAGCAGCCTGCCGCCCAAAAGGCCGACAAGGATAAAACTGCTGACGCGAAGGCCGCCGAGGTCGCATCAAGCCAACAGCCTGTCGCCGCTGTGAACAAGCCAGCCGGCAAGAACAATGGAGCGCTGCTCCGGCTTTTCTCCAACAATCAGGGAAGATCGGCGGCTAACCGTCAGGTTGCAGTCATCGAGCCAAAATCCCAGCCGAGGTTGCGGGCCTCTGAGGCCGCTGTTCAGACGGCGTCGGCGCTTCCATCGGCCGATTCTTTTGCCGGCAAGACCGAGCACCTGTCGTCATTGCCTGGCGTCCGGCCCAATGCCGGCATCCAGATCATGCAACGCGACAGTCTGTACGACGACGATGATGTCGAGGCCGCGGCGGCGCCAGTGATTCTTGCATCTGCGGCCGGTCTTGCCCGTCTCGCGCCGAATGGCCTCAAGGTGCAGCGCGAAAGCGTTCAGGTGGCTTGTCTCAAGCCCCAGCTTGTTGGCATCCTGAAGACCCTTGAACGCCGCTATGGCAAGTCGGTGATCGTCACGTCAGGTTATCGGAGCCCGCCCTACAACCGCCTGGTCAATGGCGCAAAGGCCTCCCTGCACATGTCCTGTGCCGCGGCCGATATTCAGATTCCCGGGATCTCCAAGTGGGAACTGGCCAGTTTTGCCCGCTCGATGCAGGGCCGTGGAGGTGTTGGTACCTATTGCCACACCGAATCAGTTCACGTGGACATTGGTCCTCGCCGTGACTGGAACTGGCGCTGCTCGCGCGGACGGGCCTGATCGATCCAACATCATGGCGGACACCCGTGACAGACGGCCCAATACGTCCGGTTGCGAATCCAACAAATTTCACTTTTTCAAAAAAAGAATGCTTTATGGGCTTGCGGCGCAAAAACTGTTTCACTATAAGCCGCTTAACCGAGCGGCGCCCATCGTCTAGCGGTTAGGACGGCGCCCTTTCACGGCGCAAACAGGGGTTCGATTCCCCTTGGGCGTACCAGGTTTTCTTCCTGAATAATCAGAGCTTTGTGGTGCGATGTTCACGCGAGATCGTGTGACCGGCCAACGAAGACGGCCAGCTCTGGGCGAGCCGGCCGCATGTATTTCGCCTTGATTCGCCTAGTTGGCTGGCGCCGGTTTTGCCGGATCCGGAGAAGGTGTAGCCGGGGCGGGTGCAGGTGTCGTAGGCTCGGCTGTCGTGGCTGGCGGCGTGGCCGTACCCTCTGCTGGCTTGTTGTCGCAAGCTGCCAAGCCAAATGCAGCGACTGCAACAAACGGTACGAAAAACTTGAGTTTCATCATGTATCCTCCTGATGAGTTTCGTCCCTGCGCATAGAATGTGACAGACTTCCGCAATAAGACAGCCCAGTGTTTTCAAGCTTTGTCACTGCTTGTTAGACAAAGTTATGCGACCAGAATCATGAGCTGACCTATCATAAATTACTGCTGCGACTTTCGTCTGCGGCAGCAGGGTTCGGTTCAACCTCCACCCGGGCCCGATTCTCCCACCCCAGAGCAAATTGACCTGCCTTCTAAGGCAGGTTCTTTTTATGCGACGCAAACGATCCATCGATTGTTCTGGAACGAGGCACTCGCTAAATACGATCCATGATCTTCACAGCCCCCCTCGTCACCGGTCGTTTGGTACAGCGCTACAAACGCTTCCTGGCGGACGTGATCCTTGACGATGGCAGCCCCATCGTCAGTTCTGTTCCCAATACTGGCTCAATGCTGGGGTTGACCGACCCTGGGATCAGGGTCTGGCTGTCATTGTCCGATGGCGCGAAGCGCAAATATCCACACACACTGCAGATGGTGGAGGCGCAAGGCACCATGGTTGGTATCAACACCGGTCTTCCCAATCGCATTGCAGAAGAGGCCATTGTGTCAGGCCTGCTCCCCCCGTTGAGTGGCTACGCCGAACTGAAACGGGAGCAGAAATATGGCGTCAATTCGCGCATAGACATCCTCTTGCACGCTCCCGACCGCCCCAGCGCCTATGTCGAGGTGAAGAACGTGCATTTCTCGCGGCAGTCGGGCCTCGCTGAATTTCCCGATTCTCCCACGGCGCGCGGTACAAAACATCTGGACGAGTTGGGCAACATGGTCGAAAGTGGGCATCGTAGCGTTATGCTCTATGTTATCCAGCGCGCAGATTGCGACTGTTTGAAAATCTGCGGCGATCTGGATCCAGCTTATGCCGCTGCGTTTGAACGGGCCACACGGCGCGGGGTTGAAGCTTACGCCGTAAAATGCCACATCACACCCAATGGCATCGCTGCAGTCAGCACGATGCCGATCATAGATTGATGCCAAGCGGACTTTGAAATGGTCACTTATCTCGACGCGCATAGCGCGCCACTTAAAAACACCGGCCAGATCAGGCTTCACGGCCCTGAGGGGTTCGAGGCCATGCGTAAGGCGTGCCAGCTCACGGCCCGCTGTCTGGATGCGCTAGCATCGATCGTCGCGCCAGGCGTGACCACCAATGCAATCGATCGTTTTGTCTACGAGTTCGGAGCCGATAACGGCGCCCTGCCCGCGACATTGAACTATCGCGGCTATACCAAATCGAGCTGCACCTCGATCAACCACGTGGTCTGCCACGGCATTCCCGATGACAAGCCGCTTCGTGACGGCGACATCGTCAATGTCGACGTAACCTATATTCTCGATGGTTGGCACGGCGATTCAAGTCGCATGTACCCTGTAGGCGACATCAAGCGCGCAGCGGAACGATTGATGGAAGTCACCCACGAATGCCTGATGCGTGGCATAGCCGCAGTTCGTCCGGGTGCCCGCACGGGTGCGATAGGCGCCGCCATCCAGTCCTATGCCGAGTCGGAGCGCTGCTCCGTCGTCCGCGACTTCTGTGGCCACGGCGTCGGCCAGCTGTTCCATGATGCGCCGAACATCCTGCACTACGGTACACTCAATGAAGGCGTCGAACTGCGCGAAGGAATGATTTTCACGATCGAGCCGATGATCAATCTCGGCCGCCCGCACGTGAAAGTTCTCGCTGACGGCTGGACCGCCGTCACGCGAGACCGCTCGCTGACGGCACAGTACGAGCATACCGTCGGGGTCACGAATGATGGCTGTGAAGTTTTCACTCTCTCACCGGCCGGCCTGTTCGCGCCAGGTTTGAAACTCGGATAGGAAAGCGGGCTCGATGAGTGAAGAAAAGCCAGAAAAGACTTTCTTCCTCAACGAGACCTCCACAAAACTCTCCACCAAACAACCAGCCGTTGAGCCTGGCGATGCTCCGCGCAACGCCCAACCGAAATCCGAGCCCGAGGGTGAACCGCCGCATTACCTTGGTCATCGTGAACGCATGAAGGAGCGGTTCCAGAACGTGGGTCACCAGGGGCTCGCCGACTACGAAATGCTCGAGATGCTGCTCTACCGGTCAATCAGGCAGGGCGACACCAAACCCCTCGCCAAGGCGCTTCTCGCCCGTTTTGGCTCAATTGCAGAAGTGCTCGGGGCGCCCGAGCACCTTTTGATGGAGGTCAAGGGCTGCGGGCGGGTCACGGCATTCGATCTCAAATTCGTCTTTGCGCTTACCCAGCGAATGATCCGCAGCGATATCCGCGAAAAGACAATGCTGAGTTCCTGGAGCAAGGTCATGGACTATTGCATTGCGGCCATGGCGCATGAACCACGCGAACAGTTCAGAATCCTCTTCCTTGACAAAAAGAATGCGCTGATAGCCGATGAAGTCCAGCAAATAGGGACAGTGGACCATACGCCAGTCTATCCGCGCGAAGTCATAGCGCGGGCACTGCAACTGTCGGCCAGCGCCATAATCCTGATGCACAATCATCCATCCGGCGATCCGACGCCTTCCAAGGCAGATATCGAGATGACCAAGACCATTGCGAGCATCGGCGCCCAGATGGGCATTGTCGTGCACGACCACATCATCATCGGGAAGAATGGCCATGCCAGTCTCAAGGGTCTCAAACTTTTTTGAGCGACAGCAAGAACAATCAAATGCCGCCGCCCCAAAGCCTTTTTAATCGGTGCCGTGCTTGAAGGGAGATTGGTATGAATCCGGTTGAAAAAGCGATCTGGTTTATCGAAGGGCATTTTGCCGAAGGCATTACATTGGACGACATCGCGGCCTCGGCCGGACTGTCGCGCTTCTACATGTCACGCGCATTCGCTGTTTTCACTGGTCGTTCGGTTAGCGGTTACTTACGGGGCCGCCGTCTGACGGAAGCGGCGAAGACTCTGTGCAGCGGTGCGCCCGATATACTCTGTGTTGCTCTTACCGCCGGATACAACTCCCATGAAGCATTCACCCGGGCCTTTCGCGACCAGTTCGGACTGACCCCCGAACAACTGCGTGCACAGGGCCATGTCGAAAACATCCCATTGGTGGAGCCACTCAAAATGGACGAATCGTTTATTATGGATATTGAAGCGCCGCGCATCGTCGACGGCAAAGCGATGCTCGTTGCTGGAATCGGTGCGCGATACAATTGCGAGACCAGCAAGGCAATCCCATCGCAATGGCAACGCTTCAACCCTCATGTCGGCCACATATCGGGTCAGGTTGGCGATGTCTGTTATGGCGTGTGCTGCAACAGCGACGACGAAAACAATTTCGATTACATTGCCGGGGTCGAGGTTACCGACTTTTCCGACCTTCCCGGGGAGTTCAGCCGGGTGCGCATCCCGGGCCAGAAATATCTGGTCTTCACGCACAAGGATCATATCTCGACCATCCGCAGCACGATGATGACCATATGGGGCAAGTACCTGCCCGAATCGGGGCATGAGGTCGCTGATGCACCGAATTTCGAGCGCTATGGTCCGGAATTCGACCCGCGAACCGGCTATGGCGGCCTGGAGGTCTGGATTCCCATCAAGGCATGATCAGCGGCAGAAGGAGCGGCCCGAATTGCCGCTCCTTCGGTCTTGATCATGACATATCGCTGTCAGCAACAAATCCGCTATGATTGCCGCTTCAGGAGCGATCGGAGTGCGAACCATGTTGCAAGCCTGTTTGAACGGCGGACGAACACGCGACTTCCACCCAATGGTACCCTTCACGGCGGCAGAGATTGCGAGCGACGCCCGCAGATCGGTCGCAGCCGGCGCTAGCGAGTTGCACATCCATCCGCGCAGTGCAGATGGTCAGGAAAGCCTGGAGCCGGACGATGTCGCCAAGGCACTGCTTGCGATCCGCAGCAACGTTCCCGGTGTACCCGTGGGCCTTTCCACCCATTGGCGCATTCCGCCAGGCGGCAGGGCACGCCAGAAGCCTATGGAACAGTGGCAGGTCCTGCCCGATTACGTGTCGGTCAACCTGGTCGAGGAAGATGCCGTCGAGGTCATTTCACTGGCCCTTGGACTGGGTATTGGCGTTGAGGCCGGTATCTGGTCCATCAGCGATGCCGAGCGTTTCGTGAGCCTGCCCAATACCAAAAAATGCCTTCGCGTCCTGATCGAGATCAACGAACAGGATATTGCTGAAGGGTTTGCAGCTGCACTTGGCATCATAGCCGTGCTCGAGCGCGGCCGGATCAAACTTCCTGTCTTGCTGCATGGCGATGGAGCGAGTGCATGGCCAATGTTCAGGGAGGCGATGGCGCGCAGCTACGACAGCCGCATCGGACTGGAAGACGGCAATCTGCTGCCCTCGGGGAAGATGGCGGCGGATAACACCGATATCGTACGTGCGGCGGTTCGATTGGCGCGGGCCTATTAGCCCCAGCATGGGTTGGCAGCGCATAAGAGCTGGCACAAAAAAAGGCCGCTTTGCAGCAGCCTTTTTTCAACTTCGTGCGAAGGCCTATGCCTCGTCGTCGGTCTTCTTCTTGGCGGCCTTCTTCGGCGCAGCCTTCTTGGCAGGCTTCTTGGTTTCGGACTTGGCATCAGCCTCGTCGTCCGCCATCAGCTCTTCCTTTGTCACCTTCTTGTCAGTGACATTGATGCTCGAAAGGAGGTGGTCGACGACCTTCTCCTCAAAGATTGGAGCGCGCAAATTGTTGACGGCTTCCGGCGTCTTGCGGAAGAATTCATAGATCTGCTGTTCCTGGCCCGGATAGCGGCGAACCTGATCGTAAACTGCGCGCTGCAGTTCTTCCTCGGTTACTTCGATACCGGCCTTGTTGCCGATTTCCGAAAGAACGAGACCGAGACGAACGCGGCGTTCGGCCAGCTTGCGATATTCTTCGCGGGCCTCTTCTTCCGTCGTGTCTTCGTCTTCGAAGGTCTTGCCGGCTTCCTGCAGATCATTGCCGATCTGTGCCCAGATGTTGTTGAACTCGGCGTTGATCAGGCGCTCCGGCGATTCGAACTTGTACTCGCCGTCCAGAGCATCGAGAATCTGACGCTTGACCTTCTGGCGGGTAAATGTGCCGTACTGGCTTTCGATCTGCTCGCGGATGACCTGCCGCAGACGGTCGGCGCTTTCGATGCCGAGCTTCTTGGCCGTCTCGTCGTTGATTTCGAGTTCGCCGGGCTTGGCAACTTCCTTGACGGTAATGTCGAAGGTTGCATCCTTGCCAGCAAGGTGAGCCGCGCCATACTCTGCCGGGAAAGTTACATTGATCTGCTTTTCGTCACCGGCCTTGACGCCGATCAGCTGATCTTCGAAGCCAGGAATGAACTGTCCCGAACCGAGAACCAGCGTTGCGTCGCTGTCGGCACCGCCATCGAATGGAACGCCGTCGACCTTGCCGAGGTAATCCATCGTGACGCGATCGCCGTTTTCAGCCTTGCCCTTCTTCGTTTCAAACGACTGGGCGGAGCTTGCAACGCGCTTGACCTGTTCCTCGACTTCCTCGTCGGTGACGTCGACAACTTCACGAACAACGTTGATCTTCGACGTGTCCTTGATCTCGATAGCCGGCAGAACTTCGTAGTTCAGCGAGAATTCGAAATCGGCCTGGCCGCTCAGTACCTTTTCGGCTTCCTTCTCGTCCTCGGTCATGACGACTTCCGGCTGCGTCGCCGACTTTTCATTGCGATCAGCAAGGATGGAACGCGAGGAATCACTCAGGATTTCGTTGACGACTTCAGCCATGAACGACTTGCCGTACATTTTGCGCAGGTGGCTCATGGGCACCTTGCCTGGGCGGAAGCCGTTGATACGTGCCTTGGCGCTAGCGCCCTGGAGGCGTTCGGAAAGCTTTGCTTCCAGATCCTTGGCCGGAACAACGACCTTGATCTCGCGCTTCAGCCCTTCATTGAGCGTTTCAGTAACCTGCATGTCCAAACCTTCACTTTTTTAACATTTATCCCGCCGTTTCCGGCTTGGCTGCCAAATTGCGGGAGAAAAACTTTATGCCATCGTGGCTTTCCGGTACGGATGAAGTCGTTTACCTCCTGCCATCCGTATTGTTTTTATTGCTTTATTTCTAACTCAACTCTCAAACTGCAGCATGGATTGTATCACAAAACATGGCACAAAGTTGCGGAAGAAATTGCACCCTTACCGACTGGTCGCTCCCTTTACTTGCCTTGAGCGCAAAAATCAATGGGACAGCCATATTGGCCCTCGAAATAGCAAATCCCTGGTGCTTCTCCTCTCGCAATTGCGAGATGACAACGAAATCGAACTGTGCAAGTGTGCAGACGTGGGCTTTGAGAGACCGTATTAATAGACCGCAAACTGTTGTGAATGCGCAATGTGCGGGTCTTGTCAAAGCATCCACGGCAACATATCGAGCTTTTGTTTATTGACTGCGTTTTGACTGCGTTACCCGACTTGATCGTCCGCGGAAATGTTGCTCCAACTGCTCCAACCAGTTGATTGCCCTGACACTTTATCTCGCGTGACACATCAAGAGTCTGACTGTCATGGAGGCCTGCCTTGTCACGAACACTCCTTTCAACCGCGCGGCTCGGCGTGATCGCCGCTTTCCTTTCGGCAACTGCAGCACAATCTCAGGAAGCCGCCGCGCCACCCCCGCCCCCAGTGTCGGTGGCAAAACCGGTCGTGCGCGACGTCATCGACGCCGACGAGTTCATTGGACGGTTCGAAGCTGTCAATGAAGTGGCCGTTCGGTCCCGCATCGATGGCTATCTCGATCAGGTGCACTTCAAGGACGGCGCTCTGGTGAAGAAGGGCGACCCTCTTTTCACGATCGACCAGCGGCCCTACGTGACCGCGCTTCAGCAAGCCCAATCTGCACTGGAGGTCGCCAAGACGACGCTGAACTATGCCGAGGCCCAGTTCAAGCGCACGGAATCGTTGACCGGCAGCGGCACATTGTCCGTATCCACCCTCGATGACCAGCGCCGCGCGTTTCTGGCCGGACAGGCCAGCGTCACCGGCGCCCAGGCGAGTGTCGATGGCGCCAAGCTGAACCTGATGTATACGGATATCACTGCACCGCAGGACGGCCGCATTGACCGCAGGCTCATTTCGGTCGGCAATCTGGTCAATGCAAACGATACAATCCTCACCACGATCGTCCAGCTCGATCCGATCGATTTTTACTTCGATGTGGATGAGCGCAACCTGCTGAACTATGCACGCACGGCCCGCGAAAACGGCCAGATCCTGCAGGAAGGCGGGGGCGGGCTGGAAGTTACCGTCAGGCTGACCGACTCCAACGAACCTCCGGTCAAGGGCAAGCTCGACTTCGCTGAAAACCGTCTTGACGCGGCAACCGGAACGATGCGCGTGCGCGCCCGTTTCGATAATCCCGATCTCATCCTGCAGCCGGGACTGTTTGGCCGTGTCGAAGTGGCCGCCTCCAACAAGTACAAGGGGATTCTGATACCTGACGATGCAATCGGCTCGGATCAGAATGAACGCGTTGTGTTTGTCGTCACCGAGGACGGTACCGTTACGCCAAAGCCAGTGAGACTTGGGCCGAAACTCTTCGGTTATCGCGTGATACGCGAGGGCATGACGGGCGATGAGACCATTGTCGTCAATGGATTGATGCGGATTCGTCCCGGCGTGAAGGTCAAGCCGGAACTGATCGTTCTACCGCAGGAAGCGCCTGCCCTGGCAGGAGCCAGCCAATGAGGTTCGCGCACTTCTTCGTCGACCGGCCTATCTTCGCTTCCGTTCTCTCCATTGTCCTGCTCATCGTTGGAGGAATCGCATACACGCAACTTCCAGTTGCGCAGTACCCCGAGATTGCTCCACCTACGATTGTAGTACGCACCTCCTATCCGGGAGCCGATGCCGAAACCATTGCCAATGTGGTGGCCACGCCCATCGAACAGGAAGTCAATGGCGTCGAAGACATGCTCTACATGTCGTCCTATTCGACTGCCGACGGCTCCATGGCCCTCACGATCACGTTCAAGCTCGGTACCGATCTCGACAAGGCACAGGTCCTCGTCCAGAACCGGGTATCCATAGCCGAACCACGCCTGCCAGAAGAAGTGCGGCGGCTTGGCATCACGACGACGAAGAGCTCACCGGACCTGATGATGGTGATTCATCTTCTGTCGCCGGACAACCGCTACGATCAGCTCTATGTCTCGAACTACGCCCGGTCGCGCATTCGCGATGTGCTGTTGCGGCTGGACGGCGTTGGCGATCTGACGATCTTCGGCGAGCGTGAATTCTCCCTGCGCATCTGGCTGGACCCGCAAAAGCTTGCGGCCTATGGCATGACGGCGAGTGACGTCGTCCAGGCCCTGCAGGAGCAGAACGTGCAGGTATCAGGCGGTTCCATTGGCGGACCACCATCCTCCGGAACGAACGCCTTCCAATATACAGTGACGACTCAAGGCCGGTTCAGCGATGCGAGGCAGTTCCGTTATGTCATCGTCAAGGCTACGGAAAGCGGCCGGCTTGTACAGTTGCAGGATGTCGCGCGTGTCGAGCTCGGCGCGAAGGACTATGTCACCAACAGTTATCTTGGCGGCAGTCCTGCAGTCGCACTCGGCATTTTCAACCGGCCGGGCACGAATGCCCTGGAAACAGCTGACATCATCAAGTCGACGATGAACGATCTGGCCAAGGATTTCCCGGACGGACTGAAGTACGACATCGTCTATAATCCAACGGAATTCATCTCGGAATCGATCAACGAGGTGTACAAGACCATCATCGAAGCCGTGATCCTCGTCGCACTTGTCGTGCTGATCTTCCTGCAATCGTGGCGGACAGCCATCATCCCCATCGTCGCCATCCCCGTCTCGCTCATCGGTACACTGGCATTCCTCCTGGCGTTTGGGTTCTCGCTGAACATGCTGACGCTGTTCGGGCTGGTGCTTGCCATTGGTATTGTCGTCGACGACGCCATTGTCGTGGTCGAAAACGTCGAGCGTAATCTGGCGCGCGGCATGACGCCCAAGGAAGCATCCCATGTCACCATGGACGAGGTCGGTACAGCCGTCATCGCCATTTCGCTGGTGCTCATTGCCGTCTTCGTACCAACGGCTTTCATTCCGGGCATTACCGGACAGTTCTATCTACAGTTTGCCGTGACGATTGCAGTCGCGACGGCAATATCCGCGCTCAATTCATTGACGCTTTCACCGGCATTGGCTGCCATCGTGCTGCGTCCTCACGAGCACGATGCGGAACCGCGCAATCCCTTGACCCGATTTGGACGGACGCTTGCAAACGGGTTCAATACCGGGTTCGACAAGATGGCTCACGGATATTCGCGGATCATCCGGGGTCTTGTCAGTTCGACGACTGCGCTTATTGCCAGCCTTGTCGTTTTTGTGGGCCTACTTGGTGCAACCTGGTACATGGCGACCACTGTGCCACGCGGCTTTATCCCCACCATGGACCAGGGCTATGCCATCGTCGTCGTGCAGTTGCCTGATGGCGCGTCTCTGGAGAGAACCGACGCCGTTATCAAGCGCGCGTCGGAGATCGTCAGGAAAGTCCCAGGTGTCAGCAATGCCGTTGCCTTCGCTGGCTTCAGCGGCGCCACCTTCACCAATGCCTCGAATTCAGGCGTCGTCTTTGCGCCATTTGAATCTTTCGAAGAGAGGCTCAAGCACGGCCAGACCGCCGACTCCATCATCGGCCAGCTGTTTGGCAGCCTCCAGAGCATCCAGGAAGCGTTCATCATTGCGGTACCGCCACCTTCCATTCGTGGTGTCGGCAATTCCGGCGGTTTCAAGGTGCAGCTGCTCGATCGCGACAGTTCCGACATGCGCCGTGTTCTCGCCCTTGCCTATCAAATGATGGGACAGGCCAATCAGACCCCCGGCCTGACCGGCGTCTTCACGACATTCTCCGCCTCGAGCCCGCAATACTTCCTCGAAATTGACCGCGACAAGGCGCGGGCGCTCAACGTTCCGATACCCAACATCTTTGAGACGCTGTCGATCAACCTTGGCACCTCATATGTCAACGATTTCAATGCTTTCGGGCGCGTTTATCAAGTGCGTGCGCAAGCTGATCAGGAATATCGCATGGAACGTGCCGACATTCTTGATCTGAAGGTGCGCTCGTCGACGGGTGCTTTGGTGCCACTCGGCACGCTGGTTGACATCAGGGATACGACCGGCCCCTCGCTGGTGCAACGTTACAATATGTACGTATCGGTCCCGCTGCAGGGTAATCCAGCTCCCGGCGTTTCCACAGGCGACGCGCTCGACAAGATGGAAGCATTGGCGGCCCAGACTCTGCCGGCCGGCACAACCTTCAACTGGACGGAACTGGCTTTCCAGGAACGCAGCACAGGCAACACCGCCATCTTCATCTTCGGATTGTCGGTCATCTTCGTCTTCCTAGCACTCTCGGCGCAGTATGAAAGCTGGATCCTGCCGCTAGCCATTATCCTGATCGTGCCGCTGGCTGTACTCGCAGCTCTCATAGGTGTGAGCCTGCGGGGCATGGACAACAATATCCTCACGCAGATAGGACTGGTCGTCCTTATCGGCCTTGCCGCCAAGAACGCGATCTTGATCGTAGAGTTTGCCCGGCAACACGAGGAGGAAGGCGCAACACCGGTAGAGGCCGCCATCGAGGCCAGCCGCCTGCGCCTGCGTCCGATCCTGATGACTGCCTTTGCCTTTATCTTCGGTGTCGTACCGCTGATGATCGCGACGGGCCCCGGGGCAGAAATGCGCCAGTCACTCGGTACGGCTGTGTTCTCCGGGATGCTGGGCGTCACCTTCTTCGGGCTGTTCCTGACGCCGGTTTTCTATGTGGCATTGCGTGCGTTTCGCAGGAAAAGCAAGCCGGTAGTAGAGGCGCCGTCAGCGGCTCATTGACACCTGCTGTGCGGCGCCATCAAAGCGCCGCACAGCACCCCTTTTCTTGCAAAGCCGACCGCACGTGTAACCCCGATGGGCTAGCCCACACTGGCGTATTGCTGCGTCCTGCACGAATCCTACACTCACCGCTCGCCGGGGCAACGGCGTTAGCGGAGGGTAAGATGGCCAACTATCAGACAGGCACGATATATACGAGCGTGGATGACAACTGGGAGACTCTTACAGAAGCAGCCCAGATGTCCAAGGAGGAGTTGATTGCTCTTAATCCACATCTGGACGATGTCACCGAAATCGAGCCCGGAATTCCGGTGGATGTCCCTTACAGTTTGCGCAAGGAGATCGTATTTGGCTCCGTTCTCATTCGCGACAATGTCGCCAGAAGCATGACAGCCTATCAAATAGCGAAAGACGAGCTTCTGATGGATGTCGCCGAGATTCCCGGCGAAAGTCACAACAACCGGAGAATCACCCTGTACCATTCAACGACAGTTGGTGGTGCGGCACCCGATGAGGTCGCGTGGTGCTCATCATTCGTCAACTTCTGTGTCGAACGATCAGGCAAACAAGGCACGGACAGCAAAGCGTCACGATCCTGGCAGCGCTGGGGCAGAAGCGTACCGAGAGCCGATTGGAAGGCTGGCGACATCATCGTGTTCAAGCGCGGTACAGAGCCATGGCAGGGTCACGTCGGTTTTTTGGTCGACACCTCAGGTTCGAGGCCACGGGTACTCGGAGGCAATCAGAGCAATCGCCTTTCCATCGCCACGCCCTATCCCTACAGCGCGATACTGTCCGTTCGCCGGGGCTGACTGCAGAACGTCGGGCAACACAATAGCGAATGCCGTCGAGACATGTCTCGACGGCTCGTATGGTTCCAGTCTCCAATCCCTAAAGGGAATGGGTACTCGCATATGCAACGAGTTCGGCTGACCCGCGGTAGATCATCTCCAGCGCCACATAGAGAATAATCGCAAGACCGACATAGGCGATCCACCGGTGGCGTTGGAGCAAGCGGGCAATGAAGCTCGCGGCCAGCCCCATGAGCGCGATCGACAGGACCAGTCCGAACACCAGCACTTCCAGATGATCGCGTGCCGCGCCTGCCACGGCCAGCACATTGTCGAGCGACATCGATACGTCCGCGACAATGATTTGCCAGGTTGCCTGTGCCAGCGTTTTGCGCGGCGGAATTCCCGTAATCGCTGCGTCGCCATTGGCCCCGGTTCCTTCCAGCGCCTCATTGGCCTCGACTTCTTCGGCGTGGCTCGTGCGCAGTTCGCGCCACATTTTCCAGCAGACCCACAGCAGGAGAATGCCGCCGGCGAGCAACAGGCCGATGATTTGCAAAATGACGCTTGTGGCGGCGGCAAAGATAATGCGGAGCACTGTCGCCGCAATAATACCAATGAAAATGGCCTTGTTTCGTTGTTCACGCGGCAGTCCGGCTGCCGCCAGACCGATGACGATTGCGTTGTCACCCGCCAGAACCAGATCCATCATGATGACCTGGAGCAAGGCGGAGAGTGCTTCGGCAGTAAAGAGTTCGCTCATGTCGTACCCGATTTTCCATCACAGGATGCCAGGGTTCGCGAAACGACCGAATTCACGACATTGATATCCGCGACCGGCTCTTTCTGAGCCAAGGGCAGATCAAAAACGCGAGGAGATTACGGTCGATTGAATTCCACGAGGCCAGGCCATCCGGTTGAACATTCAGTCCGACATCACAGCTCAGAAGAACTGCCAGAGGGGCCCGGCCTGATGCGGCATTAGTATGCCAATGGAGATTCAAACTCAAGGATCAACTTGATCAGTTTATGCGTATCAAACATACGAAATTGCTCATTCCACGGCGCATTCCTTGTACCTGCGATGGTCGATCAAACGTGGCCTCGCTCAGTGTCAAAGCCGTTCCCTGCGTCCGATGCCGATGATACGATGCAGCGTCAGCAAACTGGTCGTCGCGGATCCGCCGGCCGGCGCATGTCGAGGAGCTGGAGTACAATCATGAAAGCCGCTTGGTACGAGCGCAATGGAACTGCGCGGGATGTCCTGGTTGTAGGCGAACTACCCACGCCGCGGCCCGCTCCCGGCGAGGTACTTGTTCGGGTTCACTTCTCGGGTATCAATCCTTCGGATGTAAAGTCACGGCGTGGGCGGCCTGTGCCCGGCCCAAGGGTTGTTCCGCATAGTGATGGAGCCGGCATAATCGAGGCGGTGGGTGAAGGTGTGCCCGAAAGCCGCATCGGTGAGCGTGTCTGGCTTTGGAACGGCCAGTGGAAGCGCGCCATGGGCACGGCCGCCGAATTTATTGCGCTACCTTCTGAACAGGCTGTCGGTCTTCCTGACGGCGTCGATTTTGCTGTTGGCGCCTGCCTTGGCATTCCCGGCCTGACGGCGATGCACGCCGTCAATCTGCTCGCTCCGATAAAGGGCAAATCCGTGCTTGTAACCGGCGCGGCGTCTGCTGTCGGCCATTACGTGACGCAGATGGCCGCGGCACGAGGCGCCAGGGTGATCGGTACCGCATCGGCCGAAAAAGCCGGCCACGCGCGAAGTGCCGGAGCAACTGACATCATCGATTACAAGAAAGCCGACGTGGCCGCCCGTGTGCTGGAGTTGACGAATGGGAATGGCGTCAACGCCGTAATCGACATGGATTTCTCGACCACGGCACGTCTGCTTTCGGCCGGAATTCTCGGCGCTCATGGCAAATATGTCTGCTATGGATCGAACGTACCCGGTGACAATGCTGTACCCTTCGGAGATCTGCTGTTCAGAAGTCTTACCCTGCAATTCTTTCTCGTGTACGAGCTCCAACCGGATGATCGCGCCGCAGCGATCGCCGATCTCGATACGATGCTGAGGACCGGCGCGCTAGACCATACGATCGGGGCGCGTTTTCCTTTGGCGGAGATCGTGGCTGCCCATGAAGCCGTTGAGGCTGGACAGCTTGTCGGCAACGTGGTGCTCGACTTGGTTGATTGAAAGGTCGCTGTGGAAGTCCCATGCAGCGCTTCACGATGGCAGCGCAAATACCAAGCATGGCTTGGCAATGCCCCGCAGCCCGCGCTCGCCGAGGGGGACCAGCGGCTGCTTCGTTTCAGCCGCGAATGCACCCGAGAGCAACACTGTCCGACCCAGCGGTCGGCATAGACCTTCCAGTCGGCTCACGAAGTTGACAGCCGGCCCGATTGCCGTGAAATCCAGCCGGTCGGCAGTACCGATATTGCCCCAAAGCATCTCGCCAAGATGCAGTGCCGTACCAAATGCCAGTTGCGGGAGGCCTTGCGCAGCACGGATATGCTGAAGATGATCCATCCCGGCGCGTGCAGCGGCGACAGCGCGCAGCGCCGCGTCACATGCAGCTGCAGCGTCGCGCTGCTCACCGATGGGGAAGATCGCCAGCACCCCATCGCCAATGAATTTCAGGACTTCGCCGCCGAAGGCGTGAACCGCTCCGGCGATCCGATCGAACCAGGCGTCAAGTGCGAGGATGACCTCCTTCGGCTCGGTCGATTCCGACAATTCCGTGAATCCGCGAAGATCGGCATATAGCAGCGCGGCTTCTATCGTTTCGCCGGGCTCTCTGCGTAGACGACCGGCCAGTACCTGCGCCGCGCTGCGCCGCCCGAGATAGGCCGCCAGCAACGCGGCCAAGGTCGAGCGCGAAGCCAGCAAGGCAAGCGGCGCCGCTGCGAAACGTGAAACCTCACCCAGCAACTCCAGTTCGGCCTCGCTGAATGCCCGGGTCGCAGCCCAACCAAGCACCGTGCCGTCAGGCGCGCCATCGACGAAATATTCCTGCACAACACCGGTACCAAGACCGGACAGCCAGTCTCGGCCAACATCCGCATGCTCTGCATCGCCGTGGCCGGCCAGCCCCAGCGCCTCTATTACCCTTCCCGTATCGGCGCGCCACAACCACGCGCGCCGGCCAATGACCGGATGGGGTGCCGCTTGTGTAAGTGCACCGCCCGCCAACGGCATACCATCGGCAACAAGCTGCGCTGCAAGGGCGGTCAGGAAGGCGTTGCCGTCAGGCACGTCGA
Source organism: Phyllobacterium lublinensis (assembly GCF_020164435.1). Taxonomy (GTDB): domain Bacteria; phylum Pseudomonadota; class Alphaproteobacteria; order Rhizobiales; family Rhizobiaceae; genus Phyllobacterium; species Phyllobacterium lublinensis. Next base: position 565,577 of record NZ_JAIUDQ010000001.1, on the reverse strand, counting down.
TCGTCTTGTCGACCAGGAAGGAAAGAGCAGAGGGCAGTCGCATATCCCACTATGCAGCGATACCATCGCAGCGCAAAGTCCAAATATCCCGTTGCGATTGCGTCAATTTACTCGCTCGCGTCCCGAGGCTTCCATGGTTGCGTGAAATCTCGATTTGCTTACATTGTACCGATCCTGAACATTGGATTGCGTTCCCAACCGGAGGGTATCGCCGATGACCGAGACACTTCGCAGTGAGATCGAGATCGCCGCCCCGCAGGCAACTGTTTTCGCCTTTCTCACCGACCCAGACAAAATTCTGCGGTGGATGGGTACAAGGGCACAGGTCGAGCCGCATCCTGGCGGCATTTATCTTCTCAGCATGGATGACACGCACACGGCCCGCGGCCAGTTCACGGAAGTGATTCCGGTTCACCGCCTTGCCTATAGTTTCGGCTGGGAAGACCACGACGAAGTACCACCAGGATCAACCCTGGTCGAGATTGACCTTGTCGAGATAGATGGCGGCACACTTGTTCGCTTTACCCATAGTGGGCTGCCCAACGAGCAAGAGCGTGCGAGCCACGAAAAGGGCTGGAACCACTATCTGCGCAGGCTGGTCGTGGCAGCGGCCGGCGGCGATCCGGGGCCCGACACACCCGTCGGAGATTGACCGGGCGGGCCGCGCGCATGCCAGTATGATCTGACTGCATGAAAGGCTGGCGTCCATTAAAGGCAATTGATTGCAACAACGAGGAGGATGCATGTTCTACGCCATCTTGGCCTATCACGAGGAGGAAGTGGTCGAGTCATGGACCAAGGAGGAAGATGCGGCATTGATGGCCGAACTTCTGGAGGTCAATGATCGCCTCGTTCGGGAAAAACGTTTGGGCCCGGCTGCACGACTTGGTCCAACAGGGCGTGCCGTGACCTTGCGAGGCAAGGATGCCGGTATGGTCATCGATGGCCCCTTTGCGGAGACGAAGGAGCAGTTGCTCGGCTTCTATGTGGTGGATTGCCCGACGCTTGATGCAGCCATTGCAGTCGCGCGCGATCTGCGCCGTGCCAATCCCACTGCAGTGTATGAAATCCGGCCGATACTGCTCTATCGCCCCGGGGCGTCCCTGACAGCCACGGACGAAAGCTGAGCCTCCTCACATCTCTGGGTTGAGCAGGGGCATATTTGGATGACGTGTGGCTGAATGTAGCATTGCACAATAATCATGCATGCGCAAAATTAAGGCATGAAGACTGCCCTATCCATCATGATCTTTGATGAAAACCGCATTCGTGCCTCGATTATCGAGGAAGGGTTGCGGGAGGCAGGCCATGATCGGGTGGTGGTAATCCACGACATTGTCGGGCTCGCGCGCCAGATCGAAGTGATCAGTCCCGATGTCATCGTCATCGATATCGAGACGCCCAACCGCGACATGCTGGAGCACCTGTTCCAGTTGACGCGCTCCGTCCGCAAGCCCATCGCCATGTTCGTCGATCGTTCGGACAGTTCTTCGATCGAAGCTGCGGTGGAGGCCGGCGTGTCCGCCTATGTGGTCGACGGCCTGAAGAAGGAAAGGGTGAAGCCCATCCTTGATATGGCTGTGAGCCGTTTCAAGGCTTTCAGCCGGCTGCAACAGGAACTGGCCGACGCTAAAAGTGCCCTCGAGGAACGAAAAATCATTGAGCGCGCCAAGGGCATACTCATGAAATCCCGCAAGTTGTCGGAAGACGAGGCCTACGCACTGTTGCGGCAGACCGCGATGAACGAAAAGAAAAAGCTTGCTGATATTGCGCAGAGCGTCGTCATGGCTGCGTCAATTCTAGGCGGTTAGAAAGGCGTGGCAATGAGTTTCATTCGTACCGGAATTGAGAGAAGCCAAGGCAACGGCATTGCCGCGCCAGCGGCGATCCGGAGTGAACGTACGCGGCTCGTACGCGCAGGTTTCATCCCGCTCGTCGACGCATCCGTGCTCATTGCCGCATCCGAATTTGGCTTTGCCGCACGGGAAGGCATACAGCTAGATCTGGTCAAGGACGTCTCCTGGGCCAATATTCGTGACCGGCTGGCATTCCGCCAGTTCGACATCGCGCACATGCTTGCGCCCATGCCTGTGGCCTCTGCGCTTGGCCTCGGGTCCAACCCGTCACCGGTAATCGCACCGTTCTCCCTTGGGCGCGGCGGCAATGCGATCACGCTTTCGGTGCAGCTCTATCGGCGCATGCAGGCCAAGGCGGAGCTTGACGGCCGGGAGGACGCCCTGACCAATGCCAGGGCGCTCAAGCTGGTAATCGACGACATGCGCTCCAAAGGCGAGGATTTGCCGATCCTCGGCATCACCTATCCATACTCGTCGCACAATTACGAACTGCGCTATTGGCTCGCAGCCGGCGGCATTCACCCGGATCATGACGTGAAACTCATCGTCGTGCCGCCTCCCATGACGTCCGATGCATTGTCAGCAGGCGTTATTGACGGGTTCTGTGTCGGCGCCCCCTGGAACATGCTTGCCGTGGAACGCGAAGTCGGCCGGATCGTTGCGGTCAAGGAAGACATCTGGCCATCCAGTCCGGAAAAGATCGTCGGAACGAGACCGGAATGGGCGGAACAAAACCCTGAAACCCTGTCCCGGCTGATTGTTGCGCTTGATCGGGCCGCGGAATGGTGCGACGGCCACGAAAACAGGCGTGAACTGGCGCAGGTTCTTGCCGCGCCACGCTATATTGACGCTTCGGCTGGCATCCTTCATCGGGTCCTGCTTGGCAAATTCACCACCGATCCTGACGGCGCGGAACGAACAGTACCGGAGTATTTTTCCTTTCATCGTGGCGCCGCCAACTTTCCCTGGATCAGTCAGGCGCAGTGGATCTTCAGCCAGATGGTGCGGTGGGGACAAGCGACCTACGATCCCCGGACCAGCCGGCAGGCTGCCGCGGCATTCCGTCCGGATCTGTACCGCAAGGCCCTAGGCTCGCGATTGGATATTCCTTCAAACGATTCACGCGTTGAAGGAGGCGCAACGGATGACGGATTCATCGACGGAACGGTGTTCAATCCGCTGGACATCTCCGCCTATCTTGCAGAGTTCGATATCCCGACACAGGTGCCGAAAGCCCCCGAGCAGACCGTTGTATAGGTGACGCGATTTTGTGCTCTGCACAATAATTTTGCACCGCCGCGGTGCAACTGCACAAACCTCTCGCTTCGCTGGCCAGATAACATTGCTGGCAAAAAACGCCAAAAGTAAAAATAGACATTAAAAAACAATCTGTTGCACTTTATTTACCAAACTGGCACGCGGATTGCATTGATATTTTTGTTCCGTCAATGACGACAGGAACCGCAGGCACCGGCATAGGGTGCTTTCAAAGACACAGACGTCGCTCGGGCGAGTTCATTCCGCAGGCATGGCCAGGAATGCACTCCATCCAGCGGCGTTTTTTTATGGCTCAACCGGCCGCATGGCCACAGCGTTTGAGGGGAAGCATGATGAAGGATGGTTCATCCACCGGAACACCGGCACAGGAGGCGCGGCACGCCCTGTGGGTTTCTACGGCCGCATTCACCGTCTGTTTTGCCGTCTGGACTATTTTCGCCATCATAGGGATTCGGATAAAGCAGCAGCTCGGTCTCAACGAAGCGGAGTTTGGCCTGCTCGCCGGCATGCCCATTCTGTCAGGGTCCCTTAGCCGCATCCTGCTCGGCGTTTGGACCACGCGCTATGGCGGACGGGTGGTTTACACACTGACAATGCTTGGGGCAGCACTCGCGACATTCCTGCTTGCCTATGCATCGACCTACCCGCAAATGCTGCTGGCCGGATTTTGCCTCGGCCTTGCCGGCGGATCGTTTGCTGTCGGCGTTGCCTATGTGTCACCGTTCTTTCCCAAGGAAAAACAGGGAACGGCACTCGGCATTTTCGGCGCAGGGAATGTCGGCGCTGCCGTCACCAAGTTTCTCGCACCTTTTGTCCTTGTCGCCTATGGCTGGCAGGCGGTTGCGGAAATATGGGCCGCTGTGCTGGCTCTTACGGGGCTGGTCTTCTGGTTCACGACGACGGACGATCCCGCTTTCCGCGAACGTCGTTTGCGCAAGGACAAGCCCAAAAGCATCCTTCTCGAATTCGCGCCGCTGAAAGATCTCCAGGTCTGGCGCTTTTCGCTCTACTATTTTTTCTCCTTCGGCGGATTTGTCGCCCTGGCGCTTTGGCTGCCACGCTATCTTGTCGGCGTTTATGGCTTCAGCCTTGAATCAGCAGGCATGCTCGCCGCTGCCTATTCCATCCCCGGCAGCATTTTCCGGGCCTATGGCGGTGTCTTGTCCGATAGGATTGGCGCTCGCAAAGTAATGTATATGACGCTGGCCGTGGCCAGCGCGGCGACGCTCGTTCTCTCAATGCCGCCGGCTGTGGGACCTCAGTCTGGCACGCTTGCCATTTCATCGACCGTTTTTGTGATTGTGCTTTTTGTGCTCGGCTTTTTCATGAGCCTCGGCAAGGCCGCCGTCTACAAGCATATTCCCGCGTATTACCCCGACAATATCGGTGCAGTAGGAGGCGTCGTCGGCATGGTGGGCGGACTTGGCGGCTTTTTCCTTCCCATAGCGTTCGGCCTTCTCAAGGACCTCACCGGTCTTTGGCCCAGCTGCTTCATGCTGCTCTTCCTTGTTGTCGTCGTCTCGCTCATCTGGATGCATCTCTCCATCCGGCAAATGCAGCGGCGGCCTGCCTTCGCATGATTATTGAAACCGGAATCCGATCCATGAAGAAACAGAAGCTTATCATCATCGGCAATGGCATGGCTCCCGGCCGCGCATTGGAACATCTGTTCGAGCAGGCGCCCCACGCCTACGACGTAACGATCTTCAACGCCGAACCGCGTGTCAATTATGACCGGATCATGCTGTCGCCGGTACTGTCCGGCGAAAAGGAATACGAGGAAATCATCATTCACGGCGATGGCTGGTACATCAAGCATGGGATCATGCTGTACAAGGGCCACAAGGTGATCAACATCGACCGTCAGGCGAAGACGGTGACGTCCGACGCCGGAACCACTGAAACCTACGACAAGCTGCTGATTGCAACGGGCTCCTCCCCCTTCATGCTGCCAGTACCGGGCAATAATCTACCGGGTGTTCTGAGCTATCGCGATCTCGATGATGTGAGGGCCATGCTGCTCGCCGCTCAGTCGCGGGCCCGAGCCATCGTCATCGGCGGTGGATTGCTTGGTCTCGAAGCAGCCGCCGGCCTCAAATCCCGCGATATGGATGTGACCGTTCTGCATGTCATGCCAACCCTGATGGAAAGACAGCTTGATCCCGCGGCCGGCTATCTTCTGGAAAAGGCCGTCGAGCAGCGCGGCATACGCGTGATGACCAAGGCCAGCACCAAGGAGATCATCGGCGAGAAGAAAGTTGAGGGTGTGTTGCTCGCCGATGGAACAACCCTCCCCGCCGATCTGGTGGTGATGGCCGTTGGCATCCGGCCAAACAGCTGGCTTGCCAAGGAAGCCGGTCTTGACTGCAATCGCGGTATCCTGACTGACGCAGGCATGCGCACCTCGGATCCGGATATTTTCGCCATTGGTGAATGCGCGGAGGTAGGCGGTCAATGCTATGGCCTCGTCGCTCCGCTCTATGAGATGGCGCGGGTCGTTGCAGCACAACTTGCAGGCAACAACGAGGCGGCTTTCGTTCATAGCGAAACACCGACCAAACTGAAGGTCACCGGCATCAACGTGTTTTCGGTTGGCGATCTTGCCGAAGGCGACGACCGGCAGGAGATCGTGCTGCGGGATGCCGCGGCTGGAGTCTACAAGCGTCTCGTGCTTAAGGACGACCGCATCATCGGCACCGTGCTCTACGGCGAAACCTCCGATGGAGCCTGGTTCCATGACCTTACCAAGAAGCGCACCGACATATCGGAGATGCGTGACACCCTGATCTTCGGCCAATCCTATCAGGGAGGGTCCCCGCTGGACCCTATGGCGGCCGTTGCAGCCTTGCCAGATGACGCGGAAATCTGCGGCTGCAACGGCATTTGTAAGGGGAAGATAACGGGAGCAATCACGGGCAAGAGCCTGACATCGCTGGACGATGTGCGGGCCCACACGAAAGCCTCGGCCTCCTGCGGAAGCTGTACGGGGCTTGTTGAACAGCTCCTGTCGCTGACGTTGGGCGATTCCTACAATCCCTCGGCCGTGACACCGATGTGTAGTTGCACGGACCTCGGCCACGACGATGTGCGCCGCCTGATCGTTGCGAAAAATCTGAAGTCGATTCCGGCAGTCATGCAGGAACTCGAGTGGAAGACATCCTGCGGCTGCGCCAAATGCCGCCCGGCGCTCAACTACTATCTAGTCGCGGACTGGCCGGATGAATATGCGGACGACTACCAGTCGCGTTTCATCAACGAACGGGTACACGCCAACATCCAGAAGGATGGTACCTACTCGGTCGTCCCGCGCATGTGGGGCGGCGTGACAAGTTCCAAGGAATTGCGTGCGATCGCCGACGTGGTCGACAAGTTCGACATTCCCGCAGTGAAGGTGACTGGCGGCCAGCGTATCGATATGCTGGGGATCAAGAAGGAGGATCTGCCCGCCGTTTGGGCCGACCTCGGCAAGGCCGGATTCGTGTCGGGTCAGGCCTACGCCAAGGGCCTGCGCACGGTAAAAACCTGCGTCGGTACCGATTGGTGCCGGTTCGGCACGCAGGATTCCACCGGTCTCGGCATTCGAATCGAGAAATTCATGTGGGGTTCCTGGACACCGGCCAAGCTCAAGATGGCGGTATCTGGCTGTCCGCGCAATTGCGCTGAAGCTACATGCAAGGACATCGGCATCATCTGTGTGGACTCCGGCTACGAGATCCATTTTGCCGGGGCTGCCGGCCTCGACATCAAGGGCACCGAAGTTCTTGGGCTGGTAAAGACAGAGGACGAAGCGCTGGAGCACGTTGTGGCACTGGCGCAGATGTACCGGGAACAGGGCCGCTATCTTGAACGCATCTACAAGTGGGCGAAGCGCGTCGGCCTCGATGAAATTCGCCGCCAGATCATGGGGGATGCGCAAAAGCGGAAGGGATATTTCGACCGGTTCGTTTTCAGCCAGAAGTTTGCCCAAGTCGATCCCTGGTCGGAGCGGGTGTCCGGTGTGGACAAACACGAGTTCCAGCCGATGGCGACCATTGGCTATGCACAGGCTGCGGAGTGATTGGTCATGAACGACTGGGTTGAAATTGGTTCCATCAACGATATTCCCCGCCGCGGCGCACGGTGCGTGCGAACCCCGCAAGGCAAGATTGCGGTCTTTCGAACCATGGAAGATCAGATCTTCGCCATTGAGGATCATTGCCCCCACAAGGGAGGACCGCTTAGCCAAGGCATCGTGCATGGCGCATCAGTCACCTGCCCCTTGCACAATTGGGTGATTTCCCTGGAGACGGGCAAGGCACTTGGAGCTGACGAAGGGAGCGTGAAAACTGTTGCCCTGAGGCTTGATGGCGACAGGATATTTGCCGCGCTCGAACTAGTCGCTGTCGCGGCAGAATAGAATGGAGAATATCGTCGCCCAAACAACTGTTCGTACAACCTGCCCCTACTGCGGCGTGGGTTGCGGCGTTCTCGCCACAAGGGAGGAGAGCGGAGCCATTGGCATCAAGGGTGACCCCCATCACCCCGCCAACTTCGGGCGTCTTTGCTCGAAGGGCTCCGCTCTTGGCGAGACCATCGATCTGGAAGGAAGATTGCTCGCGCCGCAGATCGATGGAAAGCCGGCCAGCTGGGACGCATCGCTTGAACTTGTTGCCGCCCGCTTTTCGGATACGATCAGGCAGCACGGTCCCGACAGCGTTGCCTTCTACGTGTCCGGCCAGCTTTTGACGGAAGACTATTATGTCGCCAACAAGCTGATGAAGGGCTTTATCGGCTCGGCCAACATCGATACCAATTCCCGCCTGTGCATGTCGTCGTCAGTGGCCGGGCATCGCCGGGCTTTTGGCTCGGATACGGTTCCAGGTACCTATGAGGATCTGGAACTGGCGGATCTCATCATCCTGACCGGCTCCAATCTGGCCTGGTGTCACCCGGTCCTCTACCAGCGGATTGCTGCGGCCAAGGCCAGACGTCCGCAAATGCGCATTGTTCTCATAGACCCGCGCCGCACGATGACGGCCGACATTGCGGACATGCACCTCGCAATCAACCCGGACGGCGACGCCGCGCTGTTTGTCGGCCTGCTCGGGTTTCTTGCCGCCCAGGGCGCAGTGGATCACGCATATGTCGATCGACATACATCCGGCTTGGACGCGGCACTGGCCATTGCGTCGAGCCATGACCTGCGCAGTATTTCCGCGCGGACCGGCATTTCTCCCGCGCAGTTACGAGCATTTTTCACCCTATTTACCACGACAGAGCGCGTGGTGACGGTCTACAGCCAGGGCGTGAACCAGTCGGTTGGCGGTACGGACAAGGTCAACGCAATCATCAACTGCCATCTCGCGACAGGTCGTATCGGGCGCCCTGGCATGGGCCCGTTTTCCGTCACCGGCCAGCCCAACGCCATGGGCGGGCGCGAGGTGGGCGGACTGGCAAACATGCTTGCGGCCCATATGCACGTCGAAGACGAAGCGCACCGCGCTTTGGTACAGGACTTCTGGATGTCGCCGTCAATCGCCCACCAAGCGGGACTGAAGGCGGTCGATCTTTTCAGGGCCGTCCGCGATGGAACGGTCAAGGCGCTGTGGATCATGGCGACAAATCCGGCCACGTCCATGCCGGAGGCGGACATGGTTGTCGAGGCCCTGACGGCCTGCCCGTTCGTCGTGATTTCCGACATGAATGCAAGAACCGATACGACTTGCCATGGTCATGTCCTGTTCCCGGCCGCCGCATGGGGCGAAAAGAACGGCACAGTGACCAATTCCGAGCGTCGCATCAGCAGGCAGCGGCCATTCCTGCCAATGCCGGGCGACGCAAAGCCCGACTGGTGGATCATCACGCAAGTAGCCAGGCGCATGGGATTTTCGGAGCACTTTGCCTATGAAAGCCCGTCACAAATATTTGCCGAACATGCGGCGCTGTCGGGCTACGCAAACCATGGCAGCCGCGACTTCGACATCAGCGCACACGCTGCAATCACTGACAATGATTATGATGCGCTTCAGCCTTTCCAGTGGCCGCAAAAGCCTGGAGAAGCCGTGGCGGAGACCCGCTTTTTTGCCGATGGCAACTTCTTCACACCGGACCAGCGTGCGCGCTTCATTCCTGTGCATCCCGCCAATGGTGAAGCATCCGACCCACGATTTCAGTTTACACTGAACACTGGGCGCATCCGCGATCACTGGCATACGATGACGCGTACAGGAAAGAGCGCGCGCCTGTCCGCACACTTTGCCGAGCCCTTTGTCGAAATCCATCCGCTCGATGCTGAAGCACTTGGTATAGAAGATGCGCGTCTCGTGAGTTTGAAAAACGACCACGGCGCGATCATCGTACGGGCGCTGCTCACGGATCGGCAGGCGCGGGGCAACGTCTTCGTGCCCATGCACTGGACAGGGCAATTTTCCGGCAAGGCGCGCGTGGATTGCCTGGTGACGGCTAATGTCGACCCTTTCTCCGGTCAACCAGCGCTCAAAATGGCGCAGGTAGACGTCACGCCGTTTCAGGCTCGCTGGTATGGCTTCGCCATGCTGCGGGAAAAGCCGATGCTGGAGCAATTCCAGGAAAAGTGTGCAACGGTTTTCCGTCCGGAATTGCATAAAAACAAAGAGATAGAGCGCTTTCGCGATTCGAAGAAAAGCGGAAACGCTCTAGAGGGCGATTATTGGGCTCTCGCGAAAACAAGGGGCGGATTCCGGCTTGAGCTGGCCGGCATCGAGGTCCCGGAGGACTGGGCTGACTATGCCCGACACTTGTTCGGCATTGATTCTGACCTGCCCCTGCTCGCCTATCACGATCACCGCCATGGCCAGCATCGCATGGCAGCCTTCGCTGAAGGAACGCTGATCGGCGCGCTCTATGCGGCGCGCGAGCCGGTCACGGTTTCACGCAGTTGGGCCTGTGAGCAATTGATGGGCCAGTTTGCCGACGCCCGTAAGCGCTATCAACTGCTGGCCGGCAGGCCAGGCAGGGATATGCCCGACAAGGGCGCAATCGTCTGCTCGTGTTTCTCAGTCGGGAAGAATGAAATTGCGGCCGCCGCCCGTCGCGGCTGCCAGACCGTGCAAGCGGTAGGAGAAGCGTTGAAGGCTGGAACAAACTGCGGTTCATGCCGTGCCGAAATCAGGGGGATCATTGATGCAAATATTGTCGAAGCTGCAGAGTAGTCCCGCATCAAGTATCGGCAGCCTCGCCGTGTTGCCGGTGTTCTTCAATCTTTCGGGCAAGCGCGCATTGGTTGCCGGAGGCAGTGCACCGGCAGCGTGGAAAGCCGAGTTGCTTGCCGCAGCGGGTGCCGAAGTCCACGTGTACGCCCGGACATTGAGTGAAGAGATGGCGGCGGTGATCGGCAGCATGAGCCTGATTCAGCATCGCAGCGCCTGGAATAACGGGAGCTTCGATGGTGCGACGATTGCGGTTGCTGACGTGCCAACGGACGATGAGGCGCGCGATTTCCTTGAAGCGGCCATCAAAGCCGGCGTGCCATGCAATATTATCGACCGACCCGGCTTTTGCCAGTTCCAGTTTGGTTCCATCGTAAATCGCTCACCCGTTGTAATCGGTATTTCGACGGACGGAGCCGCACCCATACTGGGCCAAGCCATCCGCCGACGCCTTGAAGCCCTGCTCCCTGCCTCGCTTGCACAATGGGCGCACCTGGCCAAATCTGTGCGCGGCCGCGTGGGCGAGCTTTTGAAACCGGGACCGCAGCGCCGCCGCTTCTGGGAAGGCTTCGTCGATCGCGTCTTTGCTTCCGCGGAAGTGCCGAGTGAACAGTCGCTCCTTGGCTCAGCCCATGAAATTGCGGATGCAGAATTGACGGTCACGCGGTCACTCATCCATGTCGAATCAGACGATCCCGAAATGCTGACGCTCAAATCTGTCCGGGCCATGCAGATGGCCGACGTGATTCTGTTCGACCCGGGTGTTGCTCCGGCGATCTTGGAACTTGGCCGGCGTGAGGCAAAAAGGCTCTGTGTCTCCAACGGCCTTAGAGATCGCATGTCCCGGACCTTTCATAATAAGGGCAAGCATGTCGTGGTGCTAAGCGGGGCGCGTGATAGCTTTACCCCGTAACTGCGCCGGCGGAAGAAACTGCAACGCCCCCTACCCGATTAAAACCTGATACAATCGCCGCAACCCGAAGCAGAGGAAGCCCCTGTCGCTCGCGTTGTCGGAGAGGTATGATGGCGAGACGGAGTTCAGTTCCACGAAGTTCTGGCAGCAATCATCCGGGTAGCAGATAATATTGCTTTGGTGGTGCATCAAAATGTGCTGCTTTCCAGGGAAACAGAACTGCGCAAATTGAAGAAAAGATAGCTGACGAACGGCGAAAAATGGAGCTTGGGGACGAGAATGGAACGCTTGAATCACAAGTTGGACTGCAAAGCCTGCGGTACGATTTATCTAGATGTCCCCGACGATGTTCGCAGTACAACCGCGATCCATTGCAGCAGCTGCGGACAATTCCTCGGACACTGGGGAGAGCTTAGTCGCGATTTCATTGGACAAGGCGGCCATGACGGAGTGTTCGAGATGAAGGATGGTCAAATTCTTCGCAAAGCATGATCGTGTCCTCATTAGCTTTTGTCGGGTTTGAACATTCCTGCCATACCGCCGGGACCAGTCCGTCGCTTGTATTGAGTTTCCGCTTCCTCCAACCGGCTTAAGAGGTCGTCGAAATCCGCAGTCTCGCGCGCAGGAAGTCGGGTCGCCATCGCGGCACGGAAAAGCGGGTCGCAAATCAGCTTGCGCAACGATTTGCCTGCGATCGCACTCCGGTTTTTCGCCATAAAACTTTCCCCTCAATGTCAGGAAATGAAAGAGGGCGAATTAAGTTCCATTCGCACCAACGCAACAGGGCGTCTAACGATACGAGCAGTTTGTAAAGCTGGGTGACGCGACGGACCAAGCTGGAACCGTTGTGGGTAAAATACGTTGGTCCTCCTCATAGCAGAGGAGCCAGAAATGGGAACAGACGAACCGGGCACCACAGAGCTTCGGATAGAATTATCAAATTTGCGAGATGATCTTGCCGTGATCGAAAGCAGCTATTTCTTCATTAGAAGGACGCCCAGCAACTTAGAGGCGGTCAAAGCCATCAAAGCCAGGATCGCGGAAATCGAAACCATTCTTGAATGGGAGTAGAATGAGCGATGACCCATGCGGCTGCCGGCACAGGTCTGCATGGCGAAGGCGCGGCCCGGGCTATGCCAGCACTATGAGGTTGCACGACGTGGAAAGCCTTCGGCGTTGGAAAAGTTTTAGCGAACATAAGCCTCATGGCCAAGCTTGATTTCACTGGATTTTGTTTCTCATTTCGCCTGCAATCAGTACTCTCCGAGTTTGACTTATGTTAATGTCGCGGCCGGGAGAAATCTCATGGAACGCGAACGCGCCCTATTCGGCGTCTGTCTGTTTCTAACGCTGGTGAGCGTTGGAGCGTTTTTGTTTGGCGACAGTCCTGTCAGGTGGGACTATCGACATTATGCGTCTGAACCTTTCGGGGCGAGCGAAATATACTCTCGCTGTCGTGATTTCCTCCTCGAGACAATCATACCCCTGCTTGGCGCTGTTTTGGGCTTTGTCGGAGCCATCGTTTCGCTGGTCGTAGCTTTTCTAAAGTCGTTTATTTCAGAACCTGCGAACCTTTCGAATAATTACCTGATTGACGAAACGCAGGGTCGTTTAAAATTGTTCTGTCGCAGGGAGATGAACGGCATATACCGGTTGAGGGATGCTACGGACTCCCGCCATGCTGAAGGGGGGAGTATGTGTCCAGTACCGCGCAACGTATCAACAACCGTTTGGGATGCCCCGCTGCCACACGATCTATTTGACCCTTACGTAGAATGTGAACGCCAATACGCCGATCCATTGCAGTTCCTGCATGGCGCGAACTCGAGGCCGATTTCATCGCTCAAGGCGGCACCACTGGCATTTTCGAAATGCACGACGGCCAGATCATCCGTAAGGAATGAGCCATGAAACACAGATCGCGAGTTTCGGTCGGCGCCTATCGAAATTATTGCGATTACTATTTCCACGCTCATGCGCAGTATGCGTTTACTCCGTCGTAACGTGAAGAACTTGAATTCATATTTACCGTAACGTACTTCCCAAGATTGCTGCCATTTGCTTGTTACCTGATTACGGTGAATCCGATGTCAGCAACATCTTGACCAAGAGAAACAGGCGCGAACCGTGGACGGGATCCTTCTCCTGTTGTGGCACTCCGATTGGGTGCTCTTGGCTTTCTCTGTCCTCATTTTTGAGTTACCCCGCTACACGTTTTCGCTTGTCTCTCTTGCCGTTCTGATAATCGGCAGGAGACGGCCACACGCAGCCAAGCCCGACTTGCGCATCAGTGTCGCAATTCCCGCGTTCAATGGTGCAGGTGGTCTTCGCCAGACCATCGCTTCGCTCTGCAATCAGTCAGTTCCGCCCTATGAAATCATCGTCATCAACGACGGCTCCCTGGATCAAACACCGGCCATTGCAGAGCAAGCGCTTGCCGAGGGGTTGGTTGATCTTGTCATCCACAATCCCAGTCGCTGCGGTCGAAGTCCCGGCATAAACCTCGCTGCACGCTTTGCTCGTGGGGATCTGATCCTGACCGTTGATCCGGATACCGTATTTTCGCGCACCGCCCTCGAACGCATGTCGGCGGCGTTCAGCGATCCACACCTTGCCGCAGCAAGCTGCAACATCGGTGTGAGGAACGAGAGCGCGACAATCTGGACTGAGTTGCAGGCGCTCGAATACCTCATGTCAATAAGTGCCGGCAAATCCTTTCTCGCCCAGATCGGTGCTATCTCCTGTTGCTCGGGCGCGTGCTCGCTTTATCGACGCGACATCTTCTCTTATCGCGGTGGCCTTGATGTCGGACCGGGGGAGGATCTTGAAATTACGTTGCGATTGCGGCGGTTCGGATATCGGGTCGGATTCGTGCCAGATGCATGGGCATCGACTATGGTCCCTGAGTCATTCATCGCCTTGGCCCGGCAGCGACTTCGGTGGGACCGTGACGCCTTCAGGGTTCGTCTCATCCAGTATCGTGAGTGCTGGCCCTTTCGGTCCGAGGGGCTCTCCGATACACTTCAACGGCTGGATTTTATTGTTTTCGATGTCGTTCCGACGCTTTCCCTGCCATTCTATTTGGCTTACTGCGTCCTCATATTCGGTCCGGACACACTAAAGTTTCTTGCCGGAGTGAGCCTGCTCCTCATGATAGTGAGTTTGTTCAATCTTGCCCTCACCGGCTTACTTTTCAATCAAAGGCCGAGACTTTTTAGCGTTCTGATCGCTCCAATTTTTCCAGTCTATCAAGGGATTCTGATGAAAGGCGTGCGCTTTTGGGCCTTCACCTCGGAATTGCTTTTTTCAGCTTCGCGTCACGATGACTACGTGCCTCCTCGCGTCCGAAGAGTGCTGGCCAACCCGACGGAGAATTCACCATGAACCGTGAGATTCAACGCCTCGACACCAACGTGCCCGATCCGGTCGAAAGCCGCCGTGCCGGCGCGGGACGACTCGTCCGATTCATCTATGGCGCCCTTGTGTTCGGGATACTCGGGTTTTTCGTTATCCGTTTTGGCGCGCCGCTCGTCTTGCTCAATGGACCGGGCGTGGTAACAGCCCAACTCTCGGCCATCTCATCGCCATATCTGGTCCAGATCAAGCGTATGGAGGTGCGGCCCGGCGCCAAGGTCGAGACGGGTGCGCTGATCGCCACGGTAAGTTCGCCCCAAGTCGATCAAACCTCCTCAGATCTTCTGCGTGCACTTGCCGAAATTACCGGCAGCGAGGTCGAACTGCGCGTCAAGGCGCGTGTCGCGCGGGATTCTGTCGAGGCTGCCCGGTCACGTTCAGAAATGGCTGGTGACACGCTCCAACGTTTGGAGAAAGCAAACAGCGGAGAGGATTTTGGCCTGATCTATCGAACCGACGTTTACCGGGAGCGCGCAATAGCGATGCAAAGCCTGCTAGCGCTAGAAGCCGAGGCCGACGAGGCAACAGCGCAACTCGAACGACTTGAGGCAGTTCGACGGGAGATTCGCGGACAGTTTGATGCGGTCAAAAGGGAATTCGATGACGGGCGCATTTTATCGCCAGCGAGCGGCATTGTTGCACCCCGCACAAGTCACGCAGGCGAGACCGTGGTGGCTGGCTCGTCCATTGCTGAGATATTTCTCGATGGAGATACGTTTGTCGATTGGTACATCCCCAACTTCAGGCTGATTGACCCACGCCCTGGCCAGAGGGTTTTGGTTGTGTACGGTCGCACTCGGTTACCGGGCACGATCAGCGAGATACTTCCTATCTCCGACCAACTCGAGTCGCGGCGAAGTTCGATCTTGCGCGAGCCGTCAGCCGGGCAAATTGGTCGCATTCGGTTTGACCCCGGCGCGGTGCCACCAACGCTGAATGCAACCGTGCACGTTCACATGTACTATTCAGAGTTCACCGATCGCATAGCTTGGGGACTCGTGAGACTGTTCAATCTCAACTGACACGGCAGCGACGATGAATGACCCTTCTTTTCCCGGCCGCTGCCTCGCCTGCAACTCGACCATGCTGGAACGGCATGTTGTCGTCCACCACATGATCTGTGCCTATGTGGGACCGGAATACGATTTCACGGTGCGCGCAGAACAAAAGTGTTGCCCCAAATGCATGCGGCAATTGCTTGGCCGCGGGGAAGATTGGGAGGCAGTGGGAATCTGCGTCCTGTGTGAGCAGTGCGGAAGGGAAACGATCTTACCCCCTGGTGCATGACGGTCACATAATCCCAGGCCAATGAGCCAGGAGAAAAAACCGGCGAATGCGGGAATTGTCCCTTGCGCCAGTCATGGATGACTTGATGGTCGATGGCAAAAAAAATCACACTTATGCAAAGTAGGTTCGACCGCCAGGCCGTGCATTTTGCTTAACTTATTTAAATGACAGGTTCCGCAGGAAGCATAACCTGGGACGGTCGCCAGGCATGTCAACGGCCCCTGGTGCTTGAGAAGTAAGATTTCTCCCGCCTAACTTGGAGAACCGCAGTGGGACGTCCACGTACATATCTCATATACACAGCTGAAGATTGGGCAATCATGGAGCGCGCTCTGCTGAAAGCTTCCACGAAGCTCGAGCGGCCGCCGAACGACCGTTTCAAAAGCCGGCTGGCGCGCAGGGTGATGAAGTTGTTTGATGACGGTATGCGCGACGACGATGTGATCGCGTCCGCAGCGGTATTCCAGGAACGGATCGTTGAAGGCGTGATCCAAAAAAATTAGTGCCGGTACTGGCATCGTTGCGCGTTTGGGCACGAGGAAGGATGCAGTCTAAGTTAGTACCGCTCAGCTTTCACCGACAGGTTGATGATCTATATACTTGGTGTCGAAGACCAAGCTCGCCACGGCCAGAATGTTGCCATCAGATTTCCTGATCGTGAGCCATATCTTTCCTTTACCAATCTCCATCAATTCGTCACGAGCCAGATCGGTTACGATCCTCGATGCCTCTTTGATGGCTCCGGCATGGTCGGCAAGTTCCACGCCTTCTTCATCGAGAGTTTTCCCATCGCCATTTTCCAGATCAAAGTAATATCGGCCCATGCATTCTTTCCTCTTCTGGAACATAAGCCCATTTCAATGATTAGGTTCCTGAAACTATGCGATTAAATTTCACTTGCGTCGCTCGGAGGATGTTTCGTTGATTGAATCTCTTTTGTTGAAACTTGAGAGTCACGACGTTGTTTCCGAAGATGAAAAGTCAGTGCTTCGGTCTCTCATAACCCAACAGAAGCATTTTTCGGTTGACGAGGATCTTGTAACTGAAGGGAGCCGCCCTTCGTACAGCACACTACTGCTGGAAGGTTTTGCTGCCCGCTACAAGGTGCTTGAGGATGGAAGCAGGCAGATCACGTCACTGCAAGTTTCCGGGGATTTTGTCGACCTGCACGCTTTTCCCTTGAAGATCATGGATCACGGCATTGTGGCGCTTACACCTTGTCGTGTGGCTCTGTTCGACCACAAGGATATCAATCTAATAACCGAAAAGTTTCCCCATCTGACCCGACTGCTGTGGCTGCAAACCCTGATTGATGGAGCCATCCACCGGGAATGGATCGTGGGGATGGGACGGCGATCCAAGAAGACCCATCTGTCCCATCTGATTTGTGAGCTCTACGTTCGTCTGCAAGTCGTCGGCCAGACCAGTGGCGGCTCTTTCAATTTTCCCCTCACCCAGTCAGAGCTTGCAGATGTTATGGGCATTTCAATTGTGCACTTGAACAAAAGCCTGCAGATGTTGCGGCAAGAAAATCTGTTCACTTGGGCCAGTAAAGCAGTGAATATTTTGGATTGGGAGCGCCTCGCAGAATATGCCGACTTCAACCCTCTCTACCTTAACCTATCGATCGAGGCACGCTGATCATCAGCCGTGGATTACCTGGCTCCAATGAAAAGCGGTCGGTGCCGATGACTCCAAAAACATCGGTTAATTTACTCTCCCTGCATTCTGCCTGGCTTGGTAGATGGCGAAACGCTCAACCCGCTAACTGCAGACCGTTGGCCCTCTTGCTGATCCCGCTACCTCGCTCGGGAGCGGTCCTTGCAAGAGCCGCGACACCGGCCTGCTCCGTTGCTGAGCTGCGGATCAGGCCTCGTTTCTTTGGGAACCTTGCGTACTGCTTTCGCTATTTTGTTCCAACAACAGCATAAAAAATATTAGGCCGATGCTTCCTTCGAATCAGGAACTATTAAGAGCCTAATGGGGTTTCCTCCTCCGATGATCAAACTCATGATCACGAAATGAGGAACCAACATGAACCGTTCTATCATAGCACTAGCAGCGCTTTCGATGATGTCGATCGCAAATGCTCAAGAGACGCCGAAGCCGGCGACCGACGCGCAAACTCCCGCCGTTGCCACCCCTGATACAACAAATCCCGCAGCTCCTGTCCCTGGCGCCAACAGTTTCACTGAGGGTCAGGTCAAGGCGCGCATGGAGGAAAAGGGATATTCGGATGTCACCGGCCTGACGAAAGGCGAGGACGGCATCTGGACCGCTTCTGCCATGAAATCGGGCAAGGCGTTTGAAGTCAAATTGGACTTCCAGGGCAACATCACTGAAGCAGCCAAATAAACAAAGTACGCAATACCGGAGGAAGAAATGCCAACAGTCACTGGGCTATATGACGATTATGACGACGCAAGAACAGCTGTGAATGCACTTGAGGATGCGGGAATACCTTCCGGCGACATCAGCATCGTGCGGCGTGGAACGGAGGCCAACGAATCCAATGCGGGTGAAGGCGCAGCAGCAGGCGCAGGCATTGGGGCAGTTGCAGGCGGGACAGGCGGTCTCCTAGCGGGATTGGGCCTGCTGGCCATTCCAGGCGTGGGTCCAGTTGTGGCCGCTGGTTGGCTTGTCGCGACCGCAGCAGGCGCTGCGGCCGGTGCAATAGCAGGTGGAGCAGCCGGAGGAATTATCGGCTCGATGACGAGTGCCGGCGTCGATGAAGACACTGCCCATGTCTATGCGGAAGGTGTCCGAAGAGGCAGCACCCTCGTGTCCGCTCGGGTTGGGGACGACAAAGTCGATGTCGCGCGAGCAATTATCGATGAAAATGCGCCCGTCGATGTCGATAGCCGCCGTGCGTTTTATCGCGAAGAAGGCTGGGAACGATTTGACGAGGGCAATCCTGATTTGACCGAGGAAGAACTTGCTCGCGAGCGGGACCGGGTTCGGAATTATCGTCAGCTTTAACTGGAGCAACTGCGCTTGCACGACGCACGAAGTTTGCGTCGTGTAAGCGGTCCGCATTCGCTGCGCTGTTGAGGATTCCAATCGGCACGAGCGAAACGTGCCATTCGAGAGGAGAAAAGCGATGCCCGAGAAAACACTGGAAACCTTATTCCATGACACCCTCAAAGATATTTACTATGCCGAACGCCAAATTCTGAAGGCACTTCCCAAAATGGCACGGGGCGCGAAATCGCCCGACCTGAAGGCTGCGTTTGAAAAGCATCGTGACCAGACCGAGGTGCATGTGGAACGCCTCCAGCAAGTATTTGAGATTCTGGGAAAGCCTGCCCGTGGAAAGACCTGTGAAGCCATTGAAGGTCTTCTTGCCGAAGGCGAAGAAATCCTCGACGAGTTCAAAGGCCAAACGGCCCTCGATGCGGGACTTGCCTCCGCAGCGCAAGCAGTCGAGCATTACGAGATGGCTCGCTACGGCACCTTGGCACGCTGGGCCGGCGAACTTGGTTTGAAAGATGCGCAAAAACTCCTTGTCACAACGCTGCAGGAGGAAACAAAAACAGATGAGGCGTTGACGGTACTGGCGGAAGGCTCGCTAAATCCGGCCGCAATGGCGGCTTGAATCGAGCAGGAGCGTCGCAAATGACGCTCCGCTCCTGCCGGGTTTTTTGATCACACGGATCGCGTGGGTCGACGCGATCCATGTGCGAAAGCCGTTAGCTCATTCCATGGCTACTCGTTGATCTCCGGTTCGACAAGCCTTGCCAAGTTTTTCAGCGACTCCTGCCAGCCGAGATAACAAGCCTCAGCTGGAATGGCGTCTGGCACACCCGCTTGCGTTATTTGGATCTCGGTCCCGACCGACACTTGATTAAGCGTCACGATTACTTCCATCTCGCCGGGCAAGTTGGGGTCGTCGAATTTATCCGCATAATGTACGCGTTCGCCTGGAATGAGTTCGATAAATTCACCACCGAAGGCGTGACTGTTGCCCGTCGTAAAGTTCCGGAAGGACATTCTGAATTTGCCCCCGATCTCCGGTTCCAAGTGATGCACCGTGCAGGCAAAGCCGTTGGGGGGAAGCCACTTGGCGAGCGCGTCGGCCTCGATGAAAGCCCGATAGACCTTCTCGGGGGTGGTCGCCATAACGCGATGCAATCGTATGGTACTCGGCATGGTCGTGTTCCTCCTGAATTGCCGCAATTACGGCCTGAGGACGAATGAAATACTGCCAATCCGACATCGGATCGAGGCATACGACAAATATTTCAGATCAGGGCAAGCGAGGACAGCTGTGATCTGGCAGCGGTTGACGGAAAAAATCTTGTCCCGCGCGACTGAAAGGTGACAACCTAATAGATTGCCGGCGCTGGAACTGCTCGATTTCACAATCGTTTAAGACACGGGTCAGCGAACGCTGTACTCGTCGCAGGAGTCTACGCATGGGTACGATGGAAGCACCGCCTCTGGAACGCAAACTGGTCGCAATCTTCGCCGCCGACGTGGAAGGCTATTCCCGTCTCATGCATGAGGATGAGGAACGCACGCTCGCCACGCTATCGTCACAGCGTGCGATCATTGACGGGATCATTGCCGGTCTTAGGGGAGAAATCTCCGGCACTGCCGGCGACAGTGTTCTGGCTGAATTCGCCAGCGTCGTCGATGCACTGCACTGCGCGATTTCCATCCAGCAATCTCTGAATGCGGCTAACAAAGACCTTTCCTCCGATGCCAGGATGCTATGGAGAATTGGCGTCAACGTTGGAGACGTCATGGTCAAGGATGGCGGTATTTTTGGTGATGGGGTCAACGTCGCCTCGCGCCTCGAAGCCCTCGCCGAGCCCGGTGGTATCTGTGTTACGCGGGGCGTGCGCGACCATTTGCGAGACCGCACGGGCTACGAGTTCGAGGATCTGGGCGAACACTCGGTCAAGAACATCGCTCGCCCCGTCAGAATTTTTCGGGTGATTTTTGACCCTGAAGGATCCGCTGACCCTGGCCCGCCCCACATATCGCCGCCAAAGGAAACCATTCAACTGGCAGAGACAACCGGAGATCAGATCGATGATTCCAAAGATGTGGAACTCGTCTTCTGGCAATCGGTGCAGGAAAGCAATGATCCTGCCGAGTATGAGGCGTATCTGGCACAGTTCCCTGACGGCGACTTCACGGCCCTCGCCCGCACCCGGTTGGCAAAAATGCTGAATACCAAATCGGTATCACCGGAAGATTCGGCCGTCGAATTGGAGTTCTGGAATTCAATTAAAGACAGCCAAATTTCAGCGCCGTTCGAAGCTTACCTTCAAAAATATCCGGACGGCGAATTCGGAAGCCTTGCTGCAATTCGGCTGAAGCAGTTGACAAGCTGACACCACGTTATCACACGCCTGATTTGGCGGGCTCGGTGATCCCTCTCCATCACTCCCAGCACCGGTAAGGACAATTCGTGACGGCACAGCCAGGACAGCACCATGGGAGCAGCACACCATTGCAGTCAGAACTCCTTACAAAAGGGTCCAGCTCAATCCTTGGCGAACGATGATGTGAACCAGACCAGAAAGGCTAGCGTTCACACGGAACGGTATGATCGAAACCTCGTTTTATCCTGCGACAGCGTCGGCCGTGTTAACCAGACGTGACGGCAGGGCGGACAGGACAGTTTTTCTGGTTTCCGGTCCTGGCCAACGAAATGGCAGGCGAGCGCATAACCCGTCCGACCGATGCTGTCGCATTTATTCCGGCGACCGGGAAAGATGACGGGTAACAGTAGATCCACATTCGTTAAAGCGCTACCCGCGAAGATCCGCAGTTTGATGACTCACGACTCACCAACAGCAGCCGAGCCTATCAGTCGGGTACTGTGCCACCTGCAACCAACGCTTGAGTACGCGAGGCTGCAGTCTGGCTTTTGCTATCCCTGATAGTTACAGATGATTGCTCGATCAATTTGTGGATCATGAATGACGTCCCTAAATTCATTACTACGCCGAACCCTCGTGATGTTCGCTTTTGCCGTAGCTCTGCTGCTCGGTATTGTGGGGTCGTCGCTTTGGCTTGTACAAGCCAACCGCGAGTATTCGGAAGAGACTGCGCAATTGCGCCGTTTGCGAAGCTCGATCGTTGCCGTTCTCAGCACCATGCAGGACGCCGAGACGGGTCAACGTGGTTTTCTGCTGACAAATGATCCCGCTTATCTGGAGCCGTTCACCAAGGCTGTCGAGGCCCTTCCCGAGCGTCGTAACAATCTGACAGCCAACGCTGCTTCTCGCCCAAGCTATTCGTCCAAACTCGGCGCTTTGAACGAGGCAATGGACGCCAAGATGCTCGAGCTCACGCACACTGTCGAGCTTGCCAAGGCAGACAGGTTGAGAGAAGCAATTACGCAGGTGGGGACGGACGTTGGCCGATACAATATGGACCAAATCCGGTCCATCCTCGCGGATTTCCTTGACCAGACGGATAAGCGACTTATTGGCCTTGTGGCCGACCAATTGTCGGCAGCGAGCAAGCTCCAATGGACTACTTCAGCAGGTGCTATTGCCATTTTCGTCGCCCTCGGATGCGCGGCGTGGATCATATTCCGATACATTCGTGACCTTGCGCGAGCAAGGGAACTGGTCCTGAAAATGAACTTGGGACTCGAAGCACGCGTGGACGAACGCACCGAGGATTTGATGCGGGCGAACCAGGAAATACAGCGTTTTGCCTATATCGTGACCCACGACCTGCGTGCACCACTTGTCAATATCATGGGGTTTCTGAGTGAACTTGACTCAGCAGCCAAGATGATCTCGACCTATGTTTTGGCTGACGCCAAGACCTTGTCGCAAGAACAGATATTGTCCGCCCGGGCCGCTGTCGAAGAAGATTTGCCTGAAGCTTTAACATTCATTCGCGCTTCAACCAAAAAAATGGATGCGCTCATCAACGCGATACTAAAAATCTCGCGTGATGGCCGACGCAAGCTCCAGCCGGAAGATATTGAATTGAAGCACGTTTTAGAAACCGCTGCGGCAAACATTCACCACCAATTGGCAGAATTCGATGGGAGTATCGACATAAAAGGCCATTATCCAGTTGTTACTACCGACCGTTTTTCACTTGACCAGATCATTGGCAATCTTTTTGACAATGCGGTGAAGTACCGAGCGCCAGGGCGACCACTGCGCATCAAGGTGGAGGCACACACGGACGGTCCGGGGCGGGCACGAATTGACGTCATAGACAATGGCCGGGGAATTGCCGACCATGACCGGGAAAGGGTATTCGAGCTGTTCCGGAGGGCTGGCGATCAGGATCAACCGGGCGAAGGCATTGGTCTCGCCTATACACGGTCGTTAATACGAAATTTGGGTGGAGATATTACTGTAAAGTCCGAGCTTGGACATGGCAGTACGTTCAGTGTGACGCTGCCCACTAATCTTGGTAATAACGTGACATGGAGGACGGACCTGTGAGAGCCAATGGCCGCGAAGTCACGATCGTGATGATAGAAGACGACGAGGGACACGCTCGTCTTATCGAGAAAAACATCCGACGGGCCGGCGTTAACAACGAAATCGTGCCTTTCACATACGGCAACACGGCCCTTGATTACATCCTCGGACCCGATCGATCTGGGACAGGGAGCAACGATCGCTGCATGCTCGTCCTCCTTGACCTCAATCTGCCGGATATGTCTGGGATACACATTCTGGAGCAGATCAAAGCCAATGAGCTCACCCGACGCTTGCCTGTCATTGTTTTGACTACCACCGATGATGAGCGAGAAATTCAGAAGTGCTACGACCTTGGCGCCAACGTCTATATTACCAAGCCTGTTGACTACGATGGTTTTGCGACCGCCATTCGCAACCTGGGCCTCTTCTTCTCCGTCATCCAACTTCCATGAATACCACCCTGCCCGTTCGCATCCTTTACGTCGATGACGATCCGGTACTGGCGCGCCTGGTGGTGCGAGTCCTGGCGCGCAGCCAGATCCAGGTGGTTCATGCTGCATCGATCGCCGCAGGGCTTGAACTCTTTGCGAGTGGGGATTTCAATGCCGTCGTACTTGACCATTACTTCCAGGGCCAGACCGGGCACGACTTTTTGAAAGCCATCCATGGTAAGGCGGGCAACATACCGATACTCTATGTTACCGGGTCAAGCGACGCCGAAATTGCCATCAAGGCTCTGAAGGGTGGTGCTTCCGACTATGTAATGAAGTCGGCGACGGACGACTTTTTTCCGCTACTCGTCAGTGCACTCAATCAGGCGCTGGAAACTGCGAAGCTGCGTGAGGAAAAAGCGGAAGCCGACCGTCAAGTGCTCTTGGCCAAGGAGCGCGCTGAATTGCTGCTGGCAGAAATGAATCACCGAATTGCCAACAGCCTTTCCATGGTATCGGCCATGATTCAAATGCAGATGCAAATCTCCGACAGCGAGGAGACCAAAACTGCGCTCAGAGAAACGCAAAGCCGGATCATGGCAATCGCCGGGGTGCATCGAAGCCTCTATACATCAGAGAATGTGGAGCAGGTCGAACTTGAGACCTATCTGGGTTCGTTGATCGCGGAGTTGAAGAACTCCAACAGTGCCTTCTCTCAGGTTTCGATGCAGATCGCGATCGCTCCGCTGGTTACGACGGCTGACAAGGCTGTGGCCCTCGGCGTGATATTGACCGAGCTTGTCACAAATGCATTGAAGTATGCCTATCCCTCCGGGAGAGGAATTGTCAAAATCGACCTGGCACCGCTAAGTGTTGACGAGGCCGTACTCGCGGTCGAGGACGATGGCGTGGGCTACGACCTGGCAGACGGACCAAAGGGTACAGGCCTTGGATCACGACTCGTTCGGGCCATGGCGGCAAATCTTGACGCCAATGTTTCGCATGTCCGCGAGGGCAAATCATCTGGAACATATACTGTCGTGCGTTGGCCACGATAACAACCGCTACGTCCTCGATGCGTGTCCAACGGCAGGCGTACCCCAGCAGCAGTCTCTGGTTTCAAAGAAATCTGCGAAGGTGCGTTCACCACTTTTGACAACGAATGCTGCAGGGTGGATGTAAGGTGGATCGCGAAAACGCCCGCCTTCCAAACTATTGAAAAAACACTAATTTCTATAGAAATGTGGTGCGGATGGAGGGATCCTGCCGGGGGCTTCATTTGATTCGAAAGTACTGTTTTCATTACATTTTATTCCATAGACTTTAGATGCGGTGTCACACTTAGCGGCAGATCAGTGTAACAATTAGAAAAATTCTCGTAGAACTGCTGAAAGGCTTTCGTTATCGGCGACTAGTTAGGAATAGTGATCCTGCGCATCCAGCGTCCTAGCTGCATCACGGCAAGGATTCCCGAGATCCGGTCACTGGCGGTGATAGCCCATATCTCGCGGTATTGAGGCGGCAACGCCGCCATAGTCAACTTTAGGCGGAAAACCATGCTGCGAACTTGCGCTGGATCAATGGCTGTCAATTAATTGAGAAGCAGGTCGTAGGAGCGGGGCGCCGGGTGTAGTTGCGTTTCGCTCATGCATTCGGACCCCGGTTACCGGCCGAGACCCTGGCGACCAGAAATGGAATGGCCCCGACCGTCTCGGAGATTCCGAGTAGGTCAGGCGTATTTCGCGCGGAGAGTCGGATGGCCACGCACAGCGCAGGCTCATCTAGTTCCGGCTCGTGCTTTGCCTGAAACGGGTTCGCGAGCTATGTCGGTCTCCTCGGCGTCAGCTTGGGAACTCACCCAAACATACTCTCTCGCTGCCATACATCGCACCAGCCACCTATCCGGCGAGACGGGCCACCACTGCGCCCCGGACCCAGCCGCGGCCACGCCGATCCCGTTATTTTTACCAAGAACTGTGGTCCGCAGCCAGCCGATGCGGTGCACCATATGGATTTCAGATGGGAGAGCCCGCTCATCGAGAAGCACCGTAAATTTCGGCCGGAGAACCGAATTCGGTAAGCGCATGACGGCTTAGGGAATTGTGGGTGGTGATATCCGCAGCGCACGTAGTGCATTGAGGATGACTGCAACATCGATCGCCTCCTGCAGAAGTGCGCCTTCTACTGGCGCAAGGTAGCCGAAGGCTGCCGCAATCATACCGGCCATTGAAAGGCCTATTCCCGCAATGACGCTTTCAAGTGCGATCCGACGAGATCGGCTCGCAACCTCCATCCCCGAGACGAGCCGGCCCAGATCATCTACCAGGAGAACAACATCTGCCGCCTCGGCAGAAGCGGCCGCGCCCCGGGCTCCCATCGCTACGCCAATATCGGCGGCAGCCAGTGCTGGAGCGTCGTTTACGCCATCTCCCACCATCATCACCAGTCCGTTCTTGCGTTCTGTAAGCACCAGAAGCACCTTCTGGTCTGGCGTCAGCTCGGCTCGGATCGCATCGAGACCAAGTCCATCGGTCACCGCCCGAGCAACGGCATAACGATCGCCCGTGGCAAGCAGAATGCGGCCGATGCCCTGGCGGCGAATTCTGGCAAGGAAATCGGCTGTCCCGGAACGCAATGCGTCGGCCAAGACCAGATGTCCCGCGAGGCGGCCGTCCACAGCAACGGCGACGAGCACCGAACCCGGTTCCGGAACTCGATAGGAATCCTTGGATGCTCCAATCCGGCGCATCACGAAACTTGTCCCGCCGACGACGACCGAATGGCCATTCACCCGCGTTGAAACACCGTCCCCTGGAACTTCTTCAATGTCGGTCGGTACGGGCAGGACCATGCCTCGCCCGCGTGCAGCGGTAACTATGGTTTGAGCCATAGGGTGTGTTGACGCCTGATCGGCTGCCGCAGCGAGCTGA
The DNA here is from genome assembly GCF_020164435.1 of Phyllobacterium lublinensis. Lineage (GTDB taxonomy): Bacteria > Pseudomonadota > Alphaproteobacteria > Rhizobiales > Rhizobiaceae > Phyllobacterium > Phyllobacterium lublinensis. The sequence continues at coordinate 538,890 of NZ_JAIUDQ010000001.1, read as the reverse complement.
AGCACCTCGCCTGAGGACAAGTCTGCATAGGTATCGATCGTCACAATCTGTGGGCGTCCGTCCGTTAGTGTGCCGGTCTTGTCGAGGATCAGCGTCTCGGCCCGTGCGAGCGCCTCAAGGGATTTCGCGCCTTTGATCAGCACACCGAAATGCGCCGCGCGCGACAGCCCGGCAACGAGTGCGACCGGCACCGCCAGGATGAGCGGACACGGTGTGGCCACGACCAGCACGGCCACCGCCCGGATCGGGTCGTCTGTCAGCCACCACGCCGTCGTCGCAAGTGCAACGGTGACCACGAGGAACAGGACCGAGTAGCGGTCCGCCAATCGCGACATCGGTGCCTTTGACCGCTGTGCCTCCTCCACCAGACGGACAATCCCAGCGTAGGTGCTTTCCGCAGCACGGCGACTGGCACGCAGGTCGAAGGCTTCGCCCGCATTGGTTGAACCACTCATCACCTCCTGGCCTCGTTTCAGCCTCACAGGCATGGGTTCACCTGTTAGGGCGGACTGATCCAGCACCGCGCCCGCACTCTCGACCGTTCCATCCACGGGCGCGACATCGCCCTGCCGAATGAATAGCAGATCATGAACTGCTATTTCCTCGAGCGGGACTTCCTCCAGAGTGCCGCCGTTGCGGTACCGGGTCGCAGTACGCGGGACACGCGAAAGAAGGTCTTGCATTTCACGCCGGGCGCGGCCCTCAGCATAGCTTTCCAGGAAGGTACCGCTGGAATACATCAGCGCAACGACGGCCGCCGCGAGTGTCTCGCCAAAGACGAGCGCCGCCGACATCGATAGTGCTGCCACAATGTCGAGGCCCACCTCGCCCCTCCGCAGGCTTCGGGCAATCTCGACGAGGAGGGCAGCGAGGACAAAAATGACACCCGCAACCCAGACCCTTTCTGCGAGATCAATCCTGCCGGTGACCCTCAGCCCGATCCCCACCGAGAGGCAGGACAGATTAATAATCAGAACGGCAATCTTGAACCTGTCAGCGCCTTCCCCCTTCATCTTGCTTTCAATTCCCTCGTTGCGATTGCACAGCTCGGCACCGCCTTTCCGAACAGTCGTCGCAGTAGCACTCCATCATCGCGGACGAAACAGGGCGTCCAATCCGAACCTACAGACTATCTCGGCACGCTCCAAGGTATCCTTTGACCGTCAGCGCTATTGCCCCATTCACGTTGCGAGCGATCTCGATTTGAGCGATCGCAATAGGAAAGTTGACTCAGCAAGGTATGTGTACGGCAGCCTCTCGCCCTTCATGTCAAGTTAACCTGACATCATCGGAAAGGATCGTCGAGGCCTGTGATCGAGTGAAAGCCGATGGCGGCAATGCGCGTCCAGAGACGATATCTGCACCGGGTCGGTTGAGTGACCGCTATGGGGCCGTCAGCGGTCTGTCCGCGCTCAGGCTCGAGGGCAGCCAAAGCGGACATAACTGGGTTGAAGTTCCAGCGTCTGCGTTTGGGCGCGCATTGAGCCAGCAGCTCGATGTTTCCATCCCGGGGCCGCCTAAGATGACGGCAGCACACTTTTCCTCAACTTAACCTCATTTAACAACACCCAATGCCAGGCAGCACTAAAGTGCGCTGTAGCGACAAAACGCGATTGGCAGCCGATCGAACGAGATTGAGGACGATTAGGGGCAAACTTGAGATGAGGTGGACCAGGTCATGACCCACTTGGAGCCAGCGGGCAAGCTTGATCGCCCCGTCGACGGGCGATCGGATCATATTCTCGGCAATCCCACTGCCGAAGTTACCCTTGTCGAGTATGGCAGTTATGTCTGCCCCCATTGCAGGGCCGCAAATGAAGAGATTGCCCGCGTTCGCGGACAATTTGGCGATCGCCTTCGCTACGTCTTCCGCCACCTGCCGATACCGGGCAGCGAGATTGCGCGCAGAGCTGCAGAACTGGCCGAGAGCACCCATAGCAACGAGGAATTCTGGAAAGTCCATATGAGGCTGATGACCCGGTCTGCTCAACTGACTGAGGAAGACATCATCGTTGTCACGAGCGAAATTGGACTGAAGGACAAGGATCCACAGCAGGCCGATGTTTTGACGGACAGGGCGAAGAAAAGAATCGATGCCGATATCCGAAGCGCTCAAGCCAGCGGAGTTCGCTTCACACCAACCTTCTTCATCAACGACCGCCGCTACGACGGCCCCTGGGATGAAAGCTCGTTGACGGACGCGATGCTTGGGCGTCTCGGTCACCGCATGCATGCTGCCGCTTTGGACTTTGCGGCCTGGGGGCCGTCGGCAGGAGTCCTGTTGTTGCTCGCCACGATAGTGGCAATCCTCCTCAGCAACTCGCCCGCGGGCGACGCATTCGAAAGGCTGATGCATGAGAATGTGGGATTTGTCATCGGAACCGAATCGTTCGGGATGTCGCTGCGTCACTGGATCAACGATGGCCTTCTGACGGTTTTCTTCCTCGTAGTCGGGCTCGAGATCAAGCGCGAGATGACCGTCGGACGCCTGGCGACCACTGCCACGGCAGTCTTGCCGATTGTCGCGGCGATCGGCGGCATGCTCATTCCAGCGGTGATATACTGGGTGCTTATACCGAGTGGGCCCTGGGTGCACGGCTGGGGCATCCCAATGGCGACGGATACCGCGTTCGCGGTTGCGATCATCGCCATGATGGGACGTCGGGTTCCAGTCGAGCTGAGAATATTCCTGACTGCCGCGGCCATTGTGGACGATATCGGTTCGATCGCGATCGTGGCCCTTTTCTATTCAGACGAACTTAACTTGCTCTACGCCGCGGCCTCGGTGGCGCTTGGATTCCTTCTTTGGTTCTTCAATCGAGCCCATGTGTATCGAGTGTCTATGTACCTGCTCTTGGGTGTGGCACTGTGGGCATGCGTCTATGCCAGCGGCCTCCACGCGTCACTCGCCGGTATCGTACTGGCACTTCTGATCCCAACCCGACCAACAGCGAACCTTAGGGCGCTCATAGTCCAGGCTGACACGATCATCGCGGCCGAGGCCCAGCGTGGTGATATTCTGAGGCACGGTCCTTCTCTTCCTGCACTAAGAGCGCTTGACGCCATACATGATCGACTGGAATCTCCAGCGGACCGGTTGCTTCGGTACGCGGGAACACGTTCGAGCTATCTCATCCTGCCGCTCTTCGCAGTCGCAAACGCAGGTGTCGAGATCGCCCCTGCGGTTTTGGCAGATCGTGGGCCACTAATGCTGGCAATCGTCACCGGCCTGTTTGTCGGCAAGCCTCTTGGAATTATGGCGGCCTGCGCGATCGCCGTTCGATTGGGAATTACAGCGAAGCCGGAAGCATATTCCTGGCAGCAATTGCTCGGCGCGGCCGCGCTCGCGGGGATAGGATTCACGATGTCCCTTTTTATCGCCGGGCAAGCGTTCGCGGAGACAACGGATTTCGCTGCCGCGAAGATCGCGGTCTTCTTGGCGTCCATGCTCTCCGCGGTGGTTGGAGCGCTGTTGCTTCTGACAGCCGGAAAGCGTTCAACCAGTCGCTCTACAGAACTCGCACCATCTGGGATAAGGCCATAGCGACCACGTCGTTGCGCACTTACTCTCCAAGACCGCGAGAAAGGAAAGGACTTTCTCTTGGCGAGCTGCCCGTAATTCTCCAGTATCTCCGGACGGAGATCGTGGTTCGTAACGAAGGCAAGGCGCTGGAGATCACGCGGCTACAGACATGGACACACGGTTCACAAAGCCTGCCACGAGGGGGGCAATCGTATCGAGACACTCCTCAAGCGCGAAATGCCCCGTGTCAAAGAGGTGGAACTCCGCATGTGGCAGGTCGACCAGATAAGCACGGGCACCGGCTTCCAGGAATAACGGATCCTTACGTCCCCAGAGGATTTGGGCAGGCGGCAATGCCCGCCGCAACCACTCCTGCCATCCTGGGTAGGCGTCGACGTTGGACTTGTAGTCCAGCAAAAGATCGATCAGGTGCGCCTTTCGACCGGGCATGTCTAGATAGCACTGATCCATAGTATAGCCATCAGGAGAAATGGCCTCCGGGTCCGCGACACCGGTGAAATACTGGAACTTGGTTCCCTCGAGTGTCAGCAACCCCTCGAGTTCCTTGACCCCGACCTCGTCATGTTTCTGGATGGAGACAAGATGTCTTGCGGCATCCGACAGGCCCGCCTCGTAGGCGTTTGCATTCTGCACGATGATACCCGCAATCAAGTCCGGTCTGCGGGCAGCGATCCTGAACCCGACCGGGGCGCCGAAGTCGAAGACATAGAGGACAAACCGTTCGAGCCCGAGCTTATCGATAAATTCCTCGATGGTACGTGAGATACTTTCGAAGCTGTACACAAAGCTGCCGGGAGGCGACAGGTCGCGGGTCTGGCCGAAGCCAGGGTAATCGGGAGCGACCATGTGGAATTCCGTCCCCAGCCGCTGCATCAGCCCGCTGTACTGGTGCGAAGAGGAAGGAAATCCATGCAAGAGCACTATGGGCAGCTGCCCCTTCACTACCCTGGGCACGGTCTCACGGTAGAAGATTTCCGCCGCTGCGGTCTGCATAGTCCGATATCGCATGCGGGCCATGATGTACTCCTTCGGTTTTGACCGCCCGCTCAGAATATGCCTCTTGGGGTTCCGAGAACTGCGACGGAGATGTGTTTCTCAGACATGAGTAACTTGCAGGCCACATCCATCTAAGTCCATCCCCGCGCGACAGGCTTGTTAATTGATGCTAATTCGACGGCTGGAACAGGCGGCACGGTCGAAAGCGGCGACAGCGTTTTCCCCGTACTCTGGTCAACCTGAGCTCCGTAGACCAAATGGGCCGCTCGGCTGCGGCCCATCGTGTTTTCGGTACCTCTACGTGATACGCCAAGCCGCAGATGCCGATCAGTGAGCAACGAGCACCATCTTCTGGTTCACCAGTTCCTTGATGCCCGCGCCCGCGAGTTCGCGACCATAACCGGATTTCTTGACCCCGCCAAATGGAAGTTCCGGTCCGGTAAAGGAGGACGTATTGATCCAGACGGACCCAGTCTCGACCTGGGAAGCAAGGGATTTGGCGCGCTCCACATCCGCCGTGAAGATCGCCCCGGAAAGCCCGAAGTTCGAGTCGTTCGCGATCCCGACCACCTCGTCATCGCTCTTGATCACGTGCACCTGAGCGACGGGACCGAAGAACTCCTCGAAATACGCCGGATTGTCCCTTGTCACATGGGTAAGGATCGTTGGCTTGTAATACGCACCTGGCCCCTCCACTACGGCCCCGCCGACCAGGACCCGGGCCCCCGCCTTGACGGCGCGCTCGACCTGCCCGGCAATATCGTCGCGTGCGCCTATCGAAGACATCGGCCCGAGACCGACGGTCTCATCCATTGGGTCGCCGATCTTGGTGCTCATGAACTTCTCCGCGAGCTTGTTGACGAATTCGTCGGCGACCTTCTCGTGGATGAGAAAGCGTTTCGCACCATTACAGACCTGACCGCAACCGCGGAGCCTGGCCTCGACTCCGGCGGCGACGGCCTTGTCCACGTCGGCGTCGTCGAGAACGACGAAGACGTCGCTCCCACCGAGTTCCATAACGGACTTCTTGAGGTTCTTGCCTGCATTGGCCGCCACGATGCTGCCAGCGCCCTCGGAACCGGTGAGAGCCACGCCTTGAACCCGATCGTCGGCTATGAGTTTCGAAATCTGATCGCCCGTGGCGAAGATATTGGTCCATGCGCCTTCCGGCGCGCCCGCCTCGGTAAGCAGTTCTTCGAACGCGACAGCGGCCTGCGGAACCATGCTCGCGTGTTTCGCGAGTACGGGATTGCCGATCGCCAGATTCGGGCCGGCCACGCGTATCAATTGGTAGAAGGGAAAATTCCAGGGCTCGACGGCGACGACGACACCGATCGGATGATACTCCAACCAAGCGTCGCCCTTCGGTGTCAGCACCTTCTCACGAGCGAGAAGGGTCTCGGCGTTCTCGGCGTAATACTTGGCGATGTCCGCGGTGATCCGCACCTCGGTGCGCGCTTCATTGATCCGTTTTCCCATTTCCAGGGTCAGTATTCGTGCCAACTCCTCCTGACGCTCATTCGCCAGCTTGGCAAACTGGCCCAGAACCTTCAGTCGAGGTCCCCTGTCGCCCTTGCACCAAGGCGACTTGTAGAGGGAATGCGCCAGGGCGAGTGCCTTTTCGATCTCTTCGTCGCTGTGGCTTTCGAAGGTTTTGAGGACTTTGCCCGTTGCCGGGTTTACGCTCTGATAAGCCATCTTATATTCTCCTTTCGTATCAGGGCCGGAAACGGCCGATCTTGGGAAGTTGGGCATGTTCGTGTAGCCACGATCCAGCTTGGGATAGCGACGGGTTGAGGTTCCCGTAGTCGCGAATTTGACCCTCGATCAGAACTCCTGCGCTGTCGGACGCAGCACGATCTCGTTGATGTCCACGTCAGCGGGTTGCTCGATCGCGAAGGTGATTGCCCTGGCAACCGAACTTGCGGGGATGGCCGACTTGTAGAATTCCATAACCGCGCCCTGCGACGTGCCGCTGGTCGTGTGCTTGAGATCGCTTTCGACGGCGCCGGGCTCTATCGACGTGACCCTGATCTTGCTCCCGATCTCCTGGCGCAGCCCCTCGGAGATCGCCCTGACGGCGAACTTGGTACCGGAATAGACCGTGCCACCCGGCGCGAATACCTTCACGCCCGCGACGGAGCTGATGTTGATGATGTGGCCGGATTCCTGTTTGATGAACATCGGCAGGACCGCGGCGATTCCGTATAGGGTGCCCCTGAGATTGACGTCGATCATGGCGTCCCATTCGTCCGTGTTCACTTCCACCATCGGACGGATAGGCATTAGCCCCGCATTGTTGATCAGGACATCAAGCTTTCCGAAATCGAATGCCACTGCCTCCACGACCGACTTGAACTGGTCCTTGTTGGCCACATCGAGTTCGTAGCCTTTTGCCTTGCCGCCGGAGGAGGAAATGCTGGATGCAACTTCGTCGAGTTTCCCGCGCCGTCGCGCCGCGATCGCAATCTTTGCCCCCTTTGAGGCCAGCATTTGGGCGGTCTCCGCGCCCAGCCCCGTGCCACCGCCGGTGATCAGAACGACTTTTCCTTCAATATTGCTCGTCATGTTCCTTGCTCCTTAGCTAAAAGGTCAATGTGCACGTGTGTGAGAGCTCCAAGTCGATTGCGGATACGGCGGCCTCAGCAACTGCTATGTCCTGCTCCACCGATCCGGCGCTTGCCCCTACTGCACCGATCAACCGCCCCTCTCGGGCGACGGGAAGCCCGCCCCCGAAGATGATGACGTTACCGTCATTGCTCTGGTCGATGCCGAAGAGTGGCTCGCCGGGCTGAGCCAACGTTGCCAGGTAGTCCGTCTTTTTGTCGAAGAGGCGCGCCGTGACGGCCTTCTTGATGGCCAGATCGATGCTGCCGATCAGCGCGTCGTCCTGCCGGACGAAGGCGATCAAGTGTCCTCCTGCATCGACCACGGCGATGTTGTAGGCGATGTCAAATTCAAGCGCCTTTGCTTCCGCCGCTGACAACATCAGTTTGGCGTCATCCAGAGTAAGTGTAGCGATAAGCCTGGTCATATCCGCTCCTCAAAACTCGATGGCGGCGCATCGGCCAAGCGATCCTTCCGTACCACGGAGAAGGGCAGGAGCGCCGGACGTGGCTGGCCCTCGGTTGAATGGGATAAAGGCTAGCACCTCGTCCGGGCGATGAGTGCTAAATGCGGTCAATGTCCGCGAAATCTGGCATGTTATTGCACCCAATCGCCCCAGTAGGGCTCCTCATCATCATGCCATTTCTTCAAGCCGCCACCGTGCACCACCGGAGACGTTCCATCTTTCCCGGAAATTCGCGATGATAACCGCTGTTTAACAGGCGACGCCAAGTGAGCACGGCTAGGCTTTCCCAACCACGTACCCGCAGCGTGAGACGGCATCGAGGTTATTCCAATGGCCGACAGAGGCGACTTCAGGACTCTCAGCAGCCCGATTTCCGTTGAACTGGGTGAAATCCCTGGCGAGGCGTTTCCCCGACTTACCTCCGATATGGTGGCACGCATTGGCCGGTTCGGACAGAAGGCTCGTTTCGAAGGCGGTACGTATCTGTACGAGGTCGGCGATCGAGAGGTAGACTTCTTCGTCATTCTGAACGGGGCAGTCGACGTGTTCGAAAGCGACGGGCAAGGCGGGCATGCGCTTATTGCTACGCACCGTGAAAATCAGTTCACCGGAGAACTCCATCATCTGAGTGGTCGGGCAGTCCTGGTTTGTGGGAGAGCCACAGTTACCACGTCCGTCATCCGACTTTCCCGCTCCTCGTTGTTGAAATTGGTCAGCGCCGAGCCGGATATCGGAGAGATCATCCTGCGCTCATTCATTCTCAGGCGCGCCAGGCTTCTCGAACATGCCGAAGGTGGCACTGTAGTCGTGGGAAGTTGCCGCGCCGGAGATACGGTCCGCATCCAAACCTTTCTCGAGAGGAACGGCTATCCCTATCGCTGCCTCGACACCGACGTCGACGATGACGCACGAGCCGCCATGGAGTCCTTCCATGCCGACGCCGACAGCCTGCCGATCGTTGTTCTCAACGGCGTCAGTGTTCTCACCCGACCGACTAACCATGACCTCGCCGAGGCTCTCGGCATAACGGAGCGGCTTGATCCTTCGCATGTATACGATGTGGTCGTCGTTGGTGCGGGGCCTTCCGGTCTCGCCGCCGCGGTCTACGCGGCATCCGAGGGCCTGGATACGCTGGTCATAGAAGCAGTTGGACCGGGCGGCCAGGCAAGCACGAGTTCGCGGATCGAGAACTACCTGGGATTTCCTATGGGCATCTCCGGACAGGATCTTGCCCGGCGAGCTCAAATACAGGCTCAAAGATTCGGCGCGCGCTTCGCTGTCGCCGATGCAGCGTTGCGTCTCGTGTGCACTTGCTATCCATTCCAGATGCACTTGGAAGGCGGAGGCGTGGTGCTCGGGCGATCGGTCGTGGTTGCGACTGGCGCGCGGTACCGAAAATTGGAGATACCCGAGGCTCCGCGCTTCGAAGGGAAAGGAATCCACTACGCGGCAACGTCGATCGAGGCGCAGCTTTGCGAAGGCACCGAAGTGGCGATAGTGGGGGGCGGCAACTCAGCTGGGCAAGCGGCGATTTTCCTGTCCTCACGAGCCCGTCACGTACATCTGCTAGTCCGAGGTGACGGACTTTCGGCTACCATGTCGGACTATCTTGTCGGCCGCATCAGTCAGTCCTCGCGGATTACCCTGCATACTCGCAGCGAAATCACCTCCCTTTCTGGCGAAAGCTACCTTTCATCCGTCCGATGGCAACGCGGGAAGGAAGTGTTCGGGTATACGATTTCGAACCTCTTTCTGATGATCGGGGCTGTTCCGAACACGGACTGGCTCGACGGTTGCGTTGAACTCGATGATCGGGGATTCATCCTCACCGGCCACGACCGCAATAATGCTCCGACCAGTTCGCCCTATGCGACCAGCGTCCCGGGAGTATTCGCGGTCGGGGACGTTCGTGCCCAATCTGTAAAGCGTGTCGCATCGAGTGTCGGCGAGGGATCAGTCGTCGTCCACTCAATCCATGGCTGGTTGGCGAACAACCCGCCGATGTCCAACACCGCAGGCCGACCGGCATGATGTGAGAAGTAGTGGCCCGTTCGGAATGGGCTCAAACACGTTCAAAATTCTGCAGTTCCGTCAGGAGGTTGCGAGCTTTTTGCAAGTCGGGAGTCTCAAATCCATCTATGAACTGGCCATAGACAGGCACAAGCACGCTCTTGGCCTCGTCGATCCGCGACTTGTCGCGCAGCAAGGCGGCAAGATCCGTTGCACAACGGAGCCGCCACGCCCAGGCGCCGTTCTCTTCCGCGGCCTGCAGCGAGTGATGCAAGGTGGACATTGCTTCTCCGTCGCGCCCGACAGATCGTTCCTTGACAGCCCTGAGACGCAGCAACTCGGGCACCATCGAACGCTGCGGTCCAATCTCGAACAGATAGTCGAGAATTCGTACGCCCTCGTCCACGCGTCCAATTGCATAAAGAGCCCGTATCAGAAATGCATAGTAGACGTGACGACCGAGCTGCGGCAGCCCATTACGAAGGCCGTCAAATGCCGACATCAGGCCCTCCGGATCCCGGCGGGCGCCGGACAGCACGTCTATTCCTTCGGCGTAGCACTTTGCCAGCGGAAGCCATGCTGGCATGCCGTGGCGATAGATCGTGTCCTCCAATTGCTCGGCGCAGTACTTGGCCAGAGCCCATTCCTGGCATTCGCTCAGAACGAAAAGTATTCCGTGCGTATAAGAATAGATGAGTGTCCATCCATGGTGAGCCTCCAACGCCTCTGGCGCGGTAACTTGGGCGCCCCTCAAGCCTGTTCCGGGTCTGCGAGAGCAAAGCCACATGAGTGCGCTTATTGCCGTTTCCGATCTGATCCGAGGATCCAGATCGAACCGCGAAACGGAACCTTCGGAAACGCTTCGTAACTCCTGACGCAGCTTCTCCATCCTGGCTATTGCAGGTGGATACTGGCAGTGAATGATGTCTAATTCATTGCGAAGAAACTCGTGCTCCCACTGAGCCGGGCGATTGTTCGAGCGCGTTGCGACACGCTTCAAATCCTTTAGAATCTTCCGGACCTCGGTCTGATTGCCAGGCAGAAGCCGATATCGCGCCAGAGCGCCCAAAGCTCGGCATTCGGCATTGGTATCACCGATCTCACGCGAAAGACGAATTGCTGTTTCAAAGGTCTCGATGGCTTTCTCCGCATCGGCGGAGATGTAGCTGCTCACTGCCGCGAGCCCTACGATCAAATTGAGCTTCAGGGCTCGATCAGTGCAGTCGATGCGATCGAATTCGGCGAGCGCCTGCTCGCAGTTTTTGCGTGCCTCTTCGCTCAACGACAACTCGTGCCACAGCGGCAGACCGGATGCCACCAGTCGCATACCGACCAATACATCCCAGTGCAGATAGAGCGTCCAGTTGACGGCCTTCCGCAAATCATCCGCTAGACTCGCATAGGCGGTGTGCCATTGCCGCGCTGAAAGTCTTGCTTGGTCCGCGTTCGCACGAGTGAGGATGTCGAACACAAGGCCGGCATAGGCCGCGGACACAGCGGCCAGTTCCCCGGATGCTTCCAGAAGACCGCCAGCGAACGCTCGAGTACTATCAAGAAGGCGGTATCGCATCCCCCCCGCTACATGCTCGACGCTCAGCATCGACTTGGCACGCAGCCCGGCGACGGCATCAAAAACGACCGCCGTATCCAAACCATGGTGGGCAACAACGCTGACAACTGCGTCCATATCGAACGTGCCCATGAACATTGAGATTGCACGCAAGACCGCTGCCTCGCTCGTCGTAAGGAGCGCGTAGCTCCACTCCAACGTAGCAAGCATCGTCTGTTGGCGAAGCGGTCCTTCATGGCCATGTCCAACCAGTGTTGCAAATCGATCGCCAAGCTCTTCGAGGACATCCCAAGCATGTCGGCTTATCAGCCGGGACGAAACAAGCTCGATGGCGAGGGGTGATCCATCGAGGCGCCTGCATATCTCGGCGACCGCAGACGCGTCTCCATCGCCCATGGTGTATTCGCCCTTCTCGGACGCTCGTTCGATGAGAAGTTGGGGCGCGGTGTAACGAAGGACTTGTTGCGCAGTATGGGTTTGGCCGGATGGTGGAACCTGCAAAGGAGCAAGCCAGAAAACCTCTTCTCGTTTCGCGCGAAGAACCTGGCGGCTCGTTGCCAGGATCCTGATGTCCCTGGTGTTCGCGAGGATGACATCGCATAGATGCGCGACCGCGTTGAGCACATGCTCGCACGTGTCCAGCAGAAGCAGCGTCTTCCTTCGAGCGAGGATTGACGAGATCGCCTCAAGGCGGTCCTGGTTAGCTGAACTGATGCCGAGGGCCGCGGCGATAGAAGGGATGACAAATTCCTCGCCGGCCGCCCTAGAGAGATCGATGAATGTGACACGGCCTCCCTCCTCGTCTTCGAGCAGTTGCCCGGTAGCAACTGCAACGGTGGTCTTTCCGATGCCGCCGGGTCCAGCGATCGTTGTCAGGCGATTGGTGGCAATTTTCCTTCGCAACTCTGCGATGTCGTCATCCCGCCCGACAACTGTCCCCAATTCGGGGAACTGTGTATTTGCAACAACGGGCAGATCCGCAATGCTTGGCATATCCCCGGCAGTCACCTGATCGCTTAGCCAGTAGCCGCGGCCCACAAACGTCCTGATATAGTCCTCTGCCGGAGAATATTCCCTCAGTGCCCGCCTGAGCGAAGCTATCGTCACTTTCAGATTGGCTTCGTGAACGAAAATGCCGGGCCACGCCGCGTTGTATAGCTCCTCCTTGTGGACTACGTCGCCCTTCTTCTGGGCCAATATCACGAGCATCTCCATTGCGCGACCGCCAAGCCGAACCTCTTCCGCGCCGCAAAACAACCTGCGATGCTCGCTATGAAGAAGAAAGGGACCAAATGCGACCACATTATCCGGTTCCGTCGAAGCCATGTCTCCCTCTTCGCGCGCTGGTCATAGGCGCCACGTTTGGATGAAATATCCGCGTTCCAAATTATTATGTCACGGCAATTGCCGACAACAAATACCGTCGACAGTACCTCGGTGCTTGGTGTTGACGCCGACTTGGCGCGAGTCACTCGTTTTCGAATATGTTTCTGAACCGACTGGATTGCGATTGGAGGTATTGCCTCGGCACGTGCACCTTGCCACCAAGCTGTGCGGCGGCATGCCAAGGCCAGTTCGGATCGAACAGGATCGTCCGTGCGAGAGCCACCATGTCAGCATCACCCGTTCCGACGATAGCCTCGGCCTGTTCGAAACCTGTGATAAGTCCAACTGCGACGACGGGCATCTTGACCTCTTTCCTGACCGCGCGAGCAAACGGGACCTGATAGCCCGGCCCAATCGGGATACTTTGGCCAGGATGTAAGCCGCCGCTGGATACATGTACGGCGTCGCAACCACGCCTCTGCAATTCCACCACGAAATGAAGCGTTTGCTCCAAGTTCCAACCTCCATCGACCCAATCAGTAGCGGAAACCCTGATCGAGACGGGCACCTCGGTAGGAACCTCTGAGCGGACGGCATCAAATACTTCGAGAGGAAAACGCATTCGATTTGCCAAGGAGCCGCCGTAATCATCACCGCGGCAATTGGTCAGGGGCGAGAGGAATTGATGCAGGAGGTACCCGTGAGCAGCATGGACCTGCACCAGGTCCAAGCCAAGCTTGGCGGCTCGTCTTGCCGCGGCTGCGAATGCATCGCGAACATTTTTCAATCCCTCCCTATCCAGGGCGACTGGATTGAGCATTCCCTTGCGGTACCGAAGTCGCGATGGTGCAAAAGTTTGCCAACCCAGAGCTTCGGTTGGCGAAATCTGACCTCCGCCTTTCCAGGGAACTTCAGTCGACGCTTTCCGACCCGCATGGCTGAGCTGTATTCCGATCGGTATATTCGTCCACCGACGGATGCTCTCGAGAATTAGCCCCATCGCTGCATAAGATCGCTCGCTCCACAAGCCGAGGTCGGCGTAGGTTATACGGCCTTCGGGCACAACTGCAGTTGCCTCGATCGTAAGCAAAGCGGCACCGGATAATGCTAGTTTGCCAAGGTGAATCAGATGCCATTCGTTCATGCAACCTTCTTCGGCAGAATACTGGCACATCGGGGCGATCACGATGCGATTGAGGAGATTCAAGCCCCTTATTCTGATGGGCTGGAAGAGAGCTGCTGTTGACATTAGCTTCACCCCACGTCCTTGGCTCGCATCACGAACGGCCTGCGCCCAATACCAACTCCGTCACAGGCATAGCGTCACCGCCGCTCTCGCCGGGCACCAAACGAACAAGTTCAGGAACAAGATTGATACTTACGCCGGAAGTGCATTCGTAGCGCGTAAAATATGGTCAAAGCCTGTGAAATGTTGCCGCCAGCGCAGGGCTCATTCCGAGGCAAACGAACCCATCCCCATAATTTACCTGATTTTACCTCCATGGAGACTGAGGTCCTGTAGTATCAGATGGAACATTTGTGAATCCACCGCTCTGGTGAGGGCAACCGAAATGGGATATCACGCAAGAGGCTTTTTCGACTTTGGGCCATACCGGTTGAACCCGGCGGCAAGGGTTCTGTTACGAGGCGACGAATTGCTTTCAATAGGCAGCCGCGCCTTCGACATGCTGGTCGCTCTTGTCCAAAACCACGGAAGGGTCCTTTCCCACGCGGAACTCATGGCGTTCGCATGGCCCGGCCTCAATGTCGAAGCCTCCAACATCAGAGTGCAGATGACACACCTGAGGCGCGAAATCGGTTGTGGCGAAAACGGCGATCGCTATATCGTTAGCTTGGCGGGACGCGGCTACAGCTTCGTCGCACCTGTTACATGGGAAGAGGCCTCGCAGTCGATACAGGCTTGGCCTGTACCCTTGAGCGACGTTCAGTCATCCTGCACAGGACCCTGCATCGCGAAGGCTTTTCCACCTCGCTTGAGCCACCCTATCGGCCGAGACGAAAATATTGAGAAGCTTTCGCAGATGGTGGCTGAACGCCGTTTCATTACCATTGTGGGCGCGGGTGGGGTCGGTAAGACGACCCTTGCAATTTTGGTGGCCCACGCCCTGCGCATGTTTGAAGATGTGCGTTTTGTCGATCTCAGCACGGTCGACGATGAAGCGGCTGTACTAGAGGCGATCGCCTCGGCCCTCGATACCCCCTCTTCAGAAAGTGATGTTATTGAGGATGTCATCGGCCGCCTGTCGTCACGTCGCGCCCTCGTGATCCTCGACAATTGCGAGCATGTCATCGACGCTGCGGCTGATGTTGTCGTTTCACTGCTTGGACAGACCGGCCGGGTGCATATTCTCGCCACGAGTCGAGAAGCGTTCCGCTTGCCCGGCGAAGCCGTATTCCTGCTCCAACCCCTCGGCGTTCCTCCGCATACAGGGCGTTTGACTGCAGCGCAGGCGTTACTTTGGCCCGCGATCCAGCTTTTTGTAGAGCGTGCGGTTGATAGCGGTCATCTCGAGCCTTTTGTCGATGAGCAGGCAGCGACAATAGCGGCCATCTGCAGGAGATTGGACGGTAATCCGCTTGCGATCGAACTGGTGGCGAGCCGTATGGGACCATACGGCCTCGATCGGGTCGTGGAAATGTTGGACAACCAACTCGCCTTGCGATGGAAAGGTAGCCGATACGCTGCCCCGCGCCACCAAACGGCCGAAGCGATGATGGACTGGAGTTACGCTCTTCTATCCGACACGGACCAACGAGTGTTCAGGGGGCTATCGGTATTCTCGGGTGAGTTCTCGCTGGATTCTGCCATAGCGATGATGGAATACGATGACCTAGAGCACGCGGATATCATCGAATCGATCGGCAATCTTATCGACAAGTCTCTTCTTTCAATTCACCCCGGAGAGGGACCCGCGCTACTCAAGCTGGCAGGCATCGCCAGGTCGTATGCTGCGTTCAAACTCCTTGGCTCCGGGGAGCGCGAACCTATCGAGCAGCGGCAGCTTCTGCACCATGCCCACCCACCTCAACGGTGCGGGACGAACACAGTTTTCGCTTCGGAGATCAAACAGGCGATGCAGATCCAGGCGTCTTGAGCGTGGACCATGCGGCTGCCCAACAGGTGCCACACCACAATCGCGGGATTTAACCATAATTAACGTGCGTCTGAGGCGTGGTCGAATGAGTATTCCTGATATGGCAGTTTCATCGGAGGAAGATCGCATGTACCGAAACCTTGGCCTTATATTCTGTGTCCTGATGGCGTTCGCAAGCACATCCTCTTCGGCAATCGCATCGGATCACCAGGCAAAGACCGTCGTCCTTGTTCACGGTGCTTTTGCCGACGGATCGTCTTGGCAAAAAGTCATCCCCCTACTGCACGATGCCGGACTGAAAGTGATCGCCGTCCAGAATCCATTGGAGTCCCTGGAAAGCGACGTGGCTTTCACCACGCGCGCAATCCGCGATGCCGAAGGACCCGTGGTGCTCGTCGGTCATTCGTGGGGTGGCGTCGTCATCACGGAGGCTGGTGGCGATCCAAAGGTCAAATCTCTGGTTTACGTGGCCGCCTACGCTCCGGATGCCGGCCAATCTCTGGTGGACGTCGCCTCCAAGTATCCCGATCAGGAAAGCCGGACGACTTACGTCAAGGACGAAGATGGGTATCTAAAGATAAGCCATGACGGTATTTCAAGGTACTTCGCAGCCGGACTATCGCCGGACGAACAACGGCTCGTTGCGGTAGTCCAAGGGCGGTTTCATGTGCGTGGTACTACCACACCCGTTGGCCACCCCGCCTGGCGTGACAAACCGTCCTTCATGGTTGTAGCGACGGAGGATCAGATCATCGCACCGCAGCTGCAAAGGGATCAGGTGAAAACCACAAACGCAGAGATGGTTGAAGTGTCATCCGGTCACGTCGCCATGCTTTCCCACCCCAAAGAGGTTGCGGAACTCATTGTGAAGGCCGCCCAATAGACTGGGAAGGGCGAGCACGTCCCTGTCGGCCTGAAATGACCAATAGTCCCGGATCAACCGTCAACAGGGCCCCATGAACTTTCGGACCTTGGTCAACTCCACCGTTGGCCTGCCACCAACATCATCGCTCGCCGGGCCCCACCGATCTGTAACCAATCGAATGAGGAGGATGCTATGAGCAAGGGTAAAGTTCTTGTCGTCGGGTCAAATGCCACCCGGATTGAGATTCAGGGCGGAACAACCGGTCCGACAGGCCAGTATCTCAACGAAACTGTGGTGCCAATTTTGGCTCTTGTCGACGCGGGATACGAGATCGTATTGGCCACACCCAATGGCACCAAGCCGCACATCGACCCCGTGTCTGATGTGGCGCAGCATTTCGACGGCGACGAAGCGGCTCATAGACGCGGCCGCGCCTTTTTCGACAACGATCGGGCTATGAACGACGTAAGGACATTGAGATCGGTAATCGACGATGGTCTCGATTGCTATGCTGGCGTCTTTGTACCGGGTGGTCAGGCCCCGGTGGTCGATCTTATGCAGGACGGCGATCTCGGGGAGATCCTGCACCACTTTCATTCGCGCGGAAAGCCGACGGCCTTCCTTTGCCATGGTCCGATCGCCTCGCTGGCAGCACTGCCGCGCGCAAGAGAATATCGGGCTGCCTTGATTGCCGGCAACTTGTCCAAAGCATCTGAATTTGCCAAGGATTGGCAATATGCAGGTTACGAGATGACAGTATTCTCCGCGAGCGAGGAGAAACCAATCGAAGAGCAGATCCTTCACGGAAAGCTATATTTCAATATGCCCGACGCACTAACCGTGGCGGGGGGCGACGTCAGGACTAACCCGATCGACTTCTCCCCCCATGTGATCGTGGACCGCGAACTTATCACAGGCCAGAACCCGCGATCAGATCACCCCCTTGGAGCAAAGCTGATCGAGGCCCTTAACGGTGTGATGGCCTCTACGTGATCTGATGAAATGTGGTGTTGAAGATGCTGATGCGACTTCGATACCGACCTTGCACTTCGCCACTCTCGTCCACGTATACCCGTCGTGTATTCCATCAGGAGCCCTAGAATGACGCAGTCGCCGACGAAGATCACTGCGATCCTCACAGCCCACCTAAGCAAGGCTGCCGAGCTACGAGCATTGCTTGTTGGCATGGCACCGCTTTGCAGAGCCGAACCCGGCAATCTGCGCTGGGATGTTTGGCGGGACCTAGCACATGGCGAGCGATACGTGCTCGACGAACTCTATGTCGACGCCGCCGCAGTCGAGGCACACCGCATGACGCCCCACTATCAGTCCTATCTGGCCAAGATTCCCGAACTCGCCGAGCGAACAGCGTGGATCCTGGAGGCCGTAGAAGTCGTATAGCGCGATCCGGCCTGAAGGCCATACAAACGGCCAGGCAGACACGCAGAAATCGCAATAAAGCCGTCCGGCCCTGTCGCTGGCGACGTCTGCTTTCGGGCAACGGCCAAGCTCAGCTCTACGGCCAAAATCAGGGCGCGAAGCCGTCGTTGAACGCATTTCTTGCAAATTTCCGCAATGGGCCCGACACGGACAAGCTATCAAAGGTCTTGAGTGGAACCGAACCAAATACCACTAAATACGATTCCGGCAGTTCCACATGCGAAATGATGCGATTTTTGGCAACCAGATCTACAGTGGTTCATACCACGTGTCCTGTTTGTTGCACCAAGCTCTGGCTTATGTCAGAACTCGGTCCCCAATTGAAGTATCCAGTCCCGACTCCAACGTTCTAGCTAACTCACTTGATCCAATATAGTTTTGGCCTGTCTTACCCTTGATGCAGACAAGCCTTCGGCAAATCGTCGATACACGGGCGAAAGTACCTCATAGGCCTCAGTATCTTTCTGTTGGTCTTGTAAACACTTTGCCAAGCTCGTTGCAGCGGATAGTTCCCAATAAACTGCTTTTTGTGCCCGCGCCTGTCGCATGGACTGACGAAACAAGTCTTCAATCAAGGCTGGTTCGCCGAAATCGCTGCGACAGAGCAATTCGCCCTTGATCCTCAAGATTTCCGGCACGAACCAGCGATATTCACTCCCGACTGCGAACCGCAGCGTATCGTCAATTTCACTGAGTGCGTCATCATGACGGCCAATCGAGCACAATGCCGCCGCAAGCTCTACCCGGAAAAACGGATAGAACAGCAAGTACATTGCTCCCTGCATATCGGCGAGGCCAGAACGAAGCAGCGGGAAACCTATATCGGCCTCACCTCGCCTTGTTGCGAGACTGCCTCTCACACAAAGGCCGGCCGCACGAAATGGTCGCAACGCGTGTTTGGAGGCAAGATCAACAAGCTCCTCGCCATAGTCATTCCCCATTTCCAACTCATCGAGACTAAGCGCAACGAAGCAAGATGCCCACGCGAGGGCTACACAGAGCACCGTAGGTTGGTCCGTAAGACGCGCCTCCTCAATCGCCTCTCTTGAAACTCGCAATGCGACATCCAAGTGGCCCTGCGATATCAGGTTCACCGTGTTATGTCCCATGGCCGATGTACGCAGGTCGCCCCCAACCCGCACCATGTCTTGATTCCGACGGTCGGTGGGGTAGTTGTCGATAGCCCAACGAAGTCGTTCATCGGCCTGGGCGTGAGCCGCCAAATAGGTTTGTGGTACTCCAACGAGCCAGGCGGCCGTCGCCTGGGATTGGAGGTCCCGAAAACGAGCGACCTCCTCATATTCGCGGGCAAAAGCCAGCGCATCACTTAGTGCCATGGAGCGGGCAGAAAAGAGCCAGAGACCGCATGTTGCACGCTGCTGATAGTCGAAATCCCCAAGCCTTCGCGCAAGATCAAGCGCTCGTATCAGAATCTCGCGTGTGTGAGAACTCATTCCCTCAGCATAGATAAGCGCAAAACCAAGGCTACATCGCAACACCATTTCGAACCGGGTATCTGTCGCGTCACCGATCTGTTCCAGAGCTTTGCCGGCCCAATACCGTGCCTCCACGACCAATGAGGCAGCTACCCAAAAATCACTTGTGGTGGCGGCAAGCCTGACCCCGAGAGCAGCGTCACCATCCGCAGAGAAGGCCCAGTTCAGGGCAGCACGAAGATTGTCAACTTCGCGGCGGTAATAGTTCAGATTGTCAATCGCGGCGCGATGTTCGCTCTCGATCAAGAATGGGGCAAACTGCGTGAGGGAGAACTCCGCTAGGCGGCGCATTACCTGATCATGCTTGCCACTTTGGGTCAATTTTTCGAGCGAATATACCCGCACCGTCTCAAGCAACCGCCATCGCCGAGCGTTCTCTGATCCATCGAGCGTTACAAGAGACTTCGATACCAAACTAGAAATACCGAGTGCGATGCTGGAGTCGGTGTCGCCTACAACAGCGGCGGCGGCCTCGAGCGTGAACCCGGCTGGGAAGACCGCTAGCTGGCACAGCAGGTCCTGTTCCGCGGGCGGCAACAGCTCGTAGCTCCAGTCCAGTGTTGCACGCAACGTTTGGTGCCGCGGCAGAGCCGTACGTCTTCCGCCGGTAAGAAACGAAAACAGATCGTCCAAGCGTTCGGCGACCTGTTGCACACCGAGACTTGCCGCTCTGGCAGCAGCTAACTCAATTGCAAGCGGAATGCCGTCTAGCCGCCGACAAATCGCGGCGATGACGGGCAGCTTCTCGTCCTCTGATATGAAATCCGCACGAAGCGACCGCGTTCGGGTGATGAACAGCTGTATGGCGCTGTGATCAAGGAGATCATTCGTCTCCTCCACTTGGTGCGCTGGTACGGCAAGCGCCGGAACACGATAGACGCATTCCCCCTCGATGCTCAACAGCTCCCGACTGGTGGCAAGCAGCGTCGTATTTGGACACAGGCGTACCAGGGTATCCGCCATCCTGGCTGCCGCATCGATCACGTGTTCGCAATTGTCAAGTACGAGGAGTGTTTTCTTGTTTCCTATCGATCGAGCTACCCACTCTGCCGAGAACACGTCACCGCGCAGCTGAAAGTTGAACACAGATGCGATGGTGGGAGGTACCAGGTCGGGGTCCGACAAAGAGACAAGCTCTATGAAAAGTACATCGCCACCAAATATCGGGAAAATTCTGCGGGCAACCTCGGATGCAAGTACGGTTTTTCCGATCCCGCCCGGCCCGGTCAACGTCACCACTCGGTAGGCAGATAACAAGTCGCGCAGGTGTTGCACGGCCCCCTCGCGACCAATGAGAGCCGACGCCGCGACAGGAACATTGGTGAGGAATGGATTGTTTGCTACGCCAGTGCGCAGGTTTACGCTCGGCCGATTGCTTGCCTGTCGTATTTCCCAGTCGCCGAGCAGCCGATAGCCGCGACCGGAATCTGTCTTGAGCATATCACGGTCGGGGCCAAGCGCCTTACGAATTGCAGAGATGTGAACCTGAACCGTATTGTCCTCGACGCTTAGCCCCGGCCAAACGCGCCTCATGAGGTCATCCTTGGTTACCAGGTTCCCCGCCGACTGCACCAGAATCTCTATGATTTCGAAGGCGCGTCCCCCGATCGGTACCGCTAACCCGTGCGCACGCAATTCCCGCTGCGCGAGATCGATCTCCCATCCGCCTGTCTCAAACACAAGTGGTTCATTCTGCTGCATCGCAAATAGGAGTTTCACCTTCGAGAATAGTATTATTAATTAAGAAGCCCCACGTGGCAAGGGCGCACGCGGAAATGATCTGCCATTTGTCCCAAGCGACCTGGAAACAAATACCACTCGGCTTGCGTCCGGGTTGTCAAACGATCTTCGCGCGTTGCCAGCGCCAAGCATTATAGGATCCCTCGCGGGAGCGACTTCTACTCACCCTCGTCGAGGCAATGATGTGCCCCAGACCCGTCTGTGAGACACGCCGGCCAGTTCATGCCGACAGGTACAGACCGGCGCTTGAAAAATTGTGCAGAATCAAGCGCAAATCGACACCTCAGCATAATAGACACCCTGAACTTTTCTGGTGATTGATGGAGCTCGTACATACGTCAGTATTTGCTGACGGGCCGGTTCAAGCAATCAGTTGGAGAACTTTGCAATGTCCGAAATAGATTTCGCAAACTTGACCCGCCGCTCCTTTGGCAGCATCGCCCTCGGTCTAACAGCAGCTACCACTTTGGTCGGGCAATCGACCAGAGTTCGCGCGGCGGCAATGCCCACAACCGCCCACCTCGGCGACATCAAACACATAGATGCTGGCGACCTCAGTGTTACCTATGTCGAGATGGGACCCGCCGACGGATCGCCAGTGCTGCTGCTCCATGGTTGGCCGTACGACATAAACAGTTTCGCCGACGTCGCGCCAATCCTTGCCGAAAAGGGTCTTAGAGTCATCGTGCCCTACCTTCGGGGCTACGGAGGTACGACCTTCCTGTCCAGCAAGACCAAGCGCAACGGACAGCAGGCGGCGCTCGCAAACGACACCATCGAACTGATGAATGCGCTCAAGATCAAGACGGCCACGCTTGCAGGCTTTGACTGGGGTGCTCGAACCGCTGGCATTGTGGCCGCCCTCTGGCCTGAAAGGTGTAGATCGCTTGTATCTGTAAGCGGTTACCTCGTCGGCAGCCAGAGCGCAGGAAAGGTGCCATTGCCGCCGTCGGCCGAGCTTCAGTGGTGGTATCAATACTACTTCGCGACTGACCGGGGCCGGGACGGATATGAGAAATATACCAGCGAATTTGCGAGACTCATTTGGAAGCTGGCTTCTCCACGCTGGGAATTCGATGACGCGACCTTCGAACGAACCGCAGCAGCATTCTCCAATCCGGATCACGTGGAGATCGTCGTTCACAATTATCGGTGGCGACTTGGACTTGCGACGGGTGAGCCACGATTCGACGAGCACGAGGCGAAACTCGCGATGGCACCGGACATCCAAGTTCCCGCGATTACGTTGGAGGGCGACGCTAACGGCGCTCCTCACCCGGATCCCAAGACATATGCCCAAAAATTCAAGGCCAAGTATCAACACCGCCTGATATCTGGCGGTATTGGCCACAACCTTCCGCAAGAGGCTCCGGCGGCGTTTGCGCAGGCGGTCATCGATGCCGACTCCTGGGTATAGCGGGAACTGAATCGGCCTAGCCGTGGCAAACGGCTGGTCTTGATATGTCCTGCGGCCTCCAAGTCGCGCAGGTCCAAATCGCCGCGTAATTTGTGCTGCAGCAAGTTGGCGGCAGGAGGCTGCTGCGCGGAAAGAATTTGAAGAACTCTCAACCCTACCGGTGATCGCCGAAGATAAGCCGCTGGTAGTCGGTGAGGAGTTTGGGGTCCTCTATGGATCCATGATGGTGGAGTTGGTGCCATATCCCATCTGTCCGGATGAACCATCTCGTCGTACGGAAAGCCAAATCCAATCGTTCGGTGGGAGTCGCACAGATGCCGCGCTCGCGCCCTACAAAGAGATGCCAGTCAGCCGCGCCCTGACTGCTAAAATCGTGAAAGCTCACCTGCACCGTCGCCCGTCCGCCGAATAGCTTGAGGTAGCCCTCGCTTATGGAAGTCCAGCCCCGGCGGATGCCACCGATCGGATTGTCCATGCTTGGGGCGTCGCCTGGCATCCAATTCAGTTGAAGGGCAGCCAGGTCGCCAGCATTAAAAGCGTGATAGAACTCGATCAGCGCGTCTTGCGCGCTGCCGTCGCCGGCTTTGGTTTCTGAACCATTGATTTCATTCCTATTTTCCAGCATCGAAGACCCCTTCTAGAAGTGTTTTGATCCGGCAGCCTGGGCCACCGGATCGCCCGACGGCGGATTTTCCGTTCAGATAAGTTCGAGCAGGGCTTGGGCGGCGGCCGTCGATGATGCGGGATTCTGACCGGTAATAAGTCGCCCGTCGGTAATCGAGAAGCTCCCCCAATCGGCTACCTTCTCGTATCTTCCGCCGAGGCGCTTAAGTTCATCCTCGACGAGGAAGGGAACCACCGAGGTTAGATGGACTGCCTCCTCCTCCGTATTGGCAAAGCCCGTAACGCGCTTGCCCTTCACGAGAGGCTCGCCTTGATATTTCACATGGCGAAAGACTCCGGGGGCATGGCATACGGCAGCGACGGGCTTGCCGGAGGTGTAAAAGTCCTCAATCAGCGAGATCGACTTCCTGTCTTCGACGAGATCCCACATTGGACCATGTCCTCCGGAATAGAAGACGGTATCGAAGTCCGAGGCGTTGACGGTGGAGAGCGTGATTGTGTTCGCCAAGACCGACTGAGCGTCTTTATCGGACTTGAACCGCGTCATGGGCGGGGTCTGGTTGCTTGGTTCGTCGCTCTTGGGATCAATCGGCGCCTGTCCGCCGAGTGGGGATGCTACTGTTACCTGCGCTCCCGCATCCTTGAAGACGTAATAAGGAGCGGCGAACTCCTCCAACCAAAAGCCTGTTTTCTTGCCGGTATCTCCGAGCTGATCATGAGAGGTCAGCACCATCAGGATCTTCGTCATTGTTCTTTCCTTCTAAGTTTGATTGACCGGCAGAGCGGAAGTTTGTGCTTCGCGAAGCTTGACACTCCGCCACGCCGCCAATTTTGCATTGATCCAGTTAGAATGACCCGTCCTACGCCAAGATTCTATTGTTCCATGGTATCGCCGATACCATTGGAGTTAAGCTTGCGTTCGCGCACGGTTCAGACCGTGTATTCTGGGATCCGCCTTTTTGGTGAGCGGCCAACTCAGGATCATGAAGACGTAAATTGCAGCCCCGATGACAAGCGTCATGCTCGCGATACCAAGCGCCAGTTCGAACCCGGCTTCCACGCTATCAACATGCCTCAAAATCAAGCCGACCGAGGGAGGACCAAGAATCTGACCGACGGCAAAGACCGCTGTCAGAAGCCCCATGTAACGAGCGTGATGATGCGACCGAATTCTCCGAACCTCATTCATGGCGAAGTAGCTGATCGCAGTAAATGGCAGACCGACAAGGACACTGCTGATCGTCAGGCCTACTGCAGAATGCCACACTACAGAAAGGGCGACTCCAACTGCCTGCACGACGTATGCGCCAATCAGATATAATCGGACATCCACGGCTTTCCCAACGCGTGCGGCAAGCAGAGATCCCGCAACGGCAGCAAAGCCGAACGCTGGCCAGAATATGGTCTGCAACGCCGAATTGGGGAAGGTGTTCTTGGCAATGACGGGCAGATAAGTGGCAGTGATGATGTATCCAAACCCTGCAAGGCCATAAGCCAGCGCGAAAAGCGGGACTTCGGATCTGGACACCTTTCCGATCTTACTGGCGCTCGTTCCCACCGCGAAGACATCGGGAGAACTTTTCTGTTTCTGAAAAATGCTCCACACCAAGATGCTCAACATTGCCGACATGACTGCGAAGATGAGCCAGGCAGCATTGGCTGAAAAACCCATGGTCGTCATGATGCCCGCCGCCAGTCCGGTCAGCGCGATTCCGGCGCCGGGGCCCGTGTAAATCGCGCTACCAATCGAAGAGGGACTATGCGAGAGCTCGGCAAGGCACCATCCCGAAGTGAAGACAAAACCGATTGCAGAGACCACACCAGCCAGGAATCGTAGGGAGACCCATGCTGACTGAATTGGCACCGCCATCGCGGCTGTGAGCAGTACGGTCGAGATCAGCGTTGCGTGGATAATCGCCGCGTGATCCCACTTCTTGGGGATAATCATGGCAGCGAGGGCACCGACCAGATAGCCAACATAGTTTGCCGTCGCCAATTCGCTCGCCAGATGCAAATCCAAAACTCCGTCGTGAAGCATAATTGGCAGAATGGGGGTGAAGGCAAATCTACCAACACCCATCGCAATCGCGAGCGAGACCGAACCGGCGAATGTTACGGCAACATAGTTTCGAGTATGTTCTGACATGGCTGGTACCTCAAGTTTCTTGGGTGGGGGATACGGAGTTTGCTGACCGGTCCGTTGGCTGATCGCCGAGGACAAGGAGCGCGCCGTCCTGCACTGTCTGGCCAGATAAGGGTTTGCATTGACCCTGTGAACGACCGAATGCCGGCACACTGTCTATCGCCACGCGGCAAGATGATCAGAGACCGCTTATGGCGGCGCGCGATGAGGCATTGAGGATTTTCGTCGCTGCCGAGACGGCAGCGAGGACTGAATTATGGGATCATGCTACCGAAACAGTTCTGAGAACCCGGACAGCTTACGAACTTCCCCTGAGCAAGACTATTGCACTTTAGTATTCAGCCCGTCGACCTAGCCGCAACCAATCCGATGGTACCGGACAACACCTTGGTACAATAGCCAACGTCTGAGTTTCGAGAGAAGGTCGGCACGCTCCGAGACGGCGACATGCACTGCGTCACCGTCGAGACCTAACGCAAATTCGAACTCGATGGCACGATTTCCGTTGGCCACGACCTTTTGTCGGCTGGCAGCGAATGATTGCGTCCGTTCGACGAAAAGGATGCAGACGATGAACAACACTAAAACCATATTGATCACGGGCGCATCTCAAGGGATTGGCGCCGGACTCGTTAACGCATTTCTGCAGAGGAATTACAACGTCGTTGCAACGTCGCGCCGTATATCCAACACCACCGAGCTCGATCGTTCAGCGCGGCTGGAACTGGTCGAGGGAGACGTTGGCGATCCCGCGACGGCGGAGCGGGCGGCGGGCGTTGCAATCAAGCAATTCGGATCGATCGACGCTCTCGTAAACAACGCTGGTCTGTTTCAAACCAAGCCGTTCCTCGATTTCACGATCGACGATTTTCGTCAGCTATCCTCGACCAATATCGAGGGATTCATCCATTTCACAAAGAGTGCGATCCGACAGATGCTCCGACAGAAAACAGGCGGAAGCGTCGTAAGCATAACGACTTCATTAACTGATCACCCTATCGCCGGCGTGAACGCCTCGTTGGCAATGATAACAAAGGGTGGCTTGGACGCTATCACGAGGAGCTTGGCAATGGAGTTTGCCAAGGACAACATTCGGGTAAACGCGGTAGCACCCGGGATAGTCGACACTCCCATGCATGCCGAAGATCCAAAAGACTACCTCAAATCCTTGTCACCCATGGGCGCGATTTCCAGCATAAAGGAGATTGTTGATGGTGTGGTTTATCTGACGGAGTCCGCAAGCGTTACCGGGGAGGTGCTGCATGTCGACAATGGCGCACATCTAGGCAAATGGTAGGGAGCGATGCGGATCGCAGGCTGAAGGAACTCGGCGTAGTACTCCCTTCTCCACCGATTCCGCTCGGCGCATACGTTGAGGCGACACGCTGTGGCTCGCTGCTGTTCCTGAGTGGTATGCTTCCCGTTGACCGCGACGATCCAAAGTACAGCGGGCGACTGGGCGAGGAACTTTCAATCCAGGACGGGTACGACGCAGCACGTTCCGCCAGCCTCGGCGGGCTGGCCGCGGCACAGGAGTTTCTGGGGTCCTTAAATCAGATACGCAGCATCGCAAAGCTCGGGGTCTACATTGCCACGCCCGCCGGCTTTCGCGAACACCCCAAAGTCGCCGATGGAGCCTCTGAACTCCTTCTTGATGTGTTCGGAGCAGGGAAAGTTCCCCCGCGCATAGTCCTGGGCGTTGCCAGCATACCATTGGGGTTGCCCGTTGAAATCGAACTCATATTCGAGATCGAGCCCTAGCAACCCGTTCGCTTTCAACTTTAGCGTTCAACCTAGATTGGAGACAGTTATGAAAACGAAGCCAGATAACAAATCCCGTTCCTGCTTGCACCTTGGCCTTCCGGCCGGCGCTTCAACGTTCCTCAGCACTGCAGTAATTTTGATGATTCCTGCAATCGCTCTTGCTGGTCAGGGCACAGCGCCGATCGCCGCCGACAAGCCAGCGCATTCCAGCGCCCAAACGGAGGAGCGGACAGAAATCAGGGTGGACAAGCGGACGCCTGCTTATTGGCGCGTCACATTTGACAATCCTCCTTTTAACATTTTTGGACCAGAAACGATTCCCCAGATGGAAAAGGTCATATCGGCCATCGAGGCCGATCCTGATCTGAGGATCGTGGTATTCGACAGCGCGGTACCGGGCTTCTTTCTGACCCACTACAACTTCACGCCGCCACTGTCTGATTCTACCAGCCTCCCATCTGGGCAGACCGGTCTCCATCCGCTGCCGGACATGCTTGTCCGTCTGAGCAAAGCGCCAGTCGTGTCGATTTCCTTGATCCGTGGCCGCGCCACCGGCGTAGGAAGCGAATTGGCGCTGGCAAGCGACATGAGGTTCGCGAGCCGGGAAAAGGCGATCCTGTCGCAGTGGGAAGTCGGGGCGGGATTCGTTCCTGGCGGCGGCCCGATGGCACGGCTTCCCCGACTGATGGGCCGTGGCCGGGCGCTTGAAGTACTGCTTGGATCGGACGATGTGGACGGCGAATTGGCCGAACGGTACGGCTACGTCAATCGCGCTTTCCCAGACGACGAGCTCGATACCTTCGTCGACGCTCTCGCAAAAAGGATTTCCGGATTCGATCGCCAAGCGATCGCCGACACGAAGCGGCTCGTCGATTTCGCAAGTCTGCCGTCTGACACCGAGATCGGCGCTGGATGGAACGCCTTCATCACGTCCGTGCAGCGCCCAGTTGCCCAAGCGAATATCGGAAAGCTCATCGAAATGGGCTTGCAGACCAACCCCGACATAGAAGGCAGGTTGGGTCATTTCACCGGAACGCTAGCGGAAGAATAGGCAGACAGCCCTCAGCCCAAAATCATGGGCTGCGGCTCGGCAACGTCCTGAACACCCATCTTGCAAAGGAGGTCGATGACCCAGTTCTCATCGGTTCCTGGTTTTATTTGAAATCATTAGCAGCTCGCTAACGACTGCTGCCCACGTCATCCAGCAATACAGAGGAGAAACGACATGCATGAGAACCAGATCGTAGACTCAAGCTTTTCCACGATAATCAACGCGCGGATCGAGAATATCGATATTCCGGAATGGTGTTTTTCTCTCCCTGAAAAAGAGTATCAGGGGTGCTCGCCCGCACATATTGCCGCTGGGTTCACGACATCGCCCGATGGCAAACGCATGTCGATCAACGTTGAAACTATTGGCGGGAGCTTGATGGTCCAGCACTACATCGAGACCCTCGGCGACAGGCATCACTTGGTTCTCGATTCAGATTCTGACGTATTCACTCCGACAGGCCGGACTACAATTCATGTGACTTGGGAACTGAGCGTCAAGCAGATCGACAAGGATCGTTGCGAATTCACCAACCGGGTAAGGTCCTACGCTACAGAGGAGATGATGGCGTTCCTCGCCCAGCAGGGCATCCCATTTGATCTTTTCCGTTCGCAGCGCCAACCGGCATCCATTGCGCACAACCAGGGCGAGACGCCTCTTTTCGCAGCCAGCATCGAGCGCGCCGCGAACCGGAATTGAAACTCAAAGCGGCGACTGCCTAACGTAAAGGAGAATTTCTATGACACGTTCGTCTTATGAACCGGATATTACAGGGCTGGTAGTGGTCGATCCCTACAACGATTTCATTTCCGAGGGTGGGAAAATCTGGCCCCGCATCAAGGCAGTGGCAGAAGCAAATTATTGCGTTCCCAACATGCAACGGGTGTTGAATGCTGCGCGGGAAGCAAAGCTTCGGATATTCTTTGCGATGCATCACAGGTACCGTCCGGGTGATTATGAAAGCTGGAAGTACGTTGCGCCCATTCAGCGCGCGGCATGGAACCGGAGAAGTTTTGAATATGGGACCTGGGGCGGCGAGTTCCGTGCCGAGTTTGTGCCAGCGCCCGGAGAAATCGTCGCTGCCGAGCATTGGTGCTCCAGTGGATTTGCGAACACCGATCTAGATATGGAGTTGAAAAAGCACGGTGTTCACAAGCTCATTGTTATCGGATTGGTCGCCCACACGTGCATCGAAGCAACAGTCCGTTTCGCAGCGGAGCTGGGCTATGACGTCACGGTCGTCAAGGACGCTGTTGCGGACTATTCTGAAGAGATGATGCACGCGGCGCTCGAGATCAACATGCCAAATTACGCCAGCGCGATCGTGACAACGAAGGACATTGTCGAGGCGCTCTCGTAGCGCGATGCGTGGGGCCACAACAGCGACCTTCGGTGAATTTCTCGAAGGTCGCCCGAAAAGTAGGTCGAAACGCGAAACTATTGAAGTTGACTAACAACGATCCAGCTTACGGCGTGCGATAATCTCAATATCTGTTTGAGGTATATGGATGTTCCTGCCGGATTTGCTGGTCAAAGATCGGCTTCCGCTTCGGAAACCTCACCTTCCAAAACCCATTGCTCTTACGTCCTGCCATTTCATGGTTGGCTTTCGTCGTATCCTATTACGTGGTCGGCTCTGACCTGACCAGGGATCAAAGATGATCAGATTACGCATCCAGTTCGCAGCCCCGTTTGCCGGCCTTTGGCGTCGAGCGGCAGAGGCTATCGTATGTCTGCATGCACGATGATTCAGGCTCGCCTCCCCGTTCGAATTTCCGCTCAGTGGAATCGGCGTTTGGCAATATCGACGACCGATCCAATGGTATTGGCGACACCTTGGTCCAATAGTGGGGCGGCTCTCATTGGTGGCATGGTTCAGTACATCATTTCCACACGAAGGAGAGCGCAATGTCAAAAGTATCCGAGACCCTCACCCGCCGCACCCTACTGACGTCAGCCACCGCCGCATGCGCGCTTAGCATGATGCCGATCCAGCTTGCCAACGCGAAGCCCGCGGCCACAGACATTCGCCCGTTTAAATTCAAGGCCACCGATGCAGAGCTCCATCACCTTCGTCAACGGATCAAGCTGACGCGCTTTCCGGAGCCGGAACTTGTTGATGATAACACTCAGGGCGTTCAGTCCGCGACCATCCAAAAACTCGCAACATATTGGCTGAAGGAATACAATTGGAGAACGGTCGAAGCCAAACTTAACGCCCTACCCCAGTTCACGACTGAAATTGATGGCGTCGACATCCACTTCATTCACGTCCGGTCGAAGCATAGTGGGGCCTTGCCGATCATCGTGACGCACGGTTGGCCGGGGTCAATCATCGAACAGATGAAAATCATCGAACCGCTGACGAATCCAACCGCTCATGGCGGTTCGGCATCAGACGCCTTTGACGTCGTAATACCCTCAATGCCTGGTCATGGCTTCTCCGGAAAACCTACAGAGAAAGGTTGGGATCCGGTTCGTATCGCGCTTGCCTGGATAGAGCTGATGAAGCGCATTGGGTACACGAAGTATGTCGCCCAAGGCGGTGATTGGGGAGACGCCGTGTCAGAACAGATGGCCTTGATCGCCCCTCCGGAACTTCTGGGCATCCACGTCAACATGCCCGCAACCGTTCCAGATGAAATTGCGGACGCGCTTCAGCCAGGCGGCACAAAACCTGCAGGCCTTTCGGAAGAGGAGGAACACGCTTATGACCAGCTCGCCGAGTTCTACAAGCACGGCCTCGGTTACGCGATCGAGATGGCGAACCGACCGCAAACGCTCATTGGTATAGCGGATTCGCCTGTCGGTCTCGCGGCCTGGATGATTGACCATGACATTCGCAGCTACGATCTAATCGCACGCGTCTTTGACGGCACGGCGGAAGGCCTCACACGCGACGACATTCTTGACAACGTAACCCTCTACTGGCTCACGAATACGGCAGTATCGTCTGCCCGGCTGTACTGGGAGAACAAGTTGTCATTTTTTGCAGTAAAAAACGTCAAAATTCCTGTCGCGGTCAGTGTCTTTCCCGACGAGATCTATGCGGCTCCCCTGACGTGGACAAAGCGGGCATATCCAAACCTAATCCACTACAACAAACTCACGAAGGGCGGGCACTTTGCCGCGTGGGAGCAAACAACCGTATTCTGTGAAGAATTACGAACGGCATTCCGATCAGTACGAACAGGGTAATTGGTTTCGCTATAACGCGTCTGGGTGTGTGCGGCGGTCTGGAAGTTTTCAGACCGCCGCACTGCTTGTTAAGGAAACCTGATTCAGGAATCTTCAGAATTAACCCAAGGACTTTTCATTACCACATAGCGACACTGTCATTGCCGAAGGAGACAATAGCAACGACTACAGCGCAGTGTGCGCATCTCTTTCTGCCGAACAGGAGGACGACATGGAAAGTGCTCACATTCGCCAAATAATTACCGGACACTCAAATAGAACCGCACCCGCCCGAACAGACCGTGCTTCGGTCATCGTTGTGGACGACGTGTCCGCTGACTGGGCGCCCCTGGGAAAGCTCCTCGAAGCATCTGGCATCGGGATGACCGTCACAGGGGAGATGCCGGAGCATCTCCTTCACGGCAGGCCGATCGGGATTCTCTGCCTGATCCTGGGCACAGGTCCCGGTCGCGATTGCCTCGATTTCCAGCGGCGTCTTTCGGCGGCAAATGTGTTCATTCCCATCATTTTTGTGGCCGAGTTCGGAAATATATCGATGTCGGTGGCGGCAATGAAAAATGGTGCAATCGACTTCCTTGGCAGGCCTTGCTCCGACGAGGAACTCCATCAATCCGTAGAGACCGCGCTGGCCTGCGACCGTAAGTGGAATGATGAGAACCGGCGGCTGTCAGCACTTAAGGCGCGGTATAACACCCTCACAGGGCGCGAGCGCCAAGTGATGTGGATGGTTGCCGCAGGCCGCTTGAACAAGCAAATTGGTTGGGATTTAGGAATAAGTGAGATCACCGTGAAGGCTCATCGTGCCAGAATGTTACAAAAGATGGAGGCAACATCCTTGCCTGAGTTGACCCGCATCACGGATCAAGTTGCCCAAATCGTAGAACAACCCAACATCGGGGTGAAGACGGAAAGCCATGAGCGTCCGCCACTACTGCCAACGCCTCGCGTCTCAAGCAAACTTCCCTTCTTCGAAACCAAGAGCATGGTGCGAGTGCTGCAACAAGGCCAACAACACTTGGGGGGAGGACTCCTTGCCTTTTAAATCATCGCTGCAGCAACCGATCGGCGGAACCGACGCGGATATCCTCGGAAGAACCTCTTGCTCCCCCTCCCTTACGGCTTCAAGACTGCGTGTGCGAACACCGCGCGCAGATCCCGGAAGACGATATCTTGAGGACGAGTGATATTCTTGACTCTTGAGGACAGTTTGCCGCAACTCTCGACAGGCTTGCCGGAATTTCGATAAATCCAGCAGGCGGGATCAAGGAAAGCTCGGCCACGCAGTTGCTCGGGTCGAGCATAGGGGCGCCCCACGTCCCGGGTTTTTGGTCGGTTCATGGAGCGCATTCATGTCAGACGCCAATCTCCACGATGAACCAGGATTTTGTTCAAACTGCCGGCTACATGCACACCCAAATGACGCCCAAAGAGTCGTCGGGTGCCGTGGAAAGCAGTTTCCGAAGGAAATTGTCCGCATTCTTCTGAACGCCCGCTTGTGACGCGTTAGGGCTGAAGCGGTTAGGTATTTCCACCCCATACCGCTTCGTGCAGCTGCGCGGTAAACCCGGTATCATCAGGTAGCCCGGGAAGGCGCGCCGTGATTTCTTGCAGTACCCAGCCGTTTCCGTCCGGATCACTGAATGAAACGTATGACGCGTAACTCTTTCTGTCGGGGTTAGGTCCGTCTTTTATTCCCGTTCCGTCAGAATGATGAAATATGCCCCCGATATCGTGGAATGGTTCGCTGACCTCAATGCCGCGGCTTATCAGGTCGCTGCGCGCAGCCACGATGTCCGAGACGACCAGGTGGAGCCCTTGCGCTGAACCGGGATTCGCCGCACTTATGTTTCTACCGATTATGACCGAACATTCGGAGCCAGGTGGTGTGAATTGGATAACGCGATAGTTGTCGCCTTTGAAATCGATGTCGAGGCGCCAACCTAGGCTGCTATAGAATAGCTTGGCCCTATCAGGGTCAGAAACCGGAATGACTACTACTTCGAGCTTCATATCTATTCTCGCAGCAGTCGGAAGTTCAACGTCGCCGCGTACTTGTTCTGCGTGGGCCATAAAAAGTCTCCTCATCGTTGTTGAGAGACAATACTCATTCAAGAGCGTCGATCTTGATAGTGCACTTAGGTGTCTATGGCATGACGGCGCTATCGCTAAGGACCGGTACGATGAGCGTCAATTCTGACCGACTTGATTTCTGGCATGATTTAGGTAGATGCTGGCCAAGGACATGTGGCGCACTCGCTCGAAAGAGCACTCTCGCCCAAGCTCGATCGTTGGATCACCCACGCCACCGCCAAGCATGGACGTTTATCAAGGACACCGCCTCGCGATGGAAATAAGCAGTAGCGTGGCCTTCAAGCGAGGGAACTAACGATGGCCGCTTGCAGGATGCGGACGTCGTCAGCGCAGTGACCGCGATGTGGGCGCAAAAGACAGCAGGCGCGCAGAATATGATCAGTAACGATCAATGCGCCGAGGGTATCGAGAGACATCACTATGGCTACATCTGTATCGGTCGCCAGACGGTCCGCTTCTTGTGAACCCGGTCACGGTCGTCTTCAAACGGTACCACTTCACAGTCGACGACATCACATTCCCGGCAGCGGAATTTCAGGCTTCTGAACGTACGACCATGGCCGTTCACGGTGGCAAGATCACTCGCAACGAAGAACCTCGTCTTCTCGCATTCTCGGCACGTCAAATATTCAACCCAAATAAACTGATTTGCCTCATTTCAGTTCTCCCTTCTCGAGATAACTGACCGTCGTGTTAGCATTCTGCTGCCGAGACTTTCAATCAAATTGATCAAGTTAGTTGATCTGAACAGCGGTTGTCGAATGTTCGACGCCGAACCCACTCGGTACTGATGCAGCAGCGCGGGCACTGTTTGTCAGAATACTCTCGTCGTTCTACGACGTTAGAATTGGATCGGATCAACAGATTAATGTCTCACTGTAAGAAATCATGTGATCTGATGTTCAATTGTGGCTGCTCTAGCGGAACGGTACCCAACCGTTAGTTGTATCCTGATACGAGAGAACGTGATTATGGATTCTTCTGGCTGTCTGCTTGAAGCAGCAGGAGGCGCGCTCGGACAGGATCAACAGATTTGAAAGTTCGTTGTGAAGCAAATCCAGACATCAATTTCTCACGTACCGATATTGTTCCGGAAAATCGGAATGAATTGAATGGAACCGTAGCGAGAAACCGATGTCTATAAAGCTGTTCCGACTTCTCGCCGTCGCCACATTCCTCATTTCGGGGTCCGCACTTGCGGACAACCCTAAAGTTGGTGGCTCTGCAATGTTTGAGGACAAAACCATCGCCGAAAACGCCGTTAATTCGAAAGACCACACAACCCTTGTGGCCGCGGCCAAGGCAGCCGGTTTGGTAGACACACTACAAGGGAAAGGCCCATTTACAGTCTTCGCACCAACGAACGATGCCTTTAAGGCGTTGCCCGATGGCACCGTGGAAGTATTGCTTAAGCCCGAAAACAAGGAGAAGCCGGCCCAAATATTGACCTGTCACGTCGTTGCTGCAGACGCAGACAATTGCGGACGTCAATCAATCAAACGGAGTTATTCACGTCATCAATAAAGTGCTTTTGCCGAAATTGTAAACTCAAGGATTCCCGGGGGCGCGCGTCATGGCATTGGACTATCGTGGCCCTCGACAACAAGGACGGAAGATAAGCCATTGCGCCTGATGATAGCTATAGCCGTGTTGATTGCAGGTTTTGCCGTTCCAGCGACAAGCTCGGCGAAAGACCTTGTCTTAGAGAAATATTTCGTGGGAACTACCCGTGCGCAAGGAAAGTTCAGCGCAATAAACGGCGTTCGAAAAAGCTTTACGGTTCTCCTGACCGGAAAATGGAATGGCAAGCTACTGACCCTCAAAGAGAATTTCACGTATTCGGATGGTGAAAAAGACATCAAAACCTGGAGGTTCCTAAAGACAAGTCCCACAACCTACGTTGGCACAAGAGAGGATGTCGTCGGTCAGACCCTTGTGACCGTGAGGGGGGATACTGCGCGTTTCAGCTACGATGTCTATCTGGACGCCGACAACAGGAAAAACCGCGTCCGTTTTCACGATACCATGAAGTGGATGAGCAACGGCGTCCTTATCAACAGTGCCTGGGTGAGCAAGTACGGATTTCCTGTGGCGCGCACCCGCGTTGTGTTCCGAAAATAAGTCTACGCCCCAACACCAGGTCTCCAATGCAAACTCTCCGATATAGCTACAACGCGGTCGTCGTCGGATCGAACGGCGGTATCGGTGGCGCGCTATTCAATGCCTTGAAGATTGATGCACGCTGCAACGTCGTCCAAGGTGTGGACCGGATCACCTTCCCGCAATTTGAACTCGCCAATGAGAATTCGATTGTAAATGTAGCCGAGGATCTCCGGGCGCGTGTCGAATGTATTGATCTGCTTATCGTTGCAACGGGCATACTCAGTCTTTCTGGCTCCAGGCCTGAGAAGTCGCTGAGTGCATTGGACGGTGAAAGCATGGCGCAAATATTTCGCGTGAATGCAATTGGTCCAGCGTTGCTCTTGAAACATTTTTCCCCGCTCATTCGAAAGCAATCAAAGGCCGTCGTTGCCGTTTTGTCTGCGCGAGTCGGCTCGATATCCGACAATCGGCTTGGGGGATGGATATCCTATCGCGCATCGAAAGCGGCGCTGAATCAGATTGTCAAAACCGCCTCCATCGAGCTTGCTCGATCGCGCCCTGAATCTGTTTGCGTTGCCCTACATCCCGGCACGGTCGACACGAGACTAAGCCGTCCCTTTACCTCCCATCGCATAAAATTAGAACCGGCAGCCGCAGCCACAACACTCTTGAACGTCATTGACCACATGACTGCCGCTCAAACCGGAACTTTCCTGGATTACGAGGGCCACTCGGTGGGTTGGTAGCACCATTACCGCAACCTACGGACTCCTTGACGCGCTGGTAGTATTCTTATCGCGCGAGTCCCCCTACCCATTTCCGGCTAAACCGTTTGGAAGGACGTATATGCGTAAGGAACAAGCTATCGGGCCGAATAATGAGCACGCTTGCCGACGAACCCATCGAAACGCCTCTGTTGCTGGTCGTTGAGGACACACCACTAATTGCCTTGGTCGTCGAAGAAGCACTGAGTGACGCCGGATTTCAAGTTTTGATAGCTGAGGATGGTCTTGACGCTACCAAACAGATTGAAGCTGCAAATCGACGGCGTGATAACAGATATCAGGCTTGGGCGGGGTCCAGATGGTTGGGCTGTTGCCAGCCGTGCCAGACAACGCGTAGTAGACCTGCCGGTTATATACTTGAGCGCCGACGACGTCGGCGATTGGTCGCATAAGGGCTTACCTGGCAGCGTCATGCTGACAAAGCCAATACCAATGGCGCCACTCACGGCCGCAATTGCAAACTTGTTGAATGCGAGAACACCACGACCGTACAAATAGCGTGACTTCTGGTAGTCGACGCGACCCTTTGCCCGCGACAACCGCACCCCATATGCGTCGTAGAACGACAACCCAGACTTGCCGAGTCTTCCTTCGCAAAGGAATTCAGGTTGCAGAACATGGGCTGCAGCAGAAGCTTGGCACAGTTGTTGTGGGATCCAACAATACAGATTGGACGTATGTAAGAGTAAGCATCAACGCTACGGAGCCTCCCGAATTCCGCGACTTTTGACGTTTTCGTATCGGAAGCCTTTGTCGGGCAATATGTCGATGAGCAATAACGATGAATTTTTTGATACGCTGTCGGTCTTCGAGGAATTCGAAGGCGTTGCCGACATGCGTCACTACGAGCCACTACCCGAAGATTGGTTTCTGGCATTGGCGGATATCGTACAGTCGACCAGGGCAATCGAGGAAGGCCGATA
This sequence comes from Phyllobacterium lublinensis, assembly GCF_020164435.1. Lineage (GTDB taxonomy): Bacteria > Pseudomonadota > Alphaproteobacteria > Rhizobiales > Rhizobiaceae > Phyllobacterium > Phyllobacterium lublinensis. Next base: position 501,615 of record NZ_JAIUDQ010000001.1, on the reverse strand, counting down.
CAAGGCTGTGAACATGGCTGGCGCGAGCGTCATATCGGCGCTTCTCAATGCGCTTTGCAATCACACTTACCCCTTTGTCTTTGGTGGCGACGGAGCGCTGGTTGCGTTGCCTGCATCAGCGGCGGATAAAGCGCGGCTGGCACTGGCGGCCGTACAGGCATGGGTGCTCGACGTCCTGGAATTGCGTTTGCGCGCTGCGATCGTTCCTATGACGGACATACGGGCAGCCGGTCTGGACGTGAGGGTGGCACGGCACAAGGTCAGTCGAGATGTGGCGTACGCAATGTTTGCTGGTGGTGGTGCAAGTTGGGCAGAAGCACAAATGAAAGCCGGAAAGTATAAGGTCCAGGCGGCTCAATCCGGTACAATGCCAGATCTGCATGGTTTATCCTGTCGGTGGGACCCGATAGAAACGCGCAACGGCGAAATAGTCTCGATCATAGCCATGCCCGGTCGCACTGCGACCAATCAACAGTTCCGGTCGCTAGTCTCAGAAGTGATATCAATTGCTTCCGAACAGGACAGATCATCTCATCCAATACCTTCCGCGGGACCGCCCATTAGCTTCACGACGCGAGGCATTGCAATAGAAGCACGGGCACGAGCGTCGAGGGGTTGGGGTCTACGCCACAGGATCGCCATTTTCGGCGAAATTTGCGTGGCCATCACCCTTGATAAAATGGGATTGAGAGTTGGTGCATTTGATCCAAAACAATATAAACGTGAAGTTGCGCGCAATTCTGACTTTCGAAAGTTTGAGGACGGGCTGAAGATGACAATTGACCTTGATGCTGGTCGATTGAACCGTATTGAAACCCTACTCGAAAACGCAGCAACTACCGGCACTTGCAGGTTCGGACTCCATCGCCAAGAATCCGCACTTATGACGTGCTTTGTTCCAACGCCACTGGCACCTGGTCACATGCATTTCATCGATGGTGCCGCGGGCGGATATGCTGTTGCGGCCAGGAAACTCAAAGCGCGGTTTTCATAACCAACTGCTCAATTATCAATGCGCCTGAACTGTTCGCTGGCGGACCCTTAGGGCTTTGAGGGCGCGTTTGGGCAAGCCTGATGGGCGGATCTTAAAAATTCATTTGGCAGCAATCCAAGGATTGATTTTCGACGTATCTACGTCGTTCCGCAAGTGACGCTACAATGTTTAGCGCAAGCTAGAAGCTGCTTACTAAAGGGATGTGCCGATGTTTATCCCATCGAAGACTGTCACTTTTTTGGGCGCGCTTCTAGTTGTGACAACACCAAGCAATCCTGGCAACGCTCAGAACTTGTCGGGAACAGAGATCAAGAATTTGGTTAGCGGCCAAAGAATTTATCTTGCAACACCCTTCGGCGTCGAACTTCCCCTGATCTACCAAACAGACGGAAACGTCGTAGGCAACATTTCTGGAATATCCGTAGCGCGGATATTCACACCTCGGGAAACTGGAAAATGGTGGGTGCAGGGGAACGTGCTGTGCCAGAAGTGGCCGACCTGGTATGATGGTCGACAGTTCTGTTTCGCGTTAAGAAAGATTGGCGCAAGCAAACTTTCCTGGCTTCGTGACGATGGCAAGGTCGGTACGGCCCGCATAGGCGAATGAACAGTTCAAACCCGAGCAAAGCCCGTTGGTTGGTTTACTCTGCCTATGCACTTCCGGCCATCCCGATAGCGGCGCTTACACTACCATTCTATATGATCGTGCCAACGTTCTACAGCGAGATCACAGGACTGTCGCTCGCCACACTCGGCTCAATTCTGCTTATGATCCGGCTTCTCGATGCAGGCAGCGACCCAGTCATTGGCTGGTTGTCCGATCGTTTTTCGCCTGCCTTCGGCCGCAGACGCACCCTGTTCCTGTTGTCTATACCCGTAACCTCGATTGCAGCCTTGATGGTGTTTTGGCCACCCTCAAGCGCCGGCGCGCTTTATCTGTTGTTCTGGGGTGGCGTGTTGTCGATTGGACATACCGCGACAATACTGCCCTGGACGGTCTGGGGCGCGGAACTTGAGACCGATTATCGGGGACGATCGACGGTCGCCGCATTTCGAGAAAGTGCGACATTGATCGGCACTCTGCTTGCGATCGTATTGCCGTTTGCGGTGGGAATCGGCAGCAACTCAACATTCCACGGACTTGCGGCGATCGGGATCGTCGTCGCGCTGCTGCTACCGGCCGCGGGGTTGGCTGCGGCATTTCTTGTCAGCGAGCCGCGCAACCGATCGAGCAAGAGCGTGCCTTTAATGCAAGGAATGCGTTCCATCCTTAACAATGGTACGTTTCTGCGCCTTCTGTTGGCCTTCGTGCTGAACGGATTAGCCAACGCCATTCCTGCCACGCTGTTTCTTTATTTTGTGTCGCACCGGCTTGATGCCCCGAATATGCGGGGTCCATTGCTTTTCCTGTATTTTCTCTGCGGCATAGCAGGTGTGCCTATCGCTACCTGGACAGCAACAAAGTTCGGTAAACACCGGGCATGGTGCTACGCAATGTGCGGTGCATGCCTGGTATTTGTGTTCACCCCCTTTCTCGACAAAGGCGACGTTGGCCTCTTTGCCGTGATTTGCGGCCTGACAGGCCTGCTCTTGGGATTTGATCTCGCCCTCCCCGCTTCAATCCAGGCAGACGTTGTTGACATCGACACCGCCAGCTCTGGGGTTCAAAGGACGGGAATTTATTTTGCGGCATGGAACCTTGCCAGCAAACTGGCGCTCGCGATCGGAGTCGGCTTGGTTTTTCCCATCCTGCAATGGTCGGGGTTCGACGCACACGGTGCTGGCCAATCCGAAAAGCTTGCCCTAGACGTTTTGGCGGGACTCTATGCCTGGTTGCCAATTTCCTTCAAACTAGCGGCAATCAGCATTATGTGGAACTTTCCGCTTGATGAGACGGTTCAAGCAGCACTTCGCCAGCGCATCGAGCGATCGCTGGAAAAGAGTACATCTTCCGGACTCCATTGAATCACGGCATGGTTCAAACCTGCGCATGTTTAAAAGCGAACGCCGACCACTAAATGCACGTCTTGATCTTCGACGCTTTTCAAAATCTTGATGGTTGAATATCGGATATGGATCGCTTGAAGTGACAAACTCCCAGAACTGCTGGAGCTTCGCGGCGGTTCCGGGGCGGATTAACCTGTGATGAGCGCAGCTTTGATCGCGCCGATGGAAATTCCGGCGGTCCAGTCGCGATGAAGATCATCCTCGGCTAGGTTCTGACAGATGCCTACCTGATTAGTGCCGAGCGCGCCCGCCCGCCTGCAGCAAACGAACGCAATGCGTTCGAAGGGCGGTAGTCCCTCCGGTGAGCCGGGCGCTTTCGGCGGCGGTGGTCGCACGGTTCCTGTCCGATCTTGCGGCGCAACCGATTCCGCACAAAGGCTACTCGCAACATCAACAGCGGTCCTCACGGGTGAGCATCGACTTCGATCACGGCCTTGACCAAGCCAGACTTGTCGATTGTCCACCGCGACATAGCGTCAGGTATGTGCTCCAGTGACGTCCGGTGGGTCACCAGCTTCGAGACTGGAACGGAACCGTTCAGGATCGAAGCTGCAACGTGCTCGAAGTCTCCGTGTAATGCATTGCGGCTACCGATCAGCATCATTTCGCGTTTGTGGAACTCTGGATCAGAGAACCGGATGATGTCCTTGACGATGCTGACGAGGACAAGCGAGCCGCCATGCGCAACGTAACCGAAGGCCGATTCCATCGACCTTGCATTGCCGGTGGCGTCGAAAACGATGTCGAAACCGTCATTGCCAGTGCACGAGGAAGATCTTTCCGAGATGTCGAATGCTTCCAAATCAAGCTGTCGTTTGGCAAATTCCAGCCTGTCCTGCGCGGCGTCAGCAATCACAACCCCGTACCCCGCGAGCCTGGAAAACACGGCTACGCCCAGACCAATCGGCCCAGCGCCGATAACAAGGCTCCGTCTTCCCTTCTCCGCCAGAGACCGACGCACGGCGTGCGCGCCGATGGCCAGGAATTCCACGGCCGCGGCCTCGCTTAGCGAAAGCCCGGCCGTGGAATAGAGATTGCCGGCCGGAACCAGCATCCGCTCGCACATACCACCGTCGCGGTGTACGCCGAGCACCTCGATTTTGACGCAGCAGTTCGGTTTTCCCTGACGGCACGCGACGCATTCGCCGCAGGCAAGATATGGATTGACATAGACCTCCTGTCCGACGGGAATGCCGACTTCGTCGCCAACTGCGATCACCGTACCGGAAACCTCGTGCCCCATAATGCGCGGATAGGCCAGGAACGGATGCTTTCCCTCAAAAATGTGAAAGTCCGTTCCGCAGATGCCAACGTGCTTCACCGCCAAAAGGGCCCATCCCTTCGGCGGAGTTTCCGGTTCCGGACGATCTTCGAGAACGAGATTGCCGGGAGAAACGCAGACAACGGCTTTCATCGTGCCGATCCTCGAGTTCAGATGCGTTTGGAAGAGCCCGCCGGAATACCGGCGGGCTCTTCTGGTTTATTCGAAATCCTCGACGTTTTCCGACGTAACGAGCCCCGCCCCCGTGTCGACGTTGGCGTCTACCGGGTCACCATGGATGGCCTTTACCACGGTCGCAATGCCAAGCTCGCCCATCTTCGCGGGAAACTGCGCGACGCTTGCATCTTCCGTTCCGGCTTTGATCGCTTCAAGTTCGCCGCAACAGGCGTCAAAACCCACAAGAATGATTTTGTCGTTGGCAATGTTCGCATTGGCGAGCGACTTGACGGCTCCCGGAATGGGCGGACCACAGGCCGCGTAGATCGCTTTGAGGTCCGGATTGGCAGTCAGGATGTCTTCGGTGACAGAGGTTCCAAGTTCGAGCGTACAGTTGGTTGCGCCCTTGGCGACGACATCGACCTTGACGCCGCCCAATCCCTCCATCATCCCGGTCACGCGTTCGTCCAGCGCCGGCACACCCGGCACCCCTTCGAGTATGGCAATCTTGTCGCCATCCTTGAGCTTGGTCTTCAGGAACTCGCCGGCGATCTTGCCGCCGTTGAGGTTGTTGGTGGAAACCAGCGCCGTCTGGCCCTTCCAGCCCGGGATGCTGTTGTCGACCAGCACAACCTTGATGCCGGCAGCGACCGCCTTGTCGAGCGCGGGTGCGACGGTGGGGTCGACGGGCGTGATCGCCAATCCCTTGACGCCTTGCGTGACCATCGATTCTATCAGGGCGATTTGGCCTTCGATGTCGGTTGCCGACTGACCCTGGCCGGTGACGAGCTCGATCCCGAGGTGGTCGGCAGCGTATTTTTTGGCGGCCTCCTCCATCGTCGAATAGAACGGAACCGGAAATTTGGTGATCAATCCGATCTTGACGCTTTCGGCGGCAGCCACCGGATTGGCCATGACGGCGACCAGCGCCGGTCCCATAAAGAACTTCAGTTTCATCGCGCTTCCTCCCTGTTTTGACGGGCCTGGCGGTCTCCTCGCGGCCGCCTTTTGAACCCGCAATTTTTTCGGCTCAAGCCCCGACGATCATCGAGACCAGTTCCTGTTTGTTGCCGTGTGTCGGAACGAGCTCGCCAACTTTCCGCCCTTGTCTGAGCACCACAGCCCGACCGGCAAGTTCCGTCACGTGCTCCATGTTGTGTGTGATCAAAATGATCGCATTTCCGCGGTCGCGTAGTGCGCCGATAAGGTCGAGCACCTTGCGAGATTCGCGCAGGCCGAGCGCCGCGGTCGGTTCGTCCAGGATGACCACCTTGCGGGCAAAGACTGCCGAGCGGGCGACTGCAATGGCCTGGCGCTGTCCTCCGGACATCAACGCCACGACCGCATTGAGGTGGGGCAGCGACACGTTGAGCGATTGGATCAACGAGCGCGTCTGCTCGTCCATCCTCCGCTTGTTGAGGAAGCGCATGGCGCGCGGTAGCCATTTTGGACCGGCGATCTCGCGTCCGGCGAAGAAGTTCTGTGCCGGGGTAAGGTTGTCGAAAAGCGCGAGGTCTTGATAGACAGTCTCGATTCCGGCCGACCGCGCGTCGGCGGGCGACCGCAGAACGTTGGCCGCGCCGTCTATCACGACCTCGCCTGCGTCCAGCCGGTGAACGCCGCTGATGCACTTGATAAGCGTGGATTTGCCCGCGCCGTTGTCTCCGAGCAGGGCGAGGATTTCGCCGCGATCGACGTCGATGCTGACGTCGTCGAGTGCAACCACCGAGCCGAAACGTTTGCAAGCGCCACGGACGGACAGTACCGGATGTTGCGGATGTGCGGCGAGCTGGTGCTGTGTCATGGCCCGGTCTCCGTCCGCAGCACACGCATGCGGGACTCGAGATGGTTGCGTAGGACGTCAGCCTCGACGGCGACGACGATGACAACGCCGATGACGATCAGCTGGTAAAACACCCCAACGTTCATCAGGTTGAGGGCGTTGCGGATCACGCCGATCATAATCGCCCCGATCAACGCGTGGCCGATGTGCCCGCGACCCCCGAGAAAACTCGCTCCGCCGATTATGACCGCGGCTATGGTGTCGAGCTCCAGTAGACTGCCGAACAGAGGCGATCCCGCATCGGTGCGGCCGGCGAGAAGTACTGCTCCTATGCCTGCGCAAGTTCCCGAAATGAGGTAGGTCGAAACCAAGACCGCGGAAACCGGAATGCCCATGCGGACGGCGGCATCGACCCTGCCGCCTACGGCATACATCCAGCGGCCCCAGACCGTCGACTGCGTCAGGACAAACATCAGCCCCGCAACCCCTGCGACCACGAAAACCGACCCGGGGAGCCCGGCAAACGCCTCTTGGCCCAAGCTCCGGATGGCTGGCGGCATCCCAGGAATGGCGCGGCCGTCGGCAAGCTGCAGGGCGATGCCTCTGGCTATGCTGAGCGTCGCCAATGTGATGATAAACGGGTGCGGCAGGCGTCCGTAGACATAAAACAGTCCGTTGACTGCACCGACGGCCGCGCCGGCCGCGACCATAACGGTAACAACCGTCAGCGTCGAAGCTCCGGCGTGGAAACTCAACGCTCCGAGCACGGACGCTAGTGCGAGGTTTGATCCGACCGAAAGATCAATCCCCTTGGTCAGGATAACCAGATGCTGTCCCATGGCGACGACGCAAATCACCGCGGTCTGCGCCAGGATGTTGCCGAGGTTGCGCGGCGACAAGAAATACGGCGACAAGAAGCTCAATGCCAGAACGAGTCCGAACAATATGAGGATCGCGCCGGCACCGAGCATCTTGAGGCAGATCGCAACCGCTATGCGCTCGCTGTTCGCAACGGCGGACGCTCGCTGTTCAGCGACTTCTGGATCAAGCGGTTCGTCCATGCCTGTCAACACAACCTCCTAGATGACAATGCAACCCGGGGCTTGTATTCTTATCGATAAAAAGCCGCACGACTGGACGAACGTCAAGTTGTTTTTTATAAGTAATAAGCAACCCAAAAAAATACAGGCAAAAGTTGTGAAGCCCGATTCAGTTTTCAAGAAAGCATTCAACCGCACGCTGCAACTGCTGGACGCCGGCGATATCGCTATTGGCGCGATGTCTGAGAACGCTCTGCGCGCAAGGATAGGCGTCAGCCGCACTACCGTTCGCAAGGTGCTTGGCGAGCTTCAAGTCCGCGGAATAAAGCAGGCGTCCGGCAACGGGCCGAGTGCGGGCAGACCCGTTCAGGAATCCGATTATTTTCCTGATCCTGAGACGACGTCGAAACGCCAGCATGTCGAAGAACAGTTCATGGAGTGGATGCTGCGAGGGGATACCCAGCCAGGCACGCTCATCAACGAGTTGCAACTGGCGAGACAGTTTGGCGTGGCAACAAACGGCGTTAGGGAATTCCTGATCCGCTTCAGCCGTTTTGGGCTCATTGAGAAAAAACAGAACTCAGGCTGGCTGTTCAAGGGATTTACCGAGGAGTTCGCGCTTGAGCTTTTCGAGATCCGCGTCATGTTCGAGATGCGCTCGGCCATCCTCTTCGCTGAACTGCCCGATGACTCCCCCTTGTGGACGGAACTTGCCGAACTGAAGACGGCGCACCAACAGTTGCTCTTGGAAATTGGCCGGCGCTTCCACGATTTTTCGCGGTTGGACAATCGCCTGCACCGCCTCATAAATCGCGCTGCGCCGAACCGTTTCATTGACGACTTTTACGACGTCATCACCCTGATCTTCCACTACCACTACCAGTGGAACAAAAAAGATGAACTGGAGCGTAACGAGGCGGCGATCGGCGAGCACCTCGCTTACATCGACGCACTGTTCAGCGGAGACATGCACGAAATCGAACGCACGTGCCTGCGCCACATGACCTCGGCGCGAACGACGTTGGTCCGCTCGCTTCAGGGGTCGGCCTGAGTGTTCAACGTAACCTTAGGTGCCCGCCTCCATCTGCATAGGATCGGGAAGTCCGCTTGCGCAAAGCAGCCTTGAAGTTCTTGAGGTTCTATGCGTGCTGGAAACCCATCTTGCCCAGGCAGGCGAGCCCGGATCTTTCTTGGGTAGCCGAAATCAGTGCTTGGCATTTGTACCCTTAAGATCACCGGAAACAGACATCAGTCCTGCAAGGCCCAGTCTGCGACCTGCCAACGCATCTCCCCATGATCAGCAACGACACGACCGAGCCCAGGGAACGGCATGTGCGTGGCAGCGATGAGCGCGCCTTCCGACGCGGCACGCGGAAAGAAGCGATCACGCATGGCTTTCGCAGCGGCACGGTCCTGCTCAAACAGGAAGAACACGTCGGTCGCGGCCGGATGTACGACCGGGAAAATCATATCCGAAACCATGATCATGCTCTTCCCACCATCTTCGATTCGCACGCCGATATGGCCGGGTGTATGGCCGGTCAAGTCGACGATCGAAACGCCCCGCATTATCTCGCGCTCTCCGTCGATCGCTTGGAGCCTCGGATATAGCCGCACGACCTCCTCTGCCATCCTGAAGCTCGTCTGCAGGTAATCAGGCGCGCCGTTGCGCTTGGCCGGATCGGTCCAGTGAGTGATGTCGCGACGATCGATATAAAGCTCGGCTCCGGGGTAGTTGTTCTTACCTCCCAGAACCAGCCCACCCATGTGGTCTTGGTGCATATGCGTTACGACGATCGCGTCGATCTTGTCGGGCTTCAGACCGAGCGCGGCGAGTGCCTGTGGTAAATGTCCGGTCTGCCCGATCGAACCTGCCGCACCGGCATCGATTAGGATGCGGCGCTCGCCATCCTCGACGAGATATTGGTTGAAGAGGAACCGAACCCCAGTCGGCCGGGCGGTAAACTGTGCGCTTGCCGCCCTCTCGACCTCGGGCGCTGAGCGCCCCGGAAAGTAGTCATAAGGCATATCGGCATACCCGTCCGTCAGGGCCGTCACCGTGAAGCGGCCAATGCGGATCTGCGCTAGCGGAGTAACGCTGACCGGCGTCTTAACGGTATCCTGCGTCTCGGCAAGGGCGGGCGCGGAAGTGCCACCGATCAGGCCTCCCCCGAGGAGGCTCCCTCCGCTGAGGACTAGAGGAAGGGCGCTGATAAAGACGCGACGTGACAGATGAGGCATGACTTCTTCCTCCGGATCATGGGAAATACGGAGAGCCAGCCGGCATCCCCTGGGCGAGATGAAAGCTATGATATCCACAACCAATAGGGTATCCTGCCATTGCGGAAACTTTCCTCTCAATTTCCGGAAGGATTCGATGGATCGGTTTGAAGCGATGTCGGTGCTGCTAGCGGTGGTCGACGCCGGCAGTGTTTCTGCCGGGACACGGCGGCTGAATGCGCCGCTGGCCACGGTCAGCCGCAAAATGGCCGATCTTGAAAAGCATCTTGGCGTTCGCTTGGTCGTGCGCACCCGCCGCGGCCTCGCCTTGACGGAAGAGGGGCGCGCCTTCGTCGCCGCGTCACGTCGTATTCTCGAGGAACTGGACGCGGCGGAGCGGCAGGCCAGCGGCGATTATGGAGCGCTGCGTGGCGGGATGCACGTGACCGCGCCGATTGCCTTCGGCGAGCGCCATCTGCTGCCAATTGCGCTCGAATTCCTGAAAGAGCAACCCGATGTCAACCTGCGGCTGACCCTGACTGATCGGCAGCTAAGTCTGACGGATGAGCACGTCGATGTAGCCCTACGGATCGGGCACCTTCCGGACAGCGCGATTATTGCAACACGGGTTGGTGCCGTCCGCCGGGTGATCTGGGCGAGCCCCGACTATCTCGCCCGCCGAGGAGTGCCGCATCAGCCGGAAGACCTCGCACGCATGATGGCATAAGCTTCCAGGGCTTCGCGACCGCCCCGAAATGGCGATACCGCCGGGACGGCGCGGCTTTCGCCGTCGAGCCGCCTCAAACTCGCGGTCAACACGACAGAGGCTGCCATTCAGGCTGCGCTAGCCGGTATCGGCATTATTCGCGTGCTTTCTTACCGGATCAACGAACATTTGCGCTCTGGCGCTCTGCAGGAATTGTTGGCGGAGTTCGCACCGATGCTCGGAACCCCGCCCACATCCGTTTCTAAAGCACTATTAGAGCGGTGTCTTGACACTTTGGCGGTAGGATGTGCGAAGGCAGGAAGCGAGATCTATCTACATTTGCCCATTGTCGAGCGCTGAAACGACAACAAAAGCTGTTGAGAGACATACGCAAGCGCCTCAAACAATCGAAGGGTCGAAAGGAAGTGCGATATCCTCCAGTCTGATCGTTTTTTTCCCCAACGATGCCCCTTGGCCGTATCTTGGGAACGGTAACTTATGGCCCATCACTCTCTCGCTGAGAAGATAATCGAGTTCGGCCTCCTCCATTGGCTCTCTAAACGAGTGCCTAAGCGAATAAAGTACGTGCTCGGGTGTGGGAAATAACCCGTGCTCACGGAAATATTTGTTAACAGGATGTTGGGATCTTCTGCCGGATGACTTTTGTACACCATAGCAACCTCGCATGGTACAATGTGTCACACACGCTGTCAGTCTTGTGGCACAAAATTGTACCCTAAATATCTGCAACGGCAGAATCATAGAATAAATATCTAGTAAAATCAACGTGTAAGTGGTGCGGATGGAGGGACTCGAACCCCCACGGTCTCCCGCCAGAACCTAAATCTGGTGCGTCTACCAATTTCGCCACATCCGCCGAATGGGACACGACCGCACCCCAAGCGCCGGTCTCTATATCATCCAATTATTCCGGGTCAAAGGGAAAAGGCCAGCAAATGACAGCTATATTTTTCGTCGCGCAAAGCCTGGAGATTGATCAGTAGATCGGCTCTTCGTACATTATCTCGCCGTCGTTCTTGAGCGCTCGGATCTGCGCCTCACCATCTGGCGAGACAGCAATCACGGCTTCGATCTTGCGCTCCCGCTGCTGGTTCTCGATTACCAGGCCGTGGCCTTCGGGTACGTAGTAGCGTTCGATCCCGTATGTGATGCGAAGCTGACTGGAGGCTGGCGTATTCATGGAATGGGTGGTGCGACCGCGAAGCTGGATTTGACCATCCGGCACGTCCTCGCGCCTCTGCCACGAGGCTTCCGATAGTGTCCAGACGCGATCGTCGCCCGGCTTGACTGTCACATAGATGTCCGTCGGCCCCGCTGCGGCCGGCGGCGTGCCGCCAACCTTGCCTGCTTCGACAGTGGATATGCCATAGCCAAGAGAGACGTAATCGCCCCGCAAGAAATCGTTCGGGTCGACCGGTTCGGTGAGCAGTGTGATATTGGTGCCGCTGCGCAGGATGGAGGCCCGCTGCGCTACCATGGCGTAGAGCGCGCCCGACTGTACGATGGCAACTGCTGCGCCAAGCCAGATATAACGACTGTTCTTCCAGATCATGCCGTTACCCCATCTTTCGGACTCTTTTTCTGAAGGCGCCGCTCCATGCGAATGACAAAGGTCGCGAGCAGCAGCACGAGCACGCCAGCGCTCAGGAAGAAGCTTGCCGTACCGATCAACGTGCCGATCGTTGCAAATGCGAGATAGAGCACCTCCAGTGAAAAAACCGTATAGGCGCTCCAGCGCACTGCCAGGTTGCGGTGACCAGAAAGCGCGAGCCCGGCAATTGAACAGCCGAGTATGGCAAAGCCAATGATCACCTGGTTGGCGACCCCTTCGCTGAACTCATCAAACTGGAAGAATATCAGCGCCACCAACAGCATCATGAACCCGTAGCCACCGATGGCTTCCGCCCAGCCGGTCAGCCGCTCCAGCGCGCTGTGCCGCAGCGCATCGACGAGGAAAAGCGCGCCGCCGAGAATGGCTGCGAGCCACAGGATTCCCGATTGTTCGAGATCGAACCTTACGACAAAAACGTAGCTGATCAGCAGGAGGGCAATGAAATGTCGCGCCGCCTTGCCCTTGGTATACCACACCAGGCCCGCGCTGATGAATCCGAGCACCGGTACGAGCCAGAGATAGTCGAAATGCCCCGACGACGCCGGCAGCGAACAGGACATATAATAGCCGGTGATGGCGACGCTCGCCGAAACAAGGACCGGCGAGCGCAACATCAGTGCCGCAAACATGGTGCCGGCGACCCAGAGCAATGCCGCGTCGGATGCTTCCCCCGACAGGTGATACATCTGCCCAACAAGAGCAATCCCGGCACCGAACGTCATTGCAGCCGTGAGGTAGAGCGCCTGACTGAAAATCCCGTCGCCGCGACTCTCCCGCCACGCACCACCGACGTAGCCGATGAAAAGCACGGCCATTATCAGGGCGACGCGCAACAAACGCGGCATGGCCTCCCAATTGGCCGCTATGAGCGAAACGATGGCTGCACCAAGCAGGACAGCACCAAGAAGCGCAAGTATGCCACCAAGACCGAATCCGGAGCTTCTGCTATTGACGTCCTTGCGCAGGCTTTCGGCGGTAGCGGCATCGATCAGCCCGTCCCGCTGCCAGCGCGCAATGTGTTTTCGTACGCCGAAGGAAATTGCCACGGGCCGCTCCTGAATCGCCTAACCGCTTCAGCTAACGCCAGAGCGAGAAAAAACGCAATCTTGGCCGACTCGGCTTGCCGTTGCCTCAAAGCGGACATTTGTGCGACGCAACAATTAATTTCGATTAATGTTGCAATGCAACAATTGCATAGCTGATCTGCAAACTTGGCTCTGCAAGTTTCGAAGGTCATCCACTATCTTCAGCTCAACGATCAAACAGTGATCAACCAAACAACGAACCGAAGTGGTGATTGAAATGAACCTTATCCGCTCTTACAGCAACTGGCGCCGTTATCGTGACACGGTTTCCGAGCTGAACCGTCTGTCGACCCGCGAACTCAGCGATCTGGGCATTGCCCGTTCGGACATCCCGTTCGTCGCCAAGAAGTCCGCAGTACGCTAATCGCATACCGAATATCGCCGGGGCTTATCCTCCTCCCGAAGCCCCCGCGATCAAAGGCCGGCACTCCTCCTCCCAGCCGGTCTTTACAAAACGGCACCCACCGCACCTCCTCCCGCGGTGGGTGTTGTTGTTTCTGGGCTCCCTCAGGCTCGGCTAGAGCACCTAACGCGCGCCCCCAACACCTCGAACCTTCCACTCCGCCAAGCGCATCACGTCCGGCAACCCCCCACCCGGCTCGAACCAGGAGTCAACCACCCACAGCGTACCTGAACGGTCGCGCAGGACGGCGGTAAAGTGCGGATAACGGCCATCGATGAACATGCCGCGCGCGTCGCGGCGGTCTACCGTGTGAAATCGCAACAGTCCCGCGCTTTGGAGATAACGGAGAAAATGGTCCGTGTTGGTCGATTCGTCGACGCAGTCCATTTGCCCCTTCTGGCGCCCCTCGCCAAAATCCATCTTCGGCCGGTCAATCACACCAATAACCTGCGTGTTGCGGCGTTCGAAAACCTGCACTGCGCGTCTCACCGCTGACCGCTCGGCCTGGGCCGACCCGCGGCCGGCCGCCATGATGGAGGCGATACGTGCCTGGTCCGCCGCGGTCAGTGACACCTTCGTCTTGAAGGTGCAACCATAGCCATGACAGATGCTGAAGCTTTGCGCCTGCGCAATGGACGCTGTGCCGCACAGGACGGCGAGAACAAGGAATGTGCGTCGTGATCCGGTCATGCGCATGCTGCTATCCTAGCAAGAGCCATCGCCGTAGCCTATCGAATTTGCGTCTTATGGTTTCTGTGGGCATCGGGGCTGGAAACACCTGTCTTTCGCGCCTACATGCAAAACCCCACCCACGTTTCCCCGGAGAGAAAAATCATGGAAAAACGTCGCCTTGGCCAGACTGGCCTGTCCATCGCCCCATTGGTCTTCGGCGGAAACGTCTTCGGTTGGACTGCCGACCGGAAAACGTCGTTCGACCTTCTCGACCGTTTCGTCGATGCGGGGTTGGATGCCATCGACACTGCCGACGTCTATTCGCGTTGGGTGCCGGGACATTCAGGCGGCGAATCCGAAACGATCATCGGCGAGTGGGTGAAATCGCGCGGCGCGCGCGACAGGGTGACGATTATCACCAAGGTTGGCGGGGATATGGGCCAAGGCAGGAAGGATCTTTCCGCCGCCTATATCACCAGGGCCGTAGAGGCCTCGCTGAAACGGCTGCAGATCGAGGCGATTGATCTTTATCTCTCCCATTGGCCCGACGCCGACACGCCCTATGCCGAAACCCTGGGCGCCTATGAGCAACTGCTGAAAGCCGGCAAGATCAAATCGTTCGGTGCATCCAATCTCGACGCGGATCAACTACGGGCGGCGCTGGATGTGTCGAAGTCCAGCGGTCTGCCCCGCTATGCCGTACTTCAGCCGGAATACAATCTTTATGACCGGTCGAGCTTTGATGGTCCTTTGCGTGACCTGTGCATTGCCGAAGACATTGGCGTCATCACCTATTTCAGCCTTGCGCGCGGTTTTCTATCCGGAAAGTACCGCAGCGAAGCCGACCTCGGCCAAAGCCCGCGCGGCGACGGGGTTAAGGCGTATTTGAACCCACGTGGATACGGCATTCTGGCCGCGCTCGACGCCGTGTCCGCTCGGCACAAGGTAAAACAGGCAGAAGTTGCGCTCGCTTGGGTCATCCAGCGCCAGGGCGTTACCGCGCCAATAGCGAGCGCAACGTCGCTGGAGCAACTCGAAAGTCTGATCAAGGCTGCATCCCTCAAGCTTGGCGACGATGACATCGCCGAACTCGACAAGGCCAGCGCCTGAACGAGCCTTGCATTCACAAAGCCGCCGCCTGCCTTGCGGCGGCTTTTCTACATTGAAGCGGCGCGCCAAAAAGACTATTGGATGCCTATGTCGATAAAACCTGTACATATTGTTGGCGGCGGTCTCGCCGGCTCCGAAGCATCCTGGCAGCTTGCCGAAGCCGGGATTCCTGTCATTTTGCACGAGATGCGTCCCGTTCGCGGTACCGATGCACACAAGACCCACGATCTTGCCGAACTTGTCTGCTCCAACTCGTTTCGCTCCGATGATGCCGAAACCAATGCCGTTGGCGTCCTGCATGCGGAGATGCGTCTCGCCAATTCCCTGATCATGGCATCTGCCGATGCCCATCAGGTTCCGGCGGGCAGCGCGCTGGCGGTCGATCGCGATGGTTTCTCCCAGGCGGTCACCGCTAAGCTGGAGGCGCATCCGTTGATCACCATCGAGCGTGGAGAAGTCACCGGTCTGCCTCCGGCCGAATGGGACAAGGCCATCATCGCTACTGGCCCGCTCACCGCGCCATCACTGGCCGAAGCAATCGGCAAGGAAACCAGCGCGGACGCCCTCGCCTTCTTTGATGCCATCGCTCCGATCGTTCATTTCGATTCCATAGACATGAATGTCTGCTGGTTCCAGTCGCGCTATGACAAGGTCGGCCCGGGCGGTACAGGCAAGGACTACATCAACTGCCCAATGGACAAGGAGCAGTACGAGGCTTTCGTTCAGGCGCTCATTGCTGGTGACAAGACCGAATTCAAGCAATGGGAAGGCACGCCCTATTTCGATGGCTGCCTGCCGATCGAGATCATGGCCGAACGCGGACCCGAAACGCTGCGCCACGGCCCGATGAAGCCGATGGGACTGACCAACGCCCACAATCCGACCGTCAAGGCCTATGCAGTGGTCCAACTGCGTCAGGATAACGCCCTCGGCACGCTCTACAACATGGTCGGATTCCAGACCAAGCTGAAATACGGCGCCCAAACCGACATCTTCCGGATGATCCCGGGTCTCGAGAATGCCGAATTCGCCCGGCTCGGCGGGCTGCATCGCAACACCTACCTGAATTCACCCACCCTGCTTGACCCGACCCTGCAGTTGAAGAGCCGCCCTGGCTTGCGCTTCGCCGGCCAGATCACCGGCTGCGAAGGCTACGTCGAATCGGCCGCGATAGGCCTTCTTGCCGGACGTTTCGCCGCTGCTGAGCGCCTAGGCCGCGCGGCGACGCCGCCGCCTGCAACCACGGCTTTCGGCGCATTGCTGGCGCACATTACCGGCGGGCACCTGGTCACGGACGAAGAGCCGGGCAAACGGTCATTCCAGCCGATGAACGTCAATTACGGCCTGTTCCCGCCAATCGAGGCGCCAAAGTCCGAGGGCAAGCGGCTCCGCGGCAAGGAAAAATCCAATGCCAAGAAACGCGCCATGAGTGCCCGTGCGCTGGCAGATTGCCGTACGTGGCTCGGGCTTCCTGCCATCGCCGAAGCAGCGGAATAACCAGACAGCTTTGTCTGGTGGTCCGAGCGTCGGTGCTCTAACGCACCGATGCCCTGAACATTGCCCATTGACGGCGAAGGGGCGAGATATTGGCCGTGTCGTTGGCCACATCCGTGCCAGCCGCCCTCAATTTCTTCAGATAGGTTGGGGTAAGCCTTGCTGGCAGGAAGGCGGTGCGCAGTGAGACCGGCAAAGCTTTCGCAGCCGCCTCAAACGTCGCAAGATGTTCTTCGGCAAGGGCGATCATTGCATCGACTGCGCGTTTGATTGCTTCCTTGTCCGAACCGTTCAACAGCACGGCAGCACTGCAGCCCACAGCTGCAAGAATGTCGGCCGGGATGTATATCTGACCGCGCCGCCGGTGCAGAGGCAAAAGACGCAACAATCCCGCGATTGCCTGGGCGACACCCGCGTGTCCCGCCGTATCCGCATGCGCGGGAGCCGTATCGGCATCAAGGATAAGCGCTGCAAGCTGGATAAGTGCGGATGCCGTCTCGCCGCAATAACCTTCAAGATCGTTGCGGCTGGGCATGGGGTCGTCATAGAGGTCGAATATCCGCGCTTCGCAATAATTGTCGAAGGCCGATTGTGGCAGATCATGGTTCTTGATCGTATCCAGGAGCGCCGCTGCGACCGGGTTGGCGGAAGCCGCCCCATGTTCCCTGCCATTGAGAAGATCCCGCCACCATTGCAGGCGGACTTCCCCCGGAAGCGGATCACGAATCAGGTCACGAATGCGGGCGATTTCCGCATTGAATGCATAGAGGGCAGCCAGTGCACCGCGCTTGTCTTCAGGGGCATACAATACGGATAGGTAGCGATCAGGATCCGCTTCCCTCAGGAACTGCATGCAGTGGGTTTCGTTGGCATTCATGGGCTGAGATATAGCGACACGATCTAGGTCGTGTGGACAGTTAGCGATTGGGCGTGACGCGAGTGAATTTTGTTCCTGAACAGGAGAAAAGGGCGTGGTGGAGTTGACCCTCCACGAGGGTTTTTTGACGCATTCAGCGGCAAAATCTGCCGCGTCCCAAAGGGATATGGTGAAAATCGCTCAGCTTGTCGTCGCAAACCCTCGATGGACGATAGCTCCACCTTCGGTTTTGCTTCTAAACCTGAACGATTTTCCCTCATACCACGCTCCAATCCATAACTGTCCACACAACCTAGGATTAATCTACAGCAATGAGGGCGGCGGCGACCGCGCGATCTTCCGCCAGCAGCACGTTGTAGGTCCGCACGGCTGCCCCTGTGCTCATCGGATCGGCTGAAATGCGTTTGGCCCGCAAGGCATCTCGGACATCCTGCGGCAGGCGGCGCAGTTCTGTTCCGGTGCCAACCAGCAGGATCTCGATGGCATCGGCCTGTTCGAGGACGAGCGCCAGATCGGACACCATCAACACAGGCGGCGTACTGGGCTCCCAGCCATGAATGCCGGACGGCAGGCAAAGGATCGAACCGCGATGCGACATGTCGGCGAAGCGGAACCCGCCATTGCCATAGGCATCGATGGGTGCGCGCCCAGGGAAATGGGCATCCCGGATTTCAATCCCCTTGGCCAATTACTTCAAACTCCGTTCTGCTCGGAAGCCGTCGCCGGCGGTTCATTGCCGATCACATCTCGCCCCTTCAGTCCGAAGAGCATCAGCAGCGGACCGGCGACGAAGATGGAGGAATAAGTCGCCACGACAATGCCGACTGCGATGGTGAGCGCGAATGAACGGACATCGTCGCCACCATAGAGATAAAGGACGATCAGCGCCAGGAATGTGGCAAGCGACGTCAGGATGGTCCTGGACAATGTCTGGTTGATCGACGCATCGAGAATCGCCGAAAGGGACATGCCCGTGCCGTACTTCCTCAGGTTCTCACGCACGCGGTCATAGATCACGACCGTATCATTGAGAGAATACCCGACAATGGCAAGCAAGGCGGCAATGCTCCAGAGATTGAACTCCATCTGGAAGATGACGAACATGCCAAGCAGCAACAGCACGTCGTGAGCCGTCGCAAGGATCGCACCAAGCGCAAAGTGCCATTCAAAACGGAACCATACATAGGCAAAGATCGCAAGCAACGACAGTGCCACTGCAAGACCGCCGGCTTGGGACAATTCGCTTGATACGGCAGGGCCGATCACATCGATCCGCGGAAACTCATAATCGTCCTGGAACTCGCCGCGGATTTTGACACCGACCGTCTGCTCCGCATCCTCGCCCTCGCCCTGGCTGCCAACGGTAATCAGCGCCCGGTCTTCCGATTTGAATGGTTCGATCTTGACCTCGCCGATGTTCAGTTCGTCGAGCCGGCTATAAACGTCATCGAGATCGATCGCGCCTTCTCGCGACTGCATCTCGATCATCGTCCCGCCCTTGAAATCGATGCCGAAATTCATGCCGACAATCGCGAACAGCGCAATCGCGGCAATGCTCGACAACAATGAAAAGCCGAGCGTAAGCCCGCGCAGCTTCATGAAAGGAATCTGGGTGTCGTTCGGGACAAGCCTAAGCGGCGCGCCTGGAACTTCCTTCGGTTTCGAACGCTGTACCCACATCGATACCAGCCAGCGCGTCAATGTGAATGTCGTGAACAATGTTGTGACGATGCCGATAGTTACCGTCAGCGCAAAGCCATGAACGGGGCCTGTTCCCAGAATGAACAGGACGAGAGCCGCGATCAGCGTCGTGACGTTGGCGTCGACAATGGTCGCGAGAGCCCTGGAAAACCCGGAATCAATGGCCTGGATCACAGAGAAGCCGGCGCGGCGATCTTCGCGAATGCGTTCGTAGATCAGCACATTCGAATCCACGGCCATGCCGATCGTCAGCACGATACCCGCGACACCCGCCAGTGTCAGCGGCGCGCCGAACAATGTGAGGACTGCGAGAATGAGCACCACATTGACGATCAGGGCGATGTTGGCAATGACGCCGAGCAAGCCATAGGTCAGGAGCATGAAAAGAATGACGAGAGCAGCTCCGATCAGGGCCGCGATCTTGCCTGACGAAACAGCAGCGGCACCGAGGTCGGTACCGATGGTCCGTTCCTCGATCACGGTAACGTCGGTTGGCAATGCACCGGCCCGCATGACAAGCGCAAGGTTGCTCGCGCCGGACAGGTCGAAATTGCCGGATATTTGGCTTGTATTGCCGGGGATCGCCTCGCTGATCACCGGTGCCGAAAGCACCTGATTGTCAAGCACGATGGCGAAGGACTGGCCTACGCCTGCCTTTGTCGCTTTGGAAAACCGGTCGGCACCAATGCTGTCCAGACGGAAGGTGATGACCGGTTCTTGCGTGCTCGTGTCGATGCCCGCCTGCGCGTCCACGAAGTTCGAGTTGGATACAAGCGGCTCTTTCTTGACCAGATAGGCAACGGGAGGGTCGTCGAACGAGTAGACGACTTCATCACCTTCGGGCGGCGTTCCGTCGATCGCCTCCTGCACCGGCATCGACGTGTCGACCATCTGGAAACTGAGCTCTCCAGTGAGGCTCAGAATGTCCTTCAGCAGCTGTGAATCGTAGAGACCCGGCACTTCGACCAGGATGCGACCATTGCGCTGGCCCTCGACATTGGGATTGGTATAGCCCAGCTCGCCGAGACGGCGGCTCAGAACCGCGATTGTCGCGTCGGTGTCGGCAAGATGGTCTTTGTCCACTTGCAGACGCAGCCGCGAACCGCCCTCGAGATCCAGGCCAAGCGCGAGCTGCTTCTTCGGCAGCCAGTCCGGCAGATTTGCCAACTGGTTCTGCGTGAAGATGTTTGGCAGTGCGATCAACACGCCAACAAGCACGACGGCCCAGATGAGTGCGGTCTTCCAGCGGCTAAAATAGAGCATACAGTCGCGACCCTTTGCGCCTAGAATCAACAGGGCGGCTTTTTGGCCGCCCCGCAACTATGCCTTATTTCTTGTTGTCGGCAACCGGTTCGCCCTTGACCCGGACATCGGCCACCATGCCGCGCACCACGCGTGCCTTGACGCCGTCGCCAATTTCAACATCGAGTTCGCCGGTCTCGTCATACACCTTCGTCACCTTGGCAATGAAGCCGCCACCCGTGATGATCGTGTCGCCACGACGGATATTCTTCAGCTGTTCCTCCCGCTTCTTCGCGGCCGTACGCTGCGGGCGGATGATAAGGAAATACATGATCACGAAGATCAGAATGAAGGGCAGGATGCTCATGAGCATTTCCGGTGCGCCACCGGCACCCGTTGCCTGTGCATATGCGGGGGTTACGAACATCGAGACGACCTCCAGAGAGAAAAGTAAGTTTGAAGCTATTGGAGCCTGCGCAATACAATGTTTGCACGATCAAAAGCAACCGTACAAAACTACGTGCGCTGCTTTTCGATTTACCATCAACATGATAGAGCGCTCTAATTGTGCGGGTGAAGACGAAATGAGGGCTTGACGAGAATGTCCGACGAACTGCTGACCGATAAACTCGACCGTCTTATTGCTGTATTGGAGCGCATGGCGCCACCCAAGCCGCAGCCGGCAAACCTTGATGCGGCGGATTGTTTCGTCTGGAACCCAGACCGCCTTGCCTTCGATCCGGTCAACAAGGTCAACCGGGTCGATATTTCCTTGATTCGCGGCGTCGATACGGTTCGCGACATTCTATTCGACAACACGAAACGCTTCGCCGACGGATTTCAGGCCAACAATGTCCTGCTGTGGGGCGCGCGCGGCATGGGCAAGTCGTCCCTGGTCAAGGCTGTGCACGCCTCGGTCAACGCGGCGGGGCTCAGCGGCAGCCATCCCTTGAAGCTCGTCGAGATCCACCGGGAGGATATCGACAGCCTCCCTGCCCTGATGGCTGCGATCAAGGACACCACCTACCGCTTCATCCTGTTCTGTGACGACTTGTCCTTCGACCATGATGACACGTCCTACAAGTCCTTGAAGGCTGCCCTGGAAGGTGGCGTGGAAGGCCGACCCGACAATGTGATCTTCTATGCCACGTCCAATCGCCGTCATCTTCTCCCGCGCGACATGATCGAAAACGAACGGTCGACCGCCATCAATCCGTCCGAAGCCGTCGAGGAAAAAGTGTCCCTGTCGGACCGCTTCGGACTCTGGTTGGGTTTTCACAAATGCAGCCAGGACGACTACCTGTCGATGATCGACGGGTATGCCGCGCATTTCGACCTGCCATTGGACAAGGAACAACTCCACGCACAGGCGTTGGAATGGTCGACAACGCGCGGTTCGCGCTCCGGGCGCGTGGCCTGGCAGTTCACGCAGGACCTGGCCGGCCGGCTCGGCAAAAAGCTTTAAACAACAAAGCCCGCGTCTTTCAACGCGGGCTTCATCGGATCACGAAAGATCAGGATTCCAGATACTTCGTCGGATCGACCGGCGTCGAGTTCTTGCGCACTTCAAAGTGCAGTTTCGGTGAAGTCGCATTGCCCGTCATTCCGGACTTGCCAAGTTCCTCGCCGCGCTTGACCTTCTGGCCACGCTGGACATTCAACTTGCTGGCATTGCCGTAGACCGTAACCAGGCCATTGTCATGACGGACAAGAACCGTATTGCCGAACTCCTTCAGGCCATCGCCCGAGTAGATGACAACGCCGTTTTCTGCTGCCTTGATGGGCGTTCCTT
This sequence comes from Phyllobacterium lublinensis, assembly GCF_020164435.1. Classification (GTDB taxonomy): domain Bacteria; phylum Pseudomonadota; class Alphaproteobacteria; order Rhizobiales; family Rhizobiaceae; genus Phyllobacterium; species Phyllobacterium lublinensis. The sequence continues at coordinate 479,418 of NZ_JAIUDQ010000001.1, read as the reverse complement.
CCGGCACCGAAATATCAATACCGTCGCTGCCCTTGCCGTAGTTGGCAACCACCCGGCCGCGTACCGGCCAGCGCATGCCTGAAACGCCGGTGGCGGACGGTGCGGCGGCGACATCCTTCTCGGCGTCGTTGATGACCTTTTCGCTCGCCTGTGGCGGAGTATAGGGCTTGGCTTGCGGGTCAGCCTGCGGCGCGGCCGCAGCAGATGGCGCAGCTGTCTGGGGCGCAGCGCTTGCTACGACCTTGGGCTGTTCAGCCAGGGGCGTCGATGCCGTTTTGACCTGATCGACACTACCCTTCGCCTTCATATTGTTGGCAACATTCTGCGCCAGCGCAGCATTGGATGGCGGGATTATCAGCGACTGTCCGATGCGAACAGTGCCGTCCGTCATGTTGTTTGCCTGCTTGATCGCTTCGACATTGCTGCCGGTCTTGCGCGAGATCGCATGCAGCGTGTCACCGCTCTGGACGGTATAGGAACCGCCACTGCTGGCCTGTGCGGTGTTCTTAGCCGCAGCAGAAGCCGGCTTTTCCTTGGCCTGCGGAGCCTGCAGCACCGCTGCGCCATTCGACGGAGCAGCCTGAGCAGACATCTTGGCCTCACGGCCGTCCGGCGTCTTCAACGTGCCGGAACTCGCACCGAGCGGCGCGGCTTGTCGCGCCTGCACCGGCTCGGCGGATGCCATCTGCTGGCTGCGCGAGGGAGCCGCATTTGCGACGGGAGCGAGTGCCGGACGCTGGGGCTCAGACGAAACAGGAGGGAGCGACGATGTGCTTACGGCGCCCACGGGCGGCAGGCTGCTGCGTTGCACGCCACCGCGGCTGACCGATGCGGTCTGGGTTGAGTCAACCGGTGGCGTATAGGGCTGCGGACCCGTGTTCTGGGCCTGCATGATCGAACGCTGGTTGTCGCTGTAGCCGGAACTGAAATCGGCGCTTGTGAAGCGCTGCACTCCAGAGCTGCAACCCGCAGCTGCAACGGCAATCGTGAGAATAGCGGCATTCAGAGCCAGCCGCCGTGACGCTTTGTTCAGTGTACTCAAACGCATCGCATGTCCCGCCCGTACTCAATACAAGAATATTGGCTGCATTAGATCGCGTTAATGTTACTCGACCGTTAAAAGACGAATAAAATTCGTAAAAAATTCACCAAGTTCCTCAACCGTTGCAACTTTGAAGCCCATTTTCGAAAATCGCCGCGGCGAAACAGATGGCACGGATTTCAAGTCTCAAAGCGCTGAAGCAACGCCCTCGATAAGCGGCAGGAAGCGTACCTGCATCATGTCCTGCCGTTCGAACCGGCTGCCGATCTTGGAAAGACGCGCGATGACCTGCCTGCCGTCGAGCGGCCCGATCGGCGCCACCATGACCCCATTTGACGACAGCAATTCCACGAACTGGCGCGGCATGGCTTCAAACGCGCCCCAGACGATGATTCGGTCGAAAGGCCCATCATGAATCTGTCCGTGCCTGCCATCGGCATGCTTGATGAAGATGTTTTCGATTTTCAGCGCCTGCAGCCGCTGCTGGGAAAGCTCCACAAGCGTGCGGTAGCGCTCGAGCGAAAGGACGCGGCCAGACAGGCGTGCCATCACCGCGGCCGAAAACCCCGTACCCGTACCGACTTCGAGCACGCGGTGCGCAGGTTCAAGGTCCAGTGCCTTGATCAGCTGGGCCTGCAGGTCGAGCCCTTCGATAAATTCACCGCATTCGATCGGCAGCGTTCCGTCGCCATAGGCAACATTGCCGAGATTGCCGTTGACGAACGCCGTGCGCGGCGTGGCTTCGATTGCACTCATCAGCCGCTGGTCGGTAAGGCCGAGCGAGCGCATACGAAGGACAAATGCGGCAAATCCTTCCCGGTCCGAGAGTGCAGGCTTCATGCGAATGCATTCTCCAAGGTTGCACGCATCTCATGGGCGGTAAGATCGAGTTGCAGGGGCGTAATCGAGACATAGTTCTGGCGGATTGCCGCCACATCGCTGTTTTCAGCGGGCACATCCTTGCCGCGGCCATAGCGCAACCAGTAATAGGGCAGGCCGCGGCCGTCATGCCGCTCTTCGATCGCCAGGCCATGCGAAAGCTTGCCTTGCGCCGTTACCCGGACCCCGGCAATCTCTGAAGCATCGCAACTCGGGAAATTGATGTTGACGAGAACGCCCTTCGCCAGCTCGACTGTCAGGAGCTTTTTCAGAAGCGCCGGCGCCCGTTCCTCCACGACTTCCCACGGCAGCACACGCGTGCCGCCGTCGAGATTGTATTCCTGGGACAAGGCGATGGACTTGATACCAAGCAGCGTTCCTTCGATGGCGCCGGCGACAGTGCCCGAATAGGTCACGTCGTCCGCCATGTTGGAACCGGAATTGACACCGGAGATCACCAGATCCGGCGGCTCCGGCATCAGGTGCTTGACACCCATGATGACGCAGTCGGTCGGCGTTCCGCGCACCGCGAAGTGCCGCTCGTCGATCTTGCGCAAACGCAGGGGCGTCGAAAGGGTCAGCGAATGCGCGAGGCCACTCTGGTCGGTTTCAGGTGCAATCACCCAGATATCGTCGGACAGCTGGCGGGCAATGCGTTCAAGCACGCTCAGACCTTCCGCATGAATTCCATCATCGTTGGTCAGGAGAATGCGCATTGCCTACCTCTGGGTTCAAGCTGCTTTTTCGATCCGTTTCAATCCACCCATATAGGGCACGAGTACGTCAGGAACTGTGACACTGCCGTCCTCATTCTGGTAATTTTCCACCACAGCGATCAGCGCTCGTCCAACTGCAACGCCTGACCCGTTTAGCGAGTGGACGAAACGCGTCTGTTTCTCGCCTTCCGGACGATAGCGCGCATTCATGCGACGCGCCTGGAAATCGCCGCACACCGAACAGCTGGAGATTTCGCGATATGCCTTCTGGCCGGGAAGCCAGACTTCAAGGTCATAGGTTTTCTGTGCACCGAAGCCCATGTCTCCCGTGCAAAGCGTCATCGTGCGGAACGACAGGTCGAGCCGTTTCAGCACTTCCTCCGCGCAGGAGGTCATGCGCTCATGTTCTTCGATGGAGCGCTCGGCATCGGTTATCGACACGAGCTCAACCTTCATGAATTGATGCTGACGCAACATGCCGCGCGTATCGCGGCCGGCCGAACCCGCTTCCGAGCGGAAGCAAGCCGTCAAGGCGGTCATGCGGATTGGCAGGTCACGAATGTCGAGGATCTCCTCGCGCACCAGGTTGGTCAGCGGCACCTCGGCAGTCGGGATGAGGTAGCGGCCATCAGTCGTCTTGAACAGGTCCTCGGCGAATTTGGGCAACTGTCCGGTGCCGTAGAGCACATCATCGTTCACCAGCAGCGGCGGGCTCACTTCCGTATAGCCATGCTCGGTGGTGTGCAGGTCGAGCATGAACTGACCGAGCGCGCGCTCCAGGCGGGACAGTTGGCCTTTCAAGACTGTGAAGCGGCTGCCCGAAAGCCTTGCCGCACGCTCGAAATCCATGTAGCCAAGCTGCTCACCGATTTCGAAATGCTCTTTCGGTTCAAAGGCAAAGTTCTTCAAAGCGCCAACGCGCCGTGTCTCGAGATTGCCGGCCTCGTCCTCGCCGACAGGCACGCTCTCCAGCGGCACGTTCGGCAGCACCGACAGCGCATCGTTCAACGCCCGGTCAAGCTGGCGCCCTTCCTCCTCGGCTGTCTGCAGAAACAGCTTGATCTCCGCCACTTCCGCCTTGAGCCGGTCGGCTGTCGCCTGATCCTTGGCGCCCATGGCCTTGCCGATCTCCTTTGATGCGGCGTTGCGGCGCTCCTGCGCCTCCTGCAGCTTGGCGATGTGCTGGCGGCGACGTTCATCAAGCTCGACCAGCCGAGACGATGCCGGCTCGGTTCCCCGTTTGGCCAGAGCTGCGTCAAGCGCTTGCGGATTCTCGCGGATCCATTTGATATCGAGCATGGGAATAAAGCCGTGTTGGAATGAACTGGTTGACTTGAGGCGCGCTAGCGCCCGGCGAAATCTGTGGCGTCAGGACGAGGAGATTTCGCTGGACTCCGATTGCGTTTCGGCATCGGCCGCCGCACGCTTCTTCTCGACCAGACGCGCCATCCAGATGGAAATCTCGTAGAGAATGATCGTCGGGAGTGCAAGGCCGATCTGGCTGACCGGGTCGGGCGGCGTGATAACGGCAGCAACGATGAACGCAATAACGATCGCATATTTGCGTTTGGACTTCAGACCCTCATAACCGACGAGACCAACGCGTGCCAGCAATGTGGTCACGACCGGCAGCTGGAACACCAGGCCGAAGGCGAAAATGAGCGTCATGATGAGGCTCAGATATTCGGAAACCTTCGGCAGCAGCGAAATCTGCACCTCACCCTCAACGCCCTGCTGCTGCATGGCGAGGAAGAACCACATGACCATGGGCGTGAAGAAGAAGTAGACCAGTGCCCCGCCCAGCAGGAACAGAATGGGCGACGCGATCAGGAACGGCAGAAACGCCATCCTTTCATTGCGGTAGAGGCCGGGAGCCACGAACTTGTAGATCTGCGACGCAATAACCGGGAACGCAAGAACAACGCCGCCAAACATGGCGACCTTCACCTGGGTGAAGAAGAACTCCTGTGGCGCTGTATAGATCAATTGCGCCTTGGCCGGATCAAAACCTGCCCAACCGACGGCCCACTGATAGGGGATCACCAGGAGGTTGAACAATTGCTTGCCGAAATGGAAGCAGACGAGGAATGCGACAAAAAACGCAACCAGGGCCCAGATCAGACGGTGGCGCAATTCGATCAAGTGCTCGATCAGCGGCGCCGAGCTCTTGTCAATATCATCGTCGATCTTGTTCAAGATTCAATCCCCGTGTCGCCGGTCTTGGAACGCGGCTTTGCCGTTCGCTTCGCTGGTGACTTGGCCGGCTTGTCTGCAGTAGTCGTTTTCGGTGCGGCAGCCTTCTTCGCAGCAGGAGCCTTCGGTTTTGAGGGTGTGGCCTTGGCAGGCGCCACCTTCTCCACGGCTGCGGCCGATATCGGCTCCATGACCTGTGGTTGCAGCTGGGTAGCTCCGGGCGCTTCCGGGTCCGGAATGGCCACGTTTTCCCGGGCGGTTGCCGTGGCGTCCTTCAGGCTTGAGCGGATTTCCTCGCCGATCGTACGGACCGGATCAAAGACCTTGCGGATATCGCTGCGCGGATCAAGGCTCTTTGCATCGTTGATGATGTCACGGACATCATCAAGCTCGGCTTCCTTGAGCGCTTCATCGAACTGGCGACGGAATTCCCCCGCCGTCGCACGAAACTTCGTCGTCGCCTTGCCGAAGGCGCGCAGCATTTTTGGCAAATCCTTCGGACCGACCACCACGATCAAAACGATCACGATAACCAGGATTTCCGACCAACCAACTTCAAACATTCATCATGCTCCAGCCACAACGCGGCAGTGAAACCGCGTGCAGGACAAGACTAATTCTTGTCGTTCAAGACTTTGTCGTCTTTTCCTTGACTGAATTGACCGGCTGGCTCGTCTGGTTGTCGATGGTCTTCGAACTGTCGGCGGTGGCATCGTCATCGCTCATGCCGCTCTTGAAGTTCTTGATGCCCTTGGCAACGTCGCCCATTAGTTCCGGAATCTTGCCGCGACCGAAGAGAAGAAGCACGACTGCCAGCACGATAAGCCAGTGCCAGATTGAAAAACTACCCATTTGATCCTCACATTCGCCCAATAATCTGGGCTCATCTATGCCTTTTCCCCGTGCTTTTCAAACACAAGTGTCTTCTGCTGTTTCACATTCATGTAAACGCTGCGCAAGTGCGAAGTGGAATCTCCGGCACAAATTCTTCCGCAACGGGCTTTAGGGCCACATTGCAGGTAATATTAAACGGCAAGCTTGTCTCAATCATGTTCGACGCGGGGCGTCAGAAGACCCAGTTCCTCAAGGTCGATATCGGTCAGAGGATCTTCCTCCTCGGTCAGTTCATCCGGATCATTGGCCGGGATGGGGATCGAGAAGTTCGACGGCATGCGAGCAGAAAGCAGCCCTGCCCCGCGCAATTCATCAATACCGGGCAGATCACGTACTTCCTGCAGGCCGAAATGGTCGAGGAACGATGCGGTCGTGCCATAGGTAATCGGTCGCCCTGGCGTCCGGCGGCGGCCGCGGAACTTGATCCAGCCCGTTTCCATCAGGACGTCAAGCGTGCCCTTGGACGTCTCGACGCCACGAATATCCTCGAGTTCGGCGCGTGTAACCGGCTGGTGATAGGCAATGATTGCCAAGACCTCGAGCGCTGCACGCGAAAGTTTCTTTTGCTGGACCGCCTCGCGGTTCATCAGGAATGCCAGGTCAGCTGCCGTCCGGAAGGCCCAGGCTCCGCCAACCTGGCGAAGGTTGATACCGCGCTTGGAATAGATTTCCTGCAGCTCGCCGAGCAACGCCGCAACATCGACGCCGGACGGCAGCCGATCCTTCAGCGCCTTCTCAGTCACCGGTTCTGCAGAGGCGAACAGGATGGCTTCCGCCATGCGCAGCGCCTCCGCCACGGGAAACACGGCGTTCCATTGTCCGGATGGCTGGGTTACCTCATCCTCGGTCTTGAAGGTATCCTGCACAGAATCAGCCATCGACCATGTCCTCAAATGGCGCAACGCGCTTTTCGAGCGCCCTTGCTGGCTTGTTGCGAAGGTATATCGGATCAAATGCGCCCGTCTGGCGGATCTCGAGATGTCCCTCGCGCACCATTTCAAGACTGGCTGCAAAAGAACTGGCAATTGCCGTCGCTCTCTCCGCCGGCGATACAATAAACTCGAGCAAGTATTGATCGAGCGCCGTCCAGTCCTTCGTCTCGCCGACCAGCCGCATCAGGATGACGCGTGCATCCTTGAGTGACCAGACGGTGCGTCGTGCGATCTGAACTTGGGACACCGCCCGCTTCTGGCGCTGCGAGGCATAGGCAGTCAGCAATTCATAGAGGCTCGCCGCATAGGTATTGGTTTGATCGACGATGACAGCCTCGGGCATCCCCCTGGCGAAGACATCGCGCCCAAGCCGGGGACGATTGACCAGCTTGGCCGCCGCGTCGCGCATCGCTTCAAGCCGCTTCAGCCGGTACTGCAGCGTCGCTGCCAGCTCTTCACCGCTTTCGCCATCATCGCCTGGCGCCTTGGGTATCAGAAGTTTGGACTTCAGATAGGCAAGCCATGCCGCCATGACGAGGTAATCGGCCGCAAGTTCGAGCCGCAGCGCCTGCGCTTGCCGAATGAAGATCAGATATTGTTCGACGAGCGCCAGCACTGAGATGCGGGCAAGATCAACCCGCTGGTTCCGGGCAAGATGCAGCAACAGATCAAGGGGCCCTTCGAACCCCTTGATATCAATGACCAATGATGGCTCGCTGAGGCCGCGATCAGCCGGACTTTCCCACAACGCCTCCATGGGAGTCGCGCTCTTGCCGTTTATCTTTTGCTCGCTCGCAGCCAAATCGTTCTCGTTTCTATGCCACCGCCTCGAAGGTACGCTGGAATTCTTCCCGGAGTTCCTCCTCGCTGGAGGTATCCGGCTCTTTTCTGTAATCGATCGCCCGTATCGCCCGCTCGAGGGCTTTGCCCTCCAGTTCAGGCGTGCAGGACGCTACTGCGCGCATCTGCTCCATAATGCCATGGCAATGAAGCACGATATCGAGCCCAGCCGCAAAGATTGCTTTGGTCCGGTCGAAATAATCCCCAGAAAGTGCATTCATGGAGACGTCGTCGCTCATCAGCAACCCGTCAAAGCCTATATGGCCGCGGATGATCTCTTCCACCACCTTGCCGGATGTCGTTGCCGGAGACTTCGGGTCGACCGCCGAGAAGATGACATGGGCACTCATTGCCATTGGCAGATCGGCCAGCGCCCGGAACGGCGCGAAATCATGCTCGGCCAGCTCCTCAAGCGGTGTGGAGACGGTCGGCAGCTCGTGGTGCGTATCGGCGAATGCCCGCCCGTGCCCCGGAATATGCTTCATCACCGGCAGCATGCCGCCAGCAAGCAGGCCCTCGGCCGCGGCGCGCCCCATGGCGGTGACAATCTCGGGATGCTTGCCATAGGCGCGTGTGCCGATCACATCGTTGGCCCCTTCGACGGGAACGTCGAGCACAGGAAGACAGTCCACGTTGATGCCCAGCTTCAACAGATCAAAGGCATGAAGCCGCGACAGAAGCCAGGCGGCACGCAGGCCTCTCTCCTCATCCTCGCGGTAAAGCGCGCCTAGCGCCGAGCCCGCCGGATAGTTTGGCGCAAGCGGCGGCCGCAGACGTTGCACGCGCCCGCCTTCCTGATCGATCAGGACAAGTGCATTGTCGCGATCGACGAGATCGCGCAAATGCGCGCAAAGGTCCTCGATCTGCGCCGGCTCGCTGACATTGCGTGCAAACAGAATAAAACCCCAGGGGCGCTCATCGCGGAAGAACGCGATCTCATCCGGGGTCAGTTTCAAACCGGCTGTCCCGGCAATCCATGCTTTTGATTCGCTCATGTGCAAAGTCTACTTCTTCAATGCAAAAAAGGAAAAGGCGGCCGTGGCCGCCTTTTCACGTCCATGGTGGCGACCCTACTGGGTGACGAAACAGCTACCACCGGCCGACTTGTACTTGGTGCAGAGAGCGACCGCGTCCGCCTTGGAACCCGCAGGTATCCGGACACGGAAGAACGTACCCTTGCCGGCGATTTCCGCCTGCTTGATGTCGACGCCACGCCCGCCGATCACGCTTGCATATCTCTGTGAGAGCGTGGCGTAGGTCTTCTGCGCACCTTCCACATTCGGTTGCGAGGCGATCTGGATCATGTAGCTGCCCGCTGCAGGAGCCGTGGACGCCACTTGCTGACCCGCGGCATTCTTGGGCGGTACGCGATCGACAATATCAAGCGGCTGTTCGGCAGGCCGTGATTCAACCACAGGGATATTCTTCGGAGCGGTGGCCACCGTTTCCTGCGTAATCTTCTTCGTTTCGACAGGCTTGGCAGGCAGGTTTCCAGCCGCAGGCGCCGGTGTTGCTGCTGCAGGCTTGGCAGCAACGGGAGCCGGTGCGGGTGCCTCGGCGGCTTGCGGCGGCGCAGGCAGATCATTGCCCTGGACAAGTGAGCCAATTGCATCATCGGCAGATTCATCCGGCAGCGGGATCGTGTCGGCGGCAGGCGCAGGTGCATTCGAGGCAACCGGCGCAAGGGCGTCCGATGCTGCCGAAGCGGGTGCCTCGGGGCGATCAACTGGCGCAACGGCAGGACCGGTGCTCAACGCCTCGCCTTCCTGAGGAATGGCGGCAACCATCGTTCCGTCCGGCTTGACGACCATTGTCTGCACCTTGCGCGGCGCAATAGCGCCGTTGCGCTGTGCTGGCGGCTCGCTGGATGCAACATCTTCAATGGCCGGATCAACCCGCTCCTCGACCTTGTCGGTTGCAGGCATGTCTTCGTCTTCATCCGCTGCGAGATCGACCGGATCTTCACGCGTTGTCACCAGCTGATCCTGTTTCGGCGCTTCGGGAGCGATGGTCGCGCCCTTGTCGTATACGGCCTTGTCCTGGTTGGGAACGACCGCGGTGCCGGTGGTCTCCGGCTGAACCTTGATCGGCGTCTTGTCGGCAGTGATGACGACGGGCTCGCCGCCCGATCCGCTAGTCCATTTGTAGGCGACAGCGCCTGCGACAGCGACAAGCACGACGGCTGCGGCCACGCCGGGCACGAAGAAACTGCTGCGCTGCCTCTTTCCGTCCTGTTGTCCGTAGGGCGTCGCGGCAATATCCACCTCGTCGCGCTGTGGATCATAGGCAAAGTCCGAATCCTCTTCAGGACCATGCTGATAGGCCTGTGCCCGGCTCTTTGCAGCCGCGACTCCGGCCATCCCAACGGCGGCAGCTCCGGCAGCGGCCGCGGCATAGCTCGACGGACTGTGTGGTCCCTGTTCCGCCTGGTTGCCAAAAACATCGGCGAAAATATCGGCATACTGATCCTGTTCGGTCTCGGACTTCGGCGTCTCTTCATGAGCCGCGTAGCCCGTCCGAGGATCTTCCGCCTCGATCGAGCCGAACACCTCGGCAAATTCGCTTTCAAGCTCGCCAAGTCCGTTATTGGCCGGCGCATCGTCCTCGTAATGCACGGCCGGCAGATCAAGTGCCTCCGTATACTCGACCCGGTTCTCCGTCACCGCCACAGTATCGACGTCGGGAGCGTCCAGCGATGCGGCTGCACGGTCAAGCTCATCCGCATAGTCGCTCAGATCATGCACCTCAGGCAATCTTGGCGCGCTTGCAATCGGGCTTGCCACCGGCACGGATATCGGTTCACGAACGGTGGCTTCAGGCTGCACGACGCTATGGTAGCGCGGGAACACAGGCTCGCTGGACTCGGCTGCGGCCTCCTGTTCAACGGCAGCTTCTTCCTCGACCTCATCGTTGACTGTGGCGTGCACGTCGAAATCGTCGAACGCTGCCATCAGCTCTTCAGCGTCAAAATCTTCGTGCTCGGAATGCTGCGCCTGCTCCTCGGTCGCATCATAGATGACCGGCTCCTGCACTGGCGCAGCCTGGGAGATCTCAGCTTCAGCTGCCGGCTCGACCTGCTCGAGATCCGGTTCCGGAGCTGCTGGTGTCTGGTAGCTGGTCATCCGACTGATGACGGGTGCCGGTTCTGTCCGCCCTGCGACCTGCGCCTGCGAACCATACCCCCACGAGGCATTGGCTGACCTTTGCACGACCGGCTGTGCCGATCCTGCCAGCAACGTCTCCAGCTCATCTTCAAGGCTAACCGGTGGCGCCGCAACCGCCGCACCCTCTTCGTACGGGGAGGCAACTGCTTCGACGCTGGTTTGAGGCGTCACACCTTCGCCGGTCTCACCATCCGCATAGGACGTGTCGGGCTCGTAATCGGCGTAATCAGGTTCTTCGTAGGCCGCAACGGCTGCAGCGATCACAGACGGCTCGCTCATCCCCAGTTCGCGCTCAATGGAGTCCTGGAATTCCTGGACGGCAAAGCGGTCGTCGTCGACCGCCTGCTGATCATCGGGGAGAGCCCCGGCGGACTGCGGAACGGCTTGCTCATCGAAGCCTCCCATCAGCTCGCGTTCGAGATCCAGAGCAAGATCGTCATTCGACCCCGCTGACGACTCCTCGTCCGGCGTTCCCATGATACGGGAAAGCTCCATCAAGGGATCGTCATTGCCGAGTTGCGAATCATCCTGCCGGTGAGAACGCTGAATATAATTGTCCGCCATGGCGTTAATCCTGTACTCTCAACTGTGGACGTAAAAAAACGTCACGCATTGGCCATACCAGCGCAATGTGGGCAAAAGTTGACAGGATTTCTGCGCCTTAGCGCATTTCAGTCGGAGCGTCCGCACCTATAATTGTCAATCCGGACGCCAGGACTTTCGAAACAACCTGAACCAGCCCTAGCCTGGCTTGGGACAAGTTTGGATCGTTAACCTTAATAAAACGTAAGTCCGGATTTTCGGTTCCCCTGTTCCACTGCGTATGCAGCGAACTTGCCAGGTCATACAGGTAGAAAGCAAGCCTGTGCGGCTCCTGGTGCAAGGCTGCCGTTTCGATGAGCCGCGGGTACTCCGCAAGCTTGCGGATAAGCGCAATTTCGCTCTCATCCGTCAGCAGGCCGAAATGCTGGGCGCTGGCAGCCAACGCTTCCTCGCCAAGGCCAAGCTGCTCTATTGCCTGCCTGAAAACCGAATGGCAGCGCGCCGAAGCATACTGCACGTAGAAAACCGGATTGTCCTTGGAATGCTCGGTAACCTTGGCGAAATCGAAATCCAGCGGCGCGTCATTCTTCCGGTACAGCATCATGAACCGGACAGGATCACGCCCGACTTCCTCCACCACATCGCGCAGCGTGACGAATTCGCCCGAACGTTTCGACATTCTGACAGGTTCGCCATTGCGATAGAGCTTGACCAGCTGGCAGATCAGGACTGTGAGCTTGGCTGTACCGCCCGAAACGGCGCGTGCGAGAGATTCAAGCCGCTTGATATAGCCGCCATGGTCGGCGCCAAGCACGTAGATCATCTCGTCAAAGTGCCTGTCGTACTTGTCCTTGAAATAGGCAACGTCGGCGGCGAAATAGGTGAACTGGCCATCGGACTTGACGAGCGGCCGGTCGATGTCGTCGCCCACGTCGGTCGACCGGAACAGTGTCTGCTCCCGATCTTCCCAATCCTCCGGCAATTGTCCCTTGGGTGGCGGCAACTTGCCCTTGTAGACATGCCCCTTCAGCGTCAGGTCGTTGATCGCCGACCGGATCAGCTTGGCATTGTTTGCGTGCAGTGTCCGTTCCGAGAAGAACACGTCGTGATGGACGTTCAATGATGCGAGATCGTCGCGGATCATCGCCATCATCGCATCGATCGTCCTGTCTTTGACGATTGCAATCGCCTCATCTTCCGGCATCTCGAGCAGCTTCGTGCCGTAATCAGCGGCAAGCGACTGCCCGACGGGAACGAGGTAATCGCCCGGATAAAGACCTGCCGGGATTTCACCGATCTGCTCGCCCAATGCTTCGCGATAGCGCAGCATGACTGAACTCGCGAGGACATCGATCTGCGCGCCGGCATCGTTGATGTAATATTCCTTGGCAACGCTGTACCCGGCAAACTTCAGAAGATTGGCAAGCGCGTCGCCTACGACCGCACCCCGGCAATGGCCGACATGCATGGGGCCGGTCGGATTTGCCGAAACATATTCGACATTCACGCGATGACCATAGCCGAGCTTCGACCGGCCGTAGTCGAGACCTGCACTCAGCATGGCGGCGAGTTGCCCATGCCAGTAGGTGTCCTTCAGCCGCAGATTGATGAAGCCGGGCCCGGCCACGTCGACAGAGCCGACATCCGGGTCATTTTTCAGCGCCTCCCCGATCCTGACCGCAAGATCGCGCGGATTCTGCCCCACCGCCTTCGACAAAACCATGGCCGCATTGGTCGCGATATCGCCATGGCTCGGGTCGCGGGGCGGTTCCACGCCAACGCGGGACAGATCAACCTCAGCGCCATCGGTTGTTTTCAATTCAAGCGCTTGCAGGGCTTTTTTGATCCGCGCGTCGAAGTCGGCGAAGATATTCATTTGTGTCTACTCATTCGGGGTTTGTACATTGATGCGGCGATTATACCGCGATTGGCCCTGCCCTTAAGCCAAATCGGGCGTATGGTCAAACAACCTGCGGTGCTCGCGCACAGCATAGGTATCGGTCATGCCTGCCAGGAAATCCGCAACAAGCCGCGCAGAGGCACTCTCGTCGCTGCGATTCTGGCCGTCACGCCAGCCTTCCGGCATGCACTTCTCATCGGCGAGATAGGCGTCAAAGAGTTCCCTTACAATCCTGTCCGCCGATTTGCGGACCCGCACCACGCTTTCGTGAAAATAAAGGTTCTTGTAGAGGAATGCCTTGAGCATCTTTTCCTGTTCGCGCAGCGCCGCTGAAAATCGGACGATGGTCCGCCCGGCATCGTGAATATCGCTCACCTTCTGTGGCTTGAGCGCATCGAGACTGGCCCGTGCGGTGCGGATCACGTCTTCGACCATGATCGTGATCTGTCGCCTGACGATCTCGTGGGACGTGCGCACATCGTCGAGACGGGGATATTTCTGGCGGACAGCGCGCAGGATATCTCCGGTCACCGCCACATCTTCCAGGGCGTCAAGCGATAGCAGGCCTGAACGAAGCCCGTCATCGATATCATGTGCATTGTAGGCGATATCATCGGCGATGGCGGCACATTGCGCTTCAAGAGAGGCAAAGCGCGCCAGTTCCAGATCGTGTCTGGCATTGTACTCCAGAATTGCTGCGGGCACCGGATGGCCCAACCTTTCGCCCCTTGCACCAATCAGGGGCCCGTTGTGCTTGACCAGCCCCTCGAGCGTATCCCATGTCAGGTTCAACCCGTCAAATTCGGCATAACGCCGTTCAAGGCTGGTCACGATGCGCAGGGACTGGGCGTTGTGGTCGAAGCCACCGAATGCTCGCATCTTTTCATTGAGTGCGTCCTCACCCGTGTGGCCGAAAGGGGTATGGCCAAAGTCGTGCACAAGGGCGATGGCCTCGGCGAGGTCCTCATCCAGGCGCATCGATCGCGCCAGCGCCCTGGCGATCTGCGCCACCTCGATCGTATGGGTCAATCGGGTGCGGTAGTGATCGCCCTCATGCGCGATGAAGACCTGCGTCTTGTGCTTCAGCCGCCGGAATGCAGTCGAGTGAATGATCCGGTCGCGGTCGCGCTGGAACATGGTACGCGTCGGACTCTCGGCTTCAGATACGAGTCGGCCCCGACTCGCGTTCGGATCGCACGCATAGGGCGCTCTCTCCCTGTAACCGAAACCGATGTCCTGCATGCTCATTTTTATTCTTGCCTTAGGTTTCGCGTTTCCATGTGCGTGGTTCGACAAGCTCACCATGAGGGAGGTAGGTGGATCGCATATGCGGAACTGCAACTCGGTGCCCCGCAAACAATCCATTGCCCTCATTGTGAGAACAACTCATGGTGAACTTGTCGAACCACGCACATCTTATGTGCCACCAAGATACCCCGCGCCGTTGACTTCGCAGTCGCCAATTCTTAGCTATTGTGTATGATGAACGGCAAGATGTGACAGTGCAATGTCAATCCTTGGCGATAGCAAGCGGAGCAATCCGCGAAGGACCTTTGAAGAATGAGCGAAATTGCCAATGTTTCCGTCTCCGACGCCGCTGCAAAGCGCATCTCGGCGATCTTGAAGGCTGAACCGGAAAAAACCGCCCTGCGCATTTCGGTTGAAGGCGGTGGTTGCTCGGGCTTCTCCTACAAATACGATCTGGTCGACGCCCAGGATGAAGACGATATCGTCATCGAAAAGCTCGGCGCGAAAGTGCTGATCGATTCGATCTCCCTGCCCTATATTGGCGGCTCCGAAATCGACTTCGTCGATGATCTGATGGGTCAGTCGTTCCAGATCCGCAACCCCAACGCGACTGCGTCGTGCGGCTGCGGAACAAGTTTCTCCATCTGACAATCGCTTGCCAGCACCGCCGTTGTTACACAAACCGGGATCTCCATGAAAATCGTTACCTGGAACATCAATGGCGTCAAGGCGCGCATAGAAGTGCTTACGGCATGGTTGCAGGAATCCAACCCGGATATTGTCTGCCTGCAGGAAATCAAATCCCTTGACGATGGTTTCCCGCGCTTCGAACTGGAAGCTCTCGGCTATCACGTGGAAACCCATGGCCAAAAAGGCTTCAATGGCGTGGCCATACTGTCCAAGAAATCCCCGGAGGAAGTGACCCGTGGCCTTCCGGGTGAGGATGAAGACGAGCAGGCCCGCTTCATCGAGGCGGTCTTTTCCACCGAGAAAGGCGTCCTGCGCGTCGTTTCGCTCTATTTGCCCAACGGCAATCCGGTCGGAACCGAAAAATTCCCGTACAAACTGCGCTGGATGGCGCGGCTTGAACGCTGGGCGGAGGAACGGCTTGCTTTGGAAGAGCCGCTCATCCTGGCCGGTGACTACAATGTCATTCCCGAACCGATCGACGCAAGAAATCCGGAAGCCTGGGTCAATGACGCACTTTTTCAGCCCGAGACTCGTCAGGCCTTCCGGCGGCTTGAAAACCTCGGATTTACCGACGCCGTCCGCAGCGTGTCCGATGCTGCCGCCTACACGTTCTGGGACTATCAGGCGGGTGCCTGGCAGAAGAACAACGGCATTCGCATCGACCACCTGATGCTGTCGCCGGAGGCCACTAACCTTCTCGAATCCGCCAGTATCGAGAAGCATGTACGCGCCTGGGAAAAGCCATCCGACCACGTGCCGGTGGCTATTTCCATAACCATCCCCTGATCCAAGAAGATCTAGTACAGATTTCGCCTAAGAGTCTGTTTTGAAAGTCGCTGCGGCGAGGCATATGGCGTGGCTTCCGAGAACCGGAGCGCAGCGTACATTCGGGTACGTGAGCACCGGAAACGCAGAAAATCGCGCCAGATGACCGCCGCAGTAGACTTTCAAGACGGGCTCTTATACTTTCGGCGCATTGACCACAGAGCGGCCCGATTTTATATCGCCTGATGTCACATGACCGATACAATGCTCAATTATGCACGAGCATTGCGTATTATATAAACTGTTACTTTTATTAGTCTTTCCGTACATTTCTCGGACGGTCGTTTTTTACTTATTCTGGCGTTTCGGCGCCTGTTGCGGAAGCGAAAACGACGATCGTCACTCTTACATAGACTGGACTTGGAAGGGACACTACGCGCGACGGCTTCGTCGGAGCGCTGCAATTAATCAGGAATGACCGTTTCAGAAATCGCCGGTCTTGACGATATCTTCGGCTAGCACCATCGCAGTGCGTCGGTCGGCCTCGTCGGCAAGAGAGAAGGCCTGTTCCTGGATGTCGCCGATCCAGCCCCGGTCCTGTTTGGGCGCGTGTTCAAGGGCAGCTGTCATCATGGCGAGGCCACGCACCGTCTTGCCCGCCTGGAACAGCAGGTTGCCAAGCATCGCCTGCGCCCCCGCATTGCCTTTCTGGGCCGACAGGCGGAACCAGCGCGCCGCCTGATTGGGATTGGGCTGACCACCCTCGCCCTTCATCAGCATCTTGCCAAGCTCGAACTGTGCATCGGAGTCGCCGAAGTTGGACGCAGCCTGCAGGTAAAGGTCGCGCGCGGCACCGGGATTGGAGCGGATCGGGGAATTGGGGATGCCGCGCTTCACATAACCTGCGAGCGCAACCAGAGCATCGGCAACATAGCTCTCATTCTCGGTGCCCTGATCTGCACCTTCCTGGACGACCTGCTCGAACATCTTGTAGGCTTGGTAGTCATCTTCCTTGACCCCGTCGCCCTCGGCATACATGCGCGCTAGCTTCCAGTTAGCGCCCTGATGCCCCTTTTCGGCGGCAAAACGCAGCGCCTTGACGGCTTCATCCTTGTGACCATTCTTGTAGGCCGAAAATCCGAACTTGAAGAGGGCAAAAGGGCTGGAGTCTTCCTTCACTTCGTTCTGGGTATCGAAGGCAAGGCAGGGCCCCGCCATGGCGCTCATCAAAAGGCCAATCCCGACAAGCGGAGAGAGAAAACGATCAGCGATGAGCATTGCAGTATTCTTTCTTCACCCCGTTCGGCTGTGTCGCGGCAACGCGCGCCATAGCATCGGCCCGGGTGCTACACCCGCCAGTCTGCATCCACACGGCAGCCAATAGCGGGATGTTCAAATCTTGCACGTCATTCCAGCAATCATTTGACCGATTTCCGGCAATAGTACGGCCAGTGGACGCGCGAAAGCTTCGTTCAGCGGTAACATCGGCGTGAGTTGGGGAAGCCGCATCATAAACCCCATGGGAGTCAGGCAAAGCGTACCGGCTTGAACTGTTTGCCTGTAAGTGAAAAGTTGCGTCCATCATTTCCCCGTGCGGAACATCTGCACTATTGCACATGCCATTCGACCAACCGCGGTCGCCGCCCTTTCGTGGTGCTCCGGGTTTGTGGCGCAAAATGGGCAAATTTGCCCCTGTGCCCCGTGCCGCAAATCATCGCGCAGAAGTGTTGCTGAATCGTCACAAAATTTGATCTGCCCGCAATATTGGCCCGGTGTCCGTTTCGGGCACCGATCCAGCTGCGCCAAACAGAAAAGCCCGGCGATGCCGGGCTTTTCTTTGTTATCAAACAGTTGGGCTTAGAACTTGAGCTTGCCCGAAAGTGACAGGGCACCAACGAAGTCATCGCCAAAGTCATAGGTCACGTCCGTACCGCAGGTTTGCGTGCCTGGGCAGGCCGTGGGGCCGTACGATCCGGATGTCAGCACGCCCACTGCGCCGCCGGCGCGGATCTCGACATTCTTGTTCGGCGTGTAGGAAACGCCGCCGGAGAGCAGATAGGTGTCGGTCTGCGTCGTCAGGCCGGTCGACGTGCCGCGATCCCAGCTGATCTGAGCCGAACCACTCCACTGGTCGTTGAACTTGTGGCCAAGGCCGGCAGAGACCGTCCAGCCGTCCTGGAACATCAGGTCGAGTGACGTCAGGCGGAAGGGTGAGCTCGGTCCGCAGGCTCCCAGCGCCTTTGTTGATGTCGGGCAGAACGCGACAACTTCAAGAACGCTCCAATCGACCCACTTCACCTGACCAAACGCAAGCCAATCTGGCGCGATGCCGGTTTGCCAACGGAAATCGAGTGATTGCGGCATCGTCGCTGTGCCGTAAACGTCGGTCACGCGGCCGACGAACGGGTTGCGCAGGACGCCCGCCAGGGCTCCCGGGATCTCTGTCAGGTCGACCGTGCCGTTGATCTGGTCGAGGTCGATCTCGGCATTATAGATCAGGCTGGCACGCAGCGCGTATTCCGGAAGCTCATAGGCAACACCGGCACGCCAGCCGACGCCGTCAGCATTCAACGAAAGAACGCCCTGTCCGTCGTAGCCAAGCGCGGCATATGGTGTCTGGAAGATATTGCCGAACACCAGCCTGTTCTTGAAACCATCGAGTTCCTGATAGGAGACGCCGCCAATGGCGCGCAGATATCCCTTGCTCAAGGCAAACTTGTAGGAACAGGTCAGGCCGTAGTCATCGCTGTCGATCTTGGTTTCGATGTTCTGGTTTGCACCCACCCAGTCAGCGCCGGGATCGGTGTGCACACCCCAAGGCTGGCTATATGTAGCAAGACAGTCGGCATCATCCGTGATGCCTACCTTGAAACCAAAACGCGGAACGGAATAGTCCGGTGTTTCATCGACGGAGGTCGCGCCGCCGCCGATGCCGTTGGCGCCCCTGCCATCGCGAGGATTGGTGTCCACGGCATTCTTGATCCGGCGATCTGGCATGACATAGATCACGCCAGCTTCCGTTGCGACGCGGCCGGGCTCAAACAGCAGTTCCCAGTTATAGCCACCGCGCTCGAGCCCCCCGGCCTGAGCAACAGATGCCACGCCCGTCAAAAGCAATGCCCCACCCAGAATTGTTGATATAGCTTTTGACATTAGTCCTCCCCGAAAGTCTGAAAAAGCTTCCTGAACACACCACAGTTCAGCAAAATTGTTACCAATACGTAATAGGTAACAAAGCTCGCCAATCGTGCAACGAATTTACGACGGGACGATTAACCGGAAAAACGCGGGAGGAACGCAAAATGCCGAATTTTCGCGCGCAGCTGATCGGGATTCAGCGATTTTCTGTATTAGACCGAATTAGTTAGCGCCGAAATCGGAGGTTTTTGGCTTCCAAAAAGCCAATGTTGCGCAAATGCAACGTCGCTCAAAAATGACGAAATTGGGGCTTTTCATCGGCTGAAATGGGGAGCTTCCCCCTGCATGACAAGGGGAAGTCCTGATTTAATTCCGTCCGAGATTCGCCCGAACGGACCACTGCCGGATCAGCTTGCCTCGCGGACGCGGCGGATAGCCGTTTCGATCTTTTCTGCCGCGGCACGCAGTTCTGCGAGGCGCTCGCGTTCCGCCTCGACAATTTCAGGCTTCGCATTCGCTACGAATTTCTCGTTGCCGAGCTTCTTGCCAATCTTGTCCGATTCATCGGCAATCTTGCCGGCTTCCTTGGTAAGCCTTGCAATCTCGGCGTTTACGTCGATGAGGCTTCCCAGCGGCAGGCAGGCCGTGGCTTCGCCGATGACGAACTGTGCCGAGCCCTTCGGTGCATTGTCAGCAAATGAAATCGTCTCGACGCGAGCGCGCCACTTGATTGATGCGTCATGGCGCTGCAGTCGTTCGCGTGTTACATCATTGGCGCCGATGACGACCAGCGGCGCCATCGCCGACGCGGGAACGTTCATCTCCGCACGCACGGAGCGGATGCCGGTCACCAGATCGATCAGCCAGTTGATGTCCGCGGCAGCTTCCGCATCGAGAAATTCGGGCGTGGGCCAGCCAGCGTGGCACAGCAATGTCTCGCGCGTTTGCCCCTCGCCCGCTGTGTGGGCCCAAAGCTCTTCAGTCATGAAAGGCATGAACGGGTGCAGCAGTTTGTAGATTTCGTCGAGAACATATGCGGCGCAGGCCTGTGCTTCCGCTTTTGCCTCGGCATCCTCGCCGTTGAACACCGGCTTCAGGAGTTCGATGTACCAATCGCAGAACTGGTTCCAGACAAAGCGATAGGCAGCACCGGCAGCCTCGTTGAAACGATAGCTGGTGATGCCGTCAGTGACATCCCGGGCTGCATTGGTAAGTTCGGTCAGGATCCAGCGATTGACGGTCAGTTTCGCATTCTCCGGCCGGAACGATGGATCGCGGGCGACCCCGTTCATTTCGGCAAAGCGCGTCGAATTCCAGAGCTTGGTTCCGAAATTGCGGTAGCCGGCAATGCGACTTGGATCGAGCTTCACATCGCGGCCCTGCGCCGCCATGATCGCCAGGGTGAAGCGAAGGGCATCTGCGCCGTACTCATCGATCAGCTCGAGCGGGTCTATGACATTGCCCTTGGATTTCGACATCTTGGCGCCGTTCTTGTCACGGACCAGTGCATGTACGTAAACCGTATGGAAGGGCTCTTCATTCATGAAGTGCAGGCCCATCATCATCATCCGGGCGACCCAGAAGAAGATGATATCAAAGCCGGTAACCAGCACGTCCGTTTGGTAATAGGTGGCAAGCTCAGGCGTCTTGTCCGGCCATCCCAGTGTCGAGAACGGCCACAGTGCCGAAGAAAACCATGTGTCGAGCACGTCTTCGTCGCGCGTCAGGATTTCACCCGGTTTGAAGCTCTCGATGAGGTTTTGGACGTGGGCCTTCATCGGCCCTTCATGGGCAAGATAGTGCTGGATGGCAGCGCTCAGCGCCTCCTCTTCAGTGCGCTCTACGAATATCTGTCCGTCCGGGCCATACCAGGCCGGTATCTGATGCCCCCACCACAACTGGCGCGAGATCGTCCAGGGCTGGATGTTCTCCATCCACTCGAAATAGGTCTTTTCCCAGTTCTTCGGAACGAAGTTGGTCCGGCCCTCCCGCACACTGGCAATGGCCGGCTTGGCAAGCTCTGCTGCGTTCACATACCACTGGTCGGTAAGGTAGGGTTCAACCGGAACGCCGCCGCGATCCCCATGCGGAACCATGTGGGTGTGCTCCTCGATCTTGTCGAGATAGCCGCCTTCTTCCATCATGCTGACGATAAGCTTGCGCGCGGCAAAGCGATCCTGGCCGTCCAGCAGATGAATGAGCTGGCTGAGATTTCTTGATGATTCCAGTCCTTCCAGAAACTCGTCATTGTTCTTCAGATGGATGGACGCATCCGTGTTGAGGATATTGATCTGGCGCAGGTCATTGCGCTTGCCCACCTCAAAATCGTTGAAATCATGGGCCGGCGTAATCTTGACGGCACCGGAACCGGCCTCCGGATCGGCATAGTCATCGGCAACGATCGGGATATGGCGCCCGACGAGCGGCAGGACGACATTGTTGTCGATCAGCGCATGATAACGGGAATCGTCGGGGTTAACGGCAACGCCGGTATCCCCAAGCATCGTTTCCGGCCGCGTCGTCGCCACCACAATGTAGGTGTGTGGATTTTCAGGATCGAACGCTACATTCTCCAGCGGATAGCGGAAGTGCCAGAGGTTGCCCTTTATCTCCCGCTGCTCGACCTCAAGGTCCGAAATAGCGGTCAGGAGCTTTGGATCCCAGTTGACGAGGCGCTTGTCCTTGTAGATCAGGCCTTCCTTGTAAAGCGTTACAAACACTTCCAGAACCGCCTTCGAGAGTCCTTCGTCCATCGTGAAGCGTTCACGCGACCAGTCGCACGAGGCGCCAAGACGCTTCAGCTGTCCGGCGATGATGCCGCCCGACTCGGCCTTCCACTCCCAGACCCGTTCGACGAACTTTTCCCGGCCCATGTCACGACGTCCCGGCTGCTGCCGTTCCATCAGCTGCCGCTCGACCACCATCTGCGTGGCGATACCCGCATGGTCCATTCCGGGCTGCCAGAGCACGTTCTTGCCACGCATGCGCTCGAAACGGACCAGGATGTCCTGAATGGTGTTGTTGAGCGCATGGCCCATATGCAGGGAACCGGTCACGTTCGGCGGCGGAATAACAATCGCAAAGGGATCGGCTCCCGGCTTTGATCCAGCACCGGCCTTGAAGGCACCGGCTTCGTCCCAGCGTCTTGCGATCTCCGGCTCTACGGCCGCTGCGTCATAGGTCTTCTCAAGCATAAGAATTGTCCGTCATTTGCGGAAAGGAATTGGCTACGGTGTAAACCGAATGGCCGCCTATAAGTCAATGCTGACGTGGCTCGCACATGAAAACGCACTGCATGCGACTTTCGTTGAATTGTTTATTACAACCACAGCGATTATTCAGAAGAAATTCATTCAACAACATTTCTTTGAGAAATTTTCGATGAAGATGCAAAACTCCATCATACTCTACATGTCGTCACTGACCATATTACTCGCGGCATCTTTTGCCTTCGCCGGCTGCACTTCGGCACCAATGCGCAGCATGCAATGGAAGAAGAACCTGCAGGATCCGACTTACAAAAAGACCATACTCGAGTCGTGCATTCACGATTTCAAAGCCCGGTCACAAGATGACCGCGAAAATTTGGCAACGCTAGCGCGTGTACCGGTTGAACACGCCCCATCTGTCGTTTGTAAACGTGTTCTGGATGCGGTTGCAAACGGTCGCCTGTCGGCGATGGACATGGAGTCGGCCAGCAGCAGCCATCTGCCGCCAAAGATTTTGAAAGTGATTGTGGGAAACTAAGCAGCGCCGGGCTTCAGCGCCGGCCTCCCCGTGCCACACGTTCAATCTCCTCGCGCACGAGGCGCTCGACCAGTGTCGGCAGGTTGTTGTCCAGCCACTCCTGCAGCAAGGGGCGCATGAGGTCCTGGGCAATCTCGTCGAACGAGCGGCGTTGTTCATTGCGCACGGCGAATGAGAGGTCTTCGAAGGCCGAACTGACCTGACGCTCCGCGGCCTCCGAAAGAATGGGCTCAAGTGCCCGCTCGAAATCGAGCGGTTCTTCCGCCGCTCTCGCTTCGTTTTCATGTTCAACCACGGGCGGCATCACAGTCGTCGCCACGGCTTCGACTTCAATCTCAGGCTGGGCCGGTTCGGCGATGAAGGTCTGTTCCACCGGTGCAGCTGGTTTGAGGACCGATTCTGCAGAGGCCAGGTACGCCTCCAGCGCGTCTTCCTCGAAATCCGGCCTCGGAGTGGCTTGTGTCGCAGCCAGAGGCGCCGCTTTCGGCTGCGGGCTCTCGGCCAACGGCTCGATTACGGCAATGGCACCCTGCTCGATAGGCCTCTGTTGTGGCGAGGCAGCCGTGCGCCCAAGCGCCGCTTCGTAAGGATGTGAAATCGGTTGCGAAACGGCAATGCCTTCCCGCGGAGGCAGCTGTTCCTCGCCGGCCTGTTCAACCCGCCGCGACTCCAGCTCTGCCGTGCGCGCTGGAACGTCGGAATTGACGGGCTGCGGCAAGGCGTCATCGGTTCGGCCGCCCGTGTCACTTTCTTCAATGATGCGACGAATCGATGCGAGAATTTCCTCCATCGAGGGTTCACGCGCCACAGTGGATGATTGTGCCATGACAGTCTTGCCTACTACATCTTGTTTCGGTGCGGTGCAACGAATCTGTATCAAGTGTAGAAGCTTGAATTGCGTTTGAGAATCCCCACCGTGAAGCTTTGCGACTAACCCACAGACTTTTCTCGAATCCGCTCGAGAGCAAAGACAGAAATGCCGCCAGGTCAACGACCGGACGGCAATTCTTCAATCACGAATTGTGCGCTCTCTGGAGTGCTTAACGGCCGTCAGGCGTGCGAAGACCGATCCACTTGTCCTTGATGGCTTCGTAATGTTCTTCAGGCCTATATTCTGTAACCTGCAGCCCGATTTGTGATGCGGTCAGACGACCGGTTGCCGAAAGAACGGCATAGCTTGTCACGACACTGTCTCGCTCGGCCTGTGCCAGATTGATCTGGCCGGTCAGAACGTCAGCCTGCGCATTCAACACGTCGAGTGTGGTGCGCTGGCCGACCTTGCGTTCTTCGATAACACCATTCAGGGCCAGCTGTGCCGCAGCAACCACTGATCGCTGTGCGACGATCGAGGCCTGAGCGGCTTCCATTTCCGAGTAGGCCTGGGCGATCGCCTGACGTACGCTGTCGCGCGCCACATCGACCTCGATCCGCCGCTGTCCGAGGGTTTCCTTGGACTGACGAACCAGAGCCGATGTACGGCCACCGCTGTAGATCGGGATTGTCACCTGGATTCCAGCCGTTGCGGTTGTGTTGTCCGCGTCGCTCGAAAGTTCCGAACCCGAAAAAATCTCGTTGCGGGAAACATCGGCCTGCAGATTGACTTGCGGCAGGAGCAGGCCCTCATTGGCCTTCACCGCATAACCGGCTGAATCCACTGCATATTGCGTCGACAGGATCGCCGGATGATTGGACGTGGCGATGCTGAATGCCTGATCCATTGATCGCGGCAAATTCTTTGCCATGGCCGCTGGCTTGAGGCGATCCGGGCTCGATCCGGTGATCTGGATATAGGTTGCGACCGCCGTCTTCTCATCGGACTTGGCAACATTGAGCGTTGCGATCGCAGCGGCCTTTTCGGACTCGGCCTGCGCCACGTCAGTACGCGTTCCTTCGCCCACGTCAAATCGCGCCTTGGCAGCGCGCAACTGCTCATCGAGGAACTCGAGGTTCTTCTGCCGCAGGATGACGATCTGGCGGGCCAGATAGACGTTCATGTAGGCCTGCGCCGCACTGAACAGCAGGTTCATCTCGTTGTTGCGCAGGTTTTCCCGGGCGGCAAGCACCTGGGTCTTGGCGGAAGCAACATTGTTCCTCGTGGTGAAGCCATCAAACAGCAACTGGTTGACGACAATCCCGAAAGTGCCTGTCTTGCTTGTGCCGCTATCCACTCCAAAGGCATTCGACTGATCCAGGCGGGTGTGCCGTACCGTCAGGTCGGCCGTACCGCTGACCGTTGGACGATAGCGCGACTTGGCGACAGCGACGCCCTCGTCGGTGACGCGTACACCGGCACGGTCGGCATTCAGCGAAGAATTGTTATCGTAGGCCTTGGCCATCGCGCCAAAGATCGTTTCGGCCATTGAAGGCGCAGAGGTTAGGACCGTTGCCGACATCAGCGCCGCGGTTAGTACTCGCTTGCCCGCTTTGAACACTATAAACCCCTTCATTCTCTCGATAGCCCCGACCGAACCATTCGGTTCGACAGTCTGTTTTCAATTACCCGTCAATTCACAAGTTGACCACAGACACATTTCTAATCTGCAAACAAACTGGTCAACCGTTGCACTTTTGTCTCATAAGTGGCGTTGTTTAGAACTCGAACTCCGCCACTTTTTTAAAGCCAGGAAGCGGTTTGACGGCTGAATTGAAAGCGCGGCGCCCCGAAACGATTCCCTCGTTTTTCAGATAGAGCATTGATTTTCCAGCGTTTCCAGCCCCTTCAACGACGACAAGTCGCCCCCCATTCTTCAACTGTTCAAATAATGTACCAGGAACCTGATCAACGCTACCCTCAATTATGATTACATCAAAGGGCGCCTTGGCCGGGCAGCCGGCCTGCAGCGGGCCCTGCTCGATGTCGACATTCTCGATCCCCAGCGAAGGCAAAACCGAGCGGGCAACATCGGCAAGTTCCGGCTCGTTCTCGACGGCGACCACCTTGCTGGCGATTCGCGAAATGACGGCCGAGGAATAGCCCGTGGCGCATCCGACATCGAGAACCGTATCGCCAGGTTGAATGGTGGCAAGCTGGAGCAGCTTGGCAAAAGGCGACGGCTGCATCAGGTAGCGCGCGCCGGAATCGGTCGTGGCAAGCAGGACATCATCATCGATATAGGCAAGGGGTTCGCGCGCAGCCGGAACAAATTTCTCGCGCGGCACATCCAGAAAGGCCTGCAGCAAGGGCTTGTCGGTCACATCAGTCGTTCGCAACTGATTGTCGACCATCTTGATCCGCAGCTCTTCGAAATTCAGCGTCATGGTCTTACAAGCTTTCCTAAAGGCACCTGCAATACAAATCGCTTGCAAGTGCGTAACGTGCTCCTGCCGGATCGGCGTTGAATCCATTCCCAGTATGGCCGCACCCGCGTGACCATTTCCTGACCGAAGCACAAACTTTAGCGAGGATGTGGCAAAAATTTTAATCATCGTCAATGAATGACTAACGCTGCGATCCCCCGCGGCTTCCGATATTTTTTTAATGAGGCCTCCCTGCACCACTTTTGGCACGAATGCGCCCGGTCGGCCCATCTTCGTGTCCTCAAGGGCCTTGCGATCCTTTAACCGTACGTCCGATCCGGGATTGAACTCAATGGCCGTACCTGTCATTCTATACTTGAGGAAACGGAGTCGTTCGATGAACGGCAGGAATGCGAAGCAAATGATTGAGATCAAGGGATTCAATGATTTCCCTATAAGCCAGGATGAATTGACCGGACTGGCCGATAGAGCCGCGCTTGAGGAACATCTCGACAGTCTTTGCGGTTCTTATGCACAAAGTGACTTTGACGACCGCCTTCAATTTGCAATTCTTTGCATTGATCTTGACGGCTTCAAGAATTTCAATGACCGTTACGGCCGCGCAGAAGGCGATACTTTGCTAAAGCTTGTCGCGGACCGTTTGCAGTCCTCCCTGCGCAAGAATGATGTTGTCTATCGCATGGGCGGCGATGAATTTGCCATCGTCCTGCTGCAAGTGACTCCCAACGAAGTCGCGAGCGTTGCCGACCGCATCATCGGCGCGGTTTCGCAGCCCTACGATCTCGGCGGTGCCGAGCCGGTGGCGATCAGCGTCACGATCGGAGCAGCCCTGGCACCGCGCGATGGCGACACGCCCGAAAGCCTGCTGTGGTGCGGCGATGCCGCGCTCTACATCGCCAAGAAGGCTGGCAAGGGCGTCTATCGGCGCTATTCCGAGCGAAGGTCCAGCTAAAGCAATCACCCATGGTCTGATCCCTTTACGCTGCATCGGTCGAACGACTGAGGGAACCATCGTTCCTGAGATTGGTTTATCAGACACGATAAACCAGCAAAGGACGATCGAAATGAAGCCGATTGGACCAATGATGGCGGCGGTTGCCGCGATAACCCTTATCTCCGGCAGCGCTTTTGCGGCTTGCCCCGAGACGACCGGATCGATCAAGCCCACTGCGCAGCAGGGAATGGCCAAGGATGGCACGCACGCGCCCCTTGAGAACAGCGCCAACAGTCAGGATCAGACCAGCGCGGCAAGCTCCGGCACGACGACGAGCAGCAATCCGAGCGCCAGCTTGCAGAAGGACGGCCAGACAATGCCGCTAGCAAATGCCGAAGGCGGCGGAGACAAGAATCTCGCCACCTCGCAGCAGGACGTCCAAGCGCAGCAAAAGGGCGACCCGACCGCCATGGCCAAAGCGGAAGAGTGCAAGGACTGATCCACAATCGGGGCGGCGGTCGAACCGCCTCCCCATCTTTGCACGCGCCTCTGCCCCCACCTTCGCGTGCCACCCGCCGACGGACTATTTCCAGAAAACGAAAATGTTACCGCAGGGTGTTTGGCAAACTCCGTCAGAGCGGCCTAAATCCATTGTTCCAGCATCAGGAAAGGCGATCTCGATGAAACGGACATGGATGGCGTTAGCACTTGGCACCATTGCGGTGATGGCCGTACCCGCATCCGCTCAAACCCAGCGCGCCGTGACGGGCAGCAACGCGGCAACGCTTAACAGGATTCTCGGCGGCGAAGGCCGGCCCGGCGATTCAGCCACGACCGCGTCGGGCATAAGCTACCGGGTACTTCCGAACGGAACTGTTGAGATGCGCAATCCCCGATACGGGACCGTCAAATATTCAAACCCGATACCAGCCTGGCAGCGCAACCTGAAGAACACGGGCAGCGGCCGTAACTGACGGTGCCTTGACCCACCAGGGCACAAACAGCATCAGCAGATTGAATGAGTGGTCTTGGAAAATGGAGGCCTCGCCCGAACCCGTCAAAGTGAATGATTTCAAATCGTTATCAACAGGTGTGGCAGTAATTTCGCTCACACAAAATCAATGACTTACACCAGCCGCTGCCACACCTTGATCACACGCTGGCAAGCTTATTCTTTCATTAACTATGGTGGCTCATGATGTTTCTTGCTGACACAGTGCCAGCGGGTCCGACCCGGATTGTGTTTGAGTAAGAAGGTCGGGCCCTCCTTGGGAGTAGTGCATGAACCAAACGATCCGACAGCCGATTGAGGTGATTTGCGATAGGCTCGCTCATCTTCGCGCAATGGCCAACGAAGATGGTCAGGCCATGCTGGCTTACCTGATCTTCGAGGCCCTCGAAGAAGCCGAACGCATTCGGAAATCGGGCGCCGCTGCAATTCCAGAACAGAGTTCAGAGTGCAGGGACAATCTGCCTTCGAAGACGACTCTTTGATCTCCAAAACTCCCGGGCTCTTGCGAGAGGATTAGATAAAGTCTCTCGATCTGCATATCGAGTATTTCAGCTTGGGTATAAGTTCGTCGCACATGCTGCAGCGCGCGCAGAATACGATGGAGAATCTATGGCTATGGCTGTTGTTTCTCCGCCTCTTCCAGCCTCTTTAAAAGATCATAAAAAGTGTCGTCATTAATGGGGAGAAAGTGGCCCGACCTCATTGATTGTTGAAACTCGAGTCTCGACACGTTTCTGCGCAGCAGCTTAATTGTGGTCCCATTCCCCGCAAGCTTTGTTCTTATCATTAGGACTCGCACCGTTGTCAGCAGCAACCCGCTCAAATCACATTGGTTCCGTGGGATCGCTCTTGAAAAAGCATTAAACCAAAATATAATTTTACCGTTCTTCTTCTTCTTCTTTTACACGAGGGCAACGGTGATGGATCAGAAGTTGGACCAAGGACTAGCGTGCCAAAGCTGCGGCACTATTTATCTCAACATCCCAGAGAACGTCACCAGCGACACGCCGATAAGTTGTAGCAGCTGCGGCAGTTTTCTTGCTTGTTGGGGCGAACTGGAAAAGGCATTCAACAGGCAAGGCGGGCAGCATGGGGTATTTGACCTACACGATGGTCAGATCATCCGAAAGGAATAAGGCCGCAAACCATCATTTCCGCAAAGCGTGTCATATTTAAATGACAAGTTACGCATCAGGCCTATGCTGGGAAAGTCGCCAGGCATTTTTGGCTACTGGCGCTTGAGAGTTGGAATGCGCTCCCGCCGTAACTAGAGGGAGAACACCATGCTTCACCTTCCCAATCATAACTATTCTTCCGAGCAATGGGACCTGATGCAGCGGGCCCATGCCAGAGCATCAGAAATCCTTCATCGCTGTCCCAAAACGCACGAAAACGCTAACCGGCTGGCCAGGACTGTGATGAACCTGTTCGATCAGGGCCTGCGCGATGAGTGGCTGATTGCCATGCAGGCTGTGGAGCAGGAAGTTACCGTGAGTAATATCTGGAGCCAGCGAGACAGAGCCGTCCTCAAAGCCACTGTGTCCGGAAGGTTGATCAAGGCTTCGAATGATAATTGGGTGTGGAAGACGAAAGTCATCCCCCAGACCCCACCGTCCCTGGAGGTAATATGGGAAAACTAAGAACCTTTAAGATCTATTCTCACGAGGATTGGGACGTAATGGAGCAAGCGCATCGGAGCGCCTGCCGAGCACTCGCGATTTCTCCCGACGCTGAGGAAAAGCACCGCCGCGTCGCCAAAAGGGTAATGACGCTCTTCGACCATGGTTTGCGCGATGAAAATGTTATCGCGACAGCCGCAGTCCGCCAGGAGCAGTTCATTGCGGAGACGCTATCGCTGCGTTCCAATTCTCGGCCCTCATAACCGAATCGAAGGCCCGCAAGGTGCCATAGGGCCAAACGCTCGACCGAAACTGCGGCGAGGCGGACGGGGTCTTCTAGAAACCGGTGGCCAAGCAGAGGCTTGTTCGCGGTCCACCACCATCATTGAGAGAACTACCTTAATTATCGGGAAATATCTGCTTCCAGTCGGCCTTCATGTCCACGACAGACCACTGTTCACCGCGGCAGCATCCAGCGCCTTGTCGAGGCGGCCAAATTCCGTACCGCGGTCGTACGCATATTCGCGCTCGGCGTCGGTATGGTGGACGATCATGCCGAATCCGGTCTTCCCCACTGGTGTGCCGTGAACTAGACCCGGTGAATAACCCTATAAAGATACCATTGTAACCTTTCGTCAACCCTCCGTCCTCCACCAGACGAAGCTGTAGCAGGCGGATTGGTAGCTAATCTACTCGTCCGTTTTCTGCTGGCTTAGCAGGTGGCGAGCCGTTGGATCAGCAGACCCGCCTGGCCACTGGCTTCCGCCGAACTCAACGCCCCGCTGAACAATAGGCCCAATTACAGCGGCATGCGCTATGGTTTCTATGATGGCATAATGCAGGCGGATAAGTTCGCCCAATTCCAGACTGGTTCATGTCAGAGGTCCGGTGCGCATGAAGGGGCCAAGCTTAGCAGATAGGCACGTGCTTGCGATACGATACCGCTAGTCGCGCAATGGCGGACGGCAATGGGATGGACTACCGCTCTCCATTACACGTGTAGCGAGTCGCACTGCTAAAAAACCTCGCTGTGGGTTCGTTACCAAGCAAGGGAACATTCTTGACGTCCACAAGTTTATTAGCGTTGGCGGGGTCTCATCTAAGTCCAAGCCACGAGCCACTTTGATAGTTTAAGTTAGACACCTGGATGGCAGCTCTAGCATGAGAGGAGAGGAACCATGCCCGAGAAAACACTGGAAACCTTATTCCATGACACCCTCAAGGATATCTACTATGCCGAACGCAAAATTCTGAAGGCACTTCCCAAAATGGCACGTGGCGCGAAATCGCCCGACCTGAAGGCTGCGTTTGAAAAGCATCGTGACGAGACCGAGGTGCATGTGGAACGCCTCCAGCAAGTATTTGAGATTCTGGGAAAGCCTGCCCGTGGAAAGACCTGTGAAGCCATTGAAGGTCTTCTTGCCGAAGGCGACGAAATCCTCGACGAGTTCAAAGGCCAAACGGCCCTCGATGCCGGACTTGCCTCCGCAGCTCAAGCAGTCGAGCACTACGAGATGGCTCGCTACGGCACCTTGGCACGCTGGGCCGGCGAGCTCGGTTTGAAAGATGCGCAAAAACTCCTTGTCACAACGCTGCAGGAGGAAACAAAAACAGATGAGGCGTTGACGGTACTGGCCGAAGGCTCGCTAAATCCGGCCGCAATGGCGGCTTGAACGAAGAGGAGCGTCGCAAATGACGCTCCTCTCCTGCCCGGTTACCTTTCGGAAAATGTTATGGCTGAGGGACTGAGATTCGGGCGAATTAACCGCACCGCCTGCCACATCTGTGTCGATATGCAGGAATTGTTTAGGGGTAAAAGCCCGTGGGCTATGCCGTGGTTCGACAAGGTGTTGCCCACCATTGGCGCGCTCATTGAGCACGACCCTTCTATGACAGTCTTCACCCGTTTTCTACCAGCGAAAAATGCCGATGAAGCAGGCGGGACCTGGGCGCGATATTACCAAAGGTGGGACAGCCTCACGCTGGATCGGGTCGAGTTGTCTAAGGTTGACATCGTGCCTGAACTAAAGAGGTTCGTTCCGCCGGCGGTTGTCGTGGACAAGGTGGTTTACTCGCCTTGGTGGGCGAACAATCTCTTGGCGCTGTTGCGAGACCGCCGCACCGATACACTTCTTATATCAGGCGGCGAAACTGACGTATGCGTGCTCACGACGGTGCTAGGTGCCGTTGATCTGGGATTTAGGGTGATTGTCGTTTCTGACGCCGTGTGCAGTTCATCCGACGCGGCCCACGATGCCATGCAGCTTTTCTACAATCAAAGATTATCCCAACAGGTTGAAACGGCTTCGACGGAGGAAGTTTTGGAGAACTGGATAGCATGAAGAGAATCGTGAGCCAGGCGATGGACCGCGCTTCGGGACGAACCGCACTCTGGATACCACCGCACCATGTTAGCCACGGAGATACGAAATGCGCTTCCTGCGAGACAATGGCCTGACCATCGCGCTTTTACTGGCCTTCTTTGGAAGTATAGTCGGCATGATATGGGCCGGTTGGAGTCAAGAAAATCATGAACTGAGCATGCATGCGCAGCCGCTGCTCTCACTCTCCGATTATCTTCAGGAAGAGACATTTTGGTCTGCACTGTTTGAGAACTGGGAAAGTGAATGGTTGCAAATGGCGACATATGTCGTGCTGACCGCTTATCTCTTTCAGCGGGGATCAGCAGAGTCTCGGGACCCTGACGAAGCGGAAAACAAAGAGGTACCTCGCACTAGCAGTTGGCTCTACGATCATTCGCTCGGACTCGTACTGGTTGTTCTGTTCATTTTGTCTTTGGCCGGACACTTCCTTGCAAGTCTCGCCTCTTATAATTCGCAGGCGATCATACACGGTAATGCCACCCTCTCTCCCTACAGTTATCTTGCCAATACCCAGTTCTGGTTCGAATCTTTCCAGAATTGGCAGTCTGAATTTTTCTCCACAGCGATGCTCGTCGTCCTGTCAATTTACCTCAGGTATCGCGGGTCTCCTGAGTCGAAGGAAGCAACAGCCCCCGATGAGAAAACAGGAACCTGACGGCTGAGTGAACCGTCGCCCACAACACCCGGGTAAGAGTCCCGAGGCCGTTCACTTTCCTTGATGGACACCCAGAGTGCAGCCGACGAATGTAACAAACATTAATGTCAAAGCTTCAGGAACTTAATCATTGAAATAGGCTTGTGTGTCAGAAGAGGAACGAATGCATGAGCCGATATTACTTTGATTTGGAAAATGGCGATGGAAAAACTCTCGATGAAGAAGGCATTGAACTTGCTGACCATGCCGGCGCCATCAAAGAAGCATCGAGGATCGTAACGGATTTGGCATGTGATGGTGAATTGAATGGTAGCGGAAACATAAGGCTCACGATCAGGAAATCTGATGGCAATATTTTGGGTGTGACTAGTTTGATCTTCGATACCCAGTACATAGATCATACACCTGTTGGTGAAAGCTGAGCGGCTCTAGCATCGATCCCCGCACTAGTTTTGGATCTCCCCTCTCCGCTCGGAATACCGCTGCGGCCGCGATTGCCGCCCCTTGGGACCCACGGCGCCAAGAATCGTACCTTCGCATACAGTGTTCTCCGCACTGGGGTGTTCGGTCGCAAGAACATGGATTGTTACAATAAGAATGTGCTCACCCGATTACTTGGTGGAAAAGCCGATCGTATTCCTTTTCTGCCATGCCATATGATCCATTCGCGAGGTGGATAAGGCCATTTCGGTCGATAATGGTAAGCTGCCCACGCTTGGAGCGAATGAGATTGTTGTTTTTCAAATCACGTAGGGCAGCTGTTATATATGGTCGACGCGCACCGAGCATGATCGATAAAAGCTCATGGGTGATAATAAGGTCGTTACCCCTCGTTAGGTCGTCCACCATTAACAGCCAGCGTGCCAAACGAGCATCCACAAGGTATTTGCTATTTGCAATTGCTGTCGAAGTGGTCTGCACCATCAGGGTTTGGACATAGAGCAGAAGAAAATCGCGCATGGTAGCACTCTGCGTCATGGCAGTTCGAAGGGCGGCCGACGATTGCGCGATTGCAGGATGACTGGTGTGGACCGGCCAATGGCGGAACATCCCGGCATTGATGCGGCAGAGGAACATCTCAGGTGGTTATCCGACTGGGTGGGCCAATAAAGGGGGAGGATAGATGCTTACTCACAGACCGGCCACTGGTCCGCCGGTGTATGTCGATGCCAACTGGATAACTGCGATGCAGGGGCTGGATGGCCCAACCAGCATTATCACCACGAGCAATGATGTATTTTTGTTTCTGGAGGAGGCAATGATTATGCTCCAATCCACGCTCCGTTGGCAACGAACCCGTGTCGGGGACTTCATACAAAACTTCGATTTCACTGCGATTGTAGACGATGTGCCGGTCGCTCGCGTCCGCCATTCGACCCTGCATTCGATTAAAGGCTTTTGGCAGGTTTTCCTTGATGACGGCGCGCCCGTGTTGGAGTGCACGACGCGTCTCAAAGCAATGAAGGCTGCCGAAAATCTGGTTGGCAAGTCCATCGTCTAACCGATGTTTTGCCACTTATCACACATGTCCAAACCCTTCCGTGCTCTTGGCCGATAGAAGCACACTGATGTTTTTCGAGTTGCATTTCGAGCATTTGAGTTTGGGTACCAGGTCGTTCCGCATAATGCTGTGATCTCGCCCAAACTTTTCGGCCAATAGCACCAGGTCAAGCTTGGCGTAGTGGCGGCACTTTGGATTGTTGCAGCAGGCGCGGAGCATATGATCAGTATCGATTAACGCGCCAATGGTGCCGAGTGACATCACCATGGCTACAACTGCACCGGTCGCCAAACAGTCCGCTTTTTATGAACCCGGTCACGATCGTCTTCGAATGGCACGACTTCACAATCGACGACATCGCATTCCCGGCAGCGGAATTTTAGGCTTCTGAAGGATCGACCGTGGCCGTTGACGGTAGCCAGATCACTTGCCACGAAGAATCCCGTTTTCTCGCATTTGCGGCAAGTCACTCGCACGAGCATTCCGTGTCGTGCTGCTTCGCCCAGAGTTTTGAGGATTCGAGTCATGGAGAACGAAATGAGAACATATTCCCAACTTCGTCAAGGACGATGATGCTCGATCAGCAATATTTGCGGACCGAGGTTTGGACCGGAGGCGGGCCGAAATGGCTTTGACGAAACTTTGACGGAGTTCGAATTAGCTCAGATTCGGAGATCCTATATGGTTTGAAGGGCTGGGATCTCACGATGAAGTAACGGCATGCCAGCGCTGTCTGGCGGCACAACGGAGAAGAGAATGAACCTTGACGACAAGATCGCCATGTTGAAACAAGTCCGCTGGCGCGAGGCTCAGTTAGCCACAGGTGGCGAACAAGATGCATCCACCGGCAGACTGATACGCGCGCAACAAGCCATCGACGCATTGGTGGCCGCCAAGGCTTCCGGGATTCCAGAGCAGCAATGGAATGTCGACGTGGATGGTATTTTACTTGACCCGAACCATGACTGGTACGAAAGCGAAGGTTAACGGGTGACGCGCAAAAGCGGTGGGAAAAAGAGCAGGAAATAAGTGAATTGAGCTCCTTGCTTCAGACTTGATGAGGTAGTCTCATGCAGTGTGTGTCACCGACATGTCAGGCATGAGGTCCGGTTCCGACTTTGCTTCACATCGTCCAACCGGGCCTCGTTCTGAACCTCGGAACCATCCGACTGTCACCGTGTTTGTGTCCATGATGGATCGCTGCACGCACTGTATGGAAGGTCAAGCAATGCCATATCACGTCGACAACGAAAATGATAAACCTCCCCTCAGCCATCGTTCATATATGGTTTTGGGCGGAAGCCTTCTGGCCGTCGTCGCGATGTTGATAGCGGTTGCAATCATTGTCACCAATCTTTGACACTCAGTGACCGGAGAACGATAGTTTGGGTGGTGCAGTCGGGTGGCTTCCGAGGCTCAGGACCAAGATGAAATTAGGCGCTCTGAGGCGCGATGCCTATCGATCGCTGCGATCGCTATCTGCTTAGGGTCGCGTATACCCTCGTTGAAAAGTTCCATGATAGTGCGACCAAGGTTTAAGTCGCCGTAGATGATCCGAGTGTCAGTCTGTAGGATAGCAGCTGCCATGTCGTGTGCATATGAGAGGGTCTGGCACTCTTCAGACGTGAACTTGTGATCATAAAAGAATTTATACATTGCGCGGCTCACGGTCAGGCGGGTGCACATCGCATCTCTCAAGCGCCAGCGGCCAAAAGGTGCACTTGACGATGCTTAATCCTCTGCCACATAGGCGAAGGTGTCAATCGAATTGGCAATCAGGAGATAATGTGTCTGCTGCCGATCAGATTTCTAAATGAACATAGGGTTGAACGCCCGGTGTGACAGCTGGCACATTCGAGCATTACTGCATGCATGAGGGCTGCAAGGCGTGGGGAGCGTTTGGCTTCGAAAGGCGTTACGGCCAAGAGTGGTACTGCGGCGAGCATAAGCGAGATGCGGAGATCTAGAGATGTGCCCGTCCTTAGCGATATCGCGGCCTTGAAAAATCAGAAAACCAAAATATAATTTTTCCCGTTCTTCTTCTTTTTTGCGGGGCAACTGAGATGGATCAGAAGTTGGACCAAGAACTGGAGTGCCCCAAGTGCGGCACTGTTTATCTCAACATCCCAGAAAACGTTACTAGCGACACTCCGATCAGCTGCACCAGCTGCGGCGGTTTTCTTGCTAGTTGGGGCGATCTGGAAAAGGCATTCAATAGGCAAGGTGGGCATCATGGTGTCTTTGAGCTTCACGATGGTCAGATAATCCGGAAGGAATGAAGCCCGCAAACCTGTCAAATACGCGCGCTTCAGGCATTCGTTTTCGAACCATGCAATTGCCCGGTGACGACTACGACGGCAAAAAATAGATGGATGCAAAGAAAAGGATAGTAAGGACTATGGCAAAGACAGTAACCTGAATAAGCCAGGCTTTGTTTTTGGTCACTGTCCTCTCTGGTCCCTCTCCGCTTGCTCAAGTCGAATAAGCAGATCCTTGAACAAATCATCTTCAATCGCACGAAGGCCCGATCCCAATAAGGTGTGGAACTGGAAGGGAGCTCCGCAACAAATTGGACGTGTCTTTTTGGGGCTGACTACCTGCCGACAAGTAAATGCCCGCCTCCGCCGCCGCTCCTATCAACGCCTCACGAGCGATCTCGGCTCCGGCTCGACCCTGAAGTGCTATAGTACAAATTGTCAGTGCTCTATGGTGCGCCTTACCCGGGCGCATCGGCCATTGCTCAGCAAGCAATGTCCACGCTTCCTGGACTGAGCGCACCACCCTGAACTCTTGGCCAGTAATGGCCAACTTGACGGGGGAAAAGTGTATCGTGTCCATGTCCAGTAACGTAATTATTTAGCTGCGGTTCCAGCAGCAAAGATACATGGCAGCCAAGGTAAAACGCGTAGGCGAGGGACGAAGTTTAGTCTGCAAAAGCGTGTCATATTTAAATGAAAAATCATCCAACAGGACTATTTTAGGATAGCGCGCCAGTGCGATGGCCGCAGTCCGTCAGCAGCGTTTCATTGCCGCAACATGATCACCGCGATCTAATTCGCAAGGCTCATAAGCGGGACCGAAAGGAATGAGCGATGAGGCACAAATCGACAATGCCGGAACTGTCCGTGTTTGACACCTTGGGCATAGAAGCGGCGGTCATGCGCCTGCAGATCGACGAGTTTCATCAAAAAGTGACGAATGCATCCATTGGGCCAGTCATGGATACCTTGATGGCCGATCTGATGGAAAAATTTAAACTCGTGCAAACTGGACTTAGACGCTGCGAAATCGAACAAGCCACGAACGCACGTGTGCGACGACGGACTGCTAATCCGAAAGGATTATAAAAGGACGGTATCAGTTGTAAAAGCTGCCCAATCTAATTATTTTGAGCTACGGATTGACTAAATCTGAGCGAAAATGCGTTGCTTAGATCGGAACACGCGGTCAGCTCGTCCGTATATGCGAATCCAAATCGAGCCGGTAAGCCCCACCCATTGACTGCAAGCTGGAGTTCGGTAGCTAGAGTTAAGAGAATTGGGTCGCCGTAGCCCATTCTTGTATATGGTTGAGATCAGATATCAGCGTATAATTGCCTAGTGCTGCGTCCTTGTAGCATAGGCTCGGCGCCGGTCCCCCCAACCCCCGCCCATAGATCCGCCGCCGAGCCTGTTTTTGAACTCGTCCATCGTCGTGGAACCTTGAACGCTGAAGCACGTTTCAACACTGTGCTGCCCATCAGCCAACGTGGCCATCCGCGAAGCCAATTCCGAGCCACGTTAAAGAGACCCGGCCCGTTTGCGAGGCGGCCCGGGTCTTTTTGCGACCAGACCTTAACCCCGCGTGAATCGTGGTGTCACATACAAGATCCCCTGCAGAAATATGACTGTTCTAATGGAAGGGAATTCGGCTCTGCCTCAGCCTACTGGCCGATTTTTCACAATCAGGGGGTAACTTGGATCCGCAGATGGCTGCCTCCAAAGCGGCTGCTTTTCTGGCGATTGCTTTCACATCGCGCATGTTCTCATCAAACATCTTTATGACAATGCGTGCGAGCCGATCTGCGTGCTCGTGGGAAATTGGATCGCGCCGAAGAATTAGAGAGGCCATATGATACGCGGTGTGCATCCTAGCCAGATCTTCAGCATCGTAAATCAAGTCTTTGATAATAATGACCACTCTTCTTCACTTATTATTTTGAAAGCTCTTCTTCCCGCCGCAAAACAGGTTGTTTAAGTACGCCTCAGGCGAGAATACCAAAAAGCCCGCCAACTACGTTGACGGGCTTTTCAGATCATTATTTGTTCTTATTACTTTGTTGGCCGGCTTTTGAATGCTGTTCTGGGGAACCGCCGCGCGTAGACCCAGATCCTTGTTGCGATCCTTTTGAACCGCTCTCTTGCTTCTGTTGCCCAGAACTGCTTTTACCGCCTTGGGCGGACTTGGATTTCCGATCCTCATTGTCTGGCATTTGCTTTCTCCTCAATTGCCTTACTACAACGAACTTCAACCGTCGGAACAGGCGCTTGTTCCATAGCAAACCAAATATACGAGTAGCGAGGTGATTTGAGTGGCCTCATCGCTTCGCAGTGTCCGTATCCTTGGCTTCTGTGGCCTTTGTGGAGGCGGCGCGAGAAGCTGGGATATTTGTAGAGGATAAACCTATGCCGGCGGGAAACGGAAAGCTGCAGCGGTGGGGCAAGCGCCAATATACCCTGGCAAGGGATCGCAGGCCAAAACAGTAATGAACCGATTGCCACAGCCCGAATATGGTGATTTGATACCCACGTCTGACAACGACATGTCAGGCATGAGGTCCGGCTCCGACTTTGCTTCAGATCGTCATATCCGGACCTCAGCCTTTCTCCCACCTGAGGATTCTTTTCCGCTTGAACATCTACCCAGGTTACGATTGGAGCGGACGTCGATCTCGTTACCAGAAGAGAGTTCGATTATTTGCCGTCATTATTTCTGCCCTGATTGCGATTGCAATCATGGCGGCGTTGGCGGTGGCTCTTTTTTCAGTCCTGAAATCTTAAACGGCATTAGCGCCTTGTAACCTAGACAGTTTGCCACAAAACAATTGGCCATCAGTTCTCCCATAGCTTTCAGCGTGGGTTGACATTTCAGGAGGTAGTCAAGATGTTTGATCTGAGTGGCTAATTCGGGGTGAATTATGAGGCGCTTTATGTTAGCCGCGGCGTTGATTTCGGCCACATGTGTCTCCGGGCATGCTGGATATTACGAAGGTAATGATCTCTATAAGCACTGTAGCGCCAATCCTGGGGCATCCGGCTATGGCTATTGTATCGCTTATGTCGCGGGAGTGTCAGACACCATGGAGCTCTGGCGCATCAGAGAAGGCGATACCGAATGTGTACGCCATTCGGTAAAGCTCGGTCAGCTCGCCGACGTTGTTCGTCGGTATCTTGCAACTCACCCCGCCGATCGCGACAAAAACGCAGAAATGCTGGTCATTAGCGCGATTCAGGACGCATTTTGTCGTAAGTCGCCTTGAGCATCTATTAACCTAACGCATTAGAGTTCGGATTCGCCACAACTGGTGGAAGCTTGACTCATTGCACCTACTTTTTGCGGACAAACCCAGCAAGTGTTCGAAGTGGAGCCATTGCTCGCCATGAAGTGCTCTGGTGAAACGCTTCCACCTGCTGTCGTCGTTCTTCAACTTCCTGATATTTTGATGCGATCTCATACTGCAACGCCTGGACTTGTTCCTGAAGGGCTACCAGCTCGGATCGCGTGGTTTGGGCGTCATTGGTTGCCGATGAACAAGCTGCCAAGGTGGAGTTGTGTTCACTCCTGAGTTTCTCCAACTCGCGGCGCAATGCGATGTTGTCAAGCTCCTCCAAGGCCGGGTAACCTTCTGGTGACTTGAGGGGCTGCCCATCGACCGGCTGTGAAATTTCAGCGGTTACCCTGATTTTTTCAGGTTCCACGACTTTGGCGTGTACGGCCTTGACGTCTTCCACTGTGACAGCAGACGGAAGGCACCCTTTAAGAATGGAGTAAAAATATTCGGGATCTTGCGAGAATCGCGGAAATGCGAGGAGATATATGGGTACTCCTGCGTTCGCGAGGCGTTCCACGAGATGGTGAAAGCCCACTGCCAGCAATCGCGCTTCATCGAGCGGGTTGAGCGAATATATGACGCCACCTGGCGTCAATGCCCAGGTCTCCCACGTTCTCGCTTCGCCAGCCATCCACGTGTTGTTACGATGGATGTTTTGCATCTCCAGAATGGTTCTACTGCTTGCAGCCTCCGCTAGATTGCGTACTGGCAGTATCACGCCATCGATCGTGATGTCTTCGCGCTCCAGAACCTCATCTATAAATTCATAAAGCCATGGCGACTTGACAACGTAGCTGAGCTTTCGGCCATTGTGGTGGACAAAATCTTCCAACCCCGCATTGGCATCTTCGCTCCACCAGAACGCATCACCAACGTTTGCAATTTGGGTTTCCAGACCGAGTTCCGCCAAGCATCGGACAAGCAAGCTTGTCCCTGCACGACCGGTACCAGCAATCAACAAGTGGTTCGGCATGTCTAATCCTAAATGATTAGAACAATCCTATATCACCGCGGCTTTGTCACGATCATAGCTCAAAAGGCGCGGTGATACTTGTTGAAAACATTGCTGTCAGGGAACGCGTAGACCGCCATTGACGACGAAAGCCACAAACGCCATGACGATTCCGCCCAGGATCAACCACATGATCTTAGAGAGGATCCCGCTGATCTTTTCGATTTTCTTCTCGAGCTCGTTGAATCTGTAATCCACGTGCAGCCATTTCTCATTTTTGTGCGCTTCGGCAATTTCGGATTGGCGCTGCCACTGCTCGAGCGTGTTGAGCCGGGCAATGATCGCCGCATCAGCATGTTCCAGAGCATTGACCCGGACCCGAAGATCCGGGCTGCTCAGAGTGGTTTCGTCACCTGACATCGGCTTTCTCCCTTTGCTCGGTCATCAAAACTACTGCTTGGCGTCCGCCGGCTGCCCCGCGGCGATGATGGCTTTGACGTCAGGAAGCTTGGAGATAACGATCTCGGCCAACTGCTCGTTGGATAGCTTGAATGCATCAACAGCGTCAGGGTTTTTCGACCGAATGTAATCGATCGCGCTCAGCACTGCCGGCGATGCAGAAGACAGCATGTCAGGAAGTTGGATTCCCGATCGAGACGCAGCGTATTTCAAAGCATTGAAGGCTGACGTGTGGAGTGCAACGCGCAATCGTTCCTCAATTTCGTTTCGCTTCGCCTCGTCTGTCGATTGCAACAGAAAGGCAAGCTTCGCGGCGAGCCAGGTGATCAGGATCGGTCCGACGGTTGAAACCAGCATGACGATGACCGGCTGCAGGATAACCCAGATTTCATTGAACCACGCTGGCGGCGCTTCGGTCAGATCCTGCGCGAACGCAGGATCAACGATAACCGCGAGGACGATCGCGAACATGACGGCAAAGAAGAACAGTACATTCATAACCGCCGCTCCTACTTCGCGTTCTTGGCTTCGCGCAGAGCGATGGCGATAGTCGCATAGACCTCGGCCGCTTTGACCAGTGCAGTCGACGCGGTTACCGAGCTGGGATCTGCGCAAACCTTCTGGGCGGAATCATAAGCAGCTGCTTCCTTGGCTACAGTCTTGACAGAGATGCTGCCGCTGATGGAAACCGTGACGAATGCGGCATGAGTCTGATTGATCAGTGAACAGGTCCGCGGAAGGTTCTTCTGAATCGTTTCGTCGACCTTAGTGGTGTTACAGGCGGACAGCGCAAGGGCCGCCGCCACTGCGAAAAGCAGTGTGCGCATGATATAGTCCTCCGTTGAGAGATTGGTGTCAGATGAGTTTGCCGAGTTCGTCCTTGCGGACGTCGAACGAAGGACAGGCCTTCGCCGCATACTGGTTGTGGCCAGTAACCTTCTTGATTCCATACTTGGCGATTGCCGCCCTTGTGATTGCCAGCATCGTTTTCTTTTGAGCGTCGGTGCGGGTGTCCTTCGGCTTCATGTTCTTGTCGCACCCGCCGACATAAACGTAACCGATCGTGCCTGTGTTGTGGTTTTCGCAGTGGGCGCCAACCTTGCTCTCAGGGCGGCCATCCTCGACAGAGCCGTCAAGATGCACAACCTTGTGGTACCCGATGTCCGACCAGCCTCGGTCTTTGTGCCACTGGCGGATTGTGGCGACTGATACCTCCCTTCCTTCAGGCGTGGCGGTACAATGCCAAATCAATTCGTTGATTGGACGCATGGTTAATTCCTTGGATATTGGGAGGTGTGCGGTTTTACTTCTGGAAAGACAGAAAGAACCGGTCAGTGTTGGCGATTAGATTCTTGTACTAGGCGGTGAAGCTTCAGGCTTTTGAGCTTCGTAGGCGATCGTTAGCTAGTTGGATGTACAGCCGGAACCTGTCTTACTCCCAGGGATTGGAACAATATCGGGAGCCCACAACTTCCGGGAGAGGCTCGGTGAGACCCGCCGTCAAGAAGCGCCAGCACCGAGCCTCATCGCCCACGGATCCGAATGCTGACTGAACGGTAGAAGCGATCGCGCTTGCGATCTTTCACTTCTTCATGATGCTTAAGTTCGCCCATGATGCCGTCGATCGCGCCGTTATATGAGCTACCGAGCGCGCGCTGTACCCATTTGACCGATTGCGAGACACCGCTGTTAACCGCCCATCGAGTGTGACGTAATCGACGCCGGCCGGAAGTTGATCACCCTGCGATAGATCGCGTCCCGTTCGGCGGCATTGATGTTCCTTACTGGTTGCGATTTCTTGGCTTGGGATCTAATTGTCATAGACCCGCTGCGTCACCCCCCACATAGTCGCCCCGCCGGGATCTTTGGGATGATTGGAATAGCCGCCTTCATGGACGAGCACGTTCGCAAGCGCCGAAGAGAACTTCGCTTTCATGTTTT
The DNA here is from genome assembly GCF_020164435.1 of Phyllobacterium lublinensis. GTDB lineage: Bacteria > Pseudomonadota > Alphaproteobacteria > Rhizobiales > Rhizobiaceae > Phyllobacterium > Phyllobacterium lublinensis. The sequence continues at coordinate 436,422 of NZ_JAIUDQ010000001.1, read as the reverse complement.
ACCTTCGATGTGTTGCGGTTGTTTATGCGATTGGATGATGGGCGGCCCACTGCAGCGATCGCAGGTAGTCATCACATCTGTTTTTCAGCATTCGACCCGGTCCCTCGGCGCGTTCTGGTGGATTGGGTCTCATTTATTTCGGACTAGCCAGTTCGATGTATGGCCGGAACTTGTACTGGCTGAAGGCATTGGATAAGTGTCGGGAGCCCACAACTCCCCGGCAGAGGCTCGGTGTAACCGACTGGTTTGCCATGCCTTGCGCCGAGCACGGGCCATGGCATCGGAACCAAATGCCGGACGGAGACGTATAAGCTTTGCTGACATTCGGTCAGCCGGGGCCTGGCGCCTATATAATGCCCACACACGCCGGGCCCCACTGAAGCCGCCCTTGTAGGATTTGCGCGAACATGGAAAAAGCGATGGGTTTCGCGCTCGCGATCTTTGTCATCTGTTTGATGCTTTACCTGGCAGTGCGATTAGTAGATTGGGCGTTGTAGGGCGCCACCGATCGGGATACGAGACATTACGAAGTATGCCAAAGAGCGATGTGGTTCTCCTAGCCTTCATCATAATAGCGGCGATGGTGATCGTGGCATCGGCGGTTTACACCGATGGCATTACCCCGAGCCTTCAACCGTCGGGAACCCATCCCGCATTATAGCGTTTAGTTCAGTTGGGCTCCCCTTCACCCAGCAGCATGAAGGCTTGGTCGGTTCGAAGCCATCCGCTGCCGGCCAAGCCTCACTGCTAGAGCTTCGCAGCTGCAGTAAAGAACTGATCCACCCTTAGGCTATCAAATTCCAACGCCGCAAAACCATCCTGCAACATAGCGTCAGTGCGGACGAATGTGCCGCTGTCGGCATATGCTGCCTGCGTCCGCTCGTCCTGCGTGGCAATCCAACCCTCGACGAGGGCCAGAAGACCATCGTCGATGAGCTGCAACCTAAACTGCCGGCGTGACACGCGGTCAGGAATAATAACGCGTGGGGCTGGATCGGGGTCATTCAACTCCGCGACAAAACTTTCGAGGGTCTGGCCGGGACGACCAGTAAACCACCCGTCGTTGATCCGGACTTCAATGGGTTCACCGGTTTCCGGGTCTTCCATTTCGCGCAGGCTGGAATGCACCCATTGGTTTGGCGCACCTTCAATGGGTGCAAAATCTTCAACATGAAACATCATGGCGACCCCTTTTAAGACGAACAGAATTCAGTGATGATAATTGCACCGGTTGCACCGTTGCCGCCCGCATAGCTTGTGGCACCGAGCGAATTGCCAGCGGAACCGCCGCCACCAAGTACCTTTCCGGGGTTGCCGTTAGCTGCCAACGGCGGTGTAGTTTGACCGGCATAAAATGACCCGCCACCCCAACCACAAAACAAGAAGGTGTTTGCTGAACCCATACCTCCGCCACCGTCACCGCCGGGAATCTGTATATCACCAATCGCACCGGTGACACTTCCGCCCGGACCACCGTTACTAATGGCAACACCCGACTGACCTATCGGACCGCCAGTTCCACCATTTGCTTTGCAGAGTGTCCCTACACTCGTTGCGCCACCGTTGCCGCCCGCTGTTGCACCACCGGTAACGCCACCGGCACCAATTGTCAGTGATTGCGAAGCACCCACCTGGGCTTTTGTTGCAAGCTTGCGAGAATAGCCACCACCGCCACCACCTGAAGCGGTACATTGTTGTCCGGCGACACCAAGCACACCACCACCGGCACCGCCGCCGCCAATGCATTCAATAATGCAGAAAATCATATTGGCGTGCGGTGTGTAAGTAGTAGGTGAACCCGTAACAAAAGCTTGTTGTCGAACTGCACCGACGCCACCAAGAGTGTCCCTGAAAGCCCCAGCGCTAGCGTCGTCCAGCAATGTTTTGACAAACGTGGAAATTGTGACGCCACCATCTTTGATAGCTTTGCCACTTGTGCCGTCAAATTCGACCAAACGGCCATCGACGGAGATAGCCGGGCCGCTGACGTCACCAGCACCACGGACCGCTATCGCTTTCCAATTGGCATTTGAGGTCGTTGGAAGTGTAGGCGGTGCATTTCCAGTCGTGGCCTGCAGCGCGATCCATGACGAGTTTTGATCAAAGACCACATCATCTTTCACGTACGCTGTCGCGCCTGAATAGTCCCCTCTGAACACAAAACCGTTGCCCGCCTCGGCTAACAGCTCCCACCAGGTGTTGTTATCGGTGGGAAGTGACGGCGGCGCGTTGCCAGTCGTATCGCCTTTAGCCACCCATGATGAACCTTGATCCCGCACCACATCACCAAGCACGTATGCGGTCGCCCCGCTGTAATTGCCCTTGGATTGGAACGACCCATTCGGCCCGGTCAGAAAGGCTGGTTCCGACCAATCTCCCAGCGTGTTGGATGCTTTGAAATAAACTGCTGAACGTCCATCTCCGACATCTGCGACAAGGACGGTAAAGCCCTCAGCCTGACCGTCATAAGCGTCTCGCTCTGCAAGAGTCTCGACTTTGGCGTCAACGTCAATCCCTTTTGTCAGCTCCTGTTTACTGACCGTCGTCATAGCGCCGGCACCAGTAAAGACTGGTATTTCGTCCAGAGCACCCGTCAGACCTGATAGCGCCAACACGTTACCGTTTCCAAGCTGCTCGATCAGTTCGCGAGTGGCTGCCGTAAATCGGCTCCCGTCAGGCTGGTAGCGGATCGCGTATGCACTAGCGGCGAGCGCTCCACCCGTCCAAGCTTCCTTGAGGGTGATCTGGTTATTGCTGTCGACTGACAGGATAATGGCGTCAAGGTTCTTTACCTTGAACGTGTCGCCAGGCTGAATATCTGCGGCAACCCAAAACGAGCCAACACCGGTGACGACAGTGCCGCCCGCGGATACAGATACCGTTCCTGCGGTGTAATCAGGTTTTACAGCCATTTAAGCGCCGTCCTTGTTTAGCTCAGCCTCTAGCGCGGCCCTGGTTTCAGCCAATTCAGCGCAAAGCACGTCGACAGTTGCGGAGAGTTCGTGGACTTGCTGCGCAAGGAGCAGGTTGCGATTGCGCTGAAATTCGTTCAGCGCCGCGTACTCGTTGAGCGCCGCCTGCGGTGCGATCGGCACCTGCTTGGATTCAGACATTGGAAACTCCTTGCCGCCGCGAGGCAGATTGTAAAATTGGGATGTTAAGTGTTGGCTAGAGGGCTGCGACTATTGCGTCGATTTCGGCGGCCGTGGCGGCGGAGTCGATCCGAGCCTGCAGGGCTTGGCGCTCGGTCTCGAGGATGGCCACTGTTTTGGCTGTAGACGAAAAACGCGTCAGGATATCGTCGGCTTCATCGCCTACGCTCATCACATATCCGGTTTGGGCCAACATTGCTTTCATTTGGTACAACGCGAACTTTGGCCCCATGGCCTCGTTGATGCGCGGCACCATCACGGCGTCAACCGCCGCCCTACCCCTCAGCCTTTCGACTGTTAGGTCTTTCTTTCCCGTAATCTTCATACGGCCACCACCCTTGCTCGCCAGTCGACGAACGGAAACCCAGCCTCAAAGACATAGGTACCAGCATCAGTGGTGGTGAATTCGAGCGTGCCGTCGTCCAGCGCAATCTCTTGGCCATCCAGCAGGATCACGCTACCGGCCGGCAGATCAGACACCACATAAGCGTCGACGCCATCTGCCTTTATTTCGGCATCACCTGCGGAAATCCGCGGACGATCAACAACCTTGCCGTCTTTCACCATGTGATATTCGTGAGTCGGCTCGACATAACCAGGCGATACCCGCTTTACCTTGCCCTCCTCGATGATAGGATTGCCTTCGTCGTCGCGCACCACGACCGGTGGCAACTGAATGCCAGGAACGAGCATTGCACCATCCTCTGCCAGCAGCACTGCAAGCACTTCCGGGTCATTGGGTTCGTTGCGCCTGTGGTAAATATACCCGCGCTCATCATGATTGATTAACATTGTTTTCCCATTGCTTAGAGGCCAATCCTGTAATCAAGGACGAGGTAATCGATGGTGTAGGTCACCGCCGACCCAAAGCTCGTGAACCTGAATTCGATATGGTCGGTGAAGACGTTCACTTTGAACCGAGACCAGGAGAACATCATATTGTTCCACGGGGTCTGGCTGTCGTTAAAGTTCTTGATCGGGTACGTCTCGCCTGGAAAACTCGCGCCCGATGTGGGTGTAAAATTGATGATGCACGTCGGCGGACCAGAGAAGGTTTTACCGAATGCGGCCGAAGTGGTCGTTGTCCCGCTTCCCGAGCGGCTCGCCGACACTGAGCCCTTGATGAACTTGGCCGGTGAGCCAAAGTTAGAATCAAACAGCAGCGAATCGTAGGAACTGACCGACAGGACATCGATGCCAGCCTTCGATAGCCGAAAGGCATTCGGATCGATCAAAAGTCTGTTGGTCATGGCAGTTGCGTCTTCAGAACGACATAGTACAGCGGCGCGTTCGATTCCGTCGTTATGCCAGAGAAGGTTTCGCCAAACGCCAGCCGCCTCACTCTGGCTGCAGCCGTCGACAGGTATTCAAGCTGAATTTCATACAAAGGACTGGCCAGCATGATCAGGGGAAAATACCCAAGGTCTGGCCAAGAGAAGGTTGTGTAGGCTCCGTATGTCCCGTTCATGGTGAACGAGCCGGTTTGGTGAATTTGCATGTTCTCGTACATCGTCGAAAACATGAAATCGAACTTGCTCGCGCTGATCGCGTCGATACCAGGCTTGCTGACAAATGCTCCCATGCCCCACGTAGGGTGCTCGCCAACCACAATGCGGTTCACCATTAAACGATACTCCGCAAGATCAGATAGCCTGCTGTATAAGCGTTGCCGCCACCGCCTGTTGGCGATTCATTTTGCCAAAAACGAATGTAGGTGGTGGTCACCGTGTAAAAGTAGGGTCGATACACTGTCGCCGTAGAATCGTCCGATCCCATGCGATAGGCGTTGCCTGCGATTTTCCTGAAGCAGATGACAAACGGGACCGCTGGCAGTGTCTCGCCAAAGTTGATTTGGACAAAGCCAGAGGGTGGTGTCGAAGGAACCGCTACAAGCCCCTTCATGTAAATTACGGCTGTGTCGGTCCAGGCGCTGTCGAAAGCCAGTCTTTCAGGGTCAAGTGCGCCGGTGACATCGTATCCTGGCTTGGAGCCACGAAGCCGATAATCACCGCCACCAAAATCCCCGATAAGGACGCGGTTGGTCATTCTTTTTCTATCCTTGCCGCTTAGTCCGCAATGAGGATGCGCCGGTTCGTCAAATCGACCTGCATCTTGCTATCGCTTGAGCGCAGCATTCCGGCCGTGATGGTATTCACGCGCGTTGCGTTCATGGTCAGGACGCCACTCTGGAAGATGAATGGAAACTCAGGCGTAGTACCATTCGAGATTACAAACCTGTCTGCCAGAATGGTTACCGTCGAGATGCCACCCGTCTTGGCGCTTAGAAACAACGCCGCCGATGTAGTTGTGCCGCCACCCGTCGCCGCGGCGGAAAGACCAATCGTCGACAGCGCTCCCGACTCGGTTGCCGTGACAGAAACGCGAAACAACCCAGATGCCGAGAAGTTGCCTACCGAAACATTTAGAGCCGTAATGGCGTCTGCATTGGCTTCCGCCTTGCCATCAACAATCGCGATACTGGCGGACAGCGAGTCGATCGCATTGGCTATGTCGGTATCAACCTTGACCGTCAGTTCTTCAATGCGGATTACCGCTGCCTCGGTGGCGGTCGCAACAACCCGTATTTCTCGTGAATACTTGGCGCTAACGTTGCCAACTTCCTTGAGTATTTCGTACTTATCGAGCGCTGACTGAGCGCCGGCATTCGCCGCCAGTGCATTTAGACGCTCGAGTTCATCTCGCGGCCAGTGGGTGCTTTCGCCAATCCACTCCAAATGCTCCCCGATTTGTTCGTTCACCTCATCAACGATGTCATCGACGTAGATGTCTTCCGAGCCAAGCAGCACATTCGGCGTGGTGACATTCAGCCAGGCCGACCATTCAACCGGCCTCGGCGTGCCGGGGATGTATCGGCCACGCACACCGTACAGGGTATTCGGCAGCAATCCTTGACTGATGATGATCGAACCAACAGTCGGCTGGCGCGTACTGCCCTGATAGACGGTCACCAGACTGGATGCCAGGCGGACCTCAAACTCTACACCTATAACATCGGGCTGCGCGCCATCCCAAGTCAGCAGGATAGCCGGCCTTCTTGGACTGCCATTGTTGTCGAGCACCACGGCAGGGTCTGCCGCCCAATCAACGATGGGCTGTGGTTGCGGCCGAACCGGACCAACTGGTCCGAAGATCGGCGGCGTATAATCTGTTTCCTGATCCCAATCGTAGTCGGATGGATCGACTTCCGTGATGTCGATCATCACATCGAGGTTGCCGCGATCGGCCACGCCGTCGACGCGAAACAGCTTGTCTTCGTAGCCGTTACGCGTTGAATTCCAAACAATCACGTCGCCCGGTTCGAGTGGCCACGCCGCCGGGCCCAACACCAATGTGTGACGGCGTGCACGCCTTGCCTCAGCAAGAGCAGATTTCATCAGGCGTTGCACCTGGCTCGCGCGATACACCATGTCCATCTGGACATCGGCCATCAGTCGCCTGTTGCCGTCCTGCGCTTCGTACGTCGTGTTGTAAAGCGCAGGTGCAGTCTTGGTGTTCCAAGCCTCGGCAGGCTCCGGATAGGTCGCACTGATACCGTTGATGGTGTCGGCAAGGCCGAAGAACGGCGTAAACTCCTGCTCTTCCGTGGACAAAATATCTGCATCGGAAAAGGCGAAAACCGCAGAACTGGGAGAACCGACCCGAACCTTGTAAACACCGCCAGCCTCGGAAAGCTTGCCCTGGCAGCCCGTCAGGATAGCCTCGATCGCTTCTGCGATCTGCGCACCCACCTCAATTTCACCGCCAGTGTAATAGGTTGGCTCTGGACCGGATGGACCCGCAATGTCGGCGCGACACTTGTTGATCTGTGCAATCCAATCGGCCGCAGGAACACGTGCGACAGCAAGCCCCTGCAATCCGTACAGCCAGGTATTGGCGTATGTGATGCCGCGCAGGAGATTGTAGATCTGTACGGCCGGTAGATCGTCGCCGTCGCCGCCCCACGTTGCCGGATTGTCAAAGCGCTGCGAACCAGCCCCGCCAACGCTCGTATCGCGCGAAGGATCGTACAGTCTTGCGCCCTGCACTTCGAATTTGAACTGCGGAAAGCCGGTGAACAGTTCCTGGTTGATCTGGGACGTGACAATCGCGTAGGCAACGCCATGCCCGACGCGGGTGGCTTCCCAAGGATGCGTGCCGCTCGACACCGTACCGGTCAGAAAAGGATCAGCAGTCGTCTGCGTGCCATCGTGGAACCTGATCCAGAGGTGATTCCCTTTGCTCGTTGCGTACTGGGTAATGGGGTAACCCATAATGTACGACGAGTCGGCGGTGTTGATAGTCACGGGCTCGCCGTTCACCCAAAGCTGGGTGATACCGGTAATCGGAACGTCCGAAAGCGCAATAACTTGCGTGAAATACGCGTTGGGCGTTTTGTTCGACTCTCCCCATGAATTGGCATAGACGAGTGAACCGGCCGTGGTCGTATGTCCAAGGATGATCGACCGGGCAACATCGCCGCCTGATTGAACCGTGCCGTTTACGCTAAACCGTGCCGCCTCTGGCTTCTTGCCAGCCAGAGCCTGAGCGGCATAACTGAGGCCAATTCCCACGACTGCTTTCAGCAGTGCCGCGCTAAGACCGCCAGACAGAAACGTGCCGCCGAGCAATCCCCCAATGGCGGATGCCAAGCCGGTAAATACAGCCATGTACTTGTCCTAGTGTGCGCTTTTAAAGAGTCTTGGAATAATGGCGCTCGGCGGCGATATAGCCGCGGCTTTCGTAGAGGCGTGCGGGTAAAGGGTCGGAGCCAAGACCGACCATATTGGCAAACACGCAGCCGCGATCGCGTGCCCATGCCTCGTAAGCGTCCAGCATCGCCAGGGCAGCCCTGCCCCGCGCATGCGGCTCAATCCACCAGATAAGTTCGGTGGCAGCCTTGACGGGTGCAAGCGGCAATGGGCCGGCCTGCGCAGCCAAAAGACCCTGGACCCCACCCTCACTATCGAGGACCAAGCATAGTCGATCGGCATCTGCGAGGCACAAGTCGAATAACAATGATGCGTGCGCTGGTGAGAAGGGAATGGGCAAACCGCTGGACGCATGAAAATTGCGCGCCAGGACAAGGCAACGAGCCTTGTCGTTTGCAGCCGCGCGCCTAATCACATGCCCCTCAACACGATTGCGGTGTTGAGCCGGTTGGATGCCTTTGTCGTTATCTTGCCTTGCTTGGCTCCCCAGAAGAATTCTGTCTCGCCGACAGTCGTTACATCCTGAAAAAAGTTGTCAGTGGCGCTGCGCCTCTTTTGGCTATCGTTCGAGCGGGTGTCTGGATTGGCGCGCGTCATTTCCTGTGTGTGGCTGACACATGCAAGCTCAATGCCGCCGTCGCCGTTTTCTTCCGGCGTATTGATCGTTACCGAATCCACGAACCCGACGAAACGGCAGAGCGCCGGCACGAGGAGCTCCCTGCTGGCAACGTCAAACAAGCCGCGATAAATCTCGACGCCAGCTTGCTTTAAGTCGTAACCGCGCACGATGTTCTCGACACCGGGATCGAGTTGCGACATTGAAATTGACACCTGCTGAACTGTGATATTGGCAACGAGCGGGATGTCACTGATCTGGATCAGGCTGCCCGAACCCTCGAAGTTGCGCGTGTTGGCAAGGCCAGTATCAGGATTCACAACCTGCACCTGGACATCACCCACACCAGACCAAAACCCATAATTGAAGGGTACGCCGGTCCCGATGGCGCGCGCTTTGAGCCAGAGAAAGTCACGCGCAACAATTCTACGCGCCTGTATCAGGGCAAGGTTGCCAGCCGAGATATTTCGCATCAGCGGCTCTCCATGGCCTGAAACGTAATCGAGCCGAACCCATTCAACTCAGCCGTGCTCGATAATGAGCCAGGAACAAGCGTCATCAGACACGACGGGCGCGTAACCTTCACAGCGTCATTGACAGCCGCCGCCGGCCAAAGATGCGGGCGGATTTCGAACAAGGGTGTCAGACCAGCACCACTTGCTGTGAAATCTTCCGCCACTTGGTGCAGGCTGTTGGTGCCGATCTGAATGTAATCACCGACTTTGCCGGTGTAGCCGGCGGGGAGGTTCTTAATCCGGATCGCCTTGCGGCTTGCGTCCATGGTGTCGATCTGGGCACCCGTGACGACTCCCATTCCAACACCGGCCGGATAAGCGATTGGGTAGCACCGACTTTTTGGAAAAGCGTAGAACTGATTGAGACCATTTTCGAGCACGTTGAAACGTGCCCGCCAGGTGTCGAGAACCTGACGCTGGAGAGGCTTTGACTGAACCGTCATCTTCCAGAGCGGCGAACCGAGATCCTTGACCACGGTTCGACCACCGGCGGAACGGCTTTGCTCCTGACGCCACATGAGTTCGAAATCAAGTGTCCAGCCGGGGAAGTCATGTAGGAAGTCGCTCGAAAGCGGAAACGTGATCGCCATCTTGTCCTGCTACTTCTTGAGATTTCGCGTCTTCTGAGCGCGGCGTACAGTATCGACGACACGTGCGGAGAATTCCTGCCTGTCCCTCAGCTGCTCCCTGCGAAACTGAGCAAGTTCAGCACTCGTGCCCTGGAAATTGTTCTGAGGCGCGTAGGTGACATTTACTGCGCCACCGCGACCGAGCGCCTTCATCGAGGGTACGCTCGGTATCACCTGCGAGCCTTTCGGCAGATTAACAAGTTCCGGGCCCCGTTCACCGACGAGGGCAAGTCCGCCCGGCGCGTTGTTCGTACCGGATGCAAAAGCAGGGATGCCAGAGCTAGCCCCGAGACCGAACAACGAGAGGAGGTTAAAGCCACCGCCCGAGCTTCCAATCAGCCCGCCCTTAGGATCAAAGAGAGAATTCAGGCTCACTTCGATCAGCTGATCAGCGATTTTCTTAAGCGCATTGGCGAAGGATTCAGCTGCACTCTTCCCGCTTGTCAGATCCGAGATAAGGCCACCAACAGCATCCTTGGCGGTGTTGTTCCAATCCTGAAACGACTGTTTTACCTTCCCCTGCTCTTCCGAAAGGCGTTCTTGTTCGGCTCGAAGCGCTGCTAACCCATCGGTCGTCTGTTTGAGCGCTTCCTGTTCGGCAGGAGAGAGATTAAGGCCAGCTTGTTTGGCGGCATTGAGGCCCTCCTGATAGAGCCTCGCGGCCTCCATCGCATAACCATAGTCGTCAATCAGCGGATTGAGCTGTGATTGAGCGTTGTACTCTTCCTCGGTGGCGGCCGTCTGTTCGCGCAACCGACGCGTGAAGCGCTCGTATTCGTCTTCGCGGTCCTTTTTTTCCCGCTTTGGTTTGGCCTCGCGATCGATCTTTTTATTCGCAGCATCCAGCCCTGGCACGTCGAAGCCGAACCGTTGGGAGAAATTCAGATCCTTCAAAGGCTGTGGACCGGTGATACGCCCGCCCATGCCATCCCGATTGATGTTGGCGATGGCTTCGTTCGTCTTGATCGCAGCATCAAAGAGCCTCTGCAGCGCGCCAAGCGGTCCCGACATATCCGGATTGGCGTGCGACAATTCCCGAAGCGTTTGCTCGATCTGAGCTATGGTCGTTGTGCCAGCTTTTGCCTGCACTTCCAGCCTTTCCAGCTCTCCGCGCGCGGTGCCGGCGTCAATGTTCTTGATCGCATCGGCAAGCTGACCATATGCAATCTGCGAGTTGGAAACCGACGATGCTTGCTGGGAAATAGCCTGCGTGGCGCTGGCTGCATCCGAGGTGATCCCGATCAGCTGCTGGCGGAGCCCTTCGAGTTTGCCCGTATTGTCGCCTTCGGCGATTTTGCGGATGGACGCGTAAAACGCATCATAATCTGGCTTTCCCTCTTTGATCTGCTGATTGAGGCGCACTATCGCATCCTCAAATGGTTTGAAACGTTCGGCGACCCCAGAAAATTCAAATCCAGTCAGTGTCGGAGTTGCAGTTTGCGTCTGCTGTTGCACCTGTTTTTCTGCAGCCTTGCGCGCGGCATCGAGCGCCTTGTTCTGGTCTGCAATCTGCTTGTCGAGATTGGCACGCGCCGTCTCGGTGTAATCGGTGTTCGCAAGCTTGGCTCCGCCATATGCTTTCTCGATCTCCGATATCAGCCGAGCATGCTCTTCCAGCAGCTTCTGGACGTCTGGCAGCTTGTCGCCCGTAGAAGTCAGCCACTGAATGGCTGCACCGCCGAGTCCTATCAGCGCGAACGTGGCAAGGGAAACCGGATTGAGCATTGTGGTGAATGCCCCGCCCAATGCTTTGACGGCACCGACGACACCGCCGCCCGCACCCTGAAGCGCTTGCGTGACCTGACTGCCCTGTTGCACCATGATCGTGAACGGCGAAGTTCCGGAGGCCAGCCCCTGCGCGATATCGTTCAGCTGGAACGAAAGGTTCGACACCGCGGCACGTGTCGCACCAACGGATTTGGCAGCATTGTCGTTTGCCCGTTTGAAGCTATGCTCGATCTTGTCGGCCCCACCGGCAGCGGATTTGGCAATGGCAGCCATCTGCTTTTCAAATCTGGCCTGCGACGCCTCAATGCGCACAAGCAATCGGTTAGCGGTTTCATCGGCCATTACAAAATCCGTTCATAAAGGATCAAAATCCGACAATGCCAAGTTCCGAAAGGCGATCGTCTGCCATCGTGGGTGGTGCTTCCTCGACACCATTGGCTCTTTTGTAGCCGTCAATCACAGCACCAAACTCCCACAGCGACATCTCGTCAATTTGCCTGGGAGAGAAGCCCATGGCCGCGCCGGCGGCATAGTAGCCCGACCACCGCGTCATTCCGTATGGGAGCGGGTCCGGGTCTCGTTCCCCTCGCCCGCTGCCAGCTCCCCCGGCGTGTCGTTTGCATCCCACATCAGCGAATGTTCGAGGATAACAGCCGCCGTGATCGCCAGTTTGTAGGCGCTGGCGAGATCGAACGCGTGGTCGACCAAAGTACGGGCATCCCTTTCCGACATGCCCCCTCCCACCAGGCCGAGGCGGATCGTCGATATTACATCGTCGATCTTCCACTGGGACGAGATCAGCCGCGTCATCGTGACGAAGGCGCCCGCGTTGGTCTTTTGCTCCAACGCCCGCAGCTCGCCGATGTTCAGCATGAAGGTGTGCTCACCTCCAGGCCAAACGATCTCCTTACCCTGCCGCATCAAGCAGCCTTGGCGGTACGCGTCGGGAGTCCATCGAACTGGACTTCAATCTCGGCTGTGACCTTCTCGCCGCGATTAACAGCATGATTAAGGTTCACCAGATAGGCGGCACCGGATTCGATCTCGGTATCGCCAACTGCAGCCTTGGTGTGCTTGATGCGAATGTTCTTGGTGGCTCCTGAGTACCACCAGTCCATCATCATTTCGTGGCTTTGCGAGGCCCACACACCAGAACCGCTGATAGTGACCTCCTGCGACTGCACAGCGCGCTCGACGGCAGCCGGCAAGGCTTCGTTGTCACAATCCGGGACTTCCGAAGTGCTCATATTGGATGTCCGATTGATGCCGCGCGTGGTTAGGCCACAAATTGCAGCATAAGTGCCAGGCGTCTCGGACTCGACTTCCACGACGTACTCATGAAAGTTTTCGGTAATGGCGCGTGCCATGGGCTTTCTCCATAACTAAGCGGCCGGTGGTACCAGCCAAGGAAGGGCTACACGCCCGGTTTCAGGGATGGGCTATTTCGCCCGCTTACGGCTCAAAAGAGCGCGCTTCTGATCGCGCGAGGGGCTCGAGACTTTCTTGGCCCATCCTTTCGCAACGCAATAGTCGATGAAATCCTGCGGACGCTCTTGGGGATCCGGCGACGGATGAGCGTTGAACGAATAACGGCTGTTTGGCCGCGACCAGTTGCTTTCTACATTGAAGATCGCCCAAGCCATCACGCCACCTCCACCATCATTTCGACCGATACAACGCCGTGGCTCGTTAACCCGTCCGGGTCACGAAAAACGCGCACAAGCGGAGTTCTGATTTGGACGAGCGCGTTCGTAGTGAGTGACAGGTCTGCTCGATTGAGAATGGATTTGACGATGTCGACGATCCGCTTGCATCCGATATTGCCAACCGTCCGCGACCAAACATCGAGCTGGATGGTGTGTGTCTCCCCGTCGATGCATTCGGCGAAATCATCAACCACATCCGCGGGACCGAAAGATATGAAAGCCTCTTTCGGAGCGGCAAATCTCACAGATTCGGTGGGCGGACTGTCATAAACGCCATTCACCAAAGCCATCAACGTGGTATCACCCTTTAAGGTGTCCAGAAGCATCTTTTGGATTTCTTCGCTGATCGTCATACCGAGCCACTCTTGATCGCTTTGTTAATTTCGCGCGTGATGCGAGCTCGAATGCGACGACGCAACGTGCGCCACGACGTGAAAAAGAACGGGTTCGGCTGCATGTTGACAGTTCCGAACTCCTGAAAGGCAGCGTAAAACGACTTGTCGTTGCCAGCGAATATTGTGATGACGGGATCACCCGAGTTCGGATCGGTCTGCCCAATAACCCGAGTTCCCTTCGGAGGCTTGCCGAATGTCCAGCCAATGCTATCGCGCAGTTCACCCTTTTCGACCGGCACAAGCGTTTTCATCATGGCAACGAGTTCGTCCGCGCCTGTTTCCATCGCGGCGATGGCTGATTTCCGCAATCGATCGGGGATTTGCTTCGTCAACTTCGCGGTCAGAGCGTTCACACCATCAACCATCTGCGACCCCACTCTCGATAAGGAAGTCGATGAACTGCCGATCAAGGTGCGGCGTCACATCCCGAATGTTGAAAGTTTGGCCGGTTCGGGCGTCTCGAACCCTAAAGTCCGTCGTCACCGCCTTCGTTGCGGTATAGGCCCTAACAGTCACCACCTGGATGTGTTTTCCTTGGAGTCGAGAAGCGATAACCGCCTCGCCGCCTCGCAAATGACGATATGCCGCCCGGGCTTGAAACTGTTCCTGCCAGTTGGCCACAGTATTGCCGAAACCGTCGTCGGTCTGGACGCGCTTGTCGAAGGCGACTGTATAAAAGAGACTTCCGGCGTTAGTTTTTTTTGCCATTGGTCACTTTTCCGATCCTGTTGGCGTGCCATGTCTGCGCCAGCAACCATTGCTCTAATCCCATCTTCGGATACGCGCTCAGCGCCGATACCGGAGAGCAATTCGTTACCGAAGCGCCCGCATCCACCAGGCGGGATGCCTGCCGATCGGTGCACTCAATCCAGATAGCCGCGGTGGCTTGATGGGGATTGCGCAACGGCTTGGCATGATCGCCGTGCCAATGAGTTCCGAGATCGATACGCATATCGAACCCGACGAGGGCGATTCGGCGCGACCCGAACTGATAGGCCAGATCAAGCGCCTGAAAACCGCCGTGACCGCCGGCACCAATGATGCCCGGCTCGAAGAGAACCAGATCGTGATGCCACTCGCCCTTGGCTGTCTTTTTCAATTCCACCCTGTGGACATTGTCGACGGTGCAACGGCTGATCTTCAATCCGTCAAATACCGGCTGGCTTGCTTTCCACCATTCGGCATCTGAGCCGTACAGAACGTCTGCCCACGGCGCGAGCCTATAACTGTTGTTGATTGTGATGACGCGGCATCGATTCCGAGCCAATTCGATTGGCTGTTCAGACGCGCTCGGTCCCGATGCAACTATTACGCAATCCTCGCCGGTCCAATCCGGAAACCACTCGGGTCTCATGCAAGCGCAGGATCCCGAAGATGATAAATCAACGACGTCACCGGATACGGCAATGTGCCAAGGTCAAATGCCTTATCCGGGTCGCTTTCGGTGTTTTGATATAGGTATCCGACGAGAATAATCGTCGCGACAGCGACGGCATTTGGCACAGGATCTGGAATTTCCGTTTTGATGTAGCCTACAATTCGTTCAGACGCCGCTTTGATCAGCAGGTTGAGAAGCGCATCATCGTCGGTGTTGGTGACGTCGATACGCAGCCCCTGTTTAACCTGTGCGAGTGTGGCAAGATCGGCCATTACCATTTGCTCCCATCGGCACCAAGCTGGGTAAGATCGCGGCCATCACGGCCATCCTTGCCCTTCTGACCTTCTCCACCCCGATCGCCTTGCTTGCCATCACGGCCGCGCTTGGCTGCCAGCGTCCAGGCTTTGTTGAGCTCGGGTTTATCGATCGTTTCTTCGTCGCAATGCCAAAGTGATCCACCCCATGTGACGGTGTCGCCCCGGCAATAGTTGGTGCCGTCCTTGAAAACACCCCGATAAATCATTGCGGGAATGGAGAAATTGAACTTTTTGACGACGTCGCCGCGCGTAAACTTGAACGCGAATCCCCGCTCGCCGTCATGTACGACATCGAGGTCGTCGAAGCCGAGGCCATCCGCCCCATCTTTTCCGTCCGCACCATCCTTACCATCCAAACCCTTTTCACCTGATTGACCGTCTTTCCCGACAACGGGACCAAGGTCGCGCGTGGTTCCATCGGTCAGGGTAACGACCAGGAAGCCGGAACGGTCTATGAGAGCGCCGGCAAGACCGACGCCATCTTTTCCGTCGCGGCCGTCGACACCTCGCTCGCCGTCATTGCCGTCAAGTCCCGGCGCACCATCCTTTCCATCGACGCCATCGCGGCCGGGCTGTCCGTCTTTACCGTGTTCACCTGGCACACCGTCGATGCCGTCCCTTCCCGGGGCACCCGGCGCGCCATCCTTTCCATCGACGCCGTCGCGGCCGGGCTGTCCGTCTTTACCGTGTTCACCGTCGACGCCGTCCCTCCCCGGGGCACCCGGCGCGCCATCCTTTCCATCGACGCCGTTCAGGCCATTCTTTCCCGGAGCACCGTCGGCCCCCGGTTGCCCGTCACAGCCCCTGTCGCCTTGCAGGGGCTCGCGCTTCTCCAGCGCGTCAATTCGCGTGGTGAGAGCAGATACAGCCTTTGCAACATGCCCTTTGACGATTTCCACAACCTCTTGGCCGAATGCCTTCCCATCAAACATCAGGCCAAACCTTTCCGTATCTCATCAAGGGCCTTGGCGGCCTCCGCTGCGTTGTCATTTTGTGGAGTTGGCGCTGCAACCGGTGCTGCAACCTTTGCGAACGGATCGCTCTCATCGCGCTTGTTGAGCGCCGCCAAGCTGTAGTTCTGCTGCTGCATATAAACCGTATTACCGCCGTCGATTGGTGGCTGGTTCATTTTCCTCAGTGCAGCGTTTGGCGTCATGATCGATCCGCCGACCGCCTTGGCTAACGACTCTATCTGGGTGGCCGTGTCCATCCGCAGCAAATCATCGAGATCGAACTCAGTACCAAGGGTTTTGCCATCCTTGGCTCGATCGAGACCCAGCCCCTCGTCGAGGCAAAGTTCGATGCTTTCGATGTGGACTTGGAGGCACTGCGCATAATACTGCGCATCGAGCGCCTCCACATTGTTATTCAGTGGTGCAGGCCCGACTCCAACCTTGAAGGCCGGAACGCCAAAGACCGAGCAAATGACCTCGGATGTCCACTTAAGCTGCTCGATGAGCTGCGAGTCTGTCGCCTTCATGGTCATGGCCTCGTATTTCAGGCCATCGCCAAGAACGGCGACCTTGCCGACATTCTTGCCGGTGTAGTTCGCGTCCCAATGGTCTTTGAGACGTTGCGCAGTCTCTGGCCCGATCTCGCCGGGAGCGGTCAGGACGCCGCCTGGATTAGAACCGTTGCCGAAGAACTGCGCGCTGTTCGACTGGATGCGGATGCCCTGAATTGCGGCAAGCCCGCAAGCATATATCGGCGATGTTCCGACCAGTGGATGATAGATGGTGTTCCAACGATCGTGGATGATCTCAGATGCCGGGACTGTCACGTTATTCGCGTGCTGCGATGAAAGATCATCGCGCATCATCTCGTAATAGACCGCGCCATCCTCGGCCACCAAGGGCTTCACGCGGAGGGGATCGAGCACATAAAGGGCGACAACAATTCCGCGCATATCGCGTTGTTTCAGCACATATGTGTTGCCGTGAATCAGCTTGGCTTCCATCCACGATGTATAGAACTGGATGCGGTTCTGAAAACGGTTAGGCTTGCGAAGCACCGGCGAGAACGCTGGATTGTCCACCTCATCCCAAATGCCGTTCGCATCCTTTTGGACGAGACGCATGCGCATCTTGGCAATGTCAGATGATATAAGCGAAATGCAGCGAAATACCGTCGAATAGGTAAGGACGGTATCCAGCTTCACTTCAACATTCTGCTGCCATGCACCTGCGAACGATTCACGCACTATTCCCCACCATCCAGCGCGATTGTCGACGGGAGACAGTGTTGCCGCCGCCTTCTGGCGGGTTATGGTGAGGCCGAGAATTCGCATGGATCAGGCCTTTGCCTGGGCTTCAGCGATCTTCTCGCGCAGCTTTCCGGCATTCCAGCCATTGAACGCAGCCTTGCCCGCAATAGCTTTGTACTCGGCGCGCAATACCGCGAGTTCACCAACCGGTTCGGGCACAGGAATGGTGGGAACGGATGTGCCGGCTTCACCATCGCCATCGCCTGGCTTGGCCTTCTTGATCGCAATCAATAGCCTGGCATCGCGTGGACCGGCCTCGAACTGCTCACCGGCCTGTAGGCGGCGAGTGGCATAGGTCATGGACTTGGTCGCAATCAGCTTCATCTGGGCCTCCTCGAACGATGGGGATAGAAAGGCCGGGCGGACCCGGCCTTTCAAAATGTTCCGCTGTATCAGCCGCCGTAGTTCGCCGAGTCGATGTACTGCACGACGTTGGCGCGGCGCTTGGCCCAGTTGATGAACCGCTCTGCACGGATGCCAACCATGTTGTGCTGCCAAAGCGAAACCAAGACGGTCGATGCAGTCACAGGGCTGGTCGGTGCACTGTCCATTTCGAGCGAAGCTTCGCGGGAAACGTCGAGCATCACCTGGCCATCATCCGCCAACAGGATTTCCGTTGCCTTCGCGAGGATGATGCGCGAGCCAGCACCAACCAGAGGAGAGCCGCTACCCGGATTTGCCGGAATGTTCTCCGAGAGAACAACCGGGAGCCCGAAGAACGTGCCACCGCTGGTGCCATTGACCGCCAAGCCCGGGAATTCAGGCTGACCGAGAGGGTTCAGCATGAGTGCCAGACCAAGAGCCTGCGTTTCGGTCATAATAAACACCGCCCCTGCAAGGGACATGTTGGCCGCCAGGAACTTGGCAAACAGTTTTTTGACGTCTGCACGCACTGCGTCAGCATCTGTTCCGCTGGCGACGACGGGCGTCACACCGTTGGTGATAGAAGCTGGCGACACGCCGGCAGAGACCGCCTTGGCCGGATCAACGAAGTCCTTGTCCATCGTCTGAACAATGGTGTTGATCAGATCCTGGCGGACCAGCGCTTCAGCCGAGGGATTCGAGAAACGTACCAGTTCATCGGTCAGCACCACGATACCGGCGAGCTTCGCGAATCCGAGAGTGATCTGATCGAATGCGAGCTCGCTGACCGGCTTCGGTTTGCCCTCCCCAACCCACTGTGCAGCAGATCCTGCGGTCTGGCGCGGAATCTTGATGTTGAAGGGTACGCGACGAAGGTTGAGAATGCGGCCGATGATCGTCTGCGGACGCAGTAGCTCCACAAACTCGGAAGTCATGTTCGCGTATTCGACGAGCGGCTTTGCCCAATCGGCATCGGTAGTCGTGCCAGCGGCAACCGCAGCCTTTAGGACGATCTCGACTTCCGGTGTGTCGCCCCAAGCCTTGGCCACTTCTGCGGCCTGCATAAGATTGCCTTTACCGCGTGCAAGTGCGATAGCATACCGCGTGAAAGCGGTACCTTTTGGAAGAGCCGTCTTTGCAACGGCAGGAACCGCGCCGCCGCGAGCATCCGAACCGGTCTGCTGGTCCTTCACGTCGCCGACTGGCTTGGCCTTGGCGGCATTGGACGTTTCGAGAGCTGCAAGACGCACAAGGTGAGCGTCGATCGACTTCACGTCAGCCTCAAGGCCATCATATTCTTCAGTCTGCTCTGCATCGAGGGTGACCCCCTCCTCAGCGGCAGAGTTCATCAGTTCTTCCATGCGCGCTGCCTTGGCAACGCGGGTTGCTTCAAACGAAGCGATCTGTTCGGCAATGGTTTTCATTGCTGTCCCTTTCTTCGGGTCTGGTGTGTCTGGGGTTGTTTTGACTACTCGACCCGAAGCGCCGGGTTTTACAGGTCGGTCGCTGTCCTTTGGCTCATTGCCTGTCGCGGCAAGCACTGGGGCATCAATCGACTTGATCAGTGAAATGGTGGCGTCGGCATTGGCCGGTATTGTCACCAAGGAGAGCTCATAAACTTCGGATTTGACGAAGCGAATCCCGCCATCGTCCATCCATGCGTATTCGATTGCCCGGAAACCAATGGACACCGCGGCGACCAGGCCGGCTTTCACCGACTGCCAGGCCTCGTCAACGCGATCCTTGAGCGTCCCCGGCTCATCAATCAGGGGAAGTTCTGCCTCGAACGTGATCCCGTCCTTGGTGGGCTTATCGAACTTCACGAGGCCGACAGGCTTGTCGCTCTTATGTTGCCACAGCAGTGGCATGGGATTCTTGAAGGAGACACCGAAAGGTTCGACGATGTCGCCGACCCGGTCAGGCGTCGGTGTGGTGGCAGTCCCGCGGATAACACGGCGGTCATCCTCGACCGCTTTCACGGTCAGGATGGAATAAGCTCTGTTCATTGTAGGGTGCTCCCTATGCGAAGATCATCTGATACTTCGGTTCGCGCTTGGCTTCCGGATTGCGGCACATCACTGTCACGGCATCGAACAACGCCATTACCGGGTCAATCTTTGCGTCGCCGGCGTTCTGTTTCGTCGCGCGGATCGCCGTAGCCGTGGGCTCGATCTTGAGATTGCCAACACACCAGTTCATCAGCGCCGAGCCTGAGTGGCGCAGCGTGCCGTTCGTCAGCTTTCGCTCAGTCGTCTTGATTGCATTCATCATGGCGTAACCCTGCGGCGCACCGATAATGTTCTTGGCCTCGTCGTTTACGCCGATATCATCGAGAGCGTCGACCAATTCGCCCAAGCCCGCCGGGTCCACTGCCACCGCGGCGAGGAGGTTGCGGTCTTTGATGTCCTGAATAATCTCGATGATCTCCGAAAGGTCATCGAGCTTGTCGTCGACGATCGTCAGTTCGCCCGCCTTCTCGAAGTCCCGCAGCTTGGACGCAATGGACTTGCGCCGATCGAGCACGCCGACATGGCACCAGGCGTGAGACCAGCAGAGCCAATCTCTTGTCAGTTTCTGCCGACCGACGATGGCGAGTCCAAAAAGATCATCAAGGCCACCTCCGTCGATGCCCGGAACGATCACGTCGCAGTTCTCGAGAATGTAGTCGAGCGTAATCGCGGTATCAGATCTGGCCGACCAATAGTCGGCCCCAGCCCAACGGTTTGCTCTGAGGTTTTGGCCTATTTCTAAATTTAGGTGCTTTGCTAGAAAGACGTTACGAGTTTCCGGACCCTTGGCGAGTTCCTTGCGGAGTTCGTCCTCAAGCCATTCCTGGCGGACCGAGCGCCCAAGATTCGGATTGGTCACATAAAAGTTTGCCGGTGTGAGATAATCCTCATTCTGGATCATCGATTTGGGAAATTCGTACAGTACGCCCAAGAACTTCTTGTCCTGAATGCGGCCGTCCCTCACATCCCGCGCATAGTCCAGTTTCGCCTTGAAAACCCCTGCTGGCGGTTCATCGCTCTGCGTTGAGAGCGAAATGATAAAGCCCTCTGGTCGCGATACCAGGCCCCCGGTTGCCTCACGTAGCATTGAATCGGCATTTGGTCGTTTTCCGAATACCCACAGTTCGTCGATCAATATTCGACCCGACTTCTTGCCGGAAACCGTGTCGGTGTCAGCCGCCACAACTTTTAGCGCTGCCTTGGTTACGCGGTGTGTGATTGTTCTCACATGGTCCTGGACAAGGAGGAGTTCCTCCAACTCAGGATCTGCGCGAACCATAGAGGCAGCCGGCTTGTAGCTGTTCTGCGCGACTTCAATCGTTGGCGCCAGTATTAAAAGCTCTTCATTATGGCGCCAGTTAATGATCAGAGCCGTAAGCATGATGCCTGCAGCTATGGTGGATTTCGCATTCTTCTTACTGATTAGTAGAAAGAACTCTGTGACAAGCTGGTGTCCAGTCTCTGGATCGTTCGAGCCGAAAATTGCAGCGACGAAATCGAATACCCATTGTTCAGAGACTTCGCCAAAAGTGGGTTGCCCGGGAATGTCCACCACGCGCAGCGATTTGAAAACGTTCAGCGCATGTTCGGCCTCGTCGGGAAACAATGGCGAGAATGGGATTAGAGACCGTTTGGCAACGATACGCTCGTTCCAATCGAGGCAAGCTGTCGTCCATTCCATCAGGTGTTATTGATCGCCAATCGCGGACCGGACCGCGTGGCGTATTTGGAGCCACTCGCAGCCGCTTCCTCAGCTTGGTGTTGACGTTGAGCTTTCTTACCTTCCGGAGCCTGCGCTTCGGAGAAGGTCTTGAAAGCCGTCGCCAGTGATTTAACGACGTTGGCCCTGTTTGGCAGATCAATTGCCTTCAACATGGCAGCTCGTCGACGGGGATCGCTCTCCTCTGCTTCGATCATTTCGGATAGGTCGGTATTATTCGTGGTAACGGCGTCCAATTCTTCAAGTAGACGAGCAATAAGGTTTCGGCCCTTTCCAACAATGTTTTCTGGTTTGGTCGCATCAATCCCCGCCATAATGACTGGCTCTACGTGCACTTCCGATGTGCGAACCGCCTGCGAACGAAGATTCGCCGCGTTGCGAACCCATCCCTCAGCCTTCGCCTTCTTGCGAATTGCTGTGTCGGAAAGTTGATACCAACGCCCCATCTCCCGTATACCCATGGTTCCGGCGCGATAGTCCTTCTCGATCTCTGCCCAATTGACTGCTATTTTTTTGGTGGTCATTGACTTGCTCGCTCTTCGGTTCGCAGGTGCAAACTCTCCAGCAGAAAAAAATCTGCCCATGCGGGGCACGCGGGTCTAGCCTGGGGAACAGCTTCAGACTTTTGACCACCCCCCGTCTGTGTTAGTAAGCCATTGGAGAATGATCTCATGAGACCGCCAATGAACGCTTAGTAGGACAAGCGCTCCTGTCTCTGCTTCTCGCTATCGTGGCACGTCTTGCATATGCACTGGAGGTTGGTGTCCTTCCAGAATAGGCACGCGCTGCCACGATGGGGTAGTTTGTGGTCAGCTACCAACTGGGAGGTAATAGGCTCTATCTTTGCGCACATCCCACAGGTGAACAGATCGCGCACAAGGATACTCATCCGGAGCTTCTGCCAACGGGCAGTCTTGTACCACTTCCGCCACTCCTGGGTTTCGTCTCTATAACGTGAGCGCTCAGACTCATCGCCTGGCGCATATCGCTTCAGCCTTGGGGACAAGGTGCTAACCCTCGGCTTCAGAGTCTTCAATGCCATGGTCTAAGCCTGTCTGCTGTCATTGAGCATGCGTCACCTCTGCTGGCCTGAGCGGACGCGATCAGTCTTTGCGCAGTCTGAGTAATGCGAATGGGGATGAGGATGCATGCCACGGCATTCCCGACGCGGGACGGTACTTCCCTATACCTAATGCAGGGCCAGCTGCCCGTCCTGTTCGAAGACCTCGGTAATTCGCGAAGCGGCCACCGGTTTCTTAGGTGATTGCCGGTGTTGGGTGTACACTCAAAGCTTCCACGGAGGAGATATGCCCAAAACCTACTATTCTTGCCCGATTTGCGACGAACCAGTTCATGAAGTGTTTCCGAGAGCAGAAGATTTGATTGAGTTTAGCTGCCCTAACTGCGGCCAATTTCGAATTTCCAAGACGTCAATCAAATTTCTGAAGGACAAATCGCGCGCTGAGCGGGAGGCCTTACTGACCGAAGCGAGGCGGAACGCCCAAGGGGGAGAAAGCGTTGCTATCATAGGCGCAAGCGGGTTACGCGCGGAAGGAAATCGAAATGACTGATAAAGAGCCAACAGCCAATTGGAAGAATCGCGCTCCGGGGGAAGTTGGAGAAACGTACACTGTCGATCACCTGATGGAAGCATTCCAGCTTAATAGGGATGATGCCGAGCAGTTAATCATTAAATTCAACGGTGACTGCGAGAGGATAAATGCGTCTGTCAGTGGCCGAAAAGCACGCAGATAGTAATCTTCGCAACTGCCTGTCCACTCCAGGGCGTCAGAGGTTCGACCATCTGAACCATATAAGGAACCAATGACTCTCTATTTATGGTATCTCGTGGTGCTGGGCAGCCCGGTAGTTCTGGGCGCCATAATAGTATTTGACAGGATGAAGCGCAGGCGCCTGGCCGCCCAACAGAAGCGCGAACCCGGAAAAACCTAAGACTCAGGCGCTAATCTAGTTGCAGAGGCAGGATTCGAACCTGACGCTCTTGGTTATGAGCCAAGCGAGCTACCAGACTACTCCACTCCGACAAACTGAATCCTGGGTGAGTTTCCGAGCGGGGAAAAAATTTTTCCTTGGACCGTCGGAAAACCTTGACGGGGCACTTTTCAATAACCAAATTTTTTGCCGTCGGTCGCATGGTTGGGCCGACAGTCAGGGAGCGCCAAGCTTCTTGGCGCCCCTCATTTCTATGTTGCTCAAAGGAGGACTTAGCTATGAGAAGCAACGTCGACTTTTCCCCGTTCTATCGGTCGAGCGTCGGTTTCGACCGCATATTCAACCTGCTTGAAAACTCTGCTCAGCCCCAGGGTTCGGACAAATGGCCGCCCTATGACATCGTCAAAGTGGGCGAAGATAAATATCGGATCATCATCGCTGTGGCGGGTTTTGGTCAGGATGACCTTTCTATTACCCATGAACCGAACATGTTGGTCGTCAAAGGCGACAAGTCAGGTGACGAGGAACTCCAGTACCTTCATCATGGATTGGCGCTGCGTCCCTTCGTTCATCGGTTCGAACTCGCCGATCACGTGACGGTGATGGATGCGCATCTCGACAACGGCTTACTCGTCATCGAGCTCAAAAAAGAGATTCCTGAGGAGATGAAGCCGCGCCGGATTGCCATCGGCGGTATCGGCAACACGATCGCCGGCGAAAGCTCCAGGCAGGTTAGAGACAGCCACGCGGCGTGATCTTGAGCTAGTCGAGAGAGTTGCAGACATGCAAGCTATCACGTCAAAGCCAATCGGGAAACGGACCGCACCGCCGGAGCTCCTGCAGAAGGTGAAGGCGCAAGCAAATGGTACCTCACTGCCTCCGCAATCAATTGCTGAGATACTGAGAAAGGCAAAGGGAGGGTGTATGAAGCATCGATTTAGGTCAGTGAAAGACTAACCCATATCTGACAAAAGGTCTTGGGAGCGGGCATCAAGTACCGCCCGCTCCTACGATAGCCGAGAATCCTCATGACCTCTAACGGCGTTAAGCCTTCGGCCTATGCCGTATCCGCCATTGCGCGCGTTCGCTTTGCGGAGGCTCTCGACCTGCGCCCTGCCTCGCGCTCTTGCCACCACCTGCCACGATTGATTACCTTTGATTCTTTTCAAACCCCGAGGAGGCAGAATGACCAGGTTCGAAATCACGTTCGTCGCGTCACCACCGCTTCCGCCTCTAGTTATCGAGGACGGACGAAACCTTGGTGAACTTGCTGCCGATCTTCAGCGGATTGGACATATTTTTTCCACTGAAGTGGTAGTTTTATCTGGGCGCCCAGAACGCTCTCAGACAATCGCTCTATTCCGCGAGGCAATCCTTAAAATCCGCGAAACTGCGTAGATGACCAGTTGACAGCAACCGACGCTTGGCCGGTACCGCCGGGCGTCGGTAACCATATTGCTTCAGACGCTGAATAGTTCGGAACCCTTTCGATCGGCATTGGTTTTACAATACGTTAGAAACAGGAGACCGATATGATTTTCCGAAACACGATTGCTATTACCATCCTTCTTGCAGGAACTGCTATTGCGGCTGCTCAGACTGTTGTGGTCACGCCCGAGCAGGAAACAGTAGTCCGAGAGTATGTGACAACCAACCCGGTCGTAGTCGAACGTCCCTCCAACTTTGAACTGGTGATCGGGGCGATTATTCCGGACGTATTCAAGCCTGGCGCACTTGCCGACAACACGCTGCCGAACAAGTATCAGTACGTCCAAATGGACGGTCGCACCGTACTGATTGACCCCCAGACTCGTAAGGTCGTGCATATCATCGAAAGATGACCGATTAGGCCCGCTCTCCGCTGGCAAAGAATGCATTGGTGGAAAACGCAGCGCCGCGAGCAATCGCGGCGTCTCGCTATCGAATTGGTTGCGGCTGGTCGAATTCGGACCGACGATCTACTGGCTATGTTCGTAGAGGCCGTAAAATTTCAAGGGTTTGATCCGCTTCGGAACCTTTCATTTAGGTAGAGGGTTATTCTCTCGTAAAGAATCCTGCTTAGGAGAGAAATACATGAAACGCATAGTATTAGCCCTAGCGGCAATGACCCTGATTACCACGGCAAGCGCTCAAGATGCGACCAAGCCCTCTACAGATGCCCAAACTCCGGCAGTTGCAACCCCCGATACCCAGAATCCCGCAGCTCCAGTAGCGGGCGAAAACAGCTTCACCGAGGGTCAGGCCAAGGAACGCATAGAGGCTAAGGGTTACACCGATGTCACAGCCCTCACCAAGGGTGAAGATGGCATTTGGACGGGTACCGCGATGAAGTCCGGCAAACCCTTTGAGGTAAAATTGGACTTCCAGGGAAACATTACTGAAGCCGCTAAATAAGAACAACAAATTGGAGGGTTTGACGATGCAAACATTTGCTGGACTTTACGATGACTATTCCGATGCACGCGCAGCCGTTACCGCGTTGGAGGATGCAGGCATTTCGTCCTCGGACATCACTATTGTTGGCCGGGATAGTGACGGCTTCGACAACGAAAGTAATGCGGGCGAAGGCGCTGCTACAGGTGCTGGCGTCGGCGCCGTTGTGGGTGGAACCGGGGGTTTGCTGGCCGGCTTGGGTATGCTGGCAATCCCCGGTATTGGCCCGGTTGTCGCTGCGGGTTGGCTCGCGGCAACGGCAGCTGGTGTTGCGGCAGGTGCAGTGGCAGGCGGCGCAGCCGGGGGGCTTATTGGCTCGTTGACGAGCGCCGGCGTTCATGAAGATGAGGCCCACGTTTATGCGGAAGGCGTCCGTCGTGGCAGTACCCTCGTTTCCGCGCGAGTAAATGATGATAAGGCAGACGTTGCACGCTCCATCCTCGACGATAACCGACCTGTGGACATTGATGCACGCCGTGCAATGTACCGAGAGGAAGGTTGGGAACAATTTAATGGGGATAGTCCTGATCTTACTGACGAAGAATTAGCGCGCGAGCGTGAGCGTGCCAGAACCTACCGCCCCCTCTAAAGCATTCAAATATCTCTTCGCAGCGAAGCGGGGGGCTGCGTAGAGATAATCCAAGCTGACGATCGAGACATTGTCCAAGTTTATTGCCCCGATGTCCGCCACAACCATTAGCGAGCGTTGATAATGGTTCTCGGGATGGGTTTAGGTATTGGAATCGGGGCGACACTGGGGAACATGTTGTTTGACAGTGTCTCGATCGGAATTGTGGTAGGCATCACAATCGGTGCCGCGATTGGGTACACTCTCTCGAAATGACGATTTACGTTGAAAGCCACTCTGGGATCGTTGCGGCACGCCGGATTTGCCGCCGGTCTGCTGATGAGCCGGCCGAGACACCACTTCTCCACTCCGCATAGAAATCCATTTGCCGCGAGCTAATCTGCTCGGACTGGGTTTGACCGGCGAGTATTCCCTGTCCCTAGGTCCGCACTGAACATCAAATCATCCACCTTCGTGTTTAACCTGATTTCGTTCCTATTGGAAGGATTATTTTCTCCTGATTGCGATTTGTAACGGTTTCACTGCAGGACGTAATTGAAACTCTGTAGTTGGTCTTTTCCGCCTTCGGTATTCATTGCTCTGATCCCTAAAAACATCTCGGCTTCTGAAGATCCCCTTATCTGAACACCGAAACTGTTTGAGTTCGCAATTAATTGTGCTTCTTGTTTATCCAGTTTAGCAAAAACATTGACGTAGATACCAACCACGGAACGCGCCGACCTATTGGAAATGTCGATTTTACTCTCTTCTCCATTCACCACGATCTCCACGAGTGGAAATTCAGTCAGTTCCGTCTCGCGACCTTGGGCTTCAATCACTGCGTGAAAGTAAAAGCCTTCATCGCGCACATAACCGAGCATAACTTTATGGTGCCCATACAATGAGTCCCTTTCGCCGCGCACGTAAAGGATCTTATTGCGCCCTTGTATGCTCCAGGTGACGTCAGTTTCGCCTCCGGTGACGATCCCAATCCGTTCAAGTTCATCCTCGTTAACTAGCTTTATCGCATCGCTACCCGCTGAGGTCGACAGGTCAAGAAAATCCGGCGAAATACCCATATCGCTTATATAGCGCGCAATCTTGGCCGAAAGCACTTGCGACAGACCAATGTGGTCTGGTTTGGGGTCCCTAAAGGAAAACTGATGGACGCCAAACTTTGACCCACTGTTAAAGTATCTAAGCTTCCCGCCTAGAAATATCAGAGTTGCGGCACTCATACATTGGCCAGGCAACAGCTTGCGCGCAACAAAATATTGGCTGTTCTTATCGTGGTCGAGTACGTAACTCCCAACATTCGTCGAAAACCAAGCACCTCGAATAATTCTTCCAATATTAATTGCCGTCTCGACGTCGCCACCAGATGAATTGATGTAGATGTCAGTTCGGGGTGGCGGCGCAACGCGTGCCAAAAACTCTTGAAACTTGATATCGTCACCAGGTTCGATAAACCCGATTACATTAATCGAAAAATGACCGCCAAACATCTGCTCGATTTCAGTCTGAGGATCGGTGTATTCAAATTGCAAGCCAACTCACTCCTAGAATCGGGATACCTATCAGTTAATCGGATTACGCCGCAGACGAAAGGTGTTTTGCATCAAACTCTATTGGTGTCATTCTTCCAAATATTAGCATAAGGGCCCTGATCTTTCCTGCGTTAGTCACTTCTTGGACAACACCAGCATGCTCTGAAAAAGGATTTGCTGGATCGATCACGAATATGCTCTGACCGGGCGGGAACTGGCGGGCCGTGTTCTCCTTCACCGACGCCAATTCTTCCTTTCTATGAATCCGTGCTGCGCGGGTATCATCAAAATCCATCTGAATTTCTGCGATGTAGATATCTTCAACGCTATATTCGGAAACGCGGATCGGGCGGCCGTTAACGCCAAGCACACCCTCGACACCATCACATTTTCGCAGTCGGTAGAAGTCCGGATTTATCCTAGGCTGCCCTACGAACAGATAGCGCGGCATTAGCGGCTGATCCTTCACGACATAGGCCTTGGTGCGCCTGTGCTGCACTTCCATCCTTCGGCGCGGCAAATAAACGTCATACCCCGCTTTGCGAATATTTTCGAAAGCCTTCTCTTCGCCCTTCACGGTGGTACGCACAACGTACCAGTGTTTGCTTGTATCGATCGCCGCTTTCATTTCCTGCCCTTAGAATCTCAACACTGCTCATGCTGCCTTGAAGATGATCGATCGCTTGTGGCGTGGTTCTATCTCAATATGGCCACGTGCCTGTAACCGGTGTCGCAACTGAAAAGCAGCAACCGGCGAGCATCCCAGTGAGCCAGCCAGCTCCTTGTCCGTCGGCGGCACGCCATGTTCCTTCGAAAAGGCCTTCATGAAGTCTAGCGCCTGCTGCTGGCGATGGGTCAGCCTTTTTGGCTTGGGATCGTACTGACGCACAATCTCACGAGCCAAGGCAGGGCTGGCAGCGATGAGCCGCTTGGCGCGTTCCTGAATTTCATCAATTTCAAACATTACGCTTACTCCTACTGGATAGCTGGCTGCCCCGGCTTCACACCGGCACGGGCCATGATTTCCCGCATCTGTTTGCGGTAACGAATTTCATCGCAGAGCTGCGCCGTCGACGGGCAATAGGCCTTGTTGACCTCCTTGACCTCGCCCAGGCGGAACCGCTCCACGGCTGCAACCACGTCGACGCATTCGAAGTCCTCGACAGCATCGAGGTAAGCACGAAGCTGGAGATCAGGATCTGACATGGGCGATTGCGGGAAACTCCCGAACAGTTTGGTCAATGACTTTGTCGCCTTGATCTTCTCCGAATTGTTCATTTTCCTTGAGCTCCTGAATCAGTGAACGTGCTGCATCTGTTGATTTCCGAACATGGACAAATCCATTCGGTTTTCGCGCGCTCGCGCGCTCTGAAAAACTGTCAAGTTTTTCTATGGGATTGGGTTCTGGGTTATGGGGGCTTTCGTTTCGATTATCGTTTGGGTTTTCATTTTGAGAACCGTTAGCTTTGTCTAAGCGATTGTTTATGTTGTCTCTAGGCCTGCCGCCGCGTGCTCCATTGATCGCATTTTTGGTGCGCTTTTCACTCACATAATCCCATTCTTTTTTGAGACGTTTTTGCGTGAGAAAATCGCCTTCGACGGTGAGGAACGGCATCAAACGCTTCCGCATCTTGCGCCAAGCCTTCAAGTCCAATCCGACGATCCTGGCGATATCCCGGTCGTCATCAGGAACCGTCCCATTGCGCCGCCACATGGCCATGAGCAGCAGAAAGTAGGCGCCATGCTCTTCGGTGCTAAGATGCGTCGTGTCAGCCAGATAGGCGTCTGGAAACACTGGCATGGCGGGAGCGGAACTCATGCTGCACCCCGGTCTCGCTCGGCAGCTTGGCTATAATCGGATGCAGCCTGTTTCAGGACAGCAAGCTCCCGCCACTTCGTCTCAATCTCATGGTGCGGACGTTTGCGCCGGCCTTCCGAGAAATCCTGAAGCCACGTGGCTTTCCCGATGACGAGCTTGTTCAGCTCCTCGGCCATCTCATGGTTTGGAATGGGGTCCATCATGCCGCTTCTCCAAACTTGCCGGTCTCACTGCCCCAAACGGTCCATCCGGGCCGATCAGTGCGTGAGAAAAGCTCGATGCGACATGCGCTAGGCATCAAACGTTCCGCTTCGCGATATGCTTCTTCAGGCTTTCGAGAATGCTCTCGCGCCTTTCCGTGAATCACCGATCGGGTTGATTTGGTAAGCTTCGGTTCGCCTCGTTTGGCGATAATGAACGGCTCATGGGCACCACGAAGGCCGTAACCGGTACCGAAGGACACCTTGCCGTGTTTGGTCATCTTTACCCAAACACCCTCGGTGCAATACTCGAATCCCCATGCCTTTACGGTGGTGAGCTGCTGTGGAAGCATCGGCGCGGTGCACCAAAGCCAAAGCACACAATTCGGCGATGCAAGATCCATGACCGGAAGGGCGTTGATTTCCTCAAGAGGCATGGTTTCGTAGTGCGACTGTGCGCTCTTCGCCTCCCCTTTCGGCGATCTGACAACAAATCGCCAAGGCGGATCGGCCATGATCATGTCGAAGCTGTGAGGGTTGATGTCGCCGAAGGGCCAGTCAAACAAGTGCATCATTGCACCTCAACGGTGTAGAGGTAGTCGAGGACAATCAGAACAACGAGCAGCCTCAAAAGCACGATGCAGATCGCCACTTCCCAAGGCTTAGCGGGGATGTCGTTGTCGTTCACGCCAGCCCCCTTTTGTGCCATTGCAATAGTTGCTTCCAGCGGCCTATGAATTGGCAAGGCTGAAATGGGGGGAATGTTATGGCTGAGGAAGAAAATCTGACCAAAGGCAGCAATCATCTTGGGCTTCCTGAGGAACAAATCGGGCTGGGCGGTGGTCGGCGGAATATGACTGAGGAAGTCATTGGCAAATTCGTGGATCGGCACCTCGAAAAACGCGCGGAAAAGCTTCGGGATATTGGCGTCTTTGCGGACACAATCGACGATCGTTACAATCACGTTTCGCGCGATTTGATGACCCTTGAAGGCAGAATGGATGATTTTCAAAAGACGGTCGGGGATCCGGTAACCGCGTTTGAAAACTTCAAGGCAACCGTAGTGGAAGAACTGAAACTTAAAGAGGCTCGGCTGCTTTGGACGCAAAGCGCTGAGCGCGCAAAAAATGCTTACATTGCATCCTGTGTGGTTCTTGTCTTGCTGCTGGTTGGCGTTCCTGTCTTGGCCATATTGAACTCCGCGGCGATATTTGCCTTTTTCCATGCTCTCGGCCAAGCGGTTCTGGTCGACCTTCCAGAAAATGCTACCGAAACCGCAATTTTGATCGCCGCTGTTAGCCGCCTCGTGCTCGTAACACTCCCAGTAGCCCTTTTTATCTGGCTCATTCGCATCGTGGTTAGATTCAACATGCGATCGCTTCTGCTGATGGATGACGCCAGACAGCGAAACACTATGCTGGAGACTTATCTTCATCTTGTAGAACAAGATAAAGATGTTAGAGCAGATCGACCTTTGGTCCTGGAAGCATTGTTCAGAAGAACGCCCGGACATGGTCCAGATACGATTGAGCCCCCCAATCTTTCCGAAGTTTTGAAGCTGGGCAATTTCGGTCCCAACAAGGGCTCTTAAGTTACTCATTTCACACCCCTGATCTCAGGCGCAATCCACTCGGCAAGCGAGGCTGCCTTATCGCGCAGTTTCACCGCGATTTTCAGACGACGCTGAGTTGACAGCCATCGCAGCAATAGCGGCGGTCTCGGATTTGAATGCTGCATGCGTCTCCCTCGCTCGGATCACTGCGCGCATCTCTTCGATCTCGCGATGGTCGATCCGTGTAGTTTCTTTGTTGAAAATCGAGCGGACGCGGCGGCGCGTCCATTCGTCGTTGCATTTGTTCAAGGCGCGATACGCACGATCCAACATGCTCTTGACAGGCTCGCGTACTCCGCGACTTCCGATGACGTCGTCGAGCAAGTTGGCGGCAAGATCGGCGTCAGACATGGCTAGACCTTCCGAAAACTTGGGTGAGATTTCCACGGGCTTGGGAGATGTTTCCGGCACTTTGGGTGACTCCGCTCATATCGTTGACCACATGAGCGATGAGACACCGAACAAAACGGAGACAGCGACGAAGCACAAAGAAGATGCCCTTGATAGGGCGAGCGACCGCAACAACCAGAGCGATGGGGATCACGAGGTTGATGATTGGTCCGAAAAACAGATTGGATTTCTTGCCGGCGCACTCCTGTCCCGCGTGAAGGCAAGAAAAGGGACGGAGGAAGCCAAAGCCGCGGCTTCCTCCGTCAGTCTTTACAGCCAGGGAGGGGAACAGGGAGGTGGTGGCTGCAATTCGATTGTGCGGCTGGACGTCCGTGCGCGCATTCGCAGAAACGGCGTTAGCTTGGCAGGACACGCCAACGAGAATTTCAGGACAGAACAGAAGCTCAAATGAGGCGCGATCCATCAGGAAGCCCTCGCCAGGATCGGAGGAAGGCCTTCTGCAACACGCAGCTCGTCAACGAACTTGGTCAAGCCACGGCGTTCAAACTGCCTGCGGAACTTTCCCTTGGAAACGATGTAATGATAGCGATGCCCATTGATGCGGTAGCCGTGCTTTTCGAGATAGCGGCGGAGCGCAAGGAAATCGCTGTTGTCACCCTGCGCAAATTTGCGGGGACCGCCGTTCTTCTCAAGCCATTCGCTGATCAGGGTCGTGGTCGTCATGCGACCTCGCTTTCCGGCGCAATCAATTTCGCACAGGAGTAGCAATGCTTCAGACCGGAAGCGCCACAGGCATCAGGCTTCTGACAATGTGGACGATAGTCGCGGATCGACTTCGTCTGATCCTGCAGAAATGCAGGCGGATTGAACGTGGATGTGGAAGCTTCATTAACGGGACCAGCGACGTCCACCTCGTTTTGGGTCGATGCGCGCGCCGCGCTGCCATCTACATCGTCGCCTCCTGTGTTGGCAGCCACTTGGCTGCTAAGTTCTTTGGAAGGAAATTCGTCAATGTTTTCTCGTGTGCGCGCAGACGCGGGCGCCTGACCACCAGTCTCGTACGCGGTGAGGTACAAATCGAAGATCGCTTCGCGCTCATGCAGCGTGTCCTGGCCAAGTTTCTGGACCTTGCGGACATGGGAAACCACGTGTCCGAGCGCGGTCTTGTCGTAACCCCTACCCTTGGCCTCCGCATAAACCTCGCGGATATCTTCGCCGAGCGCGTCCTGCTCTTCCTTGAGGCGGAGAATGCGGTCGATCAATTGTTTGATTTCCGCCTCGGCGCTCATGCAGCGTTCTCCTCGATCGGGAGAAAATCATTCGCGGTAAGATCGACGCCGGCCTCCTTAGCGTATGACAACAGCTTAGGCGCATGGTTCAACGGTATAATCCCGCCCGTACCGCCCTTCTCTTTTGGTTGCGTCCAACGGTACACGCGAGTGCGACTTGCCCCCGTCACTTCTTGGACGATACCCAATCCGCCGAGACGGGAAATAATGCTCGTTGCTGGCTCTAGTGAGTGTGTCATAACTCTATTGTGCTATAATCGCACAAATAACGCAAGCCTAAATATGCGATCTTCGCACAAGACGGCTGATTTTTCGTGTGCGAAAATCACATATGATTGAAGATCCTTACATAAAGTGGGTTGTTGAAAACCTTGAGCAGCCCGGCAAGACCCAAACCGGCCTGGCCGAAAGCCTCGGATTGCATCCATCGGCTATCAACAAGGTTGTGAAAGGTAAGCGCCAGTTAAAGACCCATGAGGTCACGGCAGCCGCAGCATACTTTGGTGTAACGCCCCCTACGCCGGAGATCCGCGCCGCGGCCGGCGGTCTGATCCCGGTCCCGGTCGTTGGCAAAACGGAAGCAGGTTCCTTTCGTGAGGTGGATGAATTGGACCAGTCGGAACAAGTTTTTATTTCGCTCCCACCGGATGATCGATTTCCGGGTGCAAGGCAGATGGCATTTGATGTCGAGGGCGATTCTATGAATGCCCTAAAGCCTCGACCGATTTTTTCGGGGGACCGCGCGGTAGGTGTAGCTTATGAAGATGTGGCTCACGAAGCCACCCTCCGCGACGGCATGATTGTCGTCGTTCAGCGCACTCGCGACGGTGGCCATACGCGCGAGTGGTCGATCAAACAGATCGAGATTTATCACGATCGGACCGAGTTCCATCCGCGCTCAACCAACGCAAAACATAAGCCTATCGTGATCACTCGCGACATGCACGCCGATGATGGTTCAACCGTTGAAATCATAATGCTTGTGCGCCGTATAGTGAATGATTTGCCTTTGGGGTGAGTGGTTGCATGTTGCGTTTCTGGTCCTGATGATCACATTTACGGTACCGAACATTGCTCGTGCAGGACAAGAACAAGGCGATGCAGCATACCAAGCTCATAACTATATTGAGGCTTACAACCACTGGAAACCGCTAGCTGAACAGGGCTCGGCACAGGCGCAGTACGACTTAGGTCTGCTCTTTCTAAATGGCTTTGGCGTTTCCCAAGATTATGCCGCGGCCTTTACGCTCTTTCGGATGGCTGCAGACCAGGGATATGCTCAGGCTCAGAATAACCTTGGCGCTATGTACGGAAAATCGTTAAGAGTACCGCAAAACTACGAATTGGCTGCAGAATGGTATAGAAAATCTGCTGAGCTTGGAAACGCCGTCGGCCAGGCAAATATTGGCTCGTATTACTATTTCGGGAAGGGTGTCCCCCAGGATTTTGTCAAAGCCCTTGTTTGGTTGAACAAGGCTGCGGACCAAGGAAATGTCACCGCTCAATATAATCTCGGCATGTTTTACCTCGAGGATAAAGGCATCTCTCTGAACTACGCTCGATCCTTGGAGTACTTCACTAAGGCGGCGTCACGGGATCACACTGGGGCGCAATTATCTTTAGGGCTTATGTATTTCCAAGGACTAGGCGTGACCAAGGATTACAAGCGAGCCTTAGAGTTGTTCACAAGAGCCTCGGATCAAGGATCGGCCAACGCACAATTCAATCTGGGCGTTATGTACCATGATGGGCTTGGCGTGAATGCCAACACAGCCACCGCGGCCGAATGGTGGCACAAGGCTGCCAGCCAAGGACACGTCGAAAGCCAAAATTATCTTAAAGCGTTATCCTAGGAAAAATCTTAATGCCTGCCATTCGTCACCCCTTAAGCTCAGTAATCGCGACTAGTTGTCCAATCACGCTTTCGCATTGAAAGCATTCAAACCGGACTTTTTCGATCAGGCCGCTCTCGACTAACTCATCCACATTTGTGGGGCCCGCTTCCCCTCCGCATATCTCTTTCACGCTCTCCCGAATGCAATTCGCACAACGAATATGCAGCGCAAATACACGGTTATAATTTTCCAACGCCAAGCTCATTTTGTTCTCCTTTTGTTCTGACAAAAAGCAGATCGAAAAACATTAGTCGAGTCGGATTTTCAACGAACGTACATGGCTCGATAGCATTATTGTGCTTTTTTCGCACAAATTGTTATTGCTTTTATTGTGCGATTATCGCATAATTCATCCATCAACAACGGGATGGATGCTATGAACATCATCAACCAAGAATTCAGAACACGGGAACAGGTTGAAGCAGAAACAGGCTTTGTCATCGAAAGCATTGCTGATGCGCTGCGCTCCTATCCAGACACCAATTCAAAACAGTTTGCTTGCTTCGCTGCGGCTGACGGCAAGGCTGCGTTCTGGGTGCGGACGGGATCCGGCAACACCGCATCATCTCTCTTCACAGACCACGCCAATCTGACTGGCGATCTAGAAACAGCAATCGCTCTGGCAAAGCTACCACGCGCTACGTGGACGGTTTTCCAGCAACTTGAAGCGCTGATCCCGCTCAATCGCAAGGCAGCTGACCAGATGGTCGAACAGTACGCCCTGCTCGGTCACATGCGCGACATCGAAGAGCTGCTGGCTCGCGAAACTCACATCATCTGCAACGGTTTCAAATCGAGGGTGAACTGATGACCCGCTCACAAACTCCCATGGAAGCAATGATCTCAGCTTTGCAAGAAGCGCACGAGTATTTCGCGGAACGCGCAGATGCTGACCACAACGGCATTTCCTACGTGGCCAACACTGAGATGCGCCTGCAGCTCGAGATCGAGCAAGCGCTTCGCAAGGCTGGCGCTCTAACCACTTCGCGCACCGTTCCCCTCCCCATCGTTCCTGGATTCGTCTTTGACGCCGAAGATCGCAGTGGAGCAGCAGCATGACCGTGCCCCGCACCACCATTCGCGACACCTTCGCCATTCGGGCAGCCATCCTTTGGGGCAACGGCTTTTTCTGGACCGTTCTGACCTATTGGGTGCTGCCATGAGCATGAAGGCCATGAAGCGCGTGTATGACGCCCTCGCCGACGAATTGCGATCTGAACTGAAATCCCTGCTGACCGAATGCACGGAAGCGCAGAACGCCCGTATCCTTCGATCAGTCCCGAACGGCATCGACACCGCCAGCGATGACGAGCTCCGCAGCGCAATTGCATTTTGCCGGCGCTTCATCGCCAGAAACCATGGTGCGATATGACGGCGGCTCAGATCTGCATTGCCTCCGACCGCGCCATTATCGAGAGGCTTTCGCGGGGCGAAGCGCTTCGGCACATCGAAAAGCGATTGCTCAACGAGCCTGACGAGACAGTCAGATACGCCTTGAAGCGCGCATTCAACGCAGTTTTTGAACGGAAGGAACTGGCATGAGCGATGCGTCTCATTCCCTGCACCGCCAGACAGAAGCGGCCAAGCGACTGCTAGCCAGCCTCAGGGAGAGTGGTGACGCCGACGATCAGGAGATCGTTGAAACCGCCATCGAAGGTGAAACCTCGTTCTTCGAAGCCATGACTGCGGCAATGGACGCAAACGATGAGGATGACGTCCTGATCATTGGGCTCAAGGCGAAGGAAGAGGCATACGCCGACCGTCGCAAGGCGATCGAGCAGCGCATCGAACGGAGACGCGCCGCCATGGAACAAGCCATGATGGTCACTGAACAGGAGAAGATTACGCTGCCTACGGCAACGATCTTCCTGTCAAAGCGTAAGCCCAACATCGTTATCGACAACGAGGCGGACATTCCGGCCACGTTCTGGACCATCCCAAAGGTGGAACCGAAGCTCGACAAAAAGGCGCTGAAAGAAGCGCTGGAGGCCAAGGAAGACATTCCAGGTGCCCACCTCGACAACGGTTCTGTCTCAATTTCCATCAGGAGGAAATGATGAACGCTATAGCGCCATTCACCCATTCATCGAAGCAAATCGCCCTTATCCAGAGCACTGTCGCCAAAGATTGCAACACCGGCGAGTTCAACCTCTTTATTGAAGTGGCTCGTGCAAAGGGTCTTGATCCCTTCCTCGGTCAGATCATTCCAATGATCTTCTCGAAGGACAACGCCAAGAAGCGGAAGATGACAATTATCATCAGCCGCGACGGGCAGCGTGTTATCGCGCAGCGTTGTGGCGACTATCGTCCAGCCAGCAAGACACCGACCTACGAAACGGTTACTGAGCTCAAGGGACCGCAAAATCCGCACGGCATTGTTTCCGCAACCGTGTATCTGTGGAAGCAGGACCCCAAGACTGCGGAATGGTACGAAGTGGCCGGACAGGCGTTCTGGGATGAGTTTGCCCCGCTTTCCTATGCCGCGAGCCAGTACAACAAGGTTGATACCGGCGAGACTTGGCCGGATGGCAATCCAAAGTACGAAAAGACGTTGAAACCGGATGCAGTTGCGTCGCTCGACGATAGCGGCAACTGGTGCAAGATGCCCCGCCTCATGATCGCCAAGTGCGCCGAAATGCAGGCGCTACGCGCCGGATGGCCCGAACAGTTCACCGGCCTCTATGACGAAGCCGAACTGGACCGCGCCAAGATGCTGGACCTGACTGCTTCCGAGATCGTCGAGC
Source organism: Phyllobacterium lublinensis (assembly GCF_020164435.1). Lineage (GTDB taxonomy): Bacteria > Pseudomonadota > Alphaproteobacteria > Rhizobiales > Rhizobiaceae > Phyllobacterium > Phyllobacterium lublinensis. Next base: position 398,511 of record NZ_JAIUDQ010000001.1, on the reverse strand, counting down.
ACGAGCGGGAAGAACACCGCTTGAAGCTGATTGCCGGTAACGATGCCATCACCGTTACCTGGGGCGATGGATGGGCACTTGAAAATGTGCCGGTCGGGCAATTCTTCGACCGCGCAATGCAGTTCATCAATGAAACTGATCCGCTGACCGTTGCCAAATGGGTTGACGCCAATCGCGAACCGCTGCGCACCTTCTGGGCAAAATCGCCGACCGATGCGCTTGAACTCAAGAAGATCATCGAAGGTACTGCCAAGCGAAAGGCACCGCCCACGAACATCATGGATCAGCCGGAACTAGTCCGGAACATGTCGGCGGGTTGATCATGACGCCTCGCCCCATCTCACTCCAATACGAAGGCGAAGGCATCTTCAAGCCTTCGAGTGGTTTCTTTGCCAAGGTCGCCGACGAGCATTTTGTCATCGGCGGGCACTACAAGCTGATCGAGCACCATGACCACTCGGAAAATTCACATCGGCACTATTTCGCATCGATCAAGAACGGCTTTGATAATCTGCACGACTCCATGCTCGGCGAATATCCCACCGTCGGGCATCTGCGTAAGAAAGCGCTGATCCGCACCGGGTACCGCGACGAGCGCTCGATCGTCTGCGCCTCCAAAGCCGAAGCTGAACGGGTAGCCGCCTTCATCCGTCCCATGGATGACTATTGCGTTGTCGTTCCGCTCAACTGTGTCGTTCACGTCATGACGGCGAAGAGCCAATCAGTGAAAGCCATGGGCGCCGCAGAATTCCAGAAGTCCAAGGAAACCGTTCTCAACTTCATCGATGACCTTTTGGGTGTCGAGCACGGCGCTACAGCGCGAAGCGAGGCCGCATGACTGCCATTCCCCTGTTCGCCCCGTACGAAATCCGGCGATCCCGCAAGCTCGCCGGGCAGTACGACGCAACCCACGCGCGTCTGAAGCAAGAGGTTGCCGCTTGTGAACGTGTCCTTGCCCAACACTTGGACAGCGTTCTGTCGGATGAAAAGTGGGACATGAACTAATGGCCCGGAAGTCTTTCAATCAAAAAGACCGGGCTCGCATTTTCTCGCTCCGCGCAGGTGTTTGCCATCTTTGCAATGGCAAAGTCGATGGTGTGCGAGAGGCATGGGAAATCGAGCATGAAATCCCTTGGGCAATCTCCCGCGATGACAGCGATGAGAACCTGCAGGTAGCTCACGTCAAATGCCATCGTGAAAAGACCGCCACAGACATGGGCGATATCGCCAAGGTCAAGCGCGTCGCTGCCAAGCACACCGGCACCTATCCCAAATCCAAAGCGAAGATCCGTTCACGCGGGTTTGTATCAACGCGGGGCTAAAATGAAACAATTGCGAGTTCTGGTTGCATGTGAATTTTCGGGAACAGTTAGGCGTGCGTTCGCAGCTCGTGGACACGATGCATGGTCATGCGATCTCTTGCCGTCAGAAGATCGTAGCAACAAGCATATCGTTGGTGATGCTCGCGACTTGCTCGTAGACGAATGGGATTTGCTCATTGTAGCGCATCCACCCTGCACAAGATTGTGCAATTCTGGCGTGCGCTGGCTTTCAGTACCACCTCCAGGTAAAACCAAGGAACAGATGCAGGAGGAACTGCGCGAAGGCGCGGCACTGTTCTCTGCCTTCTGGAATGCGCCGATCGACCGCATTTGCGTCGAAAACCCTGTTATGCATCGGCATGCCAAGGCACTTATCAAAAATTATCGAGATCCAGCGCAGTCAGTTCAGCCTTGGCAATTTGGCCACGGTGAAACGAAGCGGACATGTTTTTGGCTGAGGAACCTCCAGCCATTGACACCAACCAACGTTGTTGGAGGCCGCGATCAACGTGTCCACCGCATGCCTCCGGGTCCAGATCGTTGGCGCGAACGGTCTCGCTTCTTCTCCGGCATTGCAGAGGCGATGGCCGATCAATGGGGCGAAATGCCAGCGCAAGGCGAATTCTTCAGGAGCACTGCAGCATGAGCGGATCCCAGGTCGACCGCGAGAGATGGCTGACCTCTGGCGCAGCGGTGGATAGCGGGGATAACCCGAATGGCTAAGATTGACATCATCCGCAATGTGCCGCGCCTTGGGCTGAGCAGGACCGAGGTCGCGCTTGCAATCGGTGTTGCGCCGAACACGGTGGATGAAATGGTCCGGGAAGGAATGCTCCCTCGCCCGCGGCGTTGGCATACCCGCAAGTTCTGGCGCATCGCCGAACTGGAAGCAGCTATGGCAGAATGGCCTGTAGACGGGGAACAGGAGGTCGACGTTTCGAATTGGAGAGCGTCGGCATGAAAGACGTGGCTGCAATCGATCTGCCCTATATCGAGACCAACAGAAGCCGCCACGGCAAGGAGCGGTTTTATTTTCGCGTCGATGGCAAGCGGCTATGCAGACTTCCAGACAATCCAGACAGTCAGGAATTCTCTGATAAATATTGGGCTGCTCGTAACGGACACGAAGCCGCTCAGACTGCCCTGGAGAAGGAAAACACGGTCCCGATCGTCGCCCAGCCTGGCACGTTTCATTTCCTTTGCGTGCACTACCTTGGCAGCCAAGCCTATCTGAAGCTTGATTCAACAACGCAGTCAAAGCGCCGATCTATCATCGACAGCATGTTGTTAGAACCACTCGGTGCTGAAGATAAGCGTCTGTTTGCGCATATGCCCATCCCGGCGCTTGATGTAACCAACATCGAGATTTTGCGCGATCGGAAGAAAGACACACCATTCGCCGCCGATGAACGGTTAAAAATACTTCGTCAAATATTTGAGGTCGGCAAGGCCGCCAAGCCAAAACCGCTGGTCATGCACAACACAGCGAAACTGGTCGAATCATTTCGGGTGAAGACAGACGGGCATGCAACCATGCGTGATGACGATATCGCACAGTATGTCGCTCGCCATGGCACACAATCAAAGGCCGTGCTTGCTCTGACGATCCTGATGTACACCGGCGTCCGCGTATCGGATTTGGCGTTAATAGGTCCACAACACCGCCGTGGCGATGTTTTGACCTTCCGGGTGTTCAAGGGTCGCAACAAGAACCCAACAACGCTACAGGTCCCTGTGCATCCCATTCTCGACGCTGTGCTGAAGCTGCACCCGGTCACTGACCTGTCGTACATGGTGACTGAATACGGTCGGCCATTCTCGATCAAGGGATTGGGGAACCGCGTGTCCGATTGGTTTACGCAGGCTGGCCTCCCCCACCTCACGGCTCATAGCGTCCGCAAGGGACTCGCTACGAACATGGCAGAGAATGAAGCGACCGATTTGATGCTCGAGGGAATGTTTGGGTGGAAGGACGCCAAGGCGTCGAAAATCTACACCCGGAATGCGCGGCGTGCGCGGCTTGCCAGACAGGCAGTTTCGAAGATCGATTGGGGTGAAAGCGGGAACATACTGCCACACCCTGAAGGTGGGGTGGTGTCCCAGACTGCCACACCCGAGAAAAAGATAGGCAAAATCAAATAGTTGGGGTGGCGCATAGAAGGAATGGAGGCCTCGCCCGGAATCGAACCGGGGTGCAAGGATTTGCAGTCCTCTGCGTAACCACTCCGCCACGAGGCCTCAACTGCAAAATAGTTAATGAAATTAACTACTTGTGGAAGTGACGAAATTTCGTTCCGAACGGTGTCACTTGCGGCACTCCGAATAGCCGTTTTTGTTTTGTGCCGCAACCTGAAAAATGCATCAATCACATTCGGTGATCAGCCGCCAATGCTGATGCAGTTCTCTACGGATACTCAGCAGCGCGCGCCTGGTCTTTAGCCCTGGTCCTCGGGCTTGTCCGAGCCAAACCAGCCGCCTTTCCAGCGTCGGCCGAGTTTTACCTCGATCTGGCGCCGCTTGCGCCGCACGATTGCCGAATCGTGGGACAGGACCACGAGTCCCAGCGGCACCATCCAGAATCCGAGCACGGGCAGAAAACCGAGCGTGCCGCCTGCGATCAGCAGGCCGCCCAGCGTGCGACGCATTGCCACCGACTGGGGTACGGGAACGTGCCTGCCAAAAATGCGCATGTGCTTGCGCCTGTGACGCGCACCATGTGGACGATGCGCCGCGTGCGGCTGCTTTTCGTTGTCTTCGTGGCCTTCCGACAAAGTCTGCCCTTGCGTTAAAGTGCGTTTCTCAAGCCGGGATGTAAGAAGTGCATGGCCTCATGTCATCATTCTGTTGTGCACATTCGTCGAAAAAAAATGAAATGGTCCTTTGCAAAAGCCAAACCCTTTTGCTATAGGCCACTTCGCTGATGACTGAATAGCTATTCCCCGGTAGCTCAGTGGTAGAGCAACCGGCTGTTAACCGGTTGGTCGCTGGTTCGAATCCGGCCCGGGGAGCCACTATTCTGGTACGTTGCAATTGTCATTGGCCTGATCTCCCAAAATTTCTTCAACGTACCATGAACCAATCTTGCCAGAATGCGTTTGACTACTGCGCCGCATGGCGAGACAATTTTGTATGAGTCGGGTTCAAGATCCGGCGAGAGGTCCTGGCTTCCTAAGTGGAGAGCCGCAGCACCTCACTCAAAAGGGACGATTGAATTCATGTACAGTCACTTTGCATTGATCTTGGCGATGCTTGCAGCGGTCGCATGGACAGGCACGCTCGTCTACCTGGTTAATCGGTGGGATCACCACCGGAAGTGAACTAGATCCTCCAGTCGAAGCCACAAGCGCCTGAATCGGGGGAATTGGCCGATACGCAAGCCAGCAGCCAGGCTGCGAACATGTTTTGGCCCATGAATGTACGCAGCCCCATAGTGGCTGGCGGCCCGTGTCGTATTCCTGGCCAATCCAGCAGCAACTATCGTCCGGTTCAATGGCCGGCCCGGCGACAAACGCATACAACGGACACCCCAATGCATCCTGTACTGCCTCTGGGCCGACAGCTATTCTCTGGCAGGTTAAAGAACGGGTAACCCTTGGTCCCTATGCCTGAAAGACTAGGAAACGGAGGTCTATGATGATCCACCAATGCGTCATGATTGCCGCGTTCCTGATCTTGTTCGGCCTGCTGGGCGCTGTGGCATATTTCGGTCAAGACGATCCGTTCGCCAACCTGGCTCCCATGCCTGCCGTAGAGGCTCCACCAGGATCTTGATTTCTGCGGCACTTGGGTTTCACGTACTCTGGAACCTATTGTGCATTGCAGCGTTACTGCCCGGTCTTCCCCTCACAACAGGATTAAAACATTGAACCGTAACGGACTGTATCTGATTGTCGGAGCCCTTCTCGTCGCTGTCATCGGCCTGGGGATTTATGTCTACCGCGAAGAAACCAAACCTGCCGGAATCGAACTCAAGATTGGCGAGGGCGGCGTTTCGATCGAAGAAAACTGACAGCTTTCGTATCGTTCATTGATCCTGAGAGGCGAGTTGCACCCGACTCGCAGTGGTGCAACGGCATCAATCCGATCGCCGCGAGCTTAATTCAAACGTGTTTCGGCGGTTCGCGCACCTCATCAGGATTAGGCAGGGGCAATTCATCAGGCAGTTGCTCAGGTGGGGGTTCCTCCACGGGAATTGGTCCCGGCATCGGATTGGGCTCCGGCGGCAGTTCATCCGGCCGTGGCGTTGGACCGGGATCGACCGGCCGGTTCGTATCCGGCCCGGGATCAGGCATTGGTTTGGGATCACCCATGAAAATTGCTCCTTTCATGGGTTTCCAACTCGTTTACGCCCGCGATGTTCCCTGCAGTTCTTGCGAAGCCGCTGACTTTATGGTCGAATCATCATTGCGCACTCTGAAACCAATCGATTTGCCGAATTCCCATGTCGCTTCGATCCCCACGCAGCATTTCCGCCAGTTTCGACAGGAACAGCCCGCCGAGCGCCATCGATCTGGAAATCCTTGCCGAAACCGCCGCTGCCCTTGGCCGCGCTGGTCAGAAGGTCGAGCAAACTCTGGAGCAATTGCGGAGAGCCACTGAAGACGAGCGGCAATCATGTCTCAAAGCAGCCGCGCAAGCGGTCCATGCCTATTTCATTCAGCGCGAACTGTGCGGCTTGCGCAATCACGATGATCCAATCCGGCACTACGGCATTCCGCGTGCCGTCCTCGTCCGGCTCGGTGCGGCCTAGTGTACGTCCTTCGTCGACGCCTCTTCCTCGAACATGACTGCCACGTCGGAATTGGCCGAGAGGCGAACCTTGTTGCCTTCCACATCGGCGACCAAAGAGATTGAAATATAATGGTGATGGCCCTCGTGCGAGCCTTCTCCGCTATCCTTCTTGGTGAGCTTGATCCGACCGCCCTCAATACAGTCCACGGTTCCCACATGGACACCATCTGCCCCTATGACTTCCATATGTTCCTCGATACGCATTGCAGTCATGATTTTACCTCCGGCGATGACCAACAAGAAACGCACAACTTGAGCTTTGGATGCATGGCGGCATTGGAGGCTTTCACGAGCAACGTGAAACCTCTACGCTGATGCGTATCATTCCAGGGAAAGCATTGTTCCGGCATGGCAGACGAGATTTTGACACCCGCCGAAATGGGCGAAGCAGACCGGCTGACGATTGCCGCCGGCCCGGGGGACGGTTACGCCCTGATGCTCAATGCCGGCACGGCCGTAGCCAGTCACCTCCTCGCCAATCATGGCGATGCGACCGAATTCCATATTCTGTGCGGCCCCGGCAATAATGGCGGCGATGGCTATGTCGTCGCCCGGATTCTGGCAGAAAGCGGCGCAAGCGTGGATGTCTGGTCTGCCGGTTCCCCGAAGGCAGGCACGGACGCGGCGCAGGCACAGCGGGATTGCCCCGTTCGTCCGCGCCCCATCGATGAATTTCTACCGGCAGCGGGCGCCCTTGTCCTCGACGCCCTGTTTGGCGCGGGCCTGGACAGGCCGGTCACCGGCAAGGCTGCAGCCGCCATAGGAATCGCCAATGAGGCGGCCGTTACAAGGGTGGCAACCGATGTTCCGTCGGGTCTCGACGGCGCAAGCGGCCAGGTACTCGGCACGGTCTTCAATGCACATTGCACCGTTACGTTTTTCCGCAAGAAACCGGGCCACTTGCTCTATCCCGGGCGAAAATTGTGCGGCGAGCTTGTCGTTGCCGATATCGGGATCAGGGCAAATGTTCTCGACGCCCTGAAGTCCCGTTGTTTCGAGAACACGCCCTGCCTTTGGCGCACGCTTCTGCCCGCGCCGGATGCCTCTACCCACAAATACAAGCGTGGCCATGCGGCGGTGTTCTCCGGTGGCCGGACTTCGACCGGAGCAGCCAGGCTCTCTGCACTTGCCGCGGCACGCAGTGGCGCCGGCGCTGTCACGCTGTTGTCGCCGGAAGAGTCCCTTGCGGTCAACGCCGCCCACCTTACGTCGATCATGCTTGGCCAGTGCGATCATATTGTGCACCTCGAATCGTTCATCGAAAAGCGCCGGCCATCCAGCTTTGTGCTCGGACCAGGTTTTGGCATTGGTGACAAGACCCGGGCCTTCGCCCTCGCCCTGTGCAACGCCACGACAGCCAAACTTGTGCTCGACGCCGATGCTATCACGTCGTTTCGCGACCACGCCGACGAGCTCTTCAGCGCCGCCCACGGCCATGAAGAGGTGCGGCTGATGCTTACGCCCCATGAGGGCGAATTCAGCCGGCTTTTCCCGGATCTGAGCGAGGCTGCCGCGCCCTCCAAGCTTGAACGCGCCCGTGCCGCCGCCAAGCGCGCCAATGCGGTCATCATCTACAAGGGCGCCGATACGGTCATTGCTACACCCGATGGCCGTGCAGCAATCAACACCAACGGAACGCCGCTTCTGGCAACCGCCGGTTCCGGCGACGTTCTCGCCGGCCTTGCCGCCGGCCTGATGGCGCAGGGCATGCCGCCATTCGAAGCAGCTTGCGCCGCCGTTTTTATCCACGCGGCTGCAGCCCGTCAGCTGGGCCATGGCCTCATCGCCGAGGATATGCCGGCCGCGGCTGCTAAAATCATGGCAGGCCTCATTGGGGCTATAGTTGAGCATTAGGACCCAGGATCAAGCGGAACCATCCACGTGATCGACCGTTGATTGCACATCTTGCCCGAAGAACGGGTCACGAACGGAGTGAATATGAAACTGTCTACGCGGCTGGCAGCCCCCCTTCTGATTCTGGCCTTCAGCGGGTGCGCCGGCATCGACTATGCAAAAACGAACTATGGCGGCTATCCGCAGCAACAGTTCAAGGCCGCAAACGGACAGACCTTCGAGATCATCGACAATCCATCGCGTGGTCGGCTGATGATCGGACCGGGTGCCGCCGTTGCCACCGAAGGCTTCGTCAAGAATCTGGGAATGGGCGTGGCCAACAGCATCGTGGCAACGCCTCCGGTGGTGTACCGGGATGCCGCCGAACAGTTTTTGCGCAGTACGGGACGCAATTGCACCGCTCAGGACGTGACGGCCATCATGGATCCCCGCTATGAAGTCCGCTATCAGTGCATCGGCGGAAGGACCAATCAGGACACGATGCTGGGACCGGCCTGATATGCCCCGGCGCAACCTGGTTTGATTTCCTCAAATGAACCCGATCCTGTTAACCCTGTTTTTACCATGATCGTTCACCCTGTTCTCAAGCGCGATTTGTACGGCGTACGCGCTTCCAACTGTTTTACAGAGCGTCATCAATCTGTCGCAATGTCAGGCTAATGATGAAACATAGCGAATAGCTTATTTCCATTTTTGACCACGGATGTACTGGCACTGATGTCGAGGTAAGCTTAGGAAGGTCGGGTAGCTCCCGGCCTTTTGCTTTTTCCGGCCAGTTTTATCGTCAACGCTCCATCTTGTCGCAAATCGATACTGGGCGTTAGCAATTCGATGATATTGCAGACGTCTGTTTCATACGTAAAAGTGTCGATGATCACGTCCAATATAATACTTCTGCTATCGGAAGCTGTCGTCTATTTCGGGGTCATGGCGGCCCTTTTGCACGGACGCAATCGCTACGGCCTCGGCATCTTCGTTTGCGCCCTCGGCGTCATGCACTTCCTTGAGACCTATCTGGCAGCGGTTTTCTACATCCAGCTGCCCTTCGGCATCATATCGCCGGGCTCGACCGTCCTGTTCAGCGGCAAGCTCATGATGATCCTTTTGCTCTACATCAAGGAGGATGCTCTGGTCGTGCGCCAGCCGATCTACGGCCTCCTCATCGGCAATTTCCTGCTTGTCGCCCTCATCATGATCGCCCGCAACCACGAAACGGTCCAGGCCATGCCGGGCCGCCAGCCCGACATGCAATTCGTCGACGAGATGGGCTCGCTGATGATCTGGGGCACAATCCTGCTCTTCATCGATTCCATTGCGGTCATCCTCCTTTACGAGAAGCTTGGCCGTTTTCTCGCCAGATGCAGGATCATCCGCATTTTCGTAGCCTCGGCCCTCACGCTCACGTTCGATCAGATCGGCTTTTTCGCGGCACTGCGCGTGGTCAGCGATACGCCGATGTCCGCCCTGATTGGCGGCTGGGTCGCCAAGATCGCCGCGGCTTTCGTCTACAGTTTCATGATCGAAGCCTATTTGCGGTTCGACCAGCAGTCGACCGGCGGGCGCGCGCTGAGTGTCCGTGGCGTGTTCGAGACATTGACCTACCGCGAGCGCTATGAACGGCTGCTTGAGGAATCCGGCCGTGACAGCCTGACCGGCGTCCTCGACCGGCGCAGCCTCGACACGGACGGGCCGCAACTGTTTGCGCGTGCAAGGAAGGAAGGCACGACCTTCAGCCTGATCGCCATCGATCTTGATGATTTCAAGAGCATCAATGACACCTATGGTCATCAGACCGGCGACTCGGTGCTGCAGTCGGCCGCCCGCAAGATGATGACGCATATGCGCGTGGGCGATCATTTCTACCGCTATGGCGGCGAGGAATTCATCGGCCTTTGCCAGGGCCTGTCGGCGGATGGTTCAACAGCCCTCGCCGACCGCCTGCGCGTCGCCGTCGAGGCATCGCCGCACCAGAACGTCCAGCGTGTTACGGTCAGCATCGGCATCGCCAACTATCCCGGCGATGGCGACAGTTTCGAGCAGTTGTTCGCGCGGGCCGACGAGCGGCTCTACCGCGCCAAGCGGACCGGCAAGAACCGCGTCGTCGCCGGCTGACACCGGGGCCGAAGGTCATGCGTCACTGATATTCCAGCGTCACGACCACATGATCCATATAGGTGCCCGAGGACGGCGTCGGCTGTTTCGGCACGCGTGCATAGACCGGTATTTCGACTGGCGAGCCCGTTCCCGTCCGATTTGCCAGCATGTTGCCGGCCTGATCGCCCCAAAGCTGCGTTCGCTGCCTGTCCCGGAAGAGATTGTAGCTGATCTTTTCCTTGCCGCTGATCATGTTCCGGCTCTTGCCTGCCTCACCCTGATCGCCCCATCCGAGCTTGAGCGAATAGGGCGTTTTCGTGTCGCAGTTCACCTTCACCCGCCCCTCCTGGTCGCGGGGCTGGTCAAGATCCTGCCACGTGCCAAAGTCGATATGCTGGCTGACCTCCAAGGCACAATATGGCTTAACCTGGACACGGACAGGAAAAGTTACTTTTGCCGATTTCGCACCGTTCAGGTTACAGCCCGACGCAGTAAATATTGACACCTCAGTATAAATCAGCTCCGCTTGGACCATATCGATGTAGTACCCCTCCTCAAGACCCGCTTGATCGGGTATCCAACCATGAATATCGAAGCTTGTGCTGCTAGGCACCCATTCGAACAGGGATAAGATTCTGAACGCTAGGCTAAAGTTGTTGCCGACATAGTTACCTACTTCGTAAGGATCGACATGCTTGGGCGATCCATAAAGCTGATATCTGATTTTTTTGCCGTTTGGGCCGACCATGTAACGCCAGTTGGTATCCGCACCGCCGCTGCCAGACCCAATTTTCATGCAGGCGCGAACCGGCTGTGTAAACAAACCCAGAACGCTGAACGGCACCATTGTGACGCACTCGGCGTTAATCTTCGCGGCTTGATCAAACTGGCGTGCTGCCAACGGATCCAGTGCTCCAAAATCGAAATCGCCGTCGGACATTCTGAACACGCATCTCGTGTCCGCCGATGCCTCATCCGATGCCAGAAACAGAACGAATAAACACATAAGCGGCAACAGAATACGTCTCATCGGCACACCACATTCCCTATTGTGACCTGGGTGCCTGGCTGCGGCGCAAAGGCAAAGGCCGCATGACAGGTCTGGCCGTCGGCGAGTTCCACAGTGACACCGTTGTTTCGCGACAGATTCTCGATATAGGCCTGGCCATCATAGCCGACGACGAATGTTGCGTCGGATCCGTCCACGCGGCCGGCAAGCCCGGCATCGAGCGGCTTGCCGCTGCGATCGATCAGCCCGACCAGCGCCGCAGCGGCCCCGTCCTTCACGTGGAAATCGACGACCACCCCGCCGCTGTTGGCCGGCACCACGACGGCACGTGTGTCGCGCACGGCAGCATCGACAGGCAGATTTTGCGGATCGATATCAATCTCGCTGGGGTTCCAGGAGTCGAGGTCCGGCACAATCAGCTTGCCGCTGCCATTGGTACGTCCAACCACATTGTTCCGTAACCTGACTTCCACATTGGGCGTGCCGACATCGACAACGGCAAACGCATCGTCGATGCGATTGGTGGCAAAGACGCCTCCTCCCGCGACGGCAATCGCGCCATCCACTGCAGCGCTGGCCCGCACGGCATCGCCATATTGCTGGACCCAGCCGTCGACGCGGGCATATTTGCCGCGATAATTGCCGGAAGCCGACCGGTTCGGGGTCTTGCCTTCGCTGGTTCGCACGTTCCAGCCATAGCTTCCTTCTTCGCGGCTTGCCGATTTCGACACTTCAGCAAAACCGGCTATGTCGCCGCCATTCTGGTCCACGCCGGTCGAGCCATAGATGTCATTGTCAAAGGATATTGAGAGGCCGGCATAGACGCCGAAATTATCGCTGTCGTCGAGATCCTTGAAGGCGGTTGCATAGAATGAAGCATTCTTCCACAACGACTGGCTGAAAGATGTACTGGCGGTTCGGCTTCTGTCGCTGTCATCCGTTTCGATCTGGGTGAACGAAAGGTTGATGCTGGAACGATCGAACAGTGCCGGCATGCTCAGGCTCACCTGATCCACGGACCGCGGCACGCGCGCTGAATAAGTCCGCGACCCTGGATAATACAGATAGTACTGATTGCGTTCGAATTCGTTGTCGGCGCTCACCGATGCAATGTCGTCATAATCGCCGAAGCTGCGCTGCATGCGGCCATAAAGCGAAAAATTGTCGTGGCGCAGTTCCAGCGAACCATTGAGCAGCACGCCCGTCTCGCCATCGTGCTGGCTGCCCGCGACGGCAAGCGATGTGGCACCCCAGTGCCCTAGCGGGAAGGAAGCGCCAATGCCGCCATTGACAAGATCGGCACCGCCTTCCGCATGCCCTTCCAGGGTCAGCCAGTTGGTCAGACCGTAGCGCATCGTCGCGCTGCCGAAAACGTCACTGGCATAATCATTGGACTCGGTGCCGTAGTTGCGGCGCGGGAAACCGATCTCCGCCGAAAAGTCGAGGAGCCCCTTCGCGAGCTGTTCGCTCGACGTGTAGAACGGCAATGTGGTCCTGGTTTCGCGACCAAGTGTGTCGCGGATGACGACTTGCGCCTCGCCCGCCCCGCTTATGACAGGCAGGTTTGCGAGTTCGAACGGCCCGGCCGGTATGTCGGAACTGTAGGTCTTCACATTCTGCGAATAGACTTCGAGGGTTGAGGGCACAGCCGCGGTGCCCGAAACCGCGGGCATGGGCAGCGTCATCAGATCGGAGCACAGCGAGAAATTGCGTTCCACCTGCATGCCGCCGAGAAAAACCGAGCGTGTCCAGGGCAGGCTGCGGCTGACGAAATCGCCGGCATTGTAGGTGATCAGCCGCTCCGAATCCGAATAATTCCAAGTCGTGTTCAAGCGCTTGAAACCTTGCAGCCCGCCGTTGGAAAGATTGGTGGTGAAGGACTGATTGAGTGTCCCAAGCGGGCTGAAGAACCGCGCATCGAAACCGCCGGAAATGCCCTGAAACGGCTTGACATCCTCATCGGTCAGATCGTTCGAACTGGAGTAAAGCGAATAGTTCAACACCGCGCCAGTGCTGGATGTGGGTTTCTGGTCTTCCCGTTCGTTACGGTCGGCATCAAGATCGATCTTGCGCGGCACGCGCGCTTCATCGGTTGCCGTCACATAGATGCTCTGCAATTCCGGCACGACGCGATATTCGATGCCGGGCAAATCATTGAGGTGGACCGACCCGTCCGGCCTGATCGCCGCCTTGACCGGCTTGATACCAACCTCTTCCAGTTCATCCGGTTTGGCTGTCAGACTGCCATCCGGCAATTGCATGAATGCCCCGATAAAATCGGTGTTGGCATCGTTGATGAAGACAGCAAGCTGCAACGCTTGCGGGCCTGCGGCCTCCGTGACGTCCGTAACCATCGGATCGACAGGCATGTCCTGCCCGTGCACTGCGCCAGCCAGACAGGTCAGCAAACAGGACGCAAGCCCGAAAAGCTTAATTGCCGACGTCGACATTGGCTTCCAGCGGCCCGTTGTCTGTCTCCAGTTTCAGTAGGGCGGGACCCGAAGCGAGCCCCTTTGCGCTGCCAAGCTGAAACTGTGCAGTTCCTCCGGCGATCACATGGCCCGCAATGTCGTTCTTGATAGCGATGTTCCTGCCATTTTGCAGAAGCTGGACACTTTTGAGACGCAGCTTGGTAGAGCCGGTATTGGTCCCCGACAGGAGATAGCCGCCATTGCCGCGCCGGATACGCCAGTTCACCCGCGCCGGCGGTGTCGCCGCATCCCGGAAGAACACAGGCATGGAGAATCTGACCGTAAAATTGACATTCCCTGCCTTCATCTGAGTGGGATCCGGCAGTTCATCGACAAGGACACGGTAGCTTTCTTCAGTGGCAGCTGGCCTTTTGCTCACACGTACCACCCGCAAAACATACTGATTGTTGGCACCAACCTTTGCTACCGGCGGACTGGCAACCACATCGGTGGTCGGATCGAACCTTTCGATGCCCATGACCTGACTCCAGCGAAACACGCGCACCTGTATCTGGACGGGCCGTGTGTTCCCGTTCCTGAGCGTGATGACGCCCGCCGCTTCCGGCAGCACCTTGTCCAGACGGGTAGGTGAAATCTGCAGGGAGGACGCCCCGGCAATACTGGTTTGCAACGCGCACAGGACAAAAAGGCCCATGCCGTATAACAAGGATCGCATAACGTCCTCCTGTACTGTGCGGATTGATTAGTTCGTGGTAACTGTGATCTTGACGGTGTCAGAGTATTGACCGGCAGCCGGAACAAAATTTGGCACCGCTGGCACCCTGCCATAGACGGTGAAAGCGACGTTGCTTCCCGCGGTCGTCGACGTCTTCCTGACCGTATCCGACCCTGTAGTAACGCCCCAAACCTTGGTGTAGGAACCGTCGGTAAAAAGATTGTAGTTTATCGTTTGCGAGCCGGTGCCGCCTACGAGAGCCAGCTTGCGAGCAGCAACAGTGCCATTCAAGCCACCATCAAGTCCTACGTCAAATGTCTTGGTGGCATCACTGCACGACACATTGAACGTCGTCGATTGCTCGATAGGGTCGCTCAAAGTGGTCCAGGTACCGAAATTCAGCGTACCATTGGCATTATCGGTAAAGACGCTGCAGCCGGATTCGATCGTCAGCTTGACGTTGAGCGTACCGGTCTTGGAAGCTGCAAACGCAGAACCGCCGAACCCGAATGAAGCCGCAATCACTGCAGCGCAGGCGATGCGCATGGAAAAATTGGATCTCATGAAAAACGTCCTTGAAAAATTGCCTACATAAAAAAACCCCCAATAAATTGGGAGGCTGCAGTTACAATGCCTTCAGATCGCGACCAAGGTCAAGACCTTCCTATACTAAAAAATAGCAAACAACGTTCAGAGTTATAACTTATCCATCCTCTGTCACTTATTGGTCACATAACAACTAATGCGCGCAATCTACATTATACTTTCGTCTATGTTTCGCCGAATATATCAATCGTCTTGCACTTGTTTACAACCAGCGGTTCTGAGTTGGTGCCAACTCGTCAAGGCAGGCTCGACGACGGTTCGAGACCGCTGAGAATACAATTTCAATTCGCCCGACAGCTCTCACGTCCACCCAATGCCACTCTACGCAAAGTGTCCAGCGAGGTTAATATTCAAGATTGCAGGTACGGCTCGTCGCGTATGAAAACAATGTTTGTTCAATCCGCATGTTTACTTGACCACAATTGCGGTGTGGGATGCAGGCCGTACACAGCCTATGATTGAATCCATCTTGAACATTTGTCTTTTGGCGGCAAATATTGAGCCGACAGATTGAAAGATCGAGCACATGACGAACCGGGCAGACTCCACATCTTCCGAAACGCCGGCGCAGTTCAAATGGCTGACGCCCGAGAATGTCGGCGAAGTGCTGAAGGGCCTCCCGCTCAAGGCCCAGACTGCCTTGCGCGCCGCGGCTCACCTGCCCCGCGGTACCCTGACCATCACGACGCCCGACAGGAAGGTCTTCAAAGTGGGTGGCAAGCAAACCGGCCCGGACGCCGCGCTTGTCCTGCACAACTGGAACCTGCCCCGGCGCGCATTTGCGGGAGGAACGATCGGCGTTGCCGAATCCTACATGGACGGTGACTGGGACAGCCCCGATGTTGCAACGTTCCTTGAGCTTTTTGTCGTAAACGAGCAGGTCGGCGAAGATTTGGCCGGGGGCTCCAACTGGGTCATCAACACCGTGCAGCGGATGCGCCACTGGCTGAACGAAAATACGCGAACCCGTTCGCGAAAGAACATCTCCGCGCACTATGATCTCGGGAATGCGTTCTACCGCGAATGGCTCGATCCGACGATGACCTATTCCTCGGCTCTGTTCGGCGATGGTGCCAATGATCTCGAAAGCGCGCAGACGGCAAAATACCGCTCCCTCGCGCGCAATATCGGCATTACGGCCGGCAGCAAGGTCTTGGAGATTGGCTGCGGCTGGGGCGGCTTTGCCGAATATGCAGCGCGTGAGGTTGGCGCCCATGTCACCGGGCTTACCATCAGCCGCGAGCAATATGACTACGCAACCCAGCGCATGCAAAAGGCCGGCCTTTCCGACAAGGTCGAGATCAAGTTTCAGGACTATCGCGATGAAACCGGCAAATACGATCACATCGCCTCGATCGAAATGTTCGAGGCCGTTGGCGAGAAGTATTGGCCGGTCTTTTTCGGCAAGGTGAAGGACTGTCTCAATCCGGGCGGTAGCGCCGGCATGCAGATCATCACCATCAACGACAAATCCTTCGATCGCTATCGCAGGCGACCGGATTTCATCCAGCGGTATGTTTTTCCCGGCGGCATGCTGCCGACACCGGAGAAGCTGAAGAGCCTCGGCAAGGATTTCGGCCTCCGCATCTATCGCGAAAACGTCTTTCCGCAGGATTACGCCCGCACTCTCGCCGAATGGCGCCAGCGCTTCTGGGGTTCGTGGGACCGGCTGCGGCACCTCGGCTTCGATGGCCGCTTCAAGAAGCTGTGGGAGTTCTACCTCTTCTATTGCGAGGCAGGCTTCCGGTCCGAATACATCGACGTCCGCCAGGTGTTCTACAAGTCATGACCACCGATACACACGACGACGCCTTCGAACGCATCTGGAGGATCGCCGATGCGCTCAATCTGCCTGAACTGGTACGCAGTACGACCCACGGCACGCCGTCGTTGAAAGTGAAGACATCCTTCATCGGCCGGTTGAAGGACAAGGACACATTTGCAATCTACTGCCCGCTCGAGGAAAAACCGCTGCTGATGGACAATGTCCCGAACATCTATTTCGAGACCGACCATTACAAGGGGTGGCCCTACATCCTGATACACCTCGACGCCATTTCCGATGCTGAGCTTGCCCATCGCATCAAACTGGCCTGGCATGCCAAGGCGCCTGCCAAGGTCAGGAAGACCCTCGCCGCGGACTGACTGTCGGTCTTGGCGCAAATATTGGGGGATCCGGATCATTTCTGAAGGATCACGCAATTTTCCAGCGGACTTTTGACGTATTTGACTCAAGATTCGGCGAATCTGGCCCAAGAATTTCAACCACGACGTGAAAAAATGCTGTGGTGACGCGAACCAATCCGCTCACCCGGCAATGTCGATCAGCGCGGTCTCAACCCCGAGACCGGTTCGGTCCGCGACCTCCCGCAGAGCGAAAGACGAGTTGATTTTCGTGACATGCGGCATGGCAGAAAGCCAGAATTTATGTATTCGTTCGTAATCTTCCAGATCTTTTGCTGCAATCCGAAGCAAATAATCATATTCTCCTGACATGAGATAGCAAACGAGAACATTCGGGCAGCGCTTTACTGCCGTCTCGAATTCACGAAGCTGCTTGTCCGCCTGTCCGGAAAGAGAGATATTGACGATTACAATGACAGGATGGCCAAGCATCTTGTTGGAGAGCCGGGCGTGATAGCCTCGGATCACCCCCGACTTTTCCAGTATGTCCAGACGTCGCGAACATGCCGATTGCGACAGGCCAACGGTCTCGGCGAGCGTCGCATTCGACATGCGACCATCCTTCTGCAGGCTGTCCAGAATAGCGATATCAATCCTGTCCAATGACATTGCTCGAACTTTCTTCGATGAATTGGCGATCTTGCGCAAGATTATTCGAAAAAATGGATGCCGTCGAGCTCTCTTGGCAAGGACATGCGACGCGATTCATGATGTGATATCTGCCTCAAACGGGAACTCAAAAAACACTATCAGGAGGCGATATGCGCGTTGGCTGCCCGAAGGAAATCAAAAACCATGAATATCGCGTCGGTCTCACTCCGGGGGCCGTACGCGAATACATTGCCCACGGCCATACGGTCATCGTCCAGTCCGGAGCTGGCATTGGAATAGGCGCCGATGACGGAGCCTACCAGGCAGCAGGCGCCAAGGTCGTCAAGACTGCCGAAGAAGTCTTCGCTCAATCAGACATGATCGTTAAAGTAAAAGAGCCGCAGCCATCGGAATGGGCGCAGCTTCGCGAAGGTCAAATTCTTTATACTTATCTACACCTTGCTCCGGACCCCGAGCAGACCAAAGGTCTCCTGGCTTCCGGTGTCACGGCAGTCGCCTACGAAACCGTCACTGACGAGCGCGGCGGCCTGCCATTGCTTGCTCCGATGTCAGAAGTCGCCGGCCGGCTTGCAATCCAGGCAGGTGCGACTGCGCTCCAGAAGGCCAATGGCGGGCGCGGCGTGCTGCTCGGCGGCGTGCCCGGTGTTCTTCCTGGCAAGGTTACCATTATCGGCGGCGGCGTCGTCGGCATCAATGCGGCAATGATGGCCACCGGTCTCGGTGCGGACGTCACGGTGCTGGATCGCTCGATCCCCCGTCTGCGCCAGCTCGACGATCTTTTCCGCGGCCGCATCCATACGCGTTACTCCACCATCGAAGCCCTTGATGAAGAAGTGTTTTCCGCCGACATCGTCGTGGGAGCAGTCCTCATCCCCGGCGCAGCGGCGCCGAAACTCGTCACCCGCGAAATGCTTTCCGGCATGAAGAAGGGCGCCGTCATTGTCGACGTGGCGATCGACCAGGGCGGGTGCTTCGAGACCTCCCATCCCACGACCCATTCCGAGCCAACCTATGAAGTTGATGGCGTCATCCACTATTGCGTCGCCAACATGCCTGGCGCGGTCCCCGTCACATCGGCCCATGCCCTGAACAATGCCACCCTGCAGTATGGCCTGCAGCTGGCGGATCGCGGCGTCAAGGCTCTGGTTGACAATCCGCACCTGCGCAACGGTCTCAATGTCCACAAGGGCAGGGTGACCAACCAGGCCGTCGCCGAAGCGCTCGGCCTTGAAATGGTCGAGGCAAAAACTGTCTTGGCTGCTTGATTCAATTATATAAATTTAAAGGCCTGGAGTTTTCTCCGGGCCTTTTTCATTCAAGATCGATACGGCACTGGAAACAATTGTTCCTTGCCGATCGCATATGCACATAGGCTACATCATCTCGTTTGAGAAGCTCCGCCGCACGGTCAGGAATGTCACTGGTCTTGATCACCCCGCCCGTACCATAGACGATCCGGTCCTGGCAAGAATAGCCGCGCAGAATATAGTCGCTGCTCTCCCCAAACATCACAGGCATTGTTGCCGTCTCTTCGTAGCGTTCACAATGATCGGCGTGCAGGAAGATTGGTCCCGTCTCGGCATATGGCTGCGGGGCCGGGAACGGCCTGTGCGAAAGGACGAGATATTTATCGCCTGCCTTCACGTTCTGCAGGCAATGGCGGCAGGGAACGCCGTCACCGTCCGAGATCTGGACCTCCGGCTTCTGGCCATTGGCATCTGCCCCGCCCGCCTGATAGTGACGTGCTAGCGTCGTCGTCATTGCAATGAATCGAATAGCGCTCATGGGTGCCTCCTTTGTCAGAGCAAAGAAAACATCCTGGTCTAACTTTTATCCACCCGATTCCTGCCGAACACAGGTGTTCCCGACGCTTGAACCTACTTCGTCACGGCAATGTTGACCGTCACGTAGCTGTAAACATCGCTGCCCGGTGCCTTGCTTGATACGACCACTTTATCGTTTCCTATAAAGCCCACCTTGGACGTGTAGACAGCACCAACAGCCGACACTTTGCGCGAATTGCACTTTTGCAGCGCATGGCCTTGCCCAAATGAAGGAGAAACCGAACCGCGCATGATTTCAACGGATCCGTTTGCTGGGGCGGTTGCGACTTTAAAGTCGGGAACTTTGCCGCTCGAGCAGTCGGGATTGACCATGTAATTGCTCATGAGCCCGGTCCTTTGCCCGGATCGCGCCGTGATGGTGTAGATGGATGAACCGCTACGCGTTGTCGTCAAATCCGATGTTTGACACCCAGCAATCGACAAAACTGACAAAACAACTGCGACGCCAAACAATACATTCTTCGAATGCATTTAATTCCCCCGATACCATTTGATAACGGGCTCATAAGGAGATTCGCAGCATTCGGCTATACAGCTATAGGTAGAACGAAGAAGAAGTGGTCGTCAATTCCATGCTTCTATTTCTGCCTCTGCAAAACTGACGGGCTTGAAGCCCATCTGTTGATACATCTGCAGCGCCCGAGGGCTGTCGAGCGTGTTGGTCTCGATTATGATTTTTTGGGGACCGCTCATCCATGCGGTTGCTATCGCCTCGTTCAGAAAGAATTTTGCAAGTCCGCGCCCCTGAAATTCTGGAACCAGGCCAAAATACAAAATTTCGGTCACCCCCTCGCGCTCATCAAGCACCAGCTCGAAGAAGCCGGCGGGTGAACCGTCGGCATAGAGCACGTGTATGTCCACATTGGCTCGATGGACGATAGCCGCCAAATCGCGGTCGTTCAGATGACGGTGCACTGACCAGTGATGCGGCTTCCCAACCTGTTCGTACAGAAACCTGTAGAAAGGGAGGGAGATTTTCGTCGCCCGCATCAAAGCCAGCTTGAAAGCTACCGGTGTCGGAATGGACAGCGTCGGCCGTTCCGTCATTTCGAGATGCGTCACACGCGTTCTGAGTATGCGTGGTTTGGTGGTACCGCTCATGACCTATGCTTCCCTGGTGGCAACCGGGGTATCCTTGGCCCCACCCCACTCGGTCCAGGAGCCATCATAAAGCAAATTGTCCTTATGCCCGAGAGATTCCAATGCGAGCGTTATCACAGCCGCGGTGATCCCTGACCCACAGCTCGTTACGACCGGCCTCGAAAGGTCAACACCCGCCTCATCAAAAACTCTCCTCAAACCATTGATATTTTTAAGATATCCATTTTCAGAGAGGCTCGAAGACGGAACATTGCGGGCGCCCGGCATGTGACCCGAGCGCAGCCCCTGACGTGGCTCTGGATCGACCCCCTTGAATCGGCCCGCAGACCGCGCATCGGCTATCTGCCGCGAACCACTGTCAACAATTGTCCGCATATCCGCGAAACTCGCAATCTTCCCGGCATCGAATTTTGGCACGAATGCCGACGGAGCGACCTTGGTGACGGCGTCAGTGACCGGTCTGCCATCCTTCTTCCAATTGTCGAATCCGCCATCGAGTACAAGAACGTTTTTTGCGCCCATGGTTCGGAGCATCCACCAGACTCGCGGCGAAGTGCTCATGCCGGGGCCATCATACACGACAATCGTATCATCACTCGTAATGCCCATGCTGCTCACGGCCGCCGCGAACACTTCGGGTTTCAGCAGTGTGTGCGGCAACGGGGACTGAGGATCCGACAGTTCCTCGTGATCGAAGAAAATTGCTCCGGGAATGTGGGCGGCGTCATACTCTGCCTTGGCATCACGATTTTGAGCCGGGAGATACCATGATGCATCAAGAATGCTCAGCCCCGGTTGACCAAGCCTTTCCTGGAGCCAATCCGGCGAAACCACATAAGCGCTCTTGTCCGTCATGTTCATTCTCCCTCCGGCAAGGGTCCGAAACGGATGCGGAACCGCCGGTTCTCCTTGCCTTTCTTTTCAATTTTTCCGATGTGTACTGCGCCAACCTCGCCCGTCGTCGCCACATGCGTTCCACCGCATGGTTGAGAATCCACGGAGGCGTTCTCCCCGATGCACACAAGCCTGATGCGACCCGTCCCAGCAGGCGGGCGAACATTCTTGGATTTGATCAGGCCCGGATTGGCAGCCAACTGTTCATCCGTGATCCACCGTGTGAAGATCGGATGATTGGCCTGGACCAGTTCCATGAGCTTCGCCGTCACTCCTTCCTTGGTCACGCCTGCATCGGGAAGGTCGAAATCCACCCGGCTGTCATCCTCTCCAACGGCGGCACCGGTAATCGGATAGGGGCAGACGACGCTCAACAGATGACAGGCAGCATGCATGCGCATCAGCTTGAAACGTCGACCCCAATCGATGCGCAGGATTAGTTTCTCACCCACTGCCGGAACCACCTGCCCTGATGCCGGTACGTGGATGATTTCATCCTTGCTTTCGCCGGTCACTGTGACGGCAATCGAAATGATTGATCCATCCGCACGAACGAAAACGCCAGTATCACCCGGCTGCCCCCCTGACGTGGCATAGAAAACGGTCCGGTCGGTCAGGATGCCACCACGTGCATTGATCGCAAGCACGGTCCCTTCAGTTTCCCTGAGGTAGGAATCATCACGAAACAGAATTGCCGTGTCATAGGCCATCAGGATTTGTTCTCGTATGGAACGGAGATGTCGGTTGTCGCTTCCATCCAATGCGGGACGGGAAGATTCTTCGAGCGCAGAAACTCTGGATTGAACATCTTTGACTGATAGCGATTGCCGTAGTCGCAAAGGACCGTCACGATGATGTGGTCTGGCCCCATTTCTCGCGCCATGCGGATTGCTCCGGCAACATTGATGCCGGAAGAGCCGCCAAGGCAAAGCCCCTCCTCCGTGACGAGGTCGAAAACGACTTCCAGCGCTTCCGCATCGGGAATCTGGTAGGAAAAGTCCGGCGTGAAACCTTCAAGATTCGCCGTCACGCGGCCCTGTCCGATGCCCTCGGTTATTGAGCTGCCTTCGGCTTTGAATTCGCCGGTCGTGTAATAGGAATAGAGCGCGGCGCCCAGCGGATCCGCGATCCCGATCTTGATCGACGAATCTCGCGCCTTGAGCCCCTGAGACACACCCGCCAGCGTCCCTCCCGAACCCACGGCGCAAATGAAACCGTCCACCTTGCCATTCGTATCGCGCCAGATTTCCTGCGCGGTAGTCTCCACATGCGCCTGGCGGTTGATGACATTGTCGAATTGGTTTGCCCAGATTGCACCATTCGGCTCGGTCATCGCCATTTGCTCGGCCAGACGCCCGGAGACCTTCACATAATTGTCCGGATTTTTGTAAGGGACAGCCGGCACTTCGACCAATTCCGCACCCAGCAGGCGCAGGGCATCTTTCTTTTCCTGGCTCTGGGTTTCAGGAATGACAATCACGGTGCGATAACCCAATGCCTTGGCGACCATGGTGAGGCCAATGCCGGTATTGCCGGCAGTGCCTTCGACAATCACCCCGCCCGGCCGCAGCAGTCCCTGTTTTTCAGCATCGCGAATAATGTAGAGAGCTGCTCGATCTTTCACCGATTGGCCAGGATTCAGGAATTCGGCCTTGCCGTAAATCTCGCAACCGGTGAGGTCGGACGCTTTCTTCATGCGAATAAGCGGCGTGTTTCCGATGGTATCGATCACTGAATCAAACATGAGGCCCGGTCCTTCATTCTGCTGGAACTGAACCTATTTGCCCCGGCTTAAGCGTTCAAGCGTAGAATTTCGCAAACCAGATGATATGCCGACATTTGTCGGCACCCGTACAAATCAGAGAGCCTTGGACATCACATAAGAAAGCCGCCGGCAAGTGATGCCGGCGGCTGAAATGATTTGCTTCTATGCCGGTCAGGCAGCCTTGCCGAAGCTCTTGCGCTTGTTGCGGCGGAAGGGACGCTTCTCCGCCGTGGAGCCATCATTGCTCCAGACCTTTTCGCCGCGCGCTTCACGCGGCTTGCCTGCAGATTGGCCGCGATGCGGCTTTTTCGCAGGGGCGCCGCTACCGCCTTCGCGCCGTGGTGGCCGTTGATCGCTGTTGGCGGCACGGGCCGGCAGGCTGGAAAGATCGACCGGCGAATCCGCCATGGGCAAGCGCATGCGTGTGACGCGTTCAACCGCCTTCAGCTTTACGCTTTCCTCTGCCGGATCATACAGCGTGATCGCAGAACCCGAAGCTCCGTTGCGCCCGGTCCGACCAATGCGGTGGACATAGCTTTCTGGCTCATCCGGCAGATCGAAGTTGATCACGTGGCTGATGCCGACAACGTCGATGCCGCGGGCAGCGATGTCGGTTGCGACAAGAACGCGAACCGAACCATCCTTGAAACCGTTGAGGGCGCGCTGGCGCGCATTCTGCGACTTGTTGCCATGAATGGCGGCAACGTCATAGCCATCCTTTTCCAGAACACGCGTTACGGCATCAGCCCCATGCTTGGTCCGGGTGAAGACGATGACCGAGGCCAGTGTCTCATCCTTCAACATGGCAGAAAGCACCTGCTTCTTCTGCTTGGTCGGAATCATATGCACGACCTGCTTGATCTCAGCGGCTGTCGTGCCTTGCGGCGCAACTTCCACGCGAATGGGATCCCGCAGCAAGCCAGCTGCCAACGCAGCCACTTCCTTTGGCATCGTTGCAGAGAACAACGCTGTCTGACGGTCGCGATGGGTGCCTTTGGCAATGCGCTTGACATCGTTGATGAAGCCCATGTCGAGCATGCGGTCCGCTTCATCAAGCACCAGCCAGCGCGTCTCCGAGAGATCGATGCGGTTGTCCCGAACAAGGTCGGTCAACCGGCCCGGCGTCGCGATCAGCACGTCGACGCCCGCCTGCATTTTGTTGATCTGCGCCCCACGTGATACGCCACCAAGCACAAGCGCAGTGGAGATATGAGCACCCTTGGAGAGCTTGCGGATCGTCTCTTCAATCTGCACGGCGAGCTCGCGGGTCGGAGCGAGGATCAACGCACGGGCCGTCTTGCCTTTGCGCTTGTCACCGATGGTGATGATTTTCTGCAGGATCGGCAGGCTGAATGCTGCTGTCTTACCAGAACCTGTCTGTGCGATGCCAAGTATATCCTGTCCAGCGAGCTGTGCGGGAATAGCCTGCTCCTGGATCGGCTTGGGAGTGTCCATGCCGGCTGCCTCCACTGCCTTGAGCAGGACGGCGTTCAGGCCCATGGCGGCAAAGCCAGTTTTTTCAATAGTGTCCAATTCAATCTTCTTTCATTGGCCGGCGCGAATGATCGCGGGCCACACAACGCATCACAGGGCGCAACCTGCGTGCAACAATTTGGGGATAAACGACGAGACGCGAGGAACCCTGTGCCAATGGCTTGGGTTCATGCGACTTGCGCAGCCGTGCCCATCGCATCATGCGGATGGGTCTCAGACGCCACGAAGTCCTCAATCGGAAGACCGGATTGCCCGGTCCAAGCGCCTGAACGGCATATGGGCCTTCTCATGCCAAAAAGCAAACGATTTTATTGTGCGACGCAAAATTCGGGTTTTACCTGGCGAAGCGTTTGGCGCCGGCGACGCACAGAATGACCGCAACGGTAACAGCGATCATCGGCCACCCAACCGGTTCGTGCAGGAGTGTGGCTGCCAACATAAGGCCAAAGAATGGCTGCAACAACTGGAGTTGTCCCACGGCGGCGATACCGCCCTGGGCCAAGCCGCGATACCAGAACACAAAACCGATCAGCATTGAGAACAGCGAGACATAGACGAGTCCGATCCAGGCGGGTTCGCCAACATGGCTCCAGTTCCCAGGCATGATATAGACGGTCAACGGCAGCATGACCGGCAACGAGAGCACAAGAGCCCAGCAGATGACCTGCCATCCGCCAAGTTTGCGAGAGAGTTGGGCTCCCTCCGCATAACCGAGCCCACAGACGACGACAGCCGCGAACATCAGGAGATCACCGGTCATCGACGCAGACAGATTCTGGGTAAGGGCAAAGCCTGCCACGATCAAGCTGCCAAGAACTGAAAAGAGCCAGAACAGCGGTCGCATCCTTTCGCCGCCACGGATGACGCCGAAGATTGCCGTCGCCAATGGCAGCAATCCTATGAAGACAATGGAATGCGCGGAAGTCACGTGGCGCAGCGCCAGTGCCGTCAAAAGTGGAAATCCGACCACTACGCCCATCGCAGTTACGAACAGGGGCCAAAGATCTGCCTTTTCGGGCCGTTTCTCGCGGAAAAGCGATAGCAGTGCAACGCCCAGCAGCGCCGCAATGGTGGCACGGGCACTGGTAACGAATATGGGATCGAAGTCTGCAACGGCAGCACGGGTCGCCGGCAATGATCCGCTAAATATCAACACACCCACAAAACCATTGATCCATCCGGTGGTAGACTTGTCCATGCTTGTTCTTCCGATCGCCAAACTCATTCGACTTCTATCGGCTATTACCGGTGGATTTTCCAGATACGGTACAGTACAATTCCTTGAAACTGTCATCATACAGAGAGCAGTACAGATGGAAGAAAGTGTCGGTCGAGGTCGCGACAATGGCACGCTTGTCGAACGCGTCATGCAGTCTGTCAGTCAGCGTATCGCTGCACGAACACTTGTTCCGGGTGCCAAATTGCCGTCGATCCGGAGTTCTGCGGAAACGATGGGCGTTTCAAAGTCGACCGTCGTCGAAGCCTATGACCGGCTGGCAGCCGAAGGCGTTATCCAATCGCGACGTGGATCCGGCTTCTACGTGGCCGGTCATCTGCCGCCGTTGACATTGGCCGAAATCGGGCCGCGACTTGATCTGGCGATCGATCCGCTCTGGGTTTCTCGTACATCCCTTGATGCTGGCGAGAATGTCGCGAAACCGGGTTGTGGGTGGCTGCCTTCCTCATGGATGCCGGAAGAAGGCATTCGTAGGGCACTACGCGCATTGGCGCGTGGGAAAAGCACTTCGCTGGCCGACTATGCTTCTCCGCTCGGCATGACCGCCTTGCGGCAATATCTTTCACGTCGCATGGCGGAGCATGGAATCGAAGCCGCATCCGACCAGATCATGCTGACCGAGTCTGGAACGCAATCCATTGACCTGCTCTGCAGGTTCCTGATCGAACCGGGCGATACTGTGATCGTCGATGACCCCTGCTATTTCAACTTCCATGCCCTGCTCAAGGCGCATCGCGCCAAAGTGATTGGCGTGCCCTACACTCCATCCGGCCCGGATCTCGAGAGCTTTGCCAAAGCGCTCACCGAACACCGTCCGAGCCTCTACATTACCAACTCAGCGCTTCATAATCCGACCGGCGCCGTCCTGTCGCCAGTCACTGCCCATCGGCTGCTCAAGCTCGCCGAGCAGCACAATGTCACGATCATCGAAGACGACATCTTTGCAGACTTCGAACATGAACCTGCGCCACGCCTTGCGGCATTCGACGGTCTTGAGAGAGTTGTGCACATCGGAAGCTTTTCGAAGTCATTATCTGCCTCGATACGTTGCGGATTTATCGCTGCCCGACGGGATTGGATCGATGGATTGGTGGACTTGCGAATTGCCACTTCCTTTGGTGGCGGTCGATTGGCTGCGGAAGTCGTTCTCGGCATGCTGACGGATGGCACATATCGCAAGCACATGGATGCTTTGCGGGCGCGGCTTGCCCGCAGCATGGGTGAAACCAGCACAAGATTGAAATCGCTTGGCATCACGCCCTGGATCGAACCGGGTGGGGGTATGTTCCTGTGGTGCAAGCTGCCCGGCGACGCGGACGCGGCGCGCGTGGCACGGCGTGCACTCGCGGAGGGCGTCGTACTCGCACCGGGCAATGTCTTCAGCCAATCGCAATCCGCAAATTCCTACATGCGATTCAACATCGCCCAGTGCTCGGACCCGCGCATCTTCGAGGTTCTAGAGGTTGGACTTGCATCGGACTAGATTGCTGCGGCCATTGCCTGAAGTGCCAGGACCGTGCGCCAGTTGCGCGCCGTCAAAGGCACCTTCAATACCTTGTCGAGTGCAAGGGCAAGCTTCGATATGCCGAAGCCATCCGGCGTATGGAGATAGAGAACGCGGTTCCGCAACGTAAAGCTTTCTGACTTTTCGGCCTTTGCGGCGAATTCCGACAAAGCAGCGTCGGTGGGATCGGCGTCAAGAATGACCGCGTGAAGGGCTTTCGGATTGTCGATTGCTTCCGGATAAGGGTTTTTGGCGATCATGCAGTTCCACTCATCGACATTGCGAATGGAAATGCGCGACTCGAAGCCGAATGCAGCTGAAAATGAAGGCGAAATGGTTTCGCGGACCTGTCGGGCTGTCTGATTGGATGTCAGAACAAGATTGCCGCTTTGAATGTAGGTCTTCACATCGGAGAATCCCGCATGGCTCAGCACCTTTCGAAGCGTCTCCATTTTCACGAGCTTATTGCCTCCGACATTGATACCGCGAAACAGCACAATGTAGGTCGTCATCGTGTTTCCTCATCCAGCCTGTCTGCCAATCGCCCAAGATTCAGAACTGTATTCCAGTTGCGCGCTGTGGCAGCAACTTTCAGCGTCGGTTCGATTGCTCGGTGCAGTTTGGATTTCGATGCCCCTTGCGGAGGGTAGTAATAGAGCACCTTACCTATGATTTCGAACTGTTCCGGCAATCCCAACGCCTTGCGCTTCAAGGCCTCGACAGCCTCGGCGTCCGGCTGTCTATCCAGCACGAAGGCGTGCAGCTTGTTCCCCTCCACCGCACGTTCCGCGAACGGATTGCTGGCGATGAGGTCCATCCAATCGTCCTTGCTGACGATCATGATAGCTTTGGAAAACGCAAACTTCTGCAAAACAATCGCTGCTATCCGGTCGACGATATCCACCGGCGTTGCATTCGATCCAAGAACCGCATTTCCGGTGTTGATATAGGTTTCGACACGCTCAAAACCCTCCTCGAGCAGGGCAGCCTTCAAGGGCTGCACTGGGAGTAACGTCGCACCGCCCACGCCCCGGAACAGGATGATATAGGTCGCTCTATGCCCCATGACCGCTCAGATTCTGACACCGAGAATTCGCTTCCAGAGGGTCCCGCCAAGCCGGTTGCCAATCACAAAGTACGCGATGATCAACATCAGCGCGACAAGCGCAGGCCAGCCGCTGAGAGCAAATCCGTCTCCGGTTCTTCCCCCAAGCAATGTTGCTACAAGGTAGCCAAAAACAAAGAACGCCGTGATGAGATCAAGGACAAAAGCGAGAATGATACGCCAATGTGCCGTTGGTTGTTGTATGTCGCTCACAGACCCTCCTCGTCACGCTCATTCTCCAGACGATGGCTTGGCCGCACTCAGATGATCAAGCCCGCAATTGCTTCATTCTCGGTGATATCCTGGTATGCCCAGCCGGCTTCGTCAAAGCGCTTGAACAGGATATCGAAGTTGACCTTGTTCTTGGTTTCAATGCCGATGAGGACCGAACCAAAATTCCGTGCGGATTTCTTGAGATATTCGAAGCGGGCAACGTCATCCTCTGGCCCAAGCAAATCGAGAAATGAGCGCAAGGCGCCCGGCCTCTGCGGGAAGCGGAAGATGAAATATTTCTTCAGCCCTTCATAACGCAGCGATCTTTCCTTCAGCTCCGGCAACCGCTCAAAGTCGAAATTACTCCCCGAAACCACCAGTATGATACGCTTGCCCTTGATGTCGCTCTTCTTCATGTCCTTGAGCGCGTCAATCGCAAGTGCGCCTGCCGGTTCCACGACGATTCCCTCGACATTGAGCATTTCAAGGATGGTCGAACTCAGGCGGTTTTCCGGAATCAAAGTGACAGCATCCGACGTGAACCCCTTGAGAAGTTTGAAGTTTTCTCGCCCTATTTCTGCCACTGCTGCGCCATCGACGAAATTGTCGACAGTGTCGAGCTTGACACGTTTGCCCGCCTCAAGACTGCGCTTCAGACTTGGAGCGCCGGCAGGTTCAACGAAACGAAACCGGGTTTCCCAGCCAAGGTCGGAAAGATAACGTGTGACACCCCCGGACAGTCCACCACCGCCAACCGGCAATATCATCAGGTCCGGTTTGCGCTTGTCCGGCAGTTGCACTGCGATCTCGTGCGCAACAGTCGCCTGCCCGGTAATGATGTCCATGTGATCGAAGGGAGGCACCATGACGGCCCCGGTTTCGGCCGCATAGTCCTGGGCGGCGGAATAGCATTGGTCGAAAATATCGCCAACCAGGCGAATCTCGATGAAATCACCACCGAAGCTGCGCGTCTTGTCGATCTTTTGCTGAGGGGTCGTGACGGGCATGAAAACCACACCCTTCCTGGCAAAATGCCGGCATATATATGCAAAACCCTGCGCATGATTACCGGCCGACGCACAGACAAAGCTGGACGCTTCAGATTTGTGCTCGTTCAGATAGTGGGAAATGAAGTTGAACGCGCCCCGGATCTTGTATGAACGGACCGGCGACAGGTCCTCGCGTTTCAGCCAGACCTGTGCACCATATTTTTGCGAAAGGTAGTGATTGAGTTGAAGCGGCGTTTCCGGGAAAAGCGCGCGCATCTTTTCCGTAGCGCGGTCCACGGCCTTGATGAATGCAGTCATAGGAACAGGTCAACCTTTTCGAATTTTCTGACATCGATAATACCGACATCGGAAATGCGCAATTCAGGTATGACCACGAGGGCCAGGAGAGAATGCTGCATATAGGCATTGTTCAGACTACAACCCATCGCGCGCATGGCATTGACAAGCTTGTCAGCTTTTTCCGCCACGATTTCGGCGCGCTGATCGGACATTAAGCCTGCAATCGGCATTTCCACCAGCGCCAGCTCACGCCCCTTGGAAAACAGCACCACGCCGCCACCAACCTGGCCAAGCCGGTTGGCAGCCTTCGCCATATCCTCCTTGTTGGTACCGACAACAATCATGTGATGGCTGTCATGGGCAACAGTCGAGGCCATCGCACAGTCAAGCGTATAGCCAAAACCGGAAACGAAACCGTTGACCACCGCTCCAGTTCCCCGATGACGTTCGACAAGCGCGATCTGGCAAACGTCGTTGCGCCGATCCATCTGCACAATACCGTCCGAAACCGCAAGATCTGCTTCCAGCGCCTTCGTTGGCGCCTGATTTTCAATGACGCCGATAACCCGCGCGGTGATCTGCCTGGCGGGCTTGGGAGCTTTGATATCAAAGTCCCTGGCATTCAATTTCTTGCCAAGCTTGATCGTGTTCTTGGCGAAGGATGGATAGTTGTAAGCCGGAATATCAGTGACCAGCTTGCCTTTTTCCGCCACATGCGCGCCTCTCGCATAAACGCGGTCGATAGTAAGATTTGGCAGATCCGAGACAATCAGGAAGTCTGCAAGGCGTCCCGGGGTGATGGACCCGATTTCCCGCTCCAACCGGAAATGCTGCGCCGTGTTGAGCGTAGCCATCTGGATTGCGGTCACCGGTTTCAAACCTTGGGCAATCGCATGTCGAACGACACGATCCATGTGGCCTTCATTGACCAACGTACCGGAGTGGCTGTCGTCCGTGCACAAGATGAAATTGCGCGGGTCGACCCCCTGCTCCGTCACCGCCTTGATTTGACTGGCAACATCGTACCAGGCTGAACCAAGACGCAACATGGCTCGCATGCCCTGCCGCACTCGCGCAATGGCATCCTCCATCCGCGTACCTTCATGGTCGTCCTCGGGGCCACCCGCCACATAGCCATGGAAGGCCCTGCCGAGGTCCGGTGATGCAAAATGGCCGCCAACGGTCTTGCCAGACCTTACGGTCGCCTCAATCCCGCCGCGCATGGTGGGATCATTGTTTGCGACGCCCGGAAAGTTCATCACCTCTCCCAGCCCGACAATATTCGGCCAGGTCATGGCCTCGGCGATATCAGTTGGGGTGATGGCGGCCCCGGCGTGCTCCAAACCGGGAGCCGAAGGCACGCAGCTCGGCATCTGGACGTGCACGTTAATCGGCATGGCGAGTGCCTCATCGTGCATCAAGCGTACGCCCTCCAGCCCGAGGACATTGGCAATCTCGTGCGGATCGATGAACATGGATGTCGTGCCGTGTGGAATCACAGCGCGGGTAAACTCGGTCACCGTGACCATGCCGCTTTCGACATGCATGTGTGCGTCGCAGAGTCCGGGCACCAGATAGCGGCCGCCCGCATCCACCACCTTGGTTTTTGGACCGATGCAATGTTCCACACCGTGACCGACGAATGCAAAGCGCCCGGCCACGACTGCAAGGTCCATGCCCGCAATGATTTCTCCCGAGTAGACGCTGACCAGCCGGCCATTGCGTACGACGAGATCCGCATGTTTGCGCCCCATGGCCACGTCCACCAGCAATGGAGCCGATTCCGACCATGCCCCAGGTCGGTTGGGGGCTTTTGCCTGCTTGCTCATCGCACTTACCTCCAGGTCCAGAAACCCTCATATACGAAAATGAACGTCGTGGCCCTGCTCACAGTAGAATTGTCAAAAAAATCTGAGAAGCCCATGAATTGCTTGACAGACCCATCATCGTTGCCTCCGATAGGGACAATGCTACGCGCTGAGCACGTTGCTGCCAATCCGTGAGGAGAAAGACGTTGGCGGCACCACGGGCAAGGTGGCGTTGAAGTTGAAATGCATGTCTGGGAGGAACATAAATGCATAAACTCGCTATTTATCTTGCTGCGACCGCCGCCCTCGCCTTCACTGGTTCGGCTGGCGCCCAGGGATATCCCGAGCGCAGCATAACTATGGTTGTGCCTTTCGCTGCAGGCGGCCCGACCGACACGGTAACCCGCCTTGTCGCCGAATCGATGTCGAAAGATCTCGGTCAGCAGATCATCGTGGAAAATGTCGGCGGCGCTGGAGGCACGCTTGGAGCGTCTCAGGTGGCCAAGGCGGACCCGGATGGCTATACGCTCTTGCTGCACCATATCGGCATGGCAACCAGCGCCACGCTTTACCGCAAGTTGCCCTACGATACGCTGAACGCCTTCGAGTATGTCGGCCTCGTCACCGACGTTCCGATGACGATTGTAGCCAAGAAGGACTTTGAACCCACTGATCTCAAGGGCCTGATCGAATACGTCAAGGCAAATGCCGACAAGGTCAGCCTTGCAAATGCCGGTATCGGTGCAGCCTCGCACCTGTGCGGCATGTTGTTCATGAGCGAGATCAAGACCCCGCTGGTTACGGTTCCCTACAAGGGCACTGGCCCGGCCATGACCGATTTGCTTGGTGGGCAGGTCGATTTGATGTGCGACCAGACAACCAACACGACGAAGCAGATCAAGGGCGGCACGATCAAAGCCTATGCGGTAACGTCACCCAAGCGTCTGGATGCGCTTCCTGATCTGCCAACAGTTGCGGAAGGAGGATTGCCAGGCATGCAGGTGGGCATCTGGCACGGCATTTATGCGCCCAAGGGAACGCCGGCAGAGGTCACACAAAAGTTGTCGGCTTCATTGCAGAAGGCGTTGAAGGACCCCAACGTGGTCGCTCGATTTGCCGAACTCGGCACCGTCCCCTCTTCGGAGGCGGAAGCAACCCCCGAAGGGCTCAAATCAAGGCTTGAAAGCGAAGTAACACGCTGGAAGCCGGTCATCGAAGCTGCCGGTCAGTACGCCGATTGACCAATGCGGATCAGGAGCGGGTACCCGCTCCTGGTCTTTTTAAAGAAACAAACAGAGCGGCAGGGGGAAACGCATGAAATCGTTGAGCTTCAGTGCGCGCGACTTGATATGTGGATTGCTTTTCATTGCGGTCGGCTTGTTCTTTGGCATTCAAGCCTATGGACTCGAAATCGGAACGGCGTTCCGCATGGGTCCCGGATACTTCCCCCTGGTTCTGGCAGCAATCCTCGTTTTGCTCGGTATTATCGTTATCGTTCAAAGCACGCAGCTCGAGCATGAACCCATGGGTCCAATCGCCTGGCGCGGCCTGCTGTTCATTCTGCCCGCCCCCATTTTTTTTGGCTTGACGGTCCGCGGTCTGGGATTTGTCCCTTCCCTGTTTTTCACCGGTCTGCTCGCGGCTTTTGCGAGCACGAAAATGCGGCCCGGAACCGCGCTCTTGCTGGTCGGCGGGCTGACGCTGTTTTCCGTCATCGTCTTTAGTTATGCCCTCGGACTGCCGTTCCGGCGCTTCGGCCCGTGGCTTGGAATGTGAGGGCGAAACATGGATCTTCTCAATAATCTCGCACTCGGCTTCGCCACCGCCGCCTCCCCCTGGAACCTGCTGTTCTGCTTGACCGGTGTTCTACTTGGCACGCTCATCGGCGTGCTTCCTGGCATTGGTGCAACGGCGACCATTGCCATGCTCCTTCCAATTACGTTTCAGCTCGAACCGGTCTCGTCGCTGATCATGCTAGCGGGCATCTATTACGGTGCACAGTATGGCGGCTCGACCACCGCAATCCTCATCAACATGCCGGGCGAATCCTCGTCCGCAGTTACGGCCATCGACGGATATCAGATGGCGCGCAGAGGCAGAGCCGGCGCGGCGCTGGCCATCGCCGCCATCGGCTCGTTCTTCGCGGGAACGGTATCGACAGTTCTGGTGGCGGTGTTTGCCCCACCATTGACTGCCATCGCCCTGCAATTCGGCTCGGCCGAGTATTTCTCGCTGATGATTGTCGGGCTCGTTTCCTCGATCGCACTGGCCCATGGTTCGGTCGTCAAGGCACTGGGCATGGTCGTGCTCGGCCTACTCCTCGGCCTGGTGGGCACCGACATCTATACCGGAACACCTCGCTTCAACCTTGGAATCCTCGAACTTTCGGACGGACTGAACTTCGTCGCACTTGCGGTCGGCGTATTTGGTATTGCCGAAATCCTGCGCAATCTCGAAAATGAGCATGAGCGCGATGTGGTGATCAAGAAGGTCACCAATCTTTGGCCGACACGGGAGGATTGGAAAGCCATGACGGCTCCGATCCTGCGGGGTACGGTTATTGGTTCGGCGCTCGGCATTCTGCCTGGCGGTGGTGCAATTCTCGCATCCTTTGCCTCCTACACGGTCGAGAAGCGCATCTCGAACACGCCTGGAGAATTTGGCAAGGGGGCAATTGCCGGTGTAGCAGGTCCTGAATCAGCCAACAATGCCGGCGCCCAGACATCCTTCATTCCGATGCTCACGCTTGGCATTCCCGCCAATCCCGTCATGGCGCTGATGATCGGGGCCATGATCATCCAGGGCATCGTTCCCGGGCCCAACGTCGCCACCGAGCAGCCAGCCTTGTTCTGGGGAATTATTGCCTCGATGTGGATTGGCAATCTGATGCTCATATTGCTCAATCTGCCCTTGATCGGCCTGTGGGTAAAACTTCTGACAATACCGTACTACATGCTTTTCCCGGCCATCATCGCCTTTTGCTCGATCGGCGTTTACAGCGTCAATTCCAATGTATTCGATCTCTATGCCGTCGCGTTCTTTGGACTCCTTGGCTATGGGCTCGCGAAATTGCGCTGCGAACCGGCACCATTGCTGCTCGGGTTCGTTCTCGGTCCCCTGCTAGAGGAACATCTTCGCCGGGCCATGATCATGTCGCGCGGGGATCCGTCGACCTTCGTGACGCGGCCGATCAGCCTCATTCTCCTGCTGCTCGCCGCCGCAGTCCTCGTTGTTGTGCTGCTGCCGAGCATTCGCAAGAAGCGCGACGAAGTGTTCGTCGAGGATTGACGATGTCGGGTAAACCGGACTGAACCTTATTCGGCAGGGATGATGACATAACTCACTTTCTCCGAGACGTCCGGATAGTATTTGTATGTGAGCTCGATATGCTTGATGTTGGCGGGCGGCGGCGCCGGGATGCCTGCATCGTTCATCAGTTCCAGCACTGAAGGGTTCATCCCCTCGCCAAACCAAACGAACAGGGCCGGCAATTTGATGCGTGATGCGGCATTTGGCATCTCCGCATGCACCGGCGTGATGGTCGGGTCCATCAGTCGCAGGTTTCCGGGCAATTGCGGACGGTCGGAGACAACTGTGCCAAAGGCGCCTTCCGTCCGCGTGGTGGCAAACAATCTGGCATAATCCAACTGGGCGATCGAAGGCGCCTTGCCGTATCGGGCGTACATCATGTTTATCGCGAGTCCTGGTATGACAATCAGACCACAGGCGGTGCCGACCAGAACGAAGCGCTTCAGCGGAAGATCCCCATTGATGGAACGCGCCAGGACAACAGCTAGAAACAACGGGGTCAGAAAGAGTATGGGTTGCAGCCAGCGATCCTTGACTTCCGCTGCGCCGCTCACGAGCACTGCGACGAAGACACCGGCCAGTGCAAAAATCAGAATTCTGGCAACAAGCTTCTCGGCATCTGCCCATGCAGGCTGTTCGGGCAGCGCATCGGCGCGGCTTCGCCACCGGTCAATTGCAAAGAACGCCAGCGCCACGCCCGCAAACAGGACGCTGTTGAGAAACAGCTTCCATTCGCCGTGCAGCCTGCTGATAAAAAACTGGCCACCAGGGTTCATCTCAAACTTGCGCGTGCGCGCCAGAAGGCTCTCCGTGTGCACCAGCGCCCAAAGCCCTGTTGGCGCAACGGCCAGGACGAACGTTAGTACCGCCAGGATACTCGTGCGTGACAGCAGGACACTACGGTAGACCGGGATGGAAAGCCCAGCCAGGATGAGCGCCAGAATGAAGAAGCTGGCATTGAATTTTCCCAGCAAAGCACAGGCAAACCCAAGACCCAAAAGTACCGCCGAATGCCACGATCTTGATTTCATATGCCAGGCAAACGCCAGAAACGACCATGCACAGGCGGTGGTCGCCCCCACGGAATGCGTCAGCGTGCGTTGGGACTCCCAGGCGATTTGCGGAAGCATGAACATTCCAACCATCCCCGCGGCAGCAACGGCACGGGAAAGACCAAGCAACCGTGCGCCAAAATAAACACTGACAAACAGGCTGGCCAGCATACAGAATTTGACCAGATAGATTGTGAACAGGCTGATTCCGAGAATGCTGCCGGCTATGCTGTTTATCCAGGTGTAAAGCGGTGGTTGTGACCCGCCATAACCCCACTGCAAGGCCCCTACATAGGCGAGTTGTTCAGCATCGTCGACACCCGCCCCATTGGAAATGGTCGTCAGAAAAAATATCTGGAATGCAAAATATAATAATACAATCAGTAGCGCCGAATTCTTGGAGGCAAACTCTTTGATCCTGTCGCCAGGAGATTGAATAGAAATTGCAGCCATTGCTTTCTCACACATGATGGTGCGCCGCTTGTAGGCGAAGTTGAATTCCAAATCCACCCGTACGGGGTCAGGGTGGTTTGAGATGCCAAATTATCAGGAGTGTCTGTAAATGGTGCGGACGGCGGGGGTCGAACCCGCATGACCTATGGCCGAGGGATTTTAAGTCCCTTGCGTCTACCAGTTTCGCCACGTCCGCACTGCAGATTGCAATTACTGGCGAGACTCGCGGAAAGCAAGGTGACACGACATAAATTCCTCGCCGCGCTGAATCTTGCGCCGCTCCTTTTCACAGCCATGAAAGGGAGAGCCGCTAAGTGAGGCTTTTGGCCGTGCAATGAGGACTATGGTTCCGCCTGCAGCGAAATCATAAGTGCCTTCCGGGGCATATTTCGAACCGGATCCAGATCGGAGTCGTTCTGAACCCACCACTATTGGGATGGGCAAACGACTTGCGACGTTCCGTTTGCAGAATTACGGTCGCATACCGCTATGGAGAATCTGATGACGAATGAAGTAGTGACCGCTGCCATGCTTGCGATCGGCGACGAATTGCTGTCCGGGAGAACCAAGGACAAAAATATCGGCCATCTCGCCGATATCCTGACCGCCGTCGGCATCGACCTTGAAGAGGTTCGCATCGTTCCGGACGAGGAAGACCGGATCGTTGAAGCACTCAACGCGCTGCGCGATCGTTATGACTATATCTTTACCTCAGGGGGGATAGGTCCTACGCACGACGACATTACCGCCGACGCCATTGCAAAGGCCTTCGGCGTGCCCTGCGAGCACGACGCCAAAGCAATGAAGCTCATGGGTGATAACTACGCTGCGCGTGGCATCGAGTTTACCGAAAGCCGCCAGCGCATGGCACGCATGCCGCGCGGCTCCGTGCATATCGATAACCCTGTCTCGACGGCGCCCGGATTCAACATCGGTAATGTCTATGTCATGGCCGGGGTGCCATCGGTTTTTCAGGCGATGCTTGATAATGTCATTCCGACCCTCCGGGTCGGAATGCAGTTGTTGTCCCGATCGGTGAACTGTCCATTCGGCGAGGGCACGATTGCCGTGCCATTGCGGGAAATCCAGGCAGCCCATCCGGATACGATCATCGGCTCCTATCCAAAATATGAAAGCGGCCGATTCTCGACTGAATTGGTTATTCGCGCCCGCGACGCCGATAAACTCATCGCGGCCGAAACTGCTGTCAGGAACATGGTCGAGCATATTGCGGCCACGACCAACACGCCCTGACACTCGTCGAAGCGATACAAGTTACCGAAAACACAAAGCAATTGTTGCAATAAGGGGCTATAATGGTGCCTGATGCATTTGGCGACGCAGCAAACATGGAGGCCAGTATGGCATTTCGCACGATCATCGCATTCATTCGCAGTGAGCGGGAGGCCAAGCGAGTTATCGGCGCCGCAAAATTGATTGCCTCATCGAGCGACCGTACGCATATCATCGGCCTTTATACGATCCCCTCACCCATCGTTTATGCCGATCCGACAGGTTTTGCCGATACGACCCTGTTCGAGGCGCACGAGCAGCGCCACAAGGAAAACTCCGAAGCAATCGCCGCAATGTTCAAGGCGGAAATGGCCAAGGGAACCATTTCTCATGAGTTTCGCATCGTCCGTTCGGAGAGCAGCAGTCCATCGGCGGGCGTCACACAGAGTGCCCTGCGCGCCGACATCATCATCGCCGGGCAACCTGACCCTGACGATCCCGACAGCGTCAATGACGTGACTGATCCGTTGGTTATGGAAAGCGGAAGACCGGTGCTGTTCGTACCGTACAAGTTCCCAATACCGGAGAGGATTAACCGCGTTGTCGTGGCCTTCAATGGCAAGCGCGAAGCTTCGCGAGCAGCCTTTGACTCCCTGCCGTTGTTGCTCAAGGCAGAGAGCGTCGATACGGTTTGGGTTGACCCGAAGAAATCCATTGATCCGAGCATGGACATCCCTGGAACACCGCTTTCCGATGCCCTCCGCCGGCATGGCGTCAATGTTACGCCCCACGCAATCGAGTCGCATGGGGAGTCCGCGGACAAAATATTGCGGCGTCGAATTGCCGAGAACCATGCCTCGCTATTCGTTATGGGGGCCTATAGCCAGTCCCGCCTCAAGGAGTGGGTGTTCGGTGGCGTCACCAGTTCGATCATGGCTGACATGCCATGTTTGACATTGATGTCGCGCTGAACAATGCGTCGACCGGTCGGGCGAAATCTGCTCTAAACAGGCAGAAATCACACCTTTCTTGTCCTGAGAGCCCGAAGGCCATGCAAGCGGCTTGCCATCGACTTGCATTTCCCGCTATTGCGAAATGCATTCCGCGCGGATTTTCCGCTGTTTGTATTCATTTGATGGAGTGCGCACCATGTCCCTTCCCGACAAAGCTTTTCCTGTCTCCTGGGATCAATTCCATCGGGATGCCCGCGCCCTTGCCTGGCGGGTTGCCGGCATGCAGCGCGACTGGCGTGCGATGGTCGCAATCACCCGCGGTGGCCTGGTACCCGCAGCGATCATCTGCCGCGAGCTTGGTATCCGCATGATCGAGACAGTCTGCATTGCCTCCTATCATGAATATGATGAGCAAGGTGAGCTCAAGGTGCTCAAGGATGTGGATCCAAAGCTCCTTGAAAATGGCGGCGATGGCATACTGGTCGTCGATGACCTTACCGATACCGGCAAGACGGCGGCAATTGTCCGGGCGATGATGCCGAAGGCCCATTTTGCAACGGTATACGCCAAGCCGAAGGGACGCCCCCTCATCGATACCTTTGTGACCGAAGTATCCCAAGACACCTGGATCTACTTCCCGTGGGACATGGGTCTGACGTACCAGGAGCCGATTACCAAAGGGCATCGCGGCTAAGCGTGGAATAATATTGCGGGTTCAGATCTTATAGCCAGCCGCTTTTTCGAAAGCGCCAGAACAAGGTCAGGCACACGAGAATGATCACTCCCAGAACCCAGTAATATCCATTGGGAGAATCAAGCTCCGGCATGTGCTTGAAATTCATGCCGTAGATGCCAGCGATGGCTGTTGGCACTGCCAGGATGGCCGCCCAGGAGGCTAGCCGTTTTGAGATGACGGTTTCCTGGCTTTGGCCGACGAGCAAGCTTGCTTCAAAGGCGAATGCGAGCACCTCCCTCAAACCGTCGATCTTCTCCTGGACCGTACGGACATGATCGGTCACATCCCTGAACAGTGGCTGCATCGCCGTCTGGATCTGCGGTAAATCCGTGTTGCTGAGGCGTCCGCAGACATCGACAAGCGGACCGATGGCATTGCGCAGACGGAGCAGATCCCGGCGCAGCATGTAGAGGCGTTCGATGTCGGCACTTGTCATTGGCTTCGCCAGAACGCGGTCCTCGATCGATTCCACCTCGTCGTGAATTGCCTCCAGCACCGGCATGTAATTATCGACGATGAAATCCAGGATCGCATAGAGAACGAAATCCTCTCCTTTCGCCAATGCGTAAGGGGCAGTTTCCCAATGCTGGCGAACCGCTGTGTATGAGGTGGAGGCTCCATGCCGCACGCTGACGATATAGCCCTTGCCCAGAAATACATGGGTTTCCCCAAAAGCCACCCTTCCGTCTATGAGTTGAGCCGTCCGGGCAACGACGAAGATCGCATCACCATATTGCTCCAACTTTGGCCGCTGATGAGCATGCTCGGCATCCTCAATGGCCAGGCTGTGCAGGCCGAATTGCTTCTGCACCCGGTGTAATAGTTCGCCGTCGGGCTCCAGCAATCCTATCCAGACAACATGTCCGTCCTTGCGGGCCCATTCTCCCGCCTCGTCGATCAGAATATCCGCCACACGTTTGCCGTTGGCATAAGCACATGACGCAATAACGCTGGCGGTCTCATCCCCCGAAGGCCCAGCATCGGCAGACGGTGAGCGAACATGTTCGAAAGAGGATCGAGCAGATGTCATTCAACCTCCCAACGCTACTTTTCATCACAAGACTATCTTTTGTGACCAACGCTTTCCAGCAATCCTTTAGTCTATGCTTGGCCATGGCGCTAACCGACTGTTTCTCAAAGCCTTATGGAGTTATGTGATTTTTTTGCACTGCTGTTCAAAAAAATGTCACAAGTCGCATTTAAGCACGGAACAGTCTTGATGAATCATTGTTGTTTGAACGAATCGGTTCACAATTGCATTAAACAAAAAGAAGACGAGTGGAGCATTGAACGTAACCTATCAGGATGAGATTGTGGTCGACAAGCGGATGGAAATGCCCGATGGCAGGATTCGCCAGGTCGCAGCGCTCGTCTATCGTGTCAAAAAGAACAGACCAGAAGTTCTCCTGATCACGAGCCGTGGAACGGGACGATGGGTGTTGCCGAAGGGCTGGCCGCAGATAGGCAAGACCCTGGCTCAATCGGCACGGACCGAAGCCTTTGAGGAAGCTGGCGTGCGCGGAGATATAGCGCCCTTCTCGATAGGCACATACACCTACACAAAGAGCGACATGGACGATGGAGAGATCGGCGATTTCATCGTCGATGTCTTCCCAATGCACTTCTCGCATCAGCAGAAGAATTGGCCGGAACGGGGTGTTCGGCGCGTCGAATGGCTCAGCGTTGAGGAATCAGCGCGGCGAGTCGAAGAACCCGAATTGAAAGCGCTGCTTGCCGGCTTCGATCCAGCGCTTGTAGAAATTCGCTAAACCACTACCTGACTTTTGACGGCCGTCATTGCCGTTCTCCCAAAGTTTTGCGAACGAAGCAGCTTTGCGGCTGTTCCAGTGATCGGCTCGCCAAACCTCTCTAAGTTTCTCCCCGTTATCCACATGTGTGACACACAAGATATTGCGGTCACAAATTAGTAACAAACTATTTCTTGACGCTCGCTCGCGAGTCATTTTTTATGATCTGCGGCGTTGCATTAGTAGCGTGACCGGAGCGTCAGTAGTCGGTTCTTTTCCAGTTTGTGCAGCATTTTCTGAAGCTTGTCCCTTTGTGGGTGCAAGCGCAGGATATTCACGTCTGGAGAAAAGAAACCTAAGTGTGCACATGTAAATATTTGTTGGGTAAATGAGACTTTAACGCAATATTTAGTGTTTACACTTAAGTTGAGTACCAGATAGTGTGACACTCTCATCAACGATGAATCACACGACAGGCGTCAGAAAATAAGGGCCGCCAGCCCGAAAATGAGACGGGAGACCGTTTCGGCGACGGGTCAGGGTGAAGCGACTGGTTTCAAGCATTTGAGACCGGACAGGCGGGTTTGCGTCCTGAGGTGCGCAGCACTTCACATGGCGCCCGAGGGACACTATATATAGGGACAAGGACGAGACAGATGCGGATCGAACGGCGTTTTACCAAAGAGAACCAGTCAGCCTATGCGGAGATCGAATTTCGCATAGCGACGAGTGAGATCAAAAATCCGGACGGATCTGTCGTGTTCCGCCTGGAGAATATCGATGTTCCGGCCCAGTTCAGTCAGGTTGCCGCCGATATTCTGGCCCAGAAGTATTTCCGCAAGGCCGGCGTGCCCGCCCGACTGAAGAAGGTCGAGGAAAATTCGGTGCCTTCCTGGCTCTGGCGTTCTGTTCCCGATGAAGACGCCCTGGCTGCGCTGCCCGTTGACGAGCGTTATGGTTCCGAGATGGATGCGCGCCAGGTGTTTGATCGTCTTGCTGGTACCTGGACTTATTGGGGATGGAAGGGCAAGTATTTCGATAGCGAAGCAGATGCCCTCGCCTTCCGTGACGAACTTGCCTACATGCTCGCAACCCAGCGGGTTGCGCCGAACTCGCCGCAATGGTTCAACACAGGCTTGCACTGGGCCTATGGTATCGATGGTCCCGGACAGGGCCATTACTATGTCGACCCTGACACCGGCAAACTTACAAAGTCCAAGTCATCCTACGAACACCCGCAGCCGCACGCCTGCTTCATCCAGTCTGTCGCTGACGATCTGGTCAATGATGGCGGCATCATGGATTTGTGGGTGCGCGAGGCACGCCTGTTCAAATACGGTTCGGGCACCGGTTCCAATTTTTCCTATCTGCGTGGCGAAGGCGAAAAGCTGTCCGGGGGCGGCCGCTCATCGGGCCTGATGTCGTTCCTCAAGATCGGCGATCGCGCTGCTGGAGCCATCAAGTCTGGGGGAACCACCCGCCGTGCTGCCAAGATGGTGGTCGTCGACGTCGATCATCCGGATATTGAAGAGTATATCGACTGGAAGGTGAAGGAAGAGCAGAAGGTTGCGGCCCTAGTCACCGGTTCCAAGATTGTCCGGCAACATCTGACCGCAATCATGAAGGCTTGCGTCAACTGCGAAGCCGACAATGGGGATTGCTTCGAGCCAACCAAGAATCCGGCGCTCAAGCGCGAGATCAAGGCGGCCAAGAAGAATCAGGTTCCGGAGAACTATATCCAGCGCGTCATCCAGTTCGCGAGGCAGGGTTATACGGATATCGATTTCAAGACCTATGACACCGACTGGGATTCGGAAGCCTATCTGACCGTCGCCGGCCAGAACTCCAACAATTCTGTTTCTCTGAAGGATGAATTCCTGCGTGCCGTGGAAAGCGACGGCACCTGGAACCTGACCGCCCGCAAGGACGGCAAGGTCATGAAAACGTTGAAAGCCCGCGACCTTTGGGAAAAGATCGGCTACGCAGCCTGGGCCTCAGCTGATCCGGGTCTTCACTTCAACACCACAATGAACGATTGGCACACCTGCCCTGCTGCGGGTCCAATTCGTGCCTCCAATCCGTGCTCGGAATATATGTTCCTCGACGACACGGCCTGCAACCTCGCTTCGATCAACCTCCTCACCTATCGAGGCAAGGACGGCAAGTTCGACGTTACCGGTTACGAACACACTGCGCGCCTTTGGACCATCGTTCTCGAAATCTCGGTGATGATGGCGCAGTTCCCGTCCAAGGAAATTGCACGCTTGTCCTATGAATATCGCACGCTCGGTCTCGGCTACGCCAATATTGGCGGGCTGCTGATGACGTCGGGAATACCCTATGACAGCGATGAGGGCCGTGCCATTGGCGGTGCGCTCACTGCGATCATGACCGGTATTGCCTATGCCACCTCCGCCGAAATGGCGAAGGAGCTTGGAACATTCCCGGGCTATGCACCCAATGCAGCCAGCATGCTGCGCGTTATTCGCAATCATCGTCGCGCCGCCCACGGCGAGAGCCAAGGTTATGAAGGCCTTGCCGTCAATCCGGTTGCCTTGATTGCCAACGATTGTCCCGACCAGGAATTGATAACACATGCGAAGCTGGCCTGGGACAAGGCACTGGCGCTTGGCGAAAAGCATGGTTACCGCAACGCACAGGCAACTGTGATTGCTCCGACCGGCACGATCGGCCTTGTCATGGATTGCGATACGACGGGCATCGAGCCTGACTTTGCCCTGGTCAAATTCAAGAAGCTCGCGGGTGGCGGCTACTTCAAGATCATCAATCGTGCTGTCCCGGAGGCGCTGCGGACCCTCGGCTACACCGAAAGCCAGATCGCCGAGATCGAAGCCTATGCGGTCGGCCATGGCAACCTCAATCAGGCACCTGGCATCAATCCCGGCTCGCTGAAGGCCAAGGGCTTTACCGATGAGATCATCGCCACCCTCAATACGGCGTTGAAATCTGCCTTCGATATCAAATTTGCCGTCAACAAGTGGACGATTGGCGAAGACTTCGCCAAGAACGTGCTCGGCTTTACCGATGAGCAGCTCAATGACATCTCCTTTGAGATCCTGCCGGCCCTCGGCTTCTCGAAAAAGGAAATCGAAGCTGCCAACATCCACATTTGTGGTGCAATGACCCTAGAGGGTGCGCCTTTCCTCAAGGAAGAGCACTATCCGGTCTTCGATTGCGCCAACCCATGTGGCAAGATCGGAAAGCGTTATCTGTCGGTCGATAGTCACATCCGCATGATGGCGGCAGCACAGCCCTTCATCTCCGGTGCGATCTCCAAGACGATCAACATGCCGAACGAGGCAACGGTCGACGATTGCAAGTCCGCCTATATGTTGTCGTGGAAATTGGCGTTGAAGGCCAACGCGCTGTATCGCGATGGTTCCAAACTGTCGCAGCCGCTGAACTCCTCGCTTCTTGCCGATGAGGATGACGACGAGGACGATGCAGTGGAGACGCTGATCGAAGCTCCTGCAGCTGCTCGCGCGGTACAGGTTACCGAAAAGATCGTCGAGCGCATCGTGGAGAAATACATCCACGATCGCGAGAAACTGC
Organism: Phyllobacterium lublinensis; assembly: GCF_020164435.1. Lineage (GTDB taxonomy): Bacteria > Pseudomonadota > Alphaproteobacteria > Rhizobiales > Rhizobiaceae > Phyllobacterium > Phyllobacterium lublinensis. Next base: position 353,581 of record NZ_JAIUDQ010000001.1, on the reverse strand, counting down.
CGAACCGCCGCAAGGGTTACACCCAAAAAGCAACGGTTGGCGGGCACAAGATCTATCTGCGCACCGGTGAATTCGATGACGGCCGTCTCGGTGAGATCTTCATCGACATGCACAAGGAAGGCGCTGCCTTCCGCGCCATGATGAACAATTTTGCGATCGCGATATCGCTTGGCCTGCAATATGGCGTGCCGCTGGAGGAATACGTGGAGGCCTTCACCTTCACCAAATTCGAGCCAGCCGGCATGGTTCAGGGCAATGATGCAATCAAGAACGCGACGTCGATCCTCGACTACCTGTTCCGTGAACTGGCGGTCTCCTATCTCGACCGCCACGACCTCGCCCATGTTGACCAGTCGGATTTTTCCAACACCTCCCTTGGTCGCGGCATATCGGAAGGCAAGGCAGAGCCGGTTTCCAAGGGCCTGACACGCGGTGCGTCGCTAAAGGTTGTGTCACCCAACAAGGCTGACCCCAAGGGTTTTAGCAACGCAGGGGGAACAGGCGTCGTAAGCGCGCCAAAGGCAACTGCGTCATCAAATGTCATGACCCTCGCCAGCCGCTCCACCGTGGCAGTCGCCGCCAAGCCGGCAATTGCCATGCCCCAGGAATCCACTGCCTTCAAGCGGGATTATGAGGAGCGTGCCAAGGACCAGACCCAAATCGGCGCTAACCCAGCCGCTGCCCTGTTCGACGACACCGACGCCGAGGCTGCAGCTGAAGAGGCCAAGGCGGAAGCAAAGAAGGTGCTGTCCGACCGTCGCATCAAGTCGATGATGCAGGGTTACACAGGTGACAGTTGTTCCGAATGTTCAAACTTCACGATGGTGCGCAATGGCACATGCCTGAAGTGTGACACGTGCGGTGCTACGAGCGGCTGTTCGTAAGCGGGAGCCCCTGATTTGTTGACATGAGCAGGCCCAGCGCAGCGAAAGTGTCGGCAAAGCAGATCGGAATGTCCCAGCGTCGGCGACGTTCAACCACCAATAAATTCCGGGCGCCAAGGGCGCCCGGAATTGTTTGAGGGAAACAAACAGGGTTCAGGTGTCATAACGGCGGAGATCGATGCCTGTAACAGCCCACACAGAACAGAACGCCCCGGCAAGGCCTCATCCTCCACGTTTGCACCCTAACGTTGCAGCGCCTGCGCCATCACATGGAGCCGCTCTCGGAGCCAGCGATGTCCAGGGTCACTGGTATGCCGAGGATGCCAGTACATTGTCTCATGGATATCGGGGAGCTCAATGGGCGGCGCCAGCCCCCGGACAGTGGTCGCGCCGGCCAATCGCTCGATTGTCCTTTCCAATACGAGACTTATCAATTGCGAACCCTGCAGTAAAAATGGCACGAGCAGAAAGCTCTCGACTGTAACTTGAATCCTGCGTTTCACTTTCAGGCGCGTCAAATGTTGGTCCGCAAGATTGGATTGCCGATCATGACCGATGCCATACGCCAGATGCGGCAGTGTCAAGAACTGATCAATGGAGATGCTGGAAGTCCTTACAAGCGGGTGATTGGCATCAACCGCGCAAAGCCAGCGATCGGAAAAAAGTGGAACTGATGGGTAGCCGTTGTTGGCAATGAGTTCGCTCGGCTCGATGACAATATCCACTTGGTCAGTCTGCAACACACGCTCGGCGTCGCGAGACCGCGGTACCAGATGAATCGTTACATTCGGCGCCTCCGCAGTAAGCGTATTGATGAACGGCACGAGCAAGACCAGCACCACATAGTCGGATGCGCTGATGGTGAAGCTCTGTGAATTCACGAGCGGGTCAAAATCGGACTGCAGGGTCAAGGTCCTTTCCACTCGAGACAAGGCGTCGCGAAGTGGGTCGACAAGCCGTTCAGCGTTTGGCGTCAGCGCCAACTCGCGGCCGACGCGGACCAATATGGGATCATGCAAGATTTCGCGCAGACGGCCCAGGGCTGCACTCGTGGCTGATTGGCTAAGGCCCACCCTTTCGCCAGCCCGGCTTACGCTGCGTTCTTCGAGAAGCGCGTCCAGCACGACCAACAGGTTCAGATCGATACTTCTCAGGTTCATTGCGCTATCCCATCCATCCACCACATCGATAGGTGAATTCCAAAATATCGATTGGACAGATTACGATAGAAACATAACACTGCTGTCAACAAAAAATAAAAATCAACTGTGGAACTGAAGCATCGCAACGCGTTCTGGCGACGCAAGCTGGAGCGATATATGAATATTTTGGCGAGAAGCAAGATAACGCATCGACTTTGTCAATGCGGAGGAGGATTTTATGTCTTGTATTGGCGAACATACTTCCGCGACAGATAATAATACTGAAATAAAAAACAGTTTTTCATGGGAGTTGAATAGTGGTCCCGAAACGCTAGCATTCAAGACGGCCATGAGACGCTTCGTTGGGGGCGTGACCATTATCACGACACTGCACGAAAATCGCCCTTGGGGGATGACGGTCAGTGCCTTCATCCCGGTTTGCATGGAACCGCCCAAGCTACTCGTTAGCGTAAACAGAAACACTATCACAGCGGCCGAAATAACCCGAGACGGAACGTTCGCCGTCAATGTTTTGAGCCAGGAGCAACTTGCTATCTCTCAGCATTGCTCGCAGCAGGGGGCAGACAAATTCATTGAAGAATTCGTGGTTGCGCCCGAGCACCTTCCGTCACGGGTAGCAATGCCCATCCTTTGCAATTCCTTGACTGCATTCGATTGCCGTGTAACCGCCACACTGCTGGTCAACAGCCACCTGGTTTTCATCGCGTCTGTGGAGTCGGTCCTGGCGCCAGCTGCCAAACCCCCTCTCCTGTATGGCGGCGGTTGCTACATGCACAGCGTCAAATTTGAAGGCGCTGTTCAATGACCCAACGAGACGTCATCGGTACACGGCTGCATGATCGCCTCTACGCCGCCTACAACAGCCATGATCTGCCATCCGTAGCAGAACTCTATGCATCGGATGCAACACACGAGGATGTCGCTCATGGATCCCCGAAGTATGGCGTCAAAGCCATCGTCGACGGTTTGCAGCGCTTCCTGAGCTGGTTCCCCGATGCGCAATGGCAGACAGGTACTGCAGTCGTCGACCACAATGGCCTGACTGCGGTTCCATATCTCCTGACCGCGTCACTCCAGAACCAAATGGGTCGGATTGAACCGAAGGGTCAAAGGATTCTTCTACGAGGCGTTCTTGTCCTGCACCTCAATGACGGCCGGATCCAGCGCAGCGAGGATTACTGGGACAGTGCGACGTTCCAGAAACAGTTAGCCAACAATGGAGAGGAAGAGAAATGAGAACTGGTAAGGAATATCTGGAATCGCTTCGGGATGGCCGCAAGGTCTATGTCGGTGGCGAAATCATTGAAGACGTGACCACGCATCCGAAAACGCGCGGATATGCGCAGGCGATCGCAGACTACTACGATCTGCATCTGGATCCGAAGAATCAGGATATCGCGACCTTCATCGATGAGAATGGCAAGCGTCAATCGATGCATTGGTTCCTGCCCAAATCCAAGGAGGACACTGTCCGTCGGCGGAAGTATGCCGACTTCTTGTTCAGGCATTTCAAAGGCGGCATTTTTACGCGTCCTCCTGCCGGAATGAATTGTGTCATGTTCACCCAGGTTGACGACCCGGAGCCATGGGCAGCAAACTCGCGATTCAAGAAAGGCCACCGCGATCTTTCCGGCAATATCCGCCGCCAATGGGAGGAAGTGACGTCAAAAGACCTGGCGATCTCACCAATGTTCGTGGACGTCCAGTTCGACCGTGGACGTGTTGAAGCGCTCGGCGAAACGCCGATGCTGACAGTTGTCGAAGAAAGAGATGACGGCGTCCTCGTCCGTGGATGGAAGGCCATCGGGACCTCCGTACCATTCGTCAACCATCTGCTGATCGGCAATCTGTGGCGACCAGGTCAAACAGCCGAGCAAACAATCTATGCCCTTGTGCCTATCGCAACGCCGGGGATTACTGTCGTTGCCCGTGAATCGCGCGCGGTTCCGGATGCCGACCCCTATGATCGTCCCCTCGCCACGATCGGTGACGAACTGGACGCCATGGTCTACTTCGATGACGTCCTTATTCCCTGGTCGCAAATTCAGCACATAGGAAACCCGGACCACGCGAAGTGGTATCCTCAGCGCCAGTTTGACTGGGTGCATCTGGAAACGCAGGTGCGGCACTGCGTGCATGCCGAATTGATGGTCGGTCTGGCATTGTTGTTGACGCAATCCCTTGGCACCAGTTCAAGCCCAGTAGTCCAGTCGCAACTCGCCGAACTGATCAGGTTCCGCGAGACGTGCACAGCCTTCATGCTCGCAGCCGAAGAGACTGGGTTCGCCACTCCCGGAGGACTGTTCAAACCCAACAACATCTACATCGATTTCGGGCGCGCACACTATCTCGAACATCAGCCTGCCATGGTCAATATGCTTGTAGAGTTCTGCGGACGAGGGATCGTTCTACAGCCCAACAAGCGCGAAATGGACGATCCGTACATCGGGCCAAAACTTGCTGAAGTTCTGCGCGGCGCGGAGATAAGCGCTCATGACCGCATCAAGATCTTCCGCCAGATCAGCGAACGGTTCCTTACCGAGTGGGGTACTCGCCATGAAATGTTCGAGAAGTTCAATGGCACGCCTCTGTACCTTATTAATCTTCTCACGCTGCAACGTACGGAATACCATGTCGATGGTCCTTTGACGCAATTGGCGCGAGAAGTCCTTGGCTTTGGCGACACAGCGGAACTGGGCAAGCGTGCGCAGGAAGCGGAGAAAGCGTCTCACTACGCCAACGTCCGGTTCCAACCGGAGTACGCGCGCGCTCAAGATGTCCACGAAGGCTACATCGGCGCCGGCGTAGACCGGGAGCGAGCGCCTGCCGCATAATTGGTTACGAAACGGACACGTCGGCACCTCCAAAGCCGACGTGTTCCAAGGAGCGTCAGATCATGAACTTCACCTACAATGCGCTACCAACACGGGTCATATTCGGCTCTGGAACCCTAAGCGAGTTGCCAGCCGAAGTCGACCGGCTGGGCATTGCCCGCGCGCTCATCTTGACGACGTCCCATCAAGGAGTTGGGGCGCAGAGAATTGCTCAACTTCTGTCCGCAAGAACGGCTGGAGTTTTTGGCGGCGCGGTGATGCATACCCCAGTGGAAGTTACCGACGATGCCATTGCGCTGGCGAATGAGCTTCGCATTGACGGCCTGGTCGCTATCGGTGGTGGCTCGACCACAGGCCTGTCCAAGGCGATCGCGTTGAGGACCGACCTTCCCCAGGTGGTCGTACCAACGACCTACGCCGGCTCGGAAATGACACCTATTATTGGAGAAACGTCGAACGGAAAGAAGGTAACCCAAAGTAGTCCCAGGGTTCTTCCCGAAACCGTGCTTTACGACGTTGACCTGACAATGACACTGCCGACAAAGTTATCCGGAACAAGCGGTATCAATGCAATCGCCCATGCCGTCGAGGCGTTGTACGCTAAAGACCGAAATCCCGTTGTCAGTCTCATGGCATTGGCAGCCATCAAGCTGCTGGCGAAATCCCTGCCCCTGATCGCGGAGAATCCGCTCCATGGTGAGGCCAGGGCTGACGCGCTTCAAGGTGCCTGGTTATCGGGCATCTGTCTTGGCTCTGTGGGAATGGCACTGCACCATAAATTGTGCCACACGCTGGGCGGCACGTTCAACCTCCCGCACGCCGAGACACATGCGGTCATCTTGCCCCACGCACTTGCATACAATGCTGCTGCTGTACCGGACGTGATGTCCAGTCTGGGAGAAGCGCTTGGTACAAACAATGTCCCGCTTTTTTTCTACGAACTAGCCGGCCGTATTGGTGCGGATCGTTCGCTGCATTCCTTGGGAATGGATGAAAGCGGAGTGAGTGTGGCCGTGGACGAAGCGTTCGCCAATCCCTACTGGAATCCGCGACCGCTTGAGAGGATGGAAATCGAAGCTCTTCTTTGCCGCGCCTTCAACGGCGAGTCACCGCTTGCCGGCAAAACTGTAACCAACAAGGATCTCTCTCATGGACATGCAAAAGGTTGAATCCAACAAGTATGCATACTTTGAGGAAAACACCTCAGCTGAGATTGTCAACGCCCGCATGGGAAGCGAAGCAAGTCCGCGTCTGCGCGAAGTTATGAGTTCGCTGGTAATCCACCTGCATCAGGCTATCAAAGAGGTCGAGCCTACCCACGAGGAATGGAAGCAGGCAATTCAGTTTCTCACGGACGTCGGACACATATGCACGGATTGGAGACAGGAATTCATTCTTCTCTCTGACATTCTCGGTGTTTCCACGCTTGTCGATTCGATCAATAACCGCCGCCCGACCGGGGCAACCGAAAACACGATCCTCGGACCCTTCTACGTGCCCAATGCACCCCGCTACGCAAACGGAGCCAATATTTGCCTCGACGGCAAAGGCGAACCATTGGTCGTAAGCGGACGTGTCCTGAATACTGCGGGCGAGCCCATTCCAGGCGCGACAATTGACGTTTGGCAAACCAATGACGACGGATTTTATGATGTTCAGCAGAAGGGCGTTCAGCCTGACTGGAATCTGAGAGGCGTATTTACGGCTGACGCAGATGGGAAGTATTGGTACCGCTCGGCCAAGCCGCATTTTTATCCGATCCCTGACGACGGACCGGTTGGCAAACTGCTTGGCGTTTTAGGCAGGCATCCGAACCGAGCCGCGCATATCCACTACATTGTCACTGCGCCTGGCTATGCGCCGATCGTCACGCACGTCTTCACTCCAGATTGCCCTTACCTGGACGAAGACGCGGTTTTTGGCGTCAAGCATTCCCTTATCGCGGATTTTCAGAAGATGGAGGATGAGAATCGCGCGGAATCGCTCGAGTTTTCGTGTCCCTTCTGGTCTTTGAACTGGGATTTCGTCTTGGCAAGCCAAGGATAACGGTCTTCGCAGCGGCCGCTTACCTTTGGGGGCCCGGGCCCTATTCGATGGTATGGCATTCCCTACCCCTTAATTCAGTCGACGGAAGACATTCGTCAAATTATTCTCGTCCCTATCCATCTCGCTTCGCGCCTTCTCTGATGCGAAGGTCTGGAGAAAATATCGCTTGGGAGGGTGCAGATTGCGGTCGCGCTTTGGCAATCTCGGCGCTTAGGTAGTTGAAAGCGTACGAATGGTTGAGCCATGCATGTAGGTCGACAGTATAGCATCCCAGAGTTTCTGGCGTGGACGCGAAAAGAATCCAGATGGATCCTTGGTTGGTCGTTGTGCGCCACTATTTTACTTCAACTCTCGGGTTGGAAATACCTCACTGTGCCGGCGCCCATCCTGACCATTGTCGGCTCGGCGCTCGCGATCAGTCTGGCGTTCAAGAACCAGCAATGTTTTGCTCGGTTCAACCAGGCTCTGACACTGTCGGGGCAACTTAACACAAACAGCTTTATCCTGGCCCACAGGTTGATCTCGGTGTTGGGCAATCCAGAGACTGTCCGATCGGGCGTGACACTAGAGCAGATGTTCAATCGCCATTTCGCCTGGCTCACCGCTCTGCGTTTCTCCTTGCGAGAAAAGCGATCCTGGGAAAATAGGTTTGATCCTGGGAACGTTCGGTACCTTGCTCAAATTCCCAGTCCCGAAAGCAGCACTTCACTCGAGGACGAATTGAAAGTCTACCTGTCCGATGACGAGGTGCGGAAAGTAATGGCCCATCCGGATGACAAGGCATCTCTCATCATGGATTGGCAGTATGAAGCCGCTGGCAAACTCCATAAGGAGAATGTTGTTACTGAATACAGATATACGGTGCTCACAGGCGCATTTGATGAACTGTCTCGGCTCCAGGGCGGATTAAAACTCATCAAGAACTACCCATATGCTCGCAATTACTATTCCATTGCCGTCATTTTGAACAAAATGTTCGTGGCGATTGTACCGTTCGGCCTGTATACGTATGCCTACGAGTTGGGTGCATCTGCTGGCGTCGCAGAATGGACGGCTTGGTTGAACGTCCCGTTTAGCGTTCTTGTCTCCTGGGTTTTTGTTTCGTTGGAAAAGGTTGGAGAGAATTCGTCAAACCCCTTTGAAGGAAACGCGAATGATGTCCCTATCTCATCCATCACCCGGAAAATTGAGATCTTGATGCGGGGGATGATAGGCAATTCAAACGACCTGAAACCCATAGAGGCAAAGAACAACATCCTCTTCTGAATTGAAAGATTCAGGATCGGTCGGAGTTGACCATTTGTGAAAAAGGCCCGGCGCGCAGTGCCGGGCCTTTTCTTTTAGCGATTATGACCAATCTCGATGCGCCCGCGATCCTTGCGGTGTCGTTCGGGCGAAAGCCGCCCACGAGTGATCAGCGTGTCGTCAATCGAAAAACGCGGCCACGACCTTCCGCTTGCCAAGCAAGAACGCGTCGGCAACATGACGAAGCGGTGCCAGGTCGACATCGGACCTGCCCGCCGCTATGACCTGCGCGAACCGGCTGTAGAGCGAAGCGTATTCCTGCTCCGGCTCGGAGAATTTGAGTTCGCCATTAATCGACAGTTTCGCGCCGCCTTCCGAGAGAATCATGGTCCCTGCCTCTGTCTCGGCAATGATGTCCCAGGTCTGCTTTCCGGTTTGCCGCCAGTCGAAAACGGCGTGGACCGATAGATCGTTGGCATCCTTGAAGTGCAACTCAGCCGCAATGGGTGCGTCGCAGTTCTCCGGAAATTCAAGTGTTGCCGACGTGATGAAAGCGGCTCTCGGCAATATGTGCGTGACGATCGAAAGCGCGTTGATGCCCGGATCAAAAACACCGAGCCCTCCAGCCTGCCAAATCCAGGCCTGATTCGGGTGCCAGTGACGCACGTCTTCCTTCCAGATGACCTCTACACTCTTGATGCTTGTTGAAGCCAGGAAGGCCCTTGCCGGCTCTACGGCCGGCGCATAGCGCGAATGCCAGCTGGCAAAGAGGGAGACGCTCTTGGCCGCAGCCGTCGCTTCCAGATCCGCTACTTCGGAAAGCGTCGCTCCTGGCGGCTTTTCCAAGAAGACATGCTTGCCGGCCGACAGTGCCTTATGCGCAGCGTCATAGCGATACTGTGGCGGCATGCACAGGGAAACGGCCTGGAGCGATGGCACTGCATCCAGCATTTCCTCAATGGTTTTGTAGGCCGGTACGCCTTCGACGGTGCCTTGACGGCTGGCAGTGGCGACAAGATTGAATTCGGCACTTTTGGCGATTGACGGCAGGTGTTGGTCGCGAACGATTTTGCCGACACCGACTATGCCGAGGTTGATAGGAAACATGTTGTAAACTCACTTTGATGTTCGGCTGGAAGCTGGACCAGTCTCAGCCCGTCTATGAAGCATGCTATTGGTGCAGTGTTTGTATCTTCTGCGCAATGCAAAGTTGCAAGAGCACTTTCTTGCGGAAGGTCGCGTTCGCGTTTTCAGTGGCGTTAAGACAACGACCATCCGCCATCGACCAGTAAATTCAGTCCGGTAACGAGGGATGCTGCAGGCGAAGCGAGAAACACGACAGCACCGACGACATCGTCAGTCTCCCCTATCCGGCCCAACGGTATGTGTCCGAGTGTCCAGTCGTGAAAGTCTTGATCCGCCAGCGCGGGTCTCGTTCCGTCAGTCCATATGAAAGTCGGGGCAACAGTATTGACGGTGATGCCGTATTGCGCCCACTCGGCGGCAAGACAGCGCATGAGATGATTGATGGCTGCCTTGCTCATGCAATAGATCGCCTCGCCCCTCAGCGTCACCGTGCCGGCCTGGGAGCTGATGCTGATGATGCGGCCTGCCCTTTGCGCAATCATATGCCGGGCCACGGTCTGGGTAACCAGAAACGTGCCCTTGATATTGACTTGCAATATCTCGTCTACGTCCGCTTCTGCGACAAGCTCGGCAAGATCGCCGGGAGCGACACCGACATTGTTCACCAGGATATCGATCCTCCCAAATGTCTCGACTGCTTCGGCGACGGCAGATTCGATCTCGGCACGCTTCGATATATCCAGTTTGACGGGAAGGACTTTTCTTCCCATTCCCCTTATTTCCTTGATTACGTCCGCAGACACCGCAACGTCTCGCACACCAAGGATGATATCAGACCCCGCCGCTGCGCATGCGAGGGCGCAAGCACGACCTATCCCACGCGACGCGCCTGTCACAAGCGTCACCTTTCCGCCAAGTCCAAAATCGGGTGCATGTTTTCGCTGCTTTTCCACGACAATCCTCCACCAATCGTCGAACCCGCGGCGCCAGCTTGATCATCCACACGCGAAAAATGTCGAGTAGGCCCCAACGACAGCAACCCCGGCGTATCGCATGTTTGGTCGAAGCAAGTTCGTATTATGGCCCGCGGAATTTCTCCATCCGGAAAAAAGTTGCTGCGCACTCTTATACCTGACTCCGACGTTCTCCGTACATACACCACTGAATCCAGCAGCTTTTGCTTTGGCCGATCGCTGGCGGAAGCCATCGTGGTTTATGTTTCCCCGGACTGCCTGGTAACGGCTGTGTTGCCGTGCCAAGGCCGTCAGCATTTCATTTGCAATCAAAGGAGACAGGCCGCGACTGGCCCTGTAGGAATTGATGAGCTTTAATGTCTCGGGTCCAAAATCGGCGGTCCTCGCTACCGGCTGTGTCGAACCACAGGCCGAAATCAGCACGGCAATGCTGATGGTGTGCAGAATTTTCATTACCGTGCCCCTCCCAGTTCCCCTCATTGCGCTCGCAAGCGGATGCACCAATGCTCGTGCGTTCCATCAGTTTAACTCGTAACAAGGATGATCATCGTCCTTGAATAGCACAATTCGCGGCCGGTGACCTTCGCCGGTCACACATAAATCATTGAGCGGAAAATCCTGACACACGACTTACCGTTACTTCAGGAACGTCTCGCTGTGGGCGTGACACTCCCATCCTTTCGAGCCGCGAATCCATACCGAACTGTCAGCCGCTCGCATTTCTTGCGATTTGCCATCCATGGTAACGCTTTGCCGAACGGTATAGGCAATGAGTGCGACGTCCGGCGTAGGTGTAGACACTTCCACATCTTCGAAGGCATAGGAATCGAGGCTCCAGTCTCCCTCCTCGGTCATCTTGCCCATTTTGTCTTTGTCGATTCTCATAATACCCCGAGCGCCGGTCACGAGAGCTGGCGCACCGGAGAGCTCTGATGTTCGGGTGCCGTCCTTCGCTTTGAGTGCATCCCAGTAGGATTTTTCCAGATTGACGATGTCATCCTTTGTTGGCTTGGCTCGAGCGTTCATGACGTCCTCCGAATGTTGTATCGTCGCAAAACGCTCTATATCCGCCTCAGTTCCCAGAAAACTGGCATGGCAGCCGCGACGCGGTCCTGATAAAAGCGGCCGCCAGTTATGGTCACAACGTTCAGAGAAACCCGATCCAGCGTCCGGCGACAATTGCTGCGATCCAAAGCAGCGCGGAAAAGAGGGCCGCTACGCGCACGGAAGGATGTACCCTCCCGCCTGTCAAAGCACTGTGCCAATGGCGATTGCGTCGCAGGATCAATGCGTTGGCAACGGCCAGTCCAATCAGGGCGACTTTGACAAGGAATGCGGTATTCTGGACATAGGCCAAAGGCCGCACGGTGAATAGAACCGCACCGGTAAGAATGGCACAGGTAACACCCAACGCGGCGACTCGCGAGAGCGGGCGCCCGAGGGGTTGAAGGGGCGCTTGACGCAACAGGCCGAGGATTGTGAAGTCCAGGGTCAAAATCGCGCCGATGATGAGACCGATGGATACGATATGCGCCGCATTGATGAGCAAGTATGCAACCTCAGACCGCCTGAGCGCGATAGCGCCCGGCCATTCAGACAGCGCCTGCAAGAGCTGCGTCAAGGTGTCGATCAATTTGTCTTTATACGTTCAGGATAAAGATCAAAGGTCTTTCCACTCACCGATATCCGCACAGCCTTCATACGCTTCTCCTTCGGATCGGTGGATCGATTGCCCAGAGCCACAATTTCATCGCCAACCTTTGCCGAACCTTCAACAAAGCCAGCGCGCCTGGTCTGGCTCGGATTGGCAAGTTCTATGTGCCACATCCCGTCATTGGCCGTTTCCACATCGAGAGTGGGATGTGGCGGACCAATAAAGATATCGCGGATCACACCTTTCAATTCTATCTGATCGGCCTCGGCCCAGGACCAGCCGTGATGCGCCGCAGCTCCCGATGCAATCAACAGGATCAAAAAGGCAGAGCTCAGGAATCGCTTGAACAAAATCCTCGTCATGTTCGCCTCCCGTGGCTATGCATCCCAAGGTAGAAACGTCGCACTTCCCCGTCAATTGCCGACCAGTCAAACTATCTTGATCCGCGAGCGGCAGCCGATGCGCTTGTTGCAAGAATGCACAACCTAGCCACGAGTAGTAGTTGTGGCCAAAATGAATGCCAGGTTTACCGCCGAGGCGGCTTTCCCTAGGATCACGCCAGCGGAACTTTCAGGGTACCAACGTCTATCTTTAACTGTTTCGGTCTATAACGGCCAAAAGCGAGGCTGCCGCATGTCTGATATCAGACCGTCGTTCACAACCCAAAGGTTCTTGCTGAGGACTGCCTTGCCAGTTCTGGCAGCGGTCCTGGCAATTTGCATCGCCGTATCGGTACTGGTGGTCTGGTCAAGTCGTGAAACCGACAAGGTCGCCGTCTCGCGACAGGAAAGCCTGCTCGCTCTGGTGGTATCGCAAGCGCAGTTTCTGATCGCACATGATCAGGAAAGTTCGACCGTCTGGGATGATGCCGTCCAGCACGTCAAGATGCCTGACAACGTGGATTGGCTGAACAATAATCTAGGCGCTTGGATGAGCACTTATTTCGGCCACGACGGCGCTTATGTCCTCGATACGAAAGACGATCCGATTTTTGCATTTTCCGACGGCAAAATTGCAGAAAACTCCGTCTATGAAACATTGCGACCGGCCGTAGAACCACTTGCCGCGAAACTTCGCGCAATGCTGCGAAATCCCGATCCGAACGGTTATGGCGATCGTGTCTTGAGCCCGGGAGCATCAGAAGTCCTGACCCTCGGTGGACGTCCGGCGATTGTCAGTGTCAAGCCCATCGTGTCCGACACCGGCGCTTTGGAACAGACGGCGGAAGAAACCTACCTGCACGTGGCGGTGCGCTATCTGGACGAGAGTTTCAAGACAGATTTGGAGCGGGATTATCTGTTCACAGGTTTGCGGTTCTCACCTCAGAGCAATTTGGAAACAGGTGAACATGGCTTTCCCCTCCAGTCATCACTGGGTCAAACAATCGGCTATTACATCTGGCAACCCTATCGCCCGGGTTCCACTGTCATATCGCAGATTGCCCCAGCCTTTGCCGGGATTGTGGCACTGATGACGGGAATAATGGCGGCGCTGCTCGTCGTGCTGCGCTTCAGATCGCAGAAACTGCACTCCAGCGAAGAGCGCATGAACTTTCTTGCCCTGCACGATTCGCTGACCGGCCTGCCCAACCGGGTTCATTTCAACGACCGCTTGGACGCGGCGCTCTCGGCCACCAAGGCGGCTCCCCTGGCTGTTCTTTATCTGGACCTCGACCGCTTCAAGCATGTCAACGATACACTGGGACACCCGGTCGGGGACGAACTCATTCGCCAATTCACCGCACGACTAAAGGGCGTTATCGAGGACAAGGGGTTTATTGCACGGCTTGGCGGGGACGAATTCATCGTAATCGTGCCGAAAGCAACGCGACTGCTGGCAATTGAAACGCTCTGCGAGAACATCATCACTGTCGTTCGCCATCCTTTCGATATTGACGGAAATCATATTTTCATTGGCGTGAGCATCGGTGTTGCCATGGCACCTGCCGACGGGACCGAGCGTACGGAGCTGGTGAGAAAGGCCGACATCGCGCTGTACCATGCCAAAACCGCCGGACGGGGCCAATTTGCAGTCTTCGGCACCGAAATGGACACAATGCTGCAGCAGCGTCGGACTCTCGAGCGCGAGCTGCGTGAGGCGCTTTCATCCGACACACAAATTCAGGTCCATTATCAGCCGCTTTATTCTGCCCGCAACACCAAGATTACTGGTGTGGAAGCCCTGCTACGCTGGAAGCATCCCCTGCACGGCTGGATTGCTCCGGATGTTTTCATCCCCATTGCAGAAGAAGCGGGCATGATCGAAGCACTCGGCGAACGTGTCTTGCGTCAGGCCTGCCTGGACGCGATGTCGTGGCCAATCGAAACGGTAGCCGTGAATGTATCCGCCGTGGAACTGCGCAATCCCGCCTATGCTATGAAGGTCGCGAAAATTCTGCTTTCCATAGGTATGGATCCAACACGGCTTGAGCTGGAGGTTACAGAGAGCGCACTGACGGATCGTGCGGGGCATTGCGAACACAATATAAAGTCACTTCGCGCACTCGGCATCACCATTGCGCTCGATGATTTCGGTACCGGCTTTTCCTCACTGGGGCGACTCCAGCAACTGGCAGTCGACCGCATAAAGATCGACCGCTGCTTCGTTCAAGGCTTTGGCCGTTCGACAAACGATGAGGCGATCGTCCGGGCAATTATCGACCTGGCGCATGCGAAAGGTCTGCGCACGACCGCCGAGGGTGTGGAGACGACCGAGCAGAGCGAATATTTGCGTGGTATAGGCTGCGACGATCTCCAGGGCTTCCTTCTGGCACGTCCGGCGCCGGGCCGGGATATTGAGCGGCTTTTGCGAACATCAGGTTCGCTCGGAGCGATTTCGACCACCGGCTAACCACGCTGCCGTTCTGGCGCACCCCTCAAAGGCGAAGCAAACCACAGATCAACAGGGTGGACGATGACAGCAGGTGTACAGGGCCACGAGGCTTGATATAGATGTTTCCAAGAGCCCGATGAAACTTGGTCATGGCATGAACTCACCTTCAAAAAACGACCTGAAAACGGTTCTCCGCATCGATTTTCCGAACAAGGAGAGAATCGGCCGGGGAAAAATGCAGTTGCTGGACCACATCAAGACGACAGGATCCATTTCCGCTGCGGGGCGTGCCATGGACATGTCGTACAGGAGGGCATGGCTTCTGGTCAGCGCGATGAACAGTATGTTTTCGCACCCGGTCGTCGACTCCCAGCGTGGTGGCAAACAGGGCGGCGGTGCGATCGTGACCGAATTCGGCGAAGAGCTGCTCAGTCGCTTTCGGTCCATGGAGCAGAAACTCGAACGGGCCGTCGCATCCGATCTTGATTGGCTCAACGAAAATCGCAGCGGCACCATCCGCGCCGATGATCAGTGATGCTCCAGCGCCACCGTCTTGATAATCGCGAAAACTGTCATTCCCTGCTTGAGGCCCAACCGGTCGCAGGACAATGCCGTAATGTGCGCGAGGATAGGCGTTCCCCCGCAATCGACGCGAACGTCGACAGTGCCTGCCTGATTTGAACTGATTTCGCTGATTGTACCCTCCAACACATTGAGCGCGCTCAGTTGTTGGGGCCCTACAGTCGCCAGCATCACGTCCTTGGCAAGGATATGGACGCGAACCGCCTTACCCGCTGTGATTTCCATGCCTGAGACGTAAATTTGCGAGGACTCGAAACCAATCGTCGCAAGTCGGTGCCTTGGATCATAGGCGCTCACCCTGCCCTCAATGAGAGAACCCGCTTCCCTGCGATTGGCTGCGTCCGATAGAGAGGGCTGGCTCAAAACATCGGCAGCGGTTCCCGTCATCGCCACTTTGCCGTCGCTGACGACGACTACACGGTCGGCGAGCCGGGCAACTTCTGCCACCGAGTGGCTGACATAAACGATCGGCACTTTCACTTCGTCTCGCAGCGCCTCAAGATACGGAAGAATTTCCATCTTCCGTGCACCATCAAGTGCCGCGAGTGGCTCATCCATCAGCAAAAGCCGCGGCGACGAAAGCAAGGCCCTGCCGATGGCAACACGCTGCTTTTCGCCACCCGACAGTTTTTCGGGACGCCTGGCCAGTATGGACTCGATACCGAGAAGATCGACAATTTTTGACAGGTTGCCGGCGTCCCCTGTCTTGGGTGCAAACCAGCGCCCATAGTTCAGGTTTTGCTGAACCGTAAGATGCGGAAACAGGCGTCCCTCCTGGAATACGGTCGCAAAGCGGCGCTTGTGCTTGGGAACAAATATGCCCTTTTGGGTATCCACAAGCACATCGCCGTCAACTTCAACTCTTCCATGATCGGGTCGGGTCAGGCCTGCGATGATACGAATGATCGAAGTCTTGCCGGAACCGGAACGTCCGAACAGTGCGGTAACGCCTCGGTCGGACGTGAAGTTGGCATCGAGTGCGAATTTGCCGAGTCTGTGTTTTGCTTCGAAATGCAGGCTCATTCGATATCCACCCGGCGACCGACCAGATAGGCCATGAATTCCGACGCCATCAACGCTATCATGGAAATGATGACGGAGATGATCGTCAGGCGAAAAGCACCCGCGTCGCCGCCAGGCACCTGCGTGAATGTGTAGATGGCGGCAGACAAGGTCTGCGTCTCTCCCGGAATATTGGAGACGAATGTGATCGTGGCACCAAACTCGCCCATGGCTTTGGCAAAGGAAAGGATCATGCCGGCGATGATCCCGGGCAGGATCAATGGCAATGTCACCGTCGCGAAAACCCAAAAGGGGCTCGCGCCGAGTGTCCCGGCCGCATCCTCAAGCTTGCGATCGACCGCCTCTATCGATAGGCGGATGCTGCGAACCATCAGGGGAAATCCCATCACCCCACAGGCAAGGGCAGCGCCAGTCCACCGGAACGACAGGACGATGCCGAGATATTCGTCGAGAAATGCACCGATCGGACCGCGCCTGCCAAACAGGAGTAGCAGGATGAATCCTGTCACCACCGGCGGCAGAATCAGCGGTAGATGAACGAGCCCATTGAGAACGGACTTTCCCCAAAACTTGCCCCGTGCCAGCAACCAGCCGACCCCAATGCCGAAAGGCAGGCTCACAAGCATCGCCACCGACGCTATGCGCAGGGTAAGGTGGACAGCGGTCCATTCTTCGTTGGTGAGTGAGAACCAGTTCAAGACGTCAGGCCCCCACCCTGATTAAAACGGCTCCAGGTTGCCGCCCGGAAGCAAGTGTCATTGCTTGAGTACTGTGAAACCTTGCTTTTCAAAGAATGGCACAGCCTTGTCCGATTTGATGTAGTCAAACAGCGACACCGCATCGGCATTCTTGCTCTCGCTGAGTATTGCAAGCGGATAGATGATCGGCTTGTGGCTGTCTTCCGGAAAGGTACCGATTATTTTCACTTCCTTGTCGGCTGCGGCATCGGTCTGATAAACGATTCCATAAGGCGCTTCGCCGCGCGATACGAGCAGCAGCGCAGCGCGCACACTCTCGGCTCCGGCAACCTTGCTCTCAACCGACGACCAAACGCCCAGCGATTCAAGCGCGGACTTGCCATACTTGCCGGCTGGAACCGTATCCACTGCACCCATCGCAAGGCGGCCGTCGCCCAGAAGCTTGGCAAGGTCGAAACCTTTTTTGATTTCGACAGGCTCAACATTGTCCTTGGAAGCGACGAGCACGATGCGGTTGCCCAACAGATTCGTGCGCGTATCTGCGTTGATCAGACTCTTCTTTTCGACATAGTCCATCCAGTCGAGATCAGCAGATATAAAGATGTCAGCGGGCGCTCCGGATTCGATCTGCTTTGCCAGAGCCGAACTTGCGGCATAAGATATCGTGGCATCCTTGCCGGTCTCTTTCTGCCAAGCTGCAGTGATGTCATCAAGTGCATTCTTGAGGCTGGCTGCCGCGAAGACGGTTACTTTTTCTGCAGCTTCCGCCGGTGCACTGACAGACGGTATGCCGAGCCACATGCCCGCTATTGCGGCAACAGTCAATTTTATCCAAAGACGACGTTGAATACCCATATTATCCTCCGGTTCTGGCATCGAGATGTTTGCCTGAATATATCGCCGGGCGTAAGATATCCAGCGTTATATTTTTGAGGATACATAGAAACTCAATTCGCTGGGCCGTCCCTGCAAGCGACGATTGAGCGTGACCAATCGCAGCAGCATGTAGCGCAGGGCGCGATCACACCCTGACGGGTGAAGGTCTCAGATAGAACAGAGGTGTTTCCACAGGAGGCCGCTATTTTGCCGACGGGTTGTCGACAAGAACGCCCGCGCGTCGCGCTGCCCTGACAAATGCCTGCCTTGCTTTGGCGGCCGTCATCCATCCTTCAAGCGCATCTTTGCAGATGCGGACAGCGCGCTTGTACTCGACACCTTCCTGCTGCGGCCATTGATTGCGGAGGCACTCCAAAGCTTCCCACGCGGAAGCGACAAACCGGAGCCCCATGGCACCAAGGCTGACCATTACCGGCGTTGCAAAAGTCTTGTCTTCCATCACATCCACCCCCTGTACCCGAGGCCCTGAATGCAACTTTTGGAGGTTCGACAAAACTGCGCCGATCTGTGCGGTAGCGCGTTTTCTAGACACAAGAATTCGCTCCCGCTTTGTGCAGGAAAATGCTGCTGAACCTTAGACGACGGAATGTTTTTGGTATGACTAAATTTTGAAAGCATAGTTGAACTCCACACAAGTGAATTGCAAACTATGTTTCCACCCTACACCCCATTCGTTTTTATTTGCTTTTCAGGGCTGTTTAACGATCTCAGATTTGAGCTGCAACTGCAATACTCAATTCGGCGGATATAGGCAGTATCTTTGGACTCATGCCGCTGGCAACGCCCGAAGCGGACACCCTGAACTGCCAAAAATAGGGGTGGCGGCACCGGTGCATGCCGCCACTCGCAATGATCAAAGAACCACGACAGTTGCGCCGACGCCAACGCGCTCATAAAGATCGATGACATGGTCATTGGTCAAGCGGATGCACCCGTTGGAGATGCTTTGCCCGATGGTCCACGGTTGTATGGTGCCATGGATCCGGTAATAGGTGTCGCGGCCGCCCTGATAAAGATAGAGGGCACGCGCTCCGAGCGGGTTCGTGGGGCCACCATCGACGCCTACGGCGTATTTCGCATATTTGGCGGGCTCGCGCTTGATCATGTCCTTGGTCGGGATCCACCGTGGCCAGGTTGCCTTCCGGCCCACCAGCGCCTTACCTGACCATTCGAGACCGGCCCGACCAACACCGATACCATAGCGGCGAGCACTGGAGCTGCTCTCGACCAGGTAAAGGAATTTGTTCTTCGGATCGACAACAACCGATCCGGCAGGCAAATCGCTTTGGTAGGCTACGCTTTGCGGCTGATAGATTGAATCCAATTGATAGGACTTTTTCTTCGCTTGGGCCGATGCTGTCCCGGGCACAAGTACTGTCGCAGCCAACCCAGCGGCAAACCAACGTCTGGTAATCATTTCTTCCTCGTTTTCTGATGTTCAGGTCTGTGTCGCGAGCGGAAAATCAGATTCGAGGTGGTTTCTGCAGCACGTCAGGAACCCAGGAACTGGCCTGCGGTACAGTTTCCCCCAATGGCGGGCACATTGCCTGAGCCATCCGGATCGAGCGATGGGCCGCGGTCTCCAACCAGTCACCATGGCAGATTTGCTTGCGGGCCGGGCAATCAGCTCCGACACCGGCCGTCAAAGTGGTGTCATTGCTGTCGGTAGCTGGATCGAGGCGCTGCTGCCATCCGGCAACCGCGGCCATGCCACCAGGGAGGCCGGGCGCAGCATGGACAATGCCATGCAGGCCAATACAGGCCAGCGTGGCAATTCTGAGCAGGAATCGAGTCAATCGTTCGAACATGGCGGTGTCTTAACGCCGCCCGGTTCGCAATGGGTAAACAATGTTTTCAAAATTTCGTTATCGATCAATCATTTGATGGGGTGTCATCAGCAACTGAATATGATCCAATCCGACCATCTGTATGAATTCTGGCAATGTAATAGGATCGCAAATGAAAGCCTTGGCACTTGGCATCTCAACGATCGTCGTGCTTGCACTGCTGGTGGTTGCCGGCGTTCGATTGTATTCGCGCGAATCCGCAACCATCCCTATTGAAGAGGGGTACGGCCCCAACCCGACGCTTCCCCCGCCAAATCCCAAACCGATACCTACAGTCAATATCGCACCGGCCGATTCCTGGCCAGAGGGAGTAACTCCGACTGCGGCCCAAGGGTTAAAGGTGAATGCTTTTGCCAGGAACCTTGATCACCCGCGTTGGCTGCATGTTCTGCCCAATGGTGATGTGCTCGTTGCTGAATCGAACAACCCTGCCGACAAAAACCCAAGCTTCAGCATTCGTGGCTGGATCAGCAGCGTCGTCATGAAACGCGCTGGTGCAAACGCTACAAGTGCCAACCGTATCACGTTAATGCGTGACGCTGATCATGATGGCGTCGCCGAGATCCACGAGACATTTCTTGAGGGGTTGAATTCACCCTTTGGCATGACCCTGTCCGATGGGAAACTCTATGTGGCGAACACTGACGCCATCGTTGCGTTTCCCTATACCGACGGCGACACCGAAATTTCCGCAGCCCCGGAAAAGATCGTCGATCTGCCAGCCTGGCCCATCAATCATCACTGGACCAAGGATGTCATCGCCAGTGCGGACGGGCTAAAACTTTATGCAACAGTCGGCTCGAACAGCAATGTGGGTGAGAATGGACCTGATGCGGAAAGGAACCGGGCAGCCGTCCTTGAAATCGACCTTGCGACGCGCAACATCCGGGTCTTCGCCTCGGGCCTGCGCAATCCCAATGGGCTGTCGTGGAACCCCGAGACCGGGGAGTTATGGGTAGCAGTCAATGAACGCGACGAGATCGGCAGCGATCTGGTACCTGACTACCTGACGTCCGTTCGCGACGGCGGATTCTATGGCTGGCCTTTCAGCTACTTCGGTCAGAACGTCGATGTACGAGCGAAGCCTCCTCGTCCGGATCTTGTTGAAAAGGCAATCAAGCCGGACTATGCGCTCGGGCCCCATACCGCCTCCCTTGGCCTGACGTTCAACACCGGTATGCTGTTCGACCAGGAATACAGGAACGGCGCTTTTATCGGCCAGCATGGCTCATGGAACCGGAAGCCCCGCAGCGGCTACAAGGTCATCTTCGTGCCATTTGCAAACGGCAAGCCCAATGGTGCCCCGAAAGACATACTCACCGGCTTCATCAGTGATGCAGACACGGCTCGCGGCCGCCCGGTCGGCGTTGCAATCGACAAGTCCGGCGCCCTGCTGGTTGCAGACGATGTGGGCAACACTATCTGGCGCGTCGTTCCCGATTGAGCCGGAGCGAGGACCGTCCAGGATTCACTGCGTATTGACCATGGGACTGCCGTCGTCGTCCTTTGGCGCGGTAAACGGCATGGTAAATACCTGACCTGCGATACCCTCCGCCAGTCCGGACGAGAATGTCAGCGGCATGCAGCTGCTCAACGCATCGATCGCCGATGCGATGAACTGTTTGCGAGCTTTGTCGTCCCCCTCGACCGCGATGGCCGTTGGCCGCGGCGGCCCTAGCAAGCTTCCATCGCGCTTGAAGCTGAAACTCAATGTCACAGTGCCCTTCGAATCCGAAGGGGCGTTCCAGCAAGACGCGATGACACGCCCCACATCATCCATTGTCTTGAGCGCCTGAGCTTCGGATGGCGTTGCCAAACACATCAGGACCGCGCTTGCGATAGCAAAAGATTTGAAATTGCTCATTTCAATACTCCTACCCTACCCTTGGATGCTACAATTTATTTAAAAGTCGAAGCATCTCCGGCGTTACAAGCGCCATTTTCACCAGAACACCGGCGAGCTGAATTGATTCAGCACCTCCACAACCAAGAATACAATAGAATATCACCAATCCGATGCCAGATCGATATTTACAGTAACGGAGGGTAAATAGGACGCGGTTCAGGCCTTGGGCCGTCCGACTTTCGACAGAAGGATGACGGGGATTATGCCGATGATCACGATAGCCAGGGCAGCGATCGCTGCCTCTTCATAGGTACCACGCGCCGCCTCTCCATAGAGATGCGTGGCGAATGTCTCGAAGTTGAGAGGGCGCAGAAGTAGCGTCGCAGGCAACTCCTTGACGCAATCAACAAACACCAGCAGACCTCCGGCCGTCAGAGCTGCCTTTGACAGCGGGAGATGGATATATCTGAACGTGCCTTCGGTTGTCTGCCCGAGCGTCCTCGCAGCATGGTCGAAAGACTGCGGTATTCGCGCCAGCCCCGCCTCGGTTCCGCCTGCAGATATGGCCAGAAACCTTGCGGTGTAGGCATATAGCAGCGCTGCTCCAGAACCTATGAACAGCAAGCCGGTCGACAGTCCGAACCAGGCAATCGCGGCCTGGTCGATAAGGCGGTCGACCATTGCCAGTATAACCAGAACGCCGATGGCAACCACTGTACCAGGCGCCGCGTAGCCCATTGTTGAGAGCCGGTAGAACCAGATCGACATTCGCCCGGGCTGCAGGCGCATTGCATATGCCACGACAAGGCCAAACAGCAGGGTGATTGCCGTGGCCGCTGCCGCAACCACGACCGTGTTGATCGCCTCTGACAGAAATCGGGGAGATAGGCCCGCAAACAGGAAGCGTGACCACGCATGGGTCACAAGGTAGCTCGCGGGTGCGACAAAACCAATGACGACGGGAAGCAGGCCCAGACAAAACAGAAGCAAGCCCTTTGTGGCAGTGACCCTATGGGGCTCGAAGTAGCGGCTCCTTTGCGCACTGATCGAATAGCGCTGTTCGCGCCGTGCCCAGCGCTCCAACGCAATCAGCGCCACCACCACGAAAAGCAGCGACAGCGCGATTTGTGCCGCACCGGGCAAATCCCCCCGCGTCACCCATGTCGTGTAGATCGAGACGGTCAGCGTGCGTACCCCCAAAAACTCGGAGGCACCGATATCATTCAAAGTCTCCATGAGCGCCAGGCTGATCCCCACGGCGATCGCGGGGCGCGCAAGCGGAAGGGCTACATGCCAGAACACCCTGCGCCGCGAAATGCCCAGAGTCCGTGATGCTTCGATCAGGTTAGCCGTTTGGGTAAGGAACATCGCCCGGGTTGGAATATAGACGTATGGGTAAAGCACGAAGCCCAGCAGGAAGATGCAGCCGGTTATGGACCGAATGTCGGGTAGTCGGAATTCGCGAGGACTGGAATAACCCAACAGCCAGCGGATCGCCCCTTGGACAGGGCCGACCGGATGAAGGATGTCGAGGTAAGCGTACGCGATGATGTATGTTGGCACGGCAAGGGGCAGGAGCAACGCCCATTCGAGGACGCCGCGGCCGGGAAAATCATAGGCAGTGACCAGCCAGGCGGTTGTCGTGCCGAGCACTGCCGCCAGCAGGCCCACCCCGCACAGTAGAATGACGGTATCCTTCAACGCGACCGGAAGGATCGTGCTGATCAGATGCGACCATAGCCCGGCGGAGCCCTGCAGTGCCTGGAAGACGAGGGCCAAAACCGGCAGCAGCACAAGCATGGCTATAAGCCCGGCCGACACCAGCCAGGCCGTTCCGGAGCGTCGGTAAGCCCGGCTTTGTGCCGGAGTATCGGTCAGATTTGCGGTCATCGGCGGACACAGCGGGTGGAGCCAGGCGCCACCCGCCTGTCATCAATTGTCGAAGCCGACCTTGTCGACCAGCTCGCTCGCCTGCTTCCGAAATTTCACGACTTCGATCAGAGGCGTTGGATCAATCTTGAGCTCGCCGAACGCTGCAATGATCGGGTCCGTTGGCGCTCCCGGCTTCACCGGATATTCGTAGTTGGCCTTGGCGTAGATGCCCTGGGCTTCGTCGGAGACGAGATACTCCAGAAGCTTGATCGCTTCTTCCTTGTTGGGCGCGTGCTTGGCTACTGCAGCGCCGCTGATGTTGACCTGCGTGCCGCCTTCCTTGAACGTTGGCAGTATAATCTTGATGGCCTCGCCCCAGGCAGCCTGTTCAGGGCCGCCCTTGCCCGACCGCATCAGTCCGACATAATAGGAATTTGCAATGGCAATGTCGCATATGCCACCCATGATATCCTTGGCCCCGTCACGATCGCCGCCGGCTGCCTTGCGTGCGAGATTGGCCTTCAATCCTGTCAGCCACTCTTCCGCATCTTCAACACCATGGTGCGCTATGTAGTCGGCAAACAGCGCAGTGTTGTAAGGATGTTGGCCGGCGCGAATGCAAACCTTGCCTTTCCACTTGGGGTCTGAAAGATCTTCATAATTGAAGGACTCGAGGTCGAGGTCTTTTGCGGCATAGAGGACACGCGCGCGCATCGAAAGGGCGAACCAATTGCCCTGCGGGTCACGCAGCTGCGCTGGTATGGATTCGTTCAGCACGGTCGAAGTGACAGGCTGGGTGACGCCCTTTTCCACGAGGTCAACCAGATTGCCGGCATCGACTGCCATAAGGATGTCAGCCGGCGAGCTCTCGCCTTCGGATGCGACGCGTTCGGCAAGCCCGTCTTTCAGGAAGACGGTATTGACGTTGATGCCTGTCGCAGTCTTGAAGGAATCGAGAAGCGGCTGGATCAGTCCGGGCTCACGCGTCGTGTAGATATTGACTTCAGCCGCCGCAGCGGTGCCGCCCATCAGCGCGACCGACCCCGCGACCAATATCGACTTGGTTATGGCAAACCTGTTCATCGTACATACCCCCCTTAATTTCTGGACAAATATCACAGTGCTGAAACATATAAGAGTAAAGCAATCAAGTTTAATTACGGATAGTCCCCTGCCGATCATAAAGAATTGATCGCAGACGACTCACTGTGCCTCGAACGCAAGCACTCTTCCTTCCGGCATGGTGAGTCGAACAGCGTCAGCATCAGCAGGCAGCCGTGCCATCGTCCGTATCACCAGCGGCTCAGACAACCCATCAACCTGGACGGTCAATTGTTCAACTTCTCCGAGGAAAAGGCGGCCCTTGATGCGTCCCGATATATTCCCTTTGTCTTGTGCCACAGAGATGGCCTGTGGACGGATGTAGGCAACTGCCGCGTCCCCTTCCGCAAGGATGGATTCGCACGCAAACGTACCGATGGGCGTTCTGATTCCACCGCTCCTGAAGATGCCTGGAACCTTGTTGAAGGCGCAGAAAAAATCCGCTGCATAGGGGCAATTGGGCCGATCGTGAAGATCATAGCCGGTGCCGGTCTGCACAATCTCCCCTTTGCGCATCAAGACCACCCTGTCCCCGGCCGAGAGCGCCTCTTCGGGATCGTGCGTCACCATGATCACCGTCGTACCAAGTGCCCGCAGCAGGGCTAGGGTCTCATCGCGCACTTTTTCCCGCAGACCGCGGTCGAGGCTTGAGAATGGTTCGTCCATGAGCAGGATGCTCGGATTCGGAGCCAGTGCACGCGCCAGTGCGACACGCTGCTGTTCCCCGCCCGAAAGCATGTGCGGATAGCGTTTCATGAGCGGATATAGTCCGACACGGTCGATCATTTCCGCCGCACGTTCACGGGCCTGCTTCTTCGGCATACCCTTCAGTCCGAACAGAACATTCTGCTCGGCAGTCAGATGTGGAAACAAGGCGTAGTCCTGAAAAACAAATCCGATATTGCGGGCTTCCGGCTCGACGAAGCGACTGGGTCCGGCGATCTCTTCGTCCTTGAGCATAAGGACGCCGCTATCCGGGGTATCCACCCCTGCTATGATCCTCAACAGGGAGGATTTGCCGCATCCCGATTGCCCCACAAGGCAGATAATTTCCCCGGGGACAATCGCAAGCGAGACATCGCGGAGCGCGTCGGTGATACCAAAGCGACGGCTTATGTTGTTAAGCTTCAGCACTGCATTTGCCGGTTTTGAAGCTACCCTTGCATCCATTTCCATCGCCACCAGAGTCTGATTTTAGCCCGCTTTCATTTCTTGATCGCGCAAATCAGGTTTGATGTCAAAAAAAGATGCACCCGCCCGACCAGATGCCTGTCGAATACGACCACGTCCAATCGATATAAATGGAACTGTCCGTTCAAATCCCTGACAAATACGCATGCCACACTGCGATTTCCAACCGATTCTCCCCACTCATTTTCTGAATGCGCACGCAGTGCCTCTGGAGTTAATATGTCCCTCTCCATCAAAGCCTCTCTCGCCCGCTATGCCGCCAGCCATAACTCCGTCGCGCCACGACACTTGGGGACGCGCTATGATGCCAACGGCACTTTCCTGAAGGAACCCGGCAATACGGTTGTATGCCACCTCGTGGGAGGCTCGGACTCCGAGCGAGCAATCCTCGAAGTGCGCAAGCGCATGATGTCGGTGCCCGACGCCGGCCGGCTGACCTTTACACCGGCCTCCAGCCTTCACATGACCTTGTTCCAGGGCATCATCGAATATCGGCGAGCACTGCCGTACTGGCCGGATGACGTGCCGCTGGACACCAGTATCGATGCCATGACAAGCATCTATCTGGAGCGTCTGGACGGACTCCAGAATCAGGGAGCGTTCAGGATCAAGGTGATTGATGTTTCGCCTGTTGGTCTGACTGTTGCTGGGGTTACCGACGAAGATGATGCCACAATCAAGGCGTGGCGGGACGCCTTGTCAATTCCATTTGGTTACCGCCACCCTGACCACGATACATATGTGTTTCATATCACGTTCGCTTACCCCATCGGCTGGTTGCCAGATGAGAGGCTGTCAGCATGGCAAGAACTGTTGGAAAGTAGTTTGGAATTTCTTCAGCACGAGGCACCCGTCATCGAGATCCGCCCACCGGCATTCTGCCGTTTCAACGACATGAACCAATTTGAAGAACTGCTGATACTTTGCGGCACCGATCAGGAAGCGGCAGCGTAGGCGATCCAACCTCGGAAACTTGCCAGTGTCTGGTGATCCCAGACGCTGGATAGGATCAATCCCGATATCGTGTTAGACGGTCGTCCGGCTAATGTCATTGCAGCTGGAAGGCCCATGCCCCGTTTTCTGCCCGATACCTTTACAATATTGCTGGTCGCGACAGTCATACTCGCATCATTTTTCCCGATCAGCGGCGTCGCAGCAGACTATTTCGGACTGGCGACCAACGGTGCAATCGGCCTCCTGTTCTTCCTCCATGGCGCGCGACTGTCGCGCGATGTGGTTATCGCCGGTTTTCTGCACTGGAAACTGCATCTGACTATCTTGGCAGCGACCTTCGTGCTTTTTCCACTTCTCGGACTCTGCACCGGAGTTCTTGTACCGGGCATCCTTCCGCCGGCGCTGTATGCCGGAATCCTGTTCCTTTGTGTGCTGCCATCGACGGTGCAATCATCGATTGCGTTCACCTCCATCGCCGGTGGCAATGTCCCTGCCGCAATCTGTTCCGCGTCAGCTTCCAATATTTTCGGCATGTTCGTGACACCACTACTGGCTGGAGTGCTTCTGTCAGCCAGCGGGCATGCCGAATTCTCCCTCGACGCACTCGAGTCGATCCTGCTGCAACTGCTGGCACCATTCATCCTTGGGCAAATCTTGCAGCCATGGATCGGCGATTTCATGCGGGCCAAGAAAAAGCTGCTGATGCCGGTGGACCGCGGTTCAATCCTGATGGTCGTTTATCTGGCTTTCAGTGATTCGGTGACTGAAGGCTTATGGCAACGAATTTCGATCCGTGACCTGGTTGTTGTCATCGTCGTCGACGCGCTCATTCTGGCTATCGTGCTAGCCGTGACCATGTTCGGCAGCCGTTGGGCAGGGTTTTCCAAGCAGGATGAGATTGCGATCACCTTCTGCGGGTCCAAAAAGAGTCTGGCAAGCGGTATCCCGATCGCGACGGTGATATTCGCGGGCCAAAGCATTGGCAGCATTGTATTGCCGCTCATGCTGTTTCACCAGATTCAGCTCATGGTCTGCGCGGTCCTGGCGCAAAAATACGCCGCAGCAGCGAAGGAAGCACAGTTATAAATCCGGTCGTAGACGTCCCACTACTTTGGCTGCCGGGCAACTATGGCCTCCATGATCTTGGCTGCAAGCGTATCGTATTTTTCGTCATAATGATGATCTCCGGGCAGTTCGATCTTCTGTACCGAGGCCAAGGATGGGGCTGTACAGGCGGTGTCGTCTTCTTGGGAGCCATAAACGCAAAGCACCCTGTCTGACGGCAGTTTCGCCACCGCCGGCGCCACCTCATTGTCACCGCCAAGGCCAAGCCATGCACCAACGGAAACCTGGAACGGAGTGGTTTCCTCGGTGCCGATCAGGCCTACCAGAGTTATTCGGTCTTGAAGCTGCTTCGAAAGATAGGGCCATGCGAATGGTATGGTATTCGCACCAAACGAATAGCCAAGCAGGCTGACCGGAAGTCTACCTGTAGGATCGGCTTTCGCCACCATCCTTGTGATGTCCTTGGCGATATCTTCCGGCTGGCGCTGCGTCCAGAAGTAACGCAGCGAGTCCACACCGATGACGTGAACACCCTCTTTTGCGATGATGTCTCCGACGGACTTGTCGATATCTCTCCACCCGCCATCGCCCGAAAAGAACACGGCCAAATATTTCGCGGGCCCGTTTCCGGCAGGAATATCGATGATCGGCAGGGATTCCTCGGACGCGTCCTCCCGGGCAATGTCAACCGCGGCATTGGCCGCAATTTCCAGGCGCTCCGACCGCGTCGCTCCGATTTTTTCCTGCGCCAGAAAAAACCCCGAACTTGGAGGACCCTTGGTGTCTGGATCGGGCGTCTCCCGGACTATGGTCGCCGGATTTGGCAAATCTGCGTCGTAGGAGTAACTGAATCCTTCGCCTGCCACAGCTTCGTAGTCCGCGCCCTCACAGGATGGCAACTTGGTCTTCAGGGCGGACGAGGGATCAACCGCCACAGCACCGGCAAGCGTCGCCGCCGGAGCGTCGGCAACCGACGCGTAGGACATGACGCCGCCCTCCCCAATGCCAATGACCACCGGGTGCATATAGGCATCAACGGAAATCATGCGCTGGGCTTCCTTGGCCACACCCTCGAGATCGGAAACGAAATAGGTGCACTCTCCCGTATCCTGATCAAGTTCCTTCCGCCAATTCTCGAGATCGACCGTCAGCACCAGAAATTTGCGATCGAGCAGCAGCTTCGTCATGGCTTCATCATCGGTAGCGAGGCCGCCCCGTTGTGATACCAGGATCGCAATGCCCGTTGGCTTGCCATCGGGCTGCAAAAGCGGCACATCGTTCAGCCGCTCTGCAGAAACGAGAAGCTGATTGCTCGTGGACCAGAAACGGGGAAGATAGTGAAGCACGGCAGACAGGATGAGGCTGACAACAACAAGAGCAAGCAAAACTGGAAGATAGGGTCGGCGCAAAGACTTCATCGTTTGAAAACCTCGAAAGGACTGCCGCTCACCAGATTTGTCGCATCAATCAACGATCGGGGTGTTGCAAGGCCGGGGGGACAGATCAGGTAATAGGGTGTCCATTTCGGGCCGAACTTATCCTTGAAAGCGCGCAGACCGTCAAACCGATAAAAGTCGGCGCCACGCCGGTAAATAAACGAACCGATCCGGTTCCACCGCGACGCAAGATGGCTGTCCGACAGACCTGAAAGCGGCGCTGCACCCAGGTTGAACCAGCGATATCCTTCCGCCTTTGCTGCCATCAAGAGGTTGGCGAAAAGTCCGTCCATGATAACACTCGAGGCATCGGGCAGATGTCGCATCAGGTCCACTGCGATCTCCTGGTTGGCAGCGCCGCGCCATACATTGGCAAATGCGACGATCGCGCCCTCCTTGCGCAGGACCGCGATATCGAAATTCGCAAGATATGCATGCTCGAACGAGCCGAGCGAAAAGCGCTTCTCGGAGCCGGACTTCAATTCAAGCCAGGCATCGGAAATCAGACGCAGTTCATCCATGATGCCGCGCGTCTGATCCTTGGGAATGATTTCGAACGTAATCCCTTCTTTCTCCAGCCGCCGGGCCGCATAGCGCAACGGCTGGCGCTTGGAGCCCTCCAGGGAAAAGTCGTTGAGGTCCACCCGTGCGACCTCGCCAAGTTTCAAGGCCGTCAATCCCATGTCCAAGAACAACGGTAGCCTCTCCGGGCCCACGCCGTAGAACACCGTTCTCGCCCCTGTCTGATCGGCCAACCCCCGGAACGCCCAGGCCAGATCGCTGACAGCTGCATCGCTACCCACCGGTTCCCCCATCGAAACAAGGCTGCCGCCCGAACGCGCATACATGACAAAGCCCCTGCCCTCCTTGTCCATCAGGAAGCGCTTGTCGCCCAGCAAAGCCAAGGCATCCGAAGCCCTCGGAGACGCAGCGACAAGATCGGGCACTTGTTCAGGAATGGGTTGGGCCCGCAACTTGCCGCGACCAACTCCGTTGATCACCGTATTGATCGTCAAGGCGGCCAGAAGCGTCAGGACCAGCACCGACGCGCGAAGGAACCGTGATGCCTGGGCGTCCCAGGCGAACTGCCACCAGAGTTCATTGGCATATTCGACGTGACGATAGGCAAAGAAACCAAGCCACAGGACGGCGAACGCTGTCGTTCCAATGCTTGCTAGCCAACCCCAGGTTAGGGTGAAACGCTCATCCAATGGTTTGCGATAGAATGAATCGCGGAAAAGAAACAGTGTGCCAGCCATCAGGCTCAGTATCAAAGCTTCCTCCCACGCAAGCCCCTTCGCGAGTGCGAACATGGCCCCGAGGCTGAAAAGGACAAGTGCAACCAGCCATGCGCGCCAGAGCCGTCTTGCAAGTCCTCTTGCCACGATCAGCAGGGCGACGCCCACAAAACTTGCACCAAGATGCGACATTTCCAGAAATGGCATTGGCAATACGTCTGCGAGCACTTCCAGCCGCTGATGCAAATCCGGAATGACCGCCGAGATCAACAAAACAATCCCGCCCAGAAATGCGATGCCCGCCGAGAGCGGCGGAATCAGCGGCTCGAATATCCTGACCGCCCGAATTGTCGGGCCGGCGAGTACATGGCGCTTTCGAAGCAGTTCCGAAATGACGAAACCGGCAATCGCCACAAGAAACGGGATGAGCGTGTAAATGACGCGATAGGCAACAAGTGCAGCAATTGCTCCCGGATCTTGTCCGAGACCTAGTCCCGCTATGATCGTCGCCTCAAACGCTCCTATGCCGGCGGGCGCATGGCTGATAATGCCAAGGGCAACAGCCACAATATAAACAAGGGCAAAGGCTGGTATGCTGCTGACGGATCCCTGAGGCAGCAGTACATAAAGCGTTGCCGCTGCGGCGGCGACGTCGACAAGGCCAGCCACGATTTGCATCAGGGCGCCTTGCGACGACGGCAATCTTACGGACATTCGCCCCAGCTGAAGGGTGCGTTCACGGCGTGCAAGCCAATAGAGCAGGATTGCCACTGCCACCAGGATTGACGCGCCGATTATCTGGTCCAACAGCGGCCCAAAGGAAACGACCCACGGAATCCTGCTCGGATCGATGACAAGCGCAACTGCGATCAGGATCGTGAAGGCAAACCAGATTGCCAGCCAGGACGTGCCAATGATGCGCCCGATATCGGCGATGTCGATGCCCTCGGCAGCATAGACCCTGTAACGGAGCGCACCGCCTGTCAGCAGCGAAAATCCCAAGGCGTTGGAAATCGCGTAGCCGGCGCCGCCTGCCATTGCCGAGATGTGGTAGGGAACCCGCCCAGGCGCAATGGTTTCAACCGCAATAACGTCGTAGAGGGCAACTGCCGTAAAACTCACTGTCGTAAAAAACAGCGCGGTCAGGAGCACACCATTTGGTATGGCATGCAGGGCCTGTTTGACATCATGCAGTGAAATTTCGCTCGACAAATGACTAAGGACGAGCAAGCTGATTACCGCCACGGCAATACCGAAAAATGCGAATAGTGCCGATTTGGTTTTCTTGCCCCACCAGGGCAATCTCGACTGCGCGCGGGCTTCGAGCCTTTGCAGGTGCTTCTCGTGGGTAGGAATAGACGTCATCGACGAAGATCCGGAGTCAGAAACAGATTCGGTAATGGCCAATTTCACCAGAAATCTCAGGAGGCGTCATTAGCACTGCAATGATGGCGGGATTGCGCCTTGGACAAGGGCAAGGTCAAACAAAAAGGGTTCTAAGCAGGGCGGTATATATCCGCGCTGTTATTACAAACGGATGATACGTAGAACATTCATTCAAGCAGGATCGAGCATCAATTGGCGATGACTTCCTGGCGCCCTGACCCGTCCGACAGCTGTTGATGGCGGGGTGAGCCCCATACCTTGGGTAATGGCAGTCGCGACCGAATTGCTGTTCTGGATCAGGAATGAATAGCGCAGGTTGGAATGCCTCACACGCTCCGCAACGCTGACAGCGGCACGCCAACGCGCTGCGATGGACGCAAGGCTTCCTTCGATCAGCAACACCGTGCGCGATGTCGGGCGCACGTAGAATTCCGGAAAATAAACGAGATTACGCTTGGCATAGTCCGTGACGACTGCCGTCAATGGACCACTGATCGCACAATAGTTGAAACTGCCATCCTCGTTGGCCGCTCCCCCGTTGATCTCGTGGAGCGGCTTGCCACTGTCATCGGTCCAGACAACGAAGTTATGGCTGGCAATGCCGGCAAAACGCGGGATTGGATAAGAGCCAAACAGGATGCGGTGGTTCATTGAACGATGGCTTTATGACAAAAGATGACAGTGGAATGAATCTCAATAGACTATTTATTTTCAAAGACAACACTGCCGTTCTTCACAGAATTGCGAGCTGTTTTTACTTAGCCGGGTTATCATCATTGCAATTAAATGAAACGGCACTCAATTCCTGGAGGATCGATGCATTTTGCGTTCAATCCAGTATCTGGTCAGTCGATTCACGGGCGTCGACCGCGCATTCGCGCTCCAAATTTTTTCTCGGCTTGAATGGCGCAAACTGTTGGCTTCGTCGGCAAAGTGCCGACGACCTGTCAAATGACGCGCACATGTATCTCCCCGATTCCCTCGACGCCGCCATGCATTTCGTCGCCGCAGACAACTGCTCCGACCCCCGCGGGGGTACCGGTGAAGATCAGATCGCCTGGCTGCAGCGTGAACAAGGTGGAAAGATAGGAGATGGTTTCAGGCACATCCCAGATCAGTTGGTCAAGGTTGCCTCGTTGACGCTCGGTCCCGTTAACGGTCAACCAGACGGCACCGCTCGTTGGATGCCCGATACGGGATGCTGGCACGATGGCCGAACACGGTGCCGATGCTTCGAAAGCCTTGCCCACTTCCCAAGGCCTTCCGAGCTTTTTTGCTTCACCTTGTAAGTCTCGGCGGGTCATGTCGAGACCAACCGCATATCCGAACACATGTTCGAGTGCGCGCTCCACAGCGATGCCAGCGCCTGCTTTTCCTAGCGCAACGACCATTTCCATCTCGAAGTGGACATCGTTGCTCGCTGGCGGATAAGGAAAATCGCGCCCGTTGGTGACAAGGCAATCAGGGTTCTTCTGGAAAAAGAAGGGCGGTTCGCGGTTCGGATCATGACCCATCTCAATCGCGTGGTCGGCATAATTGCGGCCTACACAGTAAATGCGGTGGACAGGAAACAGCTTCTCCGAGCCGACCACCTGCAGGGCTGGCTGTGGGAGCGGGTCAAAAATGAACTGATCTTTCTGCATAGCACCGCCTTCCTCTCAGATTGTGGGTCAAACCCGAATACGCCTTCTAAAGCAACGCCACGCGTATTACACCGTATAGAGAGCAGACGCTCATCCGATGCAACCCGGCATATGCAGCGGCATAATGCCCTTTCCAAAGGAACCCCAACTCCGCATGTACTTTAGAGTTGAACCACCAAGTCCTTTCATCGCGGGAAATGACGACGATACGGTCCTGGAACAGGTTCAGCGTGCATGCTTTCGCTATTTCTGGGAAGGCGCTCATGCTCAAAGCGGCCTGGCGCGCGACAGGTCGGGCCGTACTGCCGACCCGAACAATGACCTTGTGACAATAGGCGGGTCCGGCTTTGGCTTCATGGGTCTCTTGGTCGCGACCGAACGCGGCTGGATTTCCCGTATTGATGCTAGGGCGCGCATCGAAAAAATGCTGTCGGCGCTCGAGTCTGCAGAGAGCTACAACGGCATCTTTCCACATTTCATCAATGGCGCTGACGGCTCTACGGTGCCCTTCTCGCGGTTCGATGACGGAGGCGACCTCGTTGAAACATCCCTACTGTTTCAGGGGCTGATCTGCGTGCGGCAATATTTTTCCTTGGCCGGTGAGCTGACGATCCGCGATCGCATCAATCGTTTGTGGCATAGGGTTCAATGGAACTCGCACGTCAGGAACAACGAGAAAGTACTGTACTGGCATCACAGTCCTAAGTTCGGCTGGAAGCGGAACGTGCCGATACGCGGCTGGAACGAGGCGCTCATCACTTACGTATTGGCAGCCGCATCGCCCGGTTTCGCTATTGAAAACGATATCTATCATTACGGCTTTGCCGCGAACGGAGCCTTCCGCAATGGCCGCGATTACTATGGCGTAAAGCTGCCTCTGGGTCCCGACTATGGTGGGCCGCTGTTCTTCGCACATTATTCGTTTTGCGGACTTGATCCGCGCGGGCTCGTAGACCGCTATGCCGATTACTGGGAACAGAATTGCAACCATGCCCGCATCAATTATCTGCACAGCCTGCATAATCCACACGGCTACCCGGGATATGGGCGCGAATGCTGGGGACTGACCTCAAGCCACGGCCCCAGCGGCTATGCCGCAAGCTCACCCGGCCTGGACCTTGGATTGGTTGCGCCAACGGCGGCACTCAGCAGCCTGCCCTATCTGCCGGAGGAGTCGATGCGCGCGTTGCGGCACTTCATGACGCTGCCTGCCGGCAAGATTGCAGGGCGGTTTGGCTTCGTCGACGCTTTCTCACCGACAAGGAAATGGTTCGCCAGAACGTATCTTGCCATCAACCAGGGTCCAATCATTGCGATGATTGAGAACCACCGTAGCGGCCTGTTATGGAGACTGTTCATGAGCGCCCCCGAAATCCGGGCATCTCTTGCGAAACTTGGCTTTACCAGTCCATGCTTGACCCCGACGACGGAACCAAACAGCTCATGAGGCATTGCCTCCAAGGAGCAATTGATCATCTTCCGATCAAGACCAGACCATGCCCTGCGCCTTCCTGCCTTCCGCAACCAAGGATCACCCATGAAAGTCCATGCCGTTTTCAACCGCGATGGCGGCACTTTTCGTACCATGGACATGAAGGCGTTTGCCGAGATGGCACAGGCCACGTTTGAAAAGCATGGACACTCGTTCGAGAGCGAGATTGTTGCTGGCAAGAACATTGTGAAGGCATTGAAGCATGCTGCTTCAGAAGAAGGCGAGCATGTGCTGATGGCCGGTGGCGGCGATGGCACAATATCGGCTGCCGCCGACATTGCCTGGAAGACCGGGGTACCGCTCGCCGTATTGCCTGCCGGCACGATGAACCTCTTTGCCCGCGCATTGAAGATACCGTTGGAGCTCAACGCTGCATTGGAAAGTCTGGCCACTGGCAAGATACAGTCTGTCGATATCTCCACAGCCAATGATGAGAGCTTCGTTCATCAGTTCTCGATCGGTTTCCAGCCACAAATGATCAAACTGCGCAATACACTCGAGTTTCGCTCGCGCTGGGGCAAGCGGCTCGCCAGCTTGCGGGCATTCACCAAGGCCATGGGCAATCCGCCGCGTTTCCGCGTGCGTCTGCAGATAGATGGCGTAAAAACGGAACGGACCGTATCGGCGATCTCCATCGCCAATAATCCTTATGGCCAGGGCATGCTGCCGGTTTTTGACTTTGCCGATCGTGGTGAGCTTGGCGTCTATATCGCCGGTAGCCTGACGCCGATTGCCTTGATGAAGTTGGCATTCACAGTTCTGACGGGATCATGGCGCAACAATCCCGACGTTGATGAAATTCCTGCCAAGGAGGTGGTCTTGCATTTTCCGCATCTGCGACGCAGCGCCAAGGCAACTATTGATGGCGAGCTCATTCCCCTGCAGAAGGACGTAAAGATCGCCATTCACGCGAGCGAGCTCAAGGTTCTCGTACCCGCCGAAGCTCAAGAAAAATAAAAACGGCGCGGGTCTGGGCCGCGCCGTTGAACACCGCCTTGCGTCGGCGTCAGCTCTGGTTCTTGGTTTTCTTGGGTGCAGCCGGAGCTGGATTTGCGGCCTTCTGCGCTGCCGCCGCTTCCGCGGCTGCCTGATCCGCGCTCTTCGGCATCGTGTCGACGACCGAACGGACCTTGCCTTTGTCTGTCACTGTGCACATGGCGTCGCGCAGGTCGGCCTTCAGACGAACCTGGTTGACACCACCGCCAATGGGTTCTGCATCAATGGCCTTGATGTTGCTTTCCGACAGGAAGTATTTGGCCGCAGCTGCCGAGACGCATGGTTCCGCTAGCACGGAATTGACCGGCGGGCGGATTGGCGCAAACGTCGGAAGCGTAGGTACCATGCTCGGTTCGCCGGTGGTGGAACATGCGGCCATGGGAATGAGAACTGCCAGGCAGGCAGCTCGGCTTAAAATTCGGGTATGCAGGCGCATGACTCTCTCCGCAAAGACTAAGACTTATCGCAGGACTGGATATGGCCGGAAACTATTCGGTTTTGGCTAATTGTCTAGTGGCACAACGGCCACATTGGGACTTTATTGCCACAACCGTTCAGGGTGCGATAGACAACATCCAGTTCAAGGTGTTCCGCCAGTCTGTCATACGGATGGGGGTGCCGTGATTGCCGTTCTCGAAACGATGAAAGCGCGCCGGATAGCTGCGGGAGGTTTGCCGGATTTTCCGGTAGAACGCTTCCTGCTTGTCGACACCAAAGGCAGGATCACGGCTGCCATGGCCGAAGAAGACCGGTATGCGGCGCGTGAAGGCAGGCGACCCAATGAACCCATCATCCCATAGCGAACCGAGAATGATCAGGCCCGAGATGTTCGCGGCCGCCTTTGCATCCTCGGCGAGCCGCCAGCACAGCGAGCCTCCCATTGATCCGCAGGCGACGAAGATCTTGGCCTGAGGCGATTGCGACTTCAGATAGCTGATCAGACCGGCGATTTCGGCCTCTCCCTTGTCACCGAAATCGCTGAAGTCTGGAGTGACATAAAGCCCATCATTGCGGACCATCAGGTTCTTGAGCCGATTGAAGTTGCCGCCGAAGGTGAAATCATTCATTCCCTGCTGGCGACTGCCGCCCTGTCCATGCAGATACACGGTAATAACAGAAGCGCCGTCGAGCTTACCCGCAGCGACAACCTTCACGGTTCCCTTGTCCGTTGTGACAACAAGGTCTTTTTGTGTCCGTTTCGGCTGAAGCGACACGTAATTCTGTCTGACGCGACGTTCCGGGACCTGGTCCCGGCCGTTGATATCGCGCATTTCATTGTAGTCCACGACAACGTAATCACCGCCGTCGCCGGTGTTCAGGATACCGGGATAGGCGAACAGCTCGTCCTTGTAGGGTTCAAGCTGCAGAGCAGAAGCCGCACCGACGAGCCAAACGAAGGCGAGAGCGCCAAGAAAGAATGTCCTGATCAAATGCAAGTCCTTACCGGATTGTTTCGGTGATGGTTCCGCCCGCGCGATTCAACATGTCCGGCGTATCCACATCAAGAGCTGCTGCTTCACCAAGTTCAACATCGATCACCGGGACGTCCCCGCGTTCGATCAGATGCCGCGCGCCCACGTCGCCAGCAAGCGTAAACACCTCATCGAACAGGATGCGAGGCAACACGACCGGATTGCCGCGCTTACCTTTGAATGTCGCTCTGACCACCGATTGCCCGCCATCTTCCTGAAACCGGGTGAGCATGGTCCGCAAGTCCCCGGCCGTAAGGGCGGGCATATCGGCCAGCAATATCATGACCCCATTAGCCGATGGCGGCACGTGTCCGATGGCAGCTTGCAGGGATGACGCGAGCCCGCTGGCGTAATCCTTGTTCAGTGCCACGACAAGATCGAGACCAGCAAGCGCCGCCCTGCACTGCTCCGCCATATGGCCAAGCACCGCAATGACAGGTTTGCCCCCCGCCTCGATCGCAGTCAGGGCCGAACGCCGGATCAAGGAAACGCCGTCAAAGGTTGCCAGCAGCTTGTTGGGTCCGTTCATGCGCGTAGACTGACCGGCGGCAAGCAAGGCAATGGCTACGTCCGACCTTGTAACCGGGGGACGCGGATCACGGGGCTGCGGACGCGACGGAATTTCCATCAACAACCCGCCAACGCCCAATCCGACAATATCTGCCCTGGTGACAGGTACATTCGCCATCAGTCGTTCGAGCACCCAATCAAAGCCGTTTTCCTTGGGGCTCCGCGCGCATCCGGGCGCGCCTATGACCGGTATCCCTTCGAGTTCACCGAGAACGAGCAAGTTACCAGGGTCAACCGGCATACCGACATGATGAACGATGCCCCCCGCCTTCCTGATTGCAGCGGGTACGATATCGTCCTGATCCACTACAGCCGACGCTCCGAAGACAATGACGATATCGTTGGATTGCTGCTGGTCACGGATCGCGCCCGCAAGGGCGTCAACCTGATGTGCCGGACGAAGCTCGGATGTCAACAACCCATGATTTGCCGCAATGCGTGCGTCGGTCACGCGCCGAGTCTTGTCGAGAACGCTGGGCTTCACCGAGGGCAGTGTCGTCTGGATCAAACCAATGCGCGAACCGGCAAATTCGTGTACGCCGAATGCTTGGCCATCACCGGCGAGCCGGCTTGTCTGGTCGAGAACTGTGGTAGCTACAGCAAAAGGGATGATCTTCACGGTCGCAACCATCTGCTCCGGCTCGACCCTTTCAAATGGTTTCAACGTCGCGATCGTCACAGATGGATCGATTGAGTTGATTGCCTTGATCATCTCGACGTCAACAAAGAAGAGACCCGCTGTCTCCGCGTAACAATTGACCCTGCCCGTCGAAGCCGGCCCGGCTCGTACCCCGAACCATTGCAGCGCGTCGGCTATCTTGAGTGCAGCAGCATTTTCTTCGATATCCGTTTCGTGCAAGCGGGCGGCAATAATTCTGGTCAGCCCGGCCTCGCGCAGCCGGCGGATGTCACTTTCCGTAAGCACGTGGCCCTTCTTCAGCTTAAGGTCGCCCGCATGTGTCGAATGCGCGAGAATTGCGCCAAGCGCATCCTCCAGGGGAGTATCGCCAAAAATCATGCTGTCTTTTCCAGTCGTAGCGCGGTTTGCACACTCCGCGCGCGGAATGCCTTGATGACCTCACCCATGATCGAAACGGCAATCTCAGCGGGACTTGCCGCGCCAATGTCGAGACCGATGGGCGCGTGAATGGATCCTATCTGTTCATCGTTCAGGCCAAGCGTCTTGAGCCGTTCCACTCGTTTTGCGTGCGTCTTGCGGCTGCCCAGCGCCCCGACGTAAAAGCATCCCGCCCTCAATGCCCGCTCCAACGGCAGATCATCAATTTTCGGATCATGCGTTACGGCCGCAACGGCCGTATAACGATCGAAAGGACGCGCCTGCAGACTATCCTGAGGCCACTCTGCGAAGAGCCGGACATCCGGAAACCGTTCCGGAGTCGCAAAGGCAGTCCGCGGATCGATGATTTCCATGTCGTAGCCGGCGAGCTTTGCCATGGGAGCCAGCGCCTGGCTGATATGCACTGCACCGATCACGACCAGACGCGGCGGCGGCAGGTGCACATTGAGAAAAAAGCTCCGGCCCTCGATCTCGACAACCTTCGATGT
The DNA here is from genome assembly GCF_020164435.1 of Phyllobacterium lublinensis. Taxonomy (GTDB): domain Bacteria; phylum Pseudomonadota; class Alphaproteobacteria; order Rhizobiales; family Rhizobiaceae; genus Phyllobacterium; species Phyllobacterium lublinensis. Next base: position 313,988 of record NZ_JAIUDQ010000001.1, on the reverse strand, counting down.
GCCCGACAGGAACGCCTGGTTGATCGCGTCCCGGAGTGGCCCGGCGACCGGGTCGCCTTCCCTGACTACCCTGTCGCGCCCGTCGCCGAGATCGGTCAGTAAAATGGCGGCATGTCTGGCCAATCGTTCCTGATTGAGTTTCTTGAGGCAATAGGGATCCACGCTCAGCCCAACCGTTCCACATACACTTTGATGCGGCCGCCACAGGAGAGGCCAACCTGCCATGCCGTTTCATCTGCGACGCCGAATTCCAGCATACGCGGTTGACCCTGCTTGATCACCTCCATGGCCTCGGCAATCACGGATCCTTCAACGCACCCGCCCGAAACAGATCCCTCGAAATTACCCTGTTCATCGATAACCAGATGGCTACCGGCGGGCCGCGGTGCCGACCCCCAGGTTTCGACAACCGTAGCGATGGCCACATCGCGGCCCTCGGCCATCCAACCTTCGGCGACCAGTAAAGGATCGAGAATTTGTTCGGGTGCATTGTGGGATATCATGGTGGGGACCTCCGGCCCTAATATGGGTGCAATTCACCTTCGTGAAAAGGTCTCGACCGGCGTTTTGATGTGTCGTTCTCCTCACCGGGTCTGCTCAGGGCCTGACATAGATCCGCCAGCGCATCGAGATTGTGCACAGCTCGAAAATCGTCGACATAAGGCAGCATGGCCCTGACGCCGCGTGCGCGGGGCTCGAAGCCTTCAAATCGCAACAGGGGATTGAGCCAGATCAATCGACGACAGGATTTCGACAGGCGTTCCATCTCGGCTTCAAGACTGCTCGTGTCGTCGCGTTCCAACCCGTCGGTAATCAGCAGGACTACCGCGCCCTGCCCGAGTACCCGCCGCGACCATTGGCGGTTGAATTCTCGCAGCGTTTCGCCAATGCGCGTGCCGCCCGACCAGTCCTTGACGAGCCCGACGCAACGGGAGATCGCATCGTCGGGATCGCGATGCCGCAGCGGTCGCGTGATATTGCTGAGTCGCGTGCCGAAGACGAAACAGTGAACGCGCCGCCGCTTGGCCATCATGACGTGCATGAAATGCAGGAAGATCCGGGTATATTGGCTCATGGAGCCGGAAATATCCGCAAGCACAACCAATGGCGGATGCTCTACTCGGCGCGAGCGGAATTTCGGCAAGATGAGGTCGCCCCCTGTTCGCAGGCTGGCACGCATCATCGCACGCGGATCGATACGGGCGCCCTTGGGATTGCTGCGAAAGCGCCTGGTTTCGACCCTGTCGGCGGGCAGCGCGAGTTCATCCATCGCTCGGCGTGCCTGGCTCAGTTCGTCCGCTGACATCTGGGCAAAGTCCTTGGTACGGAGGACTTCCCTGTCGGAGAAGGTAAAGCGCGCATCGACGTCTATGTCCGGTGGTCGCTCCCCCGGCTCATTGCGCGAGCTACCCTTGAACAGCGCTTCTGCCACGCGCGTTTCGGCAGCTCTCGATTGTGGCCGCTGGCTGGCCGTCGCGACAGGCGAGAACATGGCAAGCATTTTCTCTATCAGTTCGCGGGAACGCCAATAGAGCCGGAACGCCTCGTCGAAAGTGGCATGATCCTCGTGCCTCGTGACGAGCACGCTATGCAATGTCCAGTAAAAATCATCACGGGAACCAATCCCGCCCGCCAACACGGCCTCTATCGCATCCCGAACCGAGGCAGGACCAACCCGCAATCCTGCTTTGCGCAGTGTCCGGGCAAAAAAGACGATATTGTCGGCGAGCCGACTTTCACTGCGCACTATTTCTGGCGATGAAGTGAATGTTTCCATGTCACGCGGCACTCAACTCCGCCTTGATTTCGTCAAGTATGCGCCGCCCCTCGCCACCAGCGATTCTGGCGATATCATCCTGGTATTTGAGAAGGACGCCGATTGTATCGGAGATTGTTTCCGGATCGAGTGCCAGCTTATCCATCTCCGTCAGGGCCGCTGCCCAGTCGATGGTTTCGGCAACCCCTGGTAGCTTGAACAGGTCGACGTCACGCAATTTTTGCACATACCGGACGATCTCGTCGGAAAGCCGCTCATTGGCTGCAGGTACCTTGCGGCGAACGATCTCGAGCTCGCGCTCGGCAGAGGGATAATCGACCCAGTGATAGAGGCACCGGCGCTTGAGTGCGTCGTGAATTTCGCGCGTCCGGTTGGTCGTGATCACGACAAGCGGCGGCTCGGCAGCACGAATGGTACCGAGTTCGGGGACAGTAACCTGGTAATCCGACAACACTTCAAGCAGGAATGCCTCGAAGGCTTCGTCGGTACGATCAAGCTCATCGATCAGGAACACCGGTGCTTTTCCCGGCTCGCCGGAAAGAGCCTGGAGCACTGGTCTGCGGATCAGGAACTTTTCTGAAAAGACATTGCGTTCGACCGCCTTCTTGTCGACTTTGCCGCTGGCTTCATCCAGTCGGATCTCGATCATCTGTGCAGCGTAATTCCACTCATAGACTGCCGACGAGACGTCAAGCCCTTCATAGCATTGCAAGCGGATCAGCGGCCGGTCCAGCGTCGTGGCAAGTACCTTGGCTATTTCGGTTTTGCCCACGCCAGCCTCGCCTTCGAGGAAGAGAGGGCGCTTCATACGCAGGCTCAGGAACAGCACCGTCGCCAGCGCGCGATCGGCCATGTATCCGCCGCTTTCAAGCAGCGCCAGCGTATCCTCGATCGATTGCGGCAGGGAAGGATCATTCTTTCCAGCCATGATGGCTCCTAGGTCTAATCGCCCGCGCTGTGATAACTGCGGTTGAGATAGATCAACGACTGGCCTGGCTGGCCCATGCTGAGGGCCGTCACCTTGCCATAGATGACATAATGCGTTGCAACTTCGTGCGTCGCAATGATGCGGCAATCGAAACTTGCAAGCGCATCTGTCAGTACAGGAGCACCTGTCTGCAACGTTTGCCAGCGTCCCAACGCAAACCGGTCCTGCTGCGACAAATCACCTTTGCCGGAAAACGCTTCCGAAAGGGCCAGTTGGCCAGTCGAAAGAGTATTCAACGCAAAGACCTGATTTTCGATGAAGAGGTGATTGAATTCGTGGCTGCGATTGAGGCAGACAAGAATGGTCGCCGGATTGTCGGAAACCGAACAGACTGCCGAGATCGTCACGCCGCGGCGACCGGCCGGGCCGTCGGTGGTCACAACATGCACCGCCTCGGCAAAATGACTCATGGCATTGCGAAATGCGAGCGGCTCTATTTTCTGATCGTTGGCAATAAGCACAATTTTGTTTCCGTTACATAAAGCATCACTATCTCAACGCACGCCGCAACCATAGGGCCCGAATATTTTTTCCGATATGTTTCCTTTTATATAGGTCCGCATTGCGCAGAGTGAAGGAAACAGTTACCGAAAACGAGTAAGCGCTTACCATTCAAGAGGAAACGGCATTTTCGCAATGAGTTCCATGATACGCACCGCAACGTTTGGCCTCTGCCTGTTGTTCTGCAGTGTCGCATATGCGGAAGACAAGATTGGTGTTATTGCGCCGCTTTCCGGCTCCTTTGCGCGCCTTGGTACGCAAGTGCTCGACGGCGCAACCATCGCAGTTGCGACAAACAGGAACGGCCAGCCCGTATCGATCGCGGCAGCCGACGACCAGTGCAATGCCGCCGGCGGCGCCGCAGCGGCAACCCAAATGGTCCAGGCCAATGCTGTGATCGTCGTGGGCTTTCTTTGCGCGGAATCTCTCGAGGCCGCCCTTCCCATTCTCAGCCAAAAGGGAATTCCCGTCATCACGCCGGCCATCCGGTCGCAGACCCTGACGGAATTGCGCTCCGAACAGCCTTACCCGGTATTCAGGATTGCGCCCTCCGACCGCAACGAGGCCGTGGAAACAGGCGATATCCTTGCCGACCGCTGGCGTTCCTTGCCCTTCGCCATCATCGATGACGGCACGATCTTTGGCCGTGAACTGGCATCGGGTGTCCGCGCCCGTCTTGAGGAAAAAGGTCTGAAGCCGGTTTTCGCCGATACCTACAGACCCGGCCTGGACAACCAGAACGCGCTTGTCGGGCGACTGAAGCGCGCCGGCGCTACCCAAGTCTTTGTCGGCGGTGAACGCGACGATGTTGCAGCCATTGGCCGAAGCGCGGTGGCGCTTGATTATCCCCTCGTCATAGCGAGTGGCGAGGCACTCAATGCGATGGGCAATGGCCTTGCCATCGGAACGCTCATGATCGCGCCACGCGAACCGCAATTGCTGGAAAGTGCCCGCAATGCCAGGAATGCCATCGAACTCGCTGGAAAAGTCCCTGAAGGCTATACTTTGCCCGCCTTTGCGGCCGTGGAAGTGGCAATACAGGCGCTGACGATGGCGCAGTCACAGGCCGGATCGTTGACGGAACTGCTACGCAAGAATGTTTTCGAGACCGCCCTCGGATCCATGCAATTCGACAATGCTGGCGAACGGATCGCCGACACCTATCGATTGCAGAAATACGATGGCACACAGTTCGTGCTGGAGACCAATTGATGGCAATCCGGGCGGGTTCGCGCAATCTCATTACAGACGTCGCAGGACTGAGCGTGGGCAATTCTTCGGACAGCAAGGTCAAATCCGGAACGACAGTCATTCTCTGCGACAGCCCTGCAACTGCGGCGGTACAAGTGCTTGGCGGTGCTCCAGGAACGCGCGAGACCGATCTTCTGCAGCCGCATAACACTGTCGAGGCGATCAACGCCCTGGTACTGTCGGGCGGATCGGCATTCGGGCTCGACGCCGCTTCCGGAGTCCAGGCGGCGCTGCGGGAAATGGGCATCGGCTTTGAGGTGGGCACGCAGCGCATCCCGATCGTTCCAGCCGCCATCCTTTTCGATATGCTCAATGGCGGTCATAAGGAATGGGGCAGATATCCTCCCTATCGTGAGCTTGGTCACGCGGCCGTGCACGCCGCCTCGCGCGACTTCGAAATTGGGTCAGTCGGCGCCGGTACCGGAGCCACGGTCGCCGGGCTAAAGGGTGGCCTGGGGTCGGCCTCGTCATTGCTCGCAAGCGGCACGACTATTGGCGCTCTTGTCGCCGTCAACGCGTTGGGCTCGGTAACAGTCGGCAAAAGCAGGCACTTCTGGGCATCCCCGTTTGAGATCGGCGACGAATACGGTGGACTTGGCCTGCCGCATCCATTGCCTGCCGATGCGGTCGCGGTACGGACCAAATTCGACGACACGGCTCTGGAAGCGAACACCACAATCGGCGTCATTGCCACTGATCTGATCCTGAACAAGGGCCAGGCAAAGCGCCTTGCCATTGCCGCCCATGACGGTTTTGCGCGGGCCATCTGGCCGTCTCACACGCCTTTCGATGGCGATCTTGTGTTTGCGCTGGCGACAGGGGCTAGCGGCCGGACGCCGGAAGTTGCTGAATTCATTGATCTGTGCGCCATCGCCGCTTCGACCATGTCACGTGCCGTGGCGCGCGGCGTGTATGCTGCAACACCGGCCGAAAATGACCCGCATCCCGTTTGGCGGTCCCGTCTCTGACGCGGTTTCGATTGTGCCAGCGCATTACCCGTGGTAACCGGCGCTCAAAATTCATACCGGAGACCTATCCATGAGCCGTCCGCTCGTCATCGCCCCGTCCATACTCGCTTCGGACTTTTCCAGGCTCGGTTCGGAAGTGACCACCGTCTTGCAGGCTGGTGCCGACTGGATCCACATCGACGTCATGGACGGGCACTTCGTTCCCAACATCACGTTTGGTCCCGACGTCGTGAAATCGATCCGCCCTCTGACGGACGCGATCTTCGACACCCACCTCATGATTTCGCCTTGCGACCCCTATCTGGAAGCCTTTGCCAAGGCAGGCTCGGATATCATCACCATCCATGCCGAGGCCGGACCGCATCTGCACCGCTCTTTGCAGGCCATCCGCGCCCTGGGCAAGAAGGCCGGCGTCGCGCTCAACCCCGCGACACCGGAATCGGCCATCGAGTATGTGCTCAACGACGTCGATCTCATCCTTGTCATGACCGTTAATCCCGGGTTCGGCGGGCAAAAATTCATCAGCGGGATGCCGGAAAAGATAAGTAGAATCAAACAGATGATCGGTGATCGGCCAATCGACCTCGAAGTCGACGGCGGTATCACCGCCGAAACGGCGCCTCTGGCCACGGCCGCCGGGGCCAACGCGCTCGTCGCTGGTTCGGCAGTCTACAAGGGCGGAACGGAAACCGCCTATCGCGCCAATATCGACCTCATCCGCAACGCATGTAAAGGATAGGCACGATGTATCGCCGCCTCCGCCAAGCCATGATCGTTGCCCTGTTCATGGGCGCTTGGCCCCTGGTCGCACAGGCTGGCGACGCCGCGAAGCTTGATATCCTTGGTTTTTCCAAGGATGGAGGGGTTTTCGCATTCGAGGAATATGGCGTGCAGGATGGCTCCGGCTTCCCCTATGCCAACCGGTTCTACATCGATACGGCAAATGACACCTTCCTGCCAAAAACCCCGGTTCGGGTTAGGCTGGACGATGAAGCGGCCCCACTGGAAAGTGCTCGCGGCAAGGCAGGGCTGGATGCGCAGGGTGTCACCTCTCTAACCGATCAGGAACTGCGCGCAAACGCCGGACAGACCGTCGCCGTCAACCCCGTGACCGAACTGTCGGCCGACCCCTTCAAAGTGCGGATCAATCCCCGCCCGGTCTTTCCGGCGATCGACCCGGCGCTGACGATTCAACTTGAAGAGGTCGATGTCCCCGCGAGTGAGACTTGCCAAAACGTTGGCGAAATCAAGGGCTTCCGCCTGACGCTTCTGGAAGAAACACCAGCTGCGAAACCCGAATTGCTGCATGCGGACACCACAGTTCCGGCAAGTCGTGGCTGTCCGCAGGGGTATAGTATCGGCGCCGTCCAGACCTATTACCCAGAGGGCGGCAAGCCGGTGATCGCAGTGATGATTGCAGTCCGCGCGATGGGCTTCGAAGGCCCCAACCATCGTTGGCTGGCGGTGACGAAACGTCGATAGCGGCGCAACTCTGCAAAGCCGGTCAAAAGCAGCGTTGAGTGATCGGCTCCGGTCTGCTAGACCCCCCAATAAGCCCACAATATATCGCCGACAGGAAAACATATGATCCCGCGCTATTCGCGGCCTGAAATGGTCGCAATCTGGTCCCCGGAAACAAAGTTCCGCATCTGGTTCGAAATCGAGGCGCATGCTTGCGACGCACTGGCCGAACTCGGAGTCATCCCCAAGGAAGCGGCGAAAACCATCTGGGAAAAGGGCGGCGCAGCCACGTTCGATATCGATCGCATCGATGAAATCGAACGGGAAACCAAGCACGATGTCATTGCTTTCCTGACACATTTGGCGGAAATCGTCGGACCGGACGCCCGTTTTGTTCATCAGGGCATGACATCCTCCGACGTGCTCGACACCTGCTTCAATGTGCAACTGATGCGCGCCAGCGACATTCTGCTCGCGGACCTGGACAAGCTTCTGGCCGCGTTGAAGAAGCGCGCCTACGAGCATAAGGACACCGTCACCATCGGCCGGAGCCACGGCATTCACGCCGAACCGACGACGTTCGGCGTCAAGCTGGCGCAGGCCTATGCAGAGTTTGATCGCTGCCGCACCAGGCTCGTTTCAGCACGCGCGGAAATTGCAACCTGCGCCATCTCCGGCGCTGTAGGCACCTTTGCGAATATCGATCCACGCGTCGAAGAACATGTCGCCAAGGCATTGGGAATGCAGGCAGAACCTGTTTCGACGCAGGTGATCCCACGGGATCGCCATGCCATGTACTTTGCAACCCTCGGTGTTATCGCCTCGTCGATCGAACGGCTGTCCGTCGAGATCCGCCACCTGCAGCGGACCGAGGTTCTGGAGGCCGAGGAGTATTTCTCGCCGGGCCAGAAAGGCTCGTCGGCCATGCCGCACAAGCGCAATCCGGTCCTGACCGAGAACATGACCGGACTCGCCCGCATGGTTCGCGCCTTCGCCCTGCCCGCCATGGAAAATGTCGCGCTGTGGCATGAACGCGATATTTCTCATTCCTCGGTAGAGCGCATGATCGGTCCGGACGCGACAATCACCCTCGATTTCGCCCTTGCCCGCATGGTCAGCGTCATCGAGAAATTGCTGGTATACCCGGACAACATGCTGAAAAACATGAACAAGTTCCGCGGCCTGATCCACTCGCAACGCGTCCTACTGGCGTTGACGCAGGCGGGCGTTTCACGCGAGGATTCGTATCGTCTGGTTCAGCGCAACGCCATGAAGGTCTGGGAACAAGGAAAGGATTTCCAGGAAGAACTGCTCGGCGATGCCGATGTCCGGGCTGCACTTTCCGAGGAGACCATTCGCGAAAAGTTCGATCTCGGCTACCACACCAAGCACGTCGATACGATCTTCGAGCGCGTGTTTGGCGCAACTGGCAACAACTGAAACAAAGCTGCTGGTTGAAAAAATCAGTCGAAATTCGCCGATCTCTCCTCAAGAATCGACGAATCCTCTGCCAAATTCGATCAGTATTAGTCGAAGTAGCCGCCGGAGTGGCGGCTACGCCAGGCAAAATGGGCGCAAACCGCCAGTAAAAGGCCAGAAGGCCACAAGGTTAATTGAACGATCGTTAAATTAGCTTTCCGGCCGTGAATTGCCATGTCGAAACATGTTCGGGCGCCTCGCCGTACCACACGGTACGCAGCGGATTGGCGGCCGGTTAGTGGCTCTCATTCAAACCTTGCAATGGCTTGCATTGGTAAACAATGCACGACGCCTCGTTCAACATTGTTGAACAAGCTGTTCGCTCGCACCGGGCTTGTCTCCGAAACGGAATAAGCCGAGCTTATGTACAACGAAACAATTATGTTACGAAGGTACATGCATGAAGCTCACGCGGCGGGTTGTAGTTGGTGGTGCTGTCACGCTGGCCGTAACGGCGGGACATACCCGCGCGGAGACGAAAATGGACAAGATTTCCTTTGCAGGCACCGCTCCAACCTTTGTGTCAAAGGTAGGCATAAAGGCGAAGGACGCCGACACGCTGTCAAAGTATTATCAGGATGTCGTTGGCTTGCGCGAAGTTGCGCGCAAGGGTCAGTCGGTCATTCTTGGCGCGGGCGAGACGCCGCTGCTCGAGATCGAGCAGGCTTCGGCAGTTCGTGCCGATGATCCGCACAGCGCCGGTCTTTACCATACCGCTTTCCTTTTGCCGGCCCGCGCCGATCTTGCCCGCTGGGCGCGACGCGCGATCGATCGGCAGACTCCAATCACCGGCGCTTCCGATCATCTCGTCAGCGAAGCGATCTATCTGACCGACCCGGAGGGCAATGGCATCGAAATCTACGCTGACCGGCCGCAACAGGAATGGAAGTGGAACGGCGCGTCGATACAGATGGGAACCGAGGCACTGGACGTCGGCAACCTTTTGGGCGAACCGGGCGGCGATGTCCCCTGGGCCGCCGCACCGGACGGCACGATGGTCGGACACCTGCACCTGCGCGTCGGCGATGCCAAGGAAGCCGAAAGCTGGTGGCAAAATGAGCTCGGCCTGCAGACGGTTGCAGGATTTGGCGGCAGCGCCGTGTTCATGTCGACCGGGGGCTATCACCATCACGTCGCGGCCAACTCCTGGCAGAGCCGTGGCGCGGGCCGCCGCGACAATGACCGGTCCGGTCTCGCCTGGGCCGAGTTCAGTTCTGCCGACGCCAAGAGCGAACGGGAGATCGTCGATCCCTGGGGCAATGTCGTCAGGATAGTGCCCGCCAAACGTTAGCTTCGACTTACATATTGTGACGGGCTCACCATGAGGGACGGGGTTGGCTGCATCGATCGCCGCCACCGGCAAGTATATGTGCATGAACCGCACCTATTCTACGGGGTACGGCCCTTCGGAAAAGCTCTCCGCATGATAGCCTTTTGATCCGATCAGCCGGGCCAGCGGACTGCGTATATCCTCGCCCGCTTTCAGGCGCTTGATCAGGTACGGGAAATCATATCTCGGCTCCCATCCCAGTTCAAAGCGGGCGCGCTCATTGACATAGACGCGGTCGATGCCGGGCAGCATGGTCCAGCCGCGCCGCGCAAACTCGGCCGCGTATTCAGGAACGCGGCGCCCCACCACGCGCGGGGCGTCATCGCGCAAATCGCGCAGATCGTCACGCGTAAACGGTGTCGTAGCGCTGATGATATAGCGGCGGAAGCCGAGTTCGGGAGCTTTCTCCGCTGCCAGAAGATGTGCGCTGACGATGTCCTCGATATCCGCCCGCCGGTAGAGGAATTCGACCAGCTTGATATTTTGGTCGGACCTTTCGCTGCGGGCTTTGGCGTTGTCATCCTCCTCGGGAAAAAACCGCGACGTCCGCAGGACCATCGTCGCCAGTCCCTGGTTCCTGTAGAACAACTGGCAGAGATCTTCGGCCGCAGCCTTGGTAACGCCATAGATATTTTTCGGGATCGGCGTGACATCCTCAGTTATCCACGCTGCCGGCGCATCATCCGGCGGCACAAGGGCATCGCCGAAGACGCTCGTCGTGCTGGTATAGATGAAGGCGCGGACCTGCGCCGCCGCCGCTGTTTCAAGGAGATTGAGCGTGCCGGTAATATTGGTGTCGATGAACTCCTGGCGCGCATGCGTCGCAACATGCGGCTTGTGCAATGTTGCTGCGTGAAAGACCGTCGTCACGCCTTCCATGCAATTGCGGACATGGGCTCGATCCAGAACCGAGCCGACATGTGTGGTAAACGGACCCTCCACGATATCGAGTCCGGCAACCGGGCGCCCTCTCTCCCGCAGGCAGCGGACGAGCGCTTCACCCAGATGACCGGAACTGCCTGTGACCAGGATCGTCATGCTTGTCTCCGTGATAGAATCAACCGGATTCTACCATCGAGTGCGCGCAAAGGCGCGAGGTAAGCTGCGCCATACAGTCTGTTTCGAGGGGCGTACCGTCGCATGGGACCATTGCGCGTATTGCGAACTTTTTTCATTCTTCCTAAATACGGACCCATGAAAGTTAAAGACGCAGACATCCTCATTGTTCCCGGTTACACCAATTCCGGCCCCGAGCACTGGCAGACGCGCTGGGAGTCAAAGCTCTCCACGGCCCGCCGGGTCGAGCAGGCGGAATGGACGAAGCCCGTGCGCGAGGACTGGGTCGCTGAAGTTGTCAAATCGATCAATGATGCAACACGGCCTGTCGTCGTCGTCGCCCATTCGCTCGGCGTGCCTACCTTCATTCACGCCATTCCCGAGATTGGCGACAAGGTCAAAGGTGCATTCCTGGTCACCCCGCCGGACGTTTCCAACCCGAAAATCCGGCCGAAGCATCTCATGACCTTCGGGCCCTACCCGCGCGATCCTTTTACCTTCCCTTCCATCGTCGTCGCCAGCCGCAACGATCACTATTGCAGCTATGAGGTTGCGGACGATCTTGCAGCCGCCTGGGGGTCGATGATCATCGATGCCGGAGAATCCGGCCACCTTAACGCCGAAAGCGGACACGGTCCCTGGCCGGAAGGCTCGATGGTTTTCGCGCAGTTCCTGTCACGGCTTTAGAGACAGGTCGACCTCAGGCCAATCCGGCCCGTTTCGCGCCCTGCCTGATCGCCACCAAAGCGGGCGGATTGGTCACCGGATAGCCGGTGATGAAGTCTTCAGGCGTAAGGTCCGCAGATGCATGCACCAGACGGCTAACGCATATCTCGAGTTCAGCTTGTTCCCCCAGCATGGCATGTGCCATTGCCCGGAACATGAAGCCAGACGGCATATCGGGAGCCCGCCGGAATGCGGCCACGCTTTCCCGGTAGCGTCCCAGCACAAAGGTTACACGGCCGAGCATGCTGAAATACCAGGCCGGGGCCAGTGCATTGATAGTAATTGCGCGATTGATCAGGTCATAGCCTTCTTCCGGATTGCCCGCTGCAAGCGCCCGGCTGCCGGCAACGAGCGCCAGGATGTCACCGTCATTCGGCGCGGCCGCAAGCGCCATTGTATTTTCTTCGACGGCACCGGCAAAATCGCCATCGCAGGCACGGAGGTCCCCGACCGCCTGGCGCGCGATACTGTCACCAGGATCGAGCGACAGGGCCTTGTTGGCGCAGTGGATGAAATTGGTTAGCGATAATACCGGATCATCCCCGTAGCCGTTGCTCCCCTGCACCGCATAGGCGAACCCCAGCTCCATCCACGCCCGGGCAAGGCAGGGGTCGATCATGACGGCGTGTGACAGAAGCCGGATCGCTTCCGCATTTGAAGCGCGGGAACAAATGTTGAGCTGCTCGACGCCAAGGAGATGGCATTCATAGGCGCCGAGGCTCGCCGGCGGCTTGAGACGGGCAACGTTTCGCCGAAGATGGGCGAGCTTGCCGCTGCAGCCGGCTAGTACATTGACAATATTTTCAGTGACGGAATCCTGTATGGCGAAAAGATCGTCCGCGGGCCGGTCGTAGCGGGCCGACCACAGGTACGAACCGCTATGGCTGTCAACAAGTTGCACAGCAATGCGCACCTGACTTTCAGTGGCCTGCAGACTCCCTTCAAGATGATAGTCGGCATTCAGCTCACGGCCGATCACGCGCGGATCATCGCGCCGCCCCTTGAATGCCAACATCGTCATGCGGGAAATCACGGCAAGGTCGGGGTAGCGCGCAAGATTGGCGATGATGTCGGTTGCGAGGCCATCCGCGAGAAGCGCCCAGCGCGCGCCACTGCCCAGGTTTTCAAATGGCAGCACCGCTATGATTGGCGGCCCGGAGCTATTGTTCAGCCGGACAACCGAAGCGGCTGGAGTGGCGTTTTGCTTCAGTTGCCCCATAAGATGATTGGCAAGCGCCAGCTTGTTGTGAATACCGAGCTTCTGATAGATGACTGACAGATGCGTTCGGACAGTTGAAGGCGAGATAAAGAGCGCTGTACCGATTTCGCGGTAGGTCATTCCCTCGGCAAACTTTTTCGCGACCACCAGCTCGCGCGTCGACAGTTCCGCATTTGGAGCGGTTTGGATGTCGTGGCTGGACACTGCGCTACAATCCCCCAATCGCCCGCTGATCACAAAAAGCCAAAATACACCATGTCCGGCTTAAAAACACTACATCTGCACGATGCCGCCGAGGATCTCCTGTCCGTATCATCGCCAACAAGGGGGCTCCGATTATTGCCGCCCCAACCGGCCGAAGAGAGGGTCCCATGAGAACGCAAATTCTGGCAGCAATGCTCTTGATTCTGGCGCCGGTCTCGGCTTGGCCACAGGAAGCAAACCACCCCAAACCGGCAATCCCCGAGGAGGTAGTCCGGATGTGGAGCGCCCGCGCCTATGCCGACCTGCTTATCCAGGCCTATGAAAAGGGATGGCGCTATCCGCAGGTTCAGGTCGAGAATGGTTTCAAACGCCATTTCGAGGAAATGAAACTGCAACTTATCGCTCAGGGATATCAAATCGTCGCCGAGGACGCCGGCGACAAACCGCACGCCGGACCAGCGGCGACTGAGCTTTAACGACCGTTCACGGTCCTGGCCTAGCTTTTGATTGCATCAAGCAGTGATTGCACGCCGAGGGTGAGGTACGCGGTGTCCACGGCCAGCGGGATATAGCTGTAGCCGAGCCCGGCGAATCGTTTGGCCAGCGACGGGGTTGCGCCATAGATGCCACACAGCTTGCCTGCTGCCTTCGCTTTGGCTGCAATCATGGACAGGGGTTCAATGATGGCCTCGGAACCTGCATCAACCTCCTGCCCATTGCTCCATGCAATGGAAAAGTCCGATGGGCCGACGAAAACGCCATCAATGCCGTCCACGGCCAATATATCGTCGAGTGCGTCGTACGCGGTGCGTGTTTCGATCATGGCGAATGCAAGCGTCGCCTCATTGACCTCGCGCAGGTAGCCGCCCGACCCGCCCGAGCCATAGCTGCCGGGACGGCCACGCAATTGTCCCCACGAACGCTCGCCGATCGGCGGATATTTCATCGCCCTGGCAAAGAGCCGTGCATCGTCCGCGCTGTTGATCATGGGCGCGACAACCCCGTCCGCGCCAAAATCGAGCGCGCGGCTCGCCATGTCGAAACGTCCGACAGGAACGCGCACCATGGCATGCTTCTGGGCAGAGCGGAGGATGCCGACGAGCGAGACGATGCTCGCCGTATCATGCGCGCCGTGCTGCATGTCGAGGAGAACGGCATCAAGCGGTGTACGGGCGAGCGCTTCCATGACCAGTGGATCGGTCAGGCTGGACCAGCCCGAATAGATGATTTCTCCAGCCCTCAGGCGTGATGCAAGTGACATGGCTTATCCAGGGGCATTTGCGCGTCAGAGAGCACGAACTGCCCTATCTTTTCATGTTTGGGCGATTCCGGGAAAACCGCTTCTCGCGCTTCTTGGAATCGCTGCTGTTGCGGATCGCGATACTTTGCGAACCGCAACCGCAGACGTCAAGCGCTATCTGTCACGACCCGTCCAACTCAGGCGGGCAAGCAACCATCGCGATCGTTGGACTGATAACTAAAGTTTGAAGTCGCTCGCCGTCAATCCGACGGCGTTGACGCGGAACATGTAGTCCGGACCGTCCCCGCTCAAGTTAAGTAACCTTAAAAATACTGCCAGACATGGTTTTAACTCCTTGAAAAATAACGCGGGATCAGCCCCTCAGAATCGAACGTAGCACCCTTTAACGGCGGTGAATATTCGACTTTATGCCTATGTTTTTAAAAGAAAAAAGCCGCCTAAGGAAGGCGGCTTTCGCATGGTCGTACAAGGTGAAAAAGGATCAGGAACCTTCGACCTGGCGGATTGCCTCGATCATCAGTTCCTCCATCGTGCGGCGGATGCGATGATCGGACGTGTCGACACCGGCCGCATCGAAATCCGCACGGATCTTGCGAAAGACGTCGTCGTCGCCGGCTTCCTGGAAGTCCGCCTTGATGACATCCTTCACATAGGCATCGGCCTCTTCGCCAGTCTTGCCGAGCTTTTCCGCCGCCCAGATGCCGAGAAGCTTGTTCCGCCGGGCTTCCGCCCTGAAACGCACTTCTGCGTCATGCGCATACTTGTTTTCAAAGGCGTTCTTGCGATCTTCCATTGTCATCCTCACTTGCTCCCGCAAAATCATTGGGTCATTCGACTGCTATATACATCCTGGCATTGGGCGTTTTTCAGGCAGACCCACGATGTTCATAGTTCTCCAGTTTCATATAGCCGTTCTCCAGAAAATCGAAAGTCTCAAATTATACAGGAACGACGGGCCCACGTCACATTGTCGTATAAGCACCATAGTCTGCCTATATCCCATAAAACGTGGGTGCTCCACAAAGGATGATTGTAGAATGCTTGCTTTTAAGATAGTTAGCGCGCCAACATGACGGCACGCCTAAGAACCGGGGCCGACCGATAACTCCAATACCAGAGAATCCGCAATGAACCGTCGCCGCCGTGTCTACGAAGGCAAAGCAAAGATCCTTTACGAAGGACCAGAACCAGGCACTCTCGTCCAGCACTTCAAAGACGATACGACCGTGCTTCACCCCAAGAAGACCGAGGTCATCGACGGCAAGGGCGTTCTGAACAACCGCATTTCCGAATATATCTTCAGCCAGTTGAACCGCATGGGCATTCCGACGCATTTCATCCGCCGGCTGAACATGCGCGAGCAGCTGATCAAGGAAGTGGAAATCATTCCGCTGCAGGTGGTCGTGCGCAACATTGCCGCCGGCTCGCTTGCCAAGCGTCTGGGCATCGAGGAAGGCACCGTCCTGCCGCGCTCGATCATCGAGTTCTACTACAAGAATGACGAGCTCGACGATCCGATGGTGTCGGAAGAACACATTACCGCCTTCGGCTGGGCGGCTCCGCAGGAGATCGACGACATCATGGCGCTCGCCATCCGCGTCAACGATTTCCTCAGTGGCCTGTTTCTGGGCGTCGGCATCCAGCTCGTCGACTTCAAGATCGAATGCGGCCGTCTTTATGAAGGCGACCTGATGCGCATCGTGCTCGCCGATGAGTTCTCGCCGGACTCCGCAAGGCTCTGGGACAGCCAGACTGCCGAAAAGCTGGACAAGGACCGTTTCCGCCGCGACATGGGCGGCCTCATCGAGGCCTATCAGGAGGTTGCGCGCCGTCTCGGCATCATGAATGAAAACGAACTCAACCGCCCGACCGGACCGGTATTGGTCAAATAGCACTGGAGAAGACAAGTCGATGAAGGCACGTGTCACTGTAACCTTGAAGAATGGCGTTCTTGATCCGCAGGGCAAGGCAATTGTCGGTGCGCTGGGCAGCCTTGGTTTCGATGGCGTCGGATCCGTGCGCCAGGGCAAGGTCTTCGATGTCGAACTCGACACGAAGGATCGCGCCAAGGCGGAGGAAAGCCTCAAGGCGATGTGCGAAAAGCTCCTCGCAAATACCGTGATCGAAGATTATAGTTTCGCCATTGATTGATGACGTTTCAAGGATTCGCCATGGTCGAAGTGACGCAGGATTTGATTTACGAGGTTCTCAGGAATATTCAGGGCGATGTATCCAATTTGAAGGGTAACGTTCGCGAGCTGCGACAGGATAATGTCAGCATCCGCAATCATCTTCATTTGCTGCAGGGTGACGTCAATAACCTGCATGGTACTGTCGGCCAAATTGTAGATCGCCTCGATCTTCGGGAACTCGCAGAAGCACAAGCAAGGTTTGAACCACACCCATGAAATCAGCAGTCGTTCTCCTTCCCGGCCTTAACCGTGACCGCGACATGATCGCGGCGCTGACCAACATTTCCGGCGTCGCGCCGCAAACGGTCTGGCAAACAGACACGGACATTCCCGATGTCGACCTGATCGTCATCCCCGGTGGCTTTTCCTACGGCGACTATCTGCGCTGCGGCGCGATTGCTGCCCGCATGCCTGTCATGCAGGCGATCCGTGAAAAGGCCGCCAAGGGTGTGATGGTGATGGGCGTGTGCAACGGCTTCCAGATCCTGGTCGAAGCGGGCCTGTTGCCCGGCGCGTTGATGCGCAACGCCTCGCTGAAGTTTGTCTGCCGCGAGGTCAAGCTCGAGGTGACGAACGCCAACACGGCCTTTACCCGCGGTTATTCGCACGGCCAGATCATACGCACCCCGGTCGCCCATCATGACGGCAACTACTTTGCCGATGAAGAGACCCTGGCGCGCATCGAAGGCAATGGTCAGGTCGTGTTCCGCTATGCGGAAGGCGCGAATCCGAACGGCTCGATCAATGATATTGCAGGCATCATCAACGAGAGCGGCAACGTTCTCGGGCTCATGCCGCATCCGGAGAACTTGATCGAGGCTGCGCATGGCGGCACCGACGGGCGTGCATTGTTTGCTGGCGTTCTTGGGGTTGCCGCCTGAGCAAAATCCTATACGTTTGAAAAATGCCGTTTCAACGGGGAGTGCGTTGGAACGGCGCTCAAATGGAGGACC
Source organism: Phyllobacterium lublinensis (assembly GCF_020164435.1). GTDB lineage: Bacteria > Pseudomonadota > Alphaproteobacteria > Rhizobiales > Rhizobiaceae > Phyllobacterium > Phyllobacterium lublinensis. The sequence goes on along the minus strand of NZ_JAIUDQ010000001.1, from coordinate 296,622 downwards.
CCCGGAATGAAACTGTACTCGCGGCCGCTATCTCCCTATTCCTCCATCGTCCGCTGCATCGCCTATTACAAACAAGCCCCCATCAAGATCGTTGCGCCGCCGCCGGGTGTCCCGATTCCGGAAGAATTTCGCGCCATATCGCCTTTCAACCGGATCCCCGTATTGATCACGGGCTCCGGCCTCACGATCATCGAGGCCTCGGTGATCGCGGAATATCTGGAGGAACATTTCCCTGAACCGTCGCTGCTGCCCGCCGATTCCCGGGATCGCGCCATCGTGCGCATGACGGCACGCGCTGCCGAGCTTGAGGTCCTTGCGCCGGTCATGGAACTGTTCGAGCTGATTTACTTCAAGTCCAAGGATGAGGCGCGGATCTCCAAGCTTTACAAGCAGATGGAGATTGGCCTGACGGAGGTCGAAAAACGCCTTGGTCACGGCCCCTACGCCCTCGGCGAGCAAATGACGCTGGCCGATGCCTGGCTCACCCCGACCCGTTTCGTCTTCAACAATTTCCGCAAGCTGTCGGGTCGCAACGACCTGCTCGAGCCATTCCCCAATTTTGATGCCTATCAGCAACTGATTGTTCAGGATCCGGTGCTATCGCTGGTCTGGTACGAAATGACGGACGGACTCAAAGTGTTCGAGAGTGAACTCGAGTCTGCGTGAATCCCCGATTTTGCAGCGCCGCCGCGTCCCTTGTTTTCCGAGGGACGCGCGGTGCATGAGTGGAGAATGAGAATGAAGATGCCAATTGCTGGCACTGCAGTGTGCTCTGCAGCCCTATTGATTTCGCTTGCGGCACTTACCGGATGCCAGACGGCCAGCAAGCCGGGCCCGGGTTCGCTGGCGTTCAGTTCGGACAAAGCTGCGCTTCCGACTATGGAGCGCGTCGCGCTTGCCGCCAACAGTTGCTGGTTCAAATCCGGAGATTCAAGCTTCAAGCCCTATCGGCTTGCGCCGGAACTGAACTCATTTTCCGGACGACCACGCATTCTGGTCGTGCCGGCGAGCAATCCAGGCGGACGTCCGCTGCTCGTTGTCCACGCCGAAGGCAATCCAGCCAAGGTCGAAGCCTTCGGCCCCCTGATGAGCAATCCTGCGGGCAACCGCATTGCAGCCGACGTGCGCCGCTGGGCAGGTGGCGATTCATCCTGCGGAGGACGCGCTTAGCTCCGCACCAAAAGATGATGCGTTGGCATTGTGCGGAAAATGCGCCCCAGCTTCTAGAAGTAATTGCCAAGGTCGGCTTCGACGTGGTCGCGCGTCAGGCCGAGGTCTTTAAGACCGTCATCTCCGAGACGACCAAGCTCAAGCCTGGTGCGGCGCCTAGACGCCGCACGCTCCAGCCAGCCGGCAAAACGGCCAAATGTGGCGCCGTGAACAGTATGTACCAACCCCGCATGAGGGGCCTTGGGGGGATCAAGATATCGACCCATATTCGCCTCCATGGAATTCTCGATAAACGTTCATCGGTGTGAAGCAGGGGGCCGGCCTTTGCTGGCATCAATCCCAGAACAGCCGCTTGATTTCGCGACGAGCCTGCGATGGGGCAATCCCGACATCGTCAAGCATGTCATCGCTCAATTCGCTAAGGTGCTGGCGTGTCCGGTGCTTGACCATTGCATTGTTCAACCATTCAATCAGCCTGGAAGACAAATGGAACAATCCGCGATTTTCCGTTGAAGGAACGCCAGTCGAAGCGCTATCCGACGCTCTAATTGTATCTATTGTGCTCATTGTCATTGTCCTTGGGAGGTCACATTGACTTTTTTGGGTGCGATTGTTATATGAATTGACTCAATTGGAATCGCAATATTATAATTGTCACCATGACAAATTGGCTCCCTGAACTTGAACCTGGCAAAGGCCCGCTTTACCTGCAGCTTGCCGATCGAATTGAAACCGACATTGCCGAAGGCATTCTTGCGCCCGGTACTAAACTGCCGCCGCAGCGCAACCTCGCCTTCGATATCGGCGTGACGATCGGCACGGTCGGCCGTGCCTACAACCTTATCCGCGAGCGCGGTCTGGTCAGCGGCGAGGTAGGGCGCGGAACCTATGTGACTGACCCAAGGGAAACGTCGCTGGCTCTGCCCGTCACACGTACGGAGCCCTTCGGCGGCACCCGTAGCGCCACGATCCAGCCCGGCAGGATTCGCATGGACAGCACGGCGGCGATCGAGGTTGGCCAATCGGCAACCATGCAACGGCTCCTGGCGGAAATTACCAAGCGTTATCCGAGCGAGATCGCCAGCTATTCGCGCACCCTACCCGCATCCTGGCAGCAGGCAGGCAGCAAATGGCTTTCAGCCGCCGGCTGGGTGCCCGAACCGTCTTCCGTCGTGCCGACCCTGGGTGCGCATTCGGCGATCCTGGCCGTGATCGCGGCAATTACCGTTCCTGGCGACAGGATTGCCTTCGAGGACCTGACCTACAGTTCCGCAGCCCGAAGCGTGAACCTGATGGGCCGCCGCAGCATCATCATGCAGACGCAAAATGGCAGTCTCACGCCGGACGATTTCGAGCGGCATTGTGCCCAGCAGCACCCGAAGCTGGTCTTCCTGATGCCATCGCTTCACAACCCTACAGCTGCCACCATGCCTGAGGAGGATCGCCGCGCGATTGTCGAGATTGCCCGCCGCTACAATGTCTGGATCATCGAGGACGAGATTTACGGATCTTTGATGATGCACGATCACGTCAAGATTGCCGATCTAGCGCCCGAGCGGACATTCCACATTGGCGGCCTGTCAAAATCCGTTGCTGCTGGTGTGCGCGGCGGCTGGGTCGCCTGCCCGCCGCATCTTGCTGCACGCGTCCTGACCGCCCACAAGATGGTTTCCGGCGGCATGCCATTCATGATGGCGGAACTTGCCGCCGAGATCGTCAATTCCGGCGATGCGGATGCAATCCGCACCAAGGTATGCGAGGAGATTGTGGTGCGCGAGGCGATTGCGAGGTCGGCATTCGCCGGAATGGACTTCACGTCGCAGCCGCTGGCTCCGTTCCTCTGGATGAAGCTGCCTGACCCATGGCTTTCAGGGACGTTCAAGAACGCCGCGCTGAACGAAGGCGTGCTCATCGACGATGAAGACGAGTTCAAGCCGGGACGTACCGAGAAGGTGTTCCATCGCGTAAGGCTGGGCATCACCATTCCGACGACGCGCGACGAGTTGAAGCAAGGATTCACAATCCTGCGACGCCTCATGGAGACGGACAATGCGAGCTACGACAGTTATTCTTGAACTATCAGCTAATTGTTCAACATTAGCCTGATCGCTATTGTGCATTGATTTCAACAAGCACTTGATTCTTCCAGATTGCCTTTATGCTTTTTTTGATATTAGATGTTGCCCTATGAGATGGCGAGTTGAAATTCTGAACGACGCCATTTCAGACGAACTTGATGCGTGGCCGGTCGATGTGCGGGCCGCGCTTGTTAGGATAGTTGAACGGATGGAGTTGGTGGGACTGGCAAGATTGCGAGAGCCGCATGTCAAACACCTCCGTGGCAAAATATGGGAAATGCGTCCCGGTGCCAGCGGAAAGGAAGGGCGGGCTCTATACGTCACCGCGAGAAGTTCCCGAATCGTGATTGTTGCAGCATTCATAAAAAAGGGACAAAAAACGCCGCAAAGATGGCTTGATCTGGCGGAGGAACGGGCGAAAAGTGTGACCTGATGACCATTCCGTTCAAAACTTTGAAAGAACGCTGGAATTCTGATCCAGCATTTCGAGAAGCTTATCACAAGATTGGGCCGGAGATGGAAATCGCCTTTGCGATTGCCGAAGCACGCCATCGCGCGAATCTCACGCAAGCGCAGCTGGCAGCCAGGATCGGTTCTTCCCAAGCGATGGTGGCTCGTTGGGAGAGAGGCACGACGATGCCCTCTACCAAATCATTGGCAAAGGTCGCTGAAGCCACAGGCTCGCGCCTGCGGGTTCAGCTCGAGGCCGATTAAACCGGCAACTCACCCCTTGCCAAGATAAGGGATTGTTCCGGCAATGTCCGTATCGTCGATGAGCTGGAAGCGGCTGTCGCTGCCGTCCTGTCGAGCCTTGGCAAAGCGGGCATAGTCAGGATCGTTGGCGAAAGCGCGTGCGGCTTCAGTGGAGGGGAATTGCAAAATTGCGATGAGGGTCGTCTCCAGCGGCTTGCCCTCCACAACCTCGATATTGCCACTGCGTGCCAGATACTTGCCGCCATGCTTGTGAACAATGTCATGCACTGCGGCTGCATATTCCGGCACCCATTTATCATCTGTTATCTTGACGTCAGCAATTAAGAAAGCTGGCATTGTCGTCTCTCCCTAGATCAGGTCTTTCGACCTGCACTCCCGGTGACCCGATGACAGTTTCACACGAGAAGGGCGGGATTATCCAGTACCGGATCTGTACCACGTGCAGAAACCTGCTCAGATCGCGGTAAATCCATTGTCGACGAAGAGATGCGTGCCGGTAATGAAGCTTGCCTCGTCGCTGGCCAGGAACAATGCGGCACGGGCCACCTCCTCCGGCTCGCCGATCCGCCCCTGGGCCGCCATTATCGCCTCGTCCGAGACATCGACGCCCCGCTTCTGCAGCTCGTCGACCTCGCGCAGGCCATGCGGCGTGCGTATGAAACCCGGGCAAACGGCGTTGCAGCGGATCTTGCGGTCGCGGAACTCCACCGCAATGGCCCGGGCGAACATGTGGCACGCGCCCTTGGTCGTATCGTAGAGCACCTCCATCGGCGTGGCAGCAACCGCTGAAATGGAAGAGGTGCACACGATCGAACCGCCGCCGGCGTCCAGCATTTGCGGGATGACGGCGCGTGTCATCAGATACATGGAGCGCACATTGACGGCGTGCAGCCACTCCCATTCTTCCAGCGTGGTTTCAAGGAACGGCTTGATGACGATCGTGCCGGCATGGTTGAACAGAACGGTCACATTGCCAAACTTCCGCGCCGTATCAGCAACTGCCTTCTGCACCTGCGCTTCATCGGAAACGTCAGCGACGAAATAATCGGCGACACCCCCGGCGGCGGTTATCTCTGCCACGGTTGCCGCGGCCGCCTGGACATTACGGTCGACAATGGCGACTTTCGCCCCCTCGGCCGCGAAGAGTTTTGACGCTGCGCCGCCCATTCCTGTCGCACCGCCGGAAACGATTGCCACCTTGCCAGCCAGCCTGCCCATGTTTCGAACTCCTCCACCCGATACTCCCTGAAAGTGGACCTTATGCCCGCCATGCCAACCGGGCAAGGCCGCTCCGTTACGCCGCAACCCTCTTTGTTGATTGCACCCATTTTCCTGTCGCGCCGCAGCACTACATGCGTTAAAGAAGGGCAAAAGCCGCCCCTAAGGTGAGCTAGTCGAACCGCGCACGGAAATTCCAGGACCCATGACCATTTCCAACACTGTCAAGATCACGCCGGAACTCGTTGCCTCGCACGGGCTGAAGCCGGACGAATACCAACGCATCCTCGATCTGATCGGGCGCGAGCCGAGCTTTACCGAACTTGGCATCTTTTCCGCCATGTGGAACGAACACTGCTCGTACAAATCCTCGAAGAAGTGGCTGCGGACATTGCCGACCACGGGCCCGCAGGTCATCCAGGGACCGGGCGAGAATGCCGGCGTCGTGGATATCGGCGATGGCGATTGCGTCGTCTTCAAAATGGAGAGCCACAATCACCCGTCCTATATCGAGCCCTATCAGGGCGCGGCAACGGGCGTCGGCGGCATCCTGCGCGATGTCTTCACCATGGGTGCACGGCCGATTGCGGCGATGAATGCGCTTCGCTTCGGCGAGCCGTCGCATCCGAAGACCCGTCACCTCGTCTCCGGCGTGGTGGAAGGCGTCGGCGGCTACGGCAATTCGTTCGGCGTGCCGACCGTTGGCGGCGAAGTCAATTTCGACGCGCGCTACAACGGCAATATTCTGGTCAACGCATTTGCGGCCGGCCTTGCCAAGACCGATGCGATCTTCCTGTCGGAAGCCAAGGGCGTTGGCCTCCCCGTCGTTTATCTCGGCGCCAAGACCGGCCGGGATGGCGTTGGCGGTGCAACCATGGCCTCCGCCGAATTCGATGATGCGATTGACGAGAAGCGGCCGACTGTCCAGGTGGGCGATCCCTTCACCGAAAAGTGCCTGCTCGAGGCGTCGCTCGAGCTGATGGCCTCCGGTGCTGTCATCGCCATTCAGGACATGGGCGCTGCCGGCCTGACGTGCTCGGCCGTCGAAATGGGGGCCAAGGGCAATCTCGGCATCGAACTCAACCTCAATTCCGTGCCGGTGCGCGAAGAGCGCATGACCGCCTACGAGATGATGCTTTCCGAAAGCCAGGAACGCATGCTGATGGTGCTGCGGCCCGAAAAAGAGGAAGAGGCCGAGGCCATCTTCAGGAAATGGGGCCTCGACTTTGCCATTGTCGGCTACACGACCGACGATTTGCGCTTCCGTGTGCTGCACGATGGCGAGGAAGTCGCCAATCTGCCGATCAAGGATCTCGGCGACCAGGCTCCCGAATATGACCGCCCCTGGATGGAACCGGGCAAGCACGCGCCGCTGCCTGCCGCCAATGTGCCGGAAGTCGAAGACTATGGTGCAGCGCTGCTGCAGATGATCGGATCGCCCGACCTTTCCTCGCGCCGCTGGGTCTATGAGCAATACGACACGCTGATCCAGGGCAATTCGCTGCAGGTACCGGGCGGCGATGCCGGCGTGGTACGTGTCGAGGGCCACAGGACCAAGGCTCTGGCATTCTCCTCCGATGTGACGCCGCGCTATTGCGAGGCCGACCCCTATGAGGGTGGCAAGCAGGCCGTTGCCGAATGCTGGCGCAACCTGACCGCTGTCGGCGCCGAACCGCTTGCCGCGACCGACAACCTCAATTTCGGCAATCCCGAGCGGCCCGAGATCATGGGCCAGCTGGTGAAGGCCGTCGGCGGCATCGGCGATGCCTGCCGTGCACTCGCCTTCCCCATCGTCTCGGGCAATGTCTCGCTCTACAACGAGACCAATGGCCAGGCAATCCTGCCAACCCCGACCATTGCCGGCGTCGGCCTCATTCCTGACTGGAGCAAGACCGCAAAGATCGGCGGCATGCGGGAGGGCGACGTGTTGATCCTACTCGGCGGCGATGGCACGCACCTCGGCCAGTCGATCTACCTGCGCGATCTGCATGGCCGCGCGGACGGCCCGGCTCCAACGGTTGATCTGGCGTGCGAAAAGCGCAACGGGAATTTCGTCCGTTCCGCCATCCGCAACGGACAGGTGACGGCTTGCCACGACCTGTCCGATGGCGGCCTTGCCATTGCGCTCGGCGAGATGTGCATCGCGTCCGGCAAGGGTGCTAATGTCGACATTGGCGAGGGTGCACCGCATGCGTTGCTCTTCGGCGAAGACCAGGCGCGCTACCTCGTCGCCGCCGCGCCCGACATTGCCAATACGGTACTTCTGAATGCCGAAGGATGCGGCGTTCCGTTCCGCAAACTCGGAACGGTTGGCGGCAATGCATTGACGATCGCGCGCCTGCTCTCCATATCTGTAGCAGACCTGACACAAGCACACGAATCGTGGTTCCCTGACTATATGAGCGGTCGGGCGGACGAAAAGACACAGGCCGCCTGAGGAGAGAACGAGATGGCAATGGACGCGCGCGATATCGAAAAAATGATTCGAGACGCCATTCCGGACGCAAAAGTAACGATCCGTGACTTGGCGGGCGATGGCGACCACTATGCAGCCGAAGTTGTCGCGGAGAGCTTTCGCGGCAAATCACGCGTGCAGCAGCATCAGATGGTCTACGACGCGTTGAAGGGCAACATGGGCGGCGTTCTGCATGCGCTCGCCTTGCAGACGAGCGCGCCGGAATAGAGTACGGCTTCCGCCTACCCCTTTCCATAGACCGCGAGGATCGGCCCAACTGGATCGGCTCCGCCAATCAACGTCTTCCGCTCGTTGGACAGGGCAGAAATCATCCCATCGAAGAACAACGCATCGGAGCAACCGAGTTCGTCCCTGAACAGACGCGCAAAACGTCCGAGGCTGACCGTCTCGGTTGATATGGCGAGGATGATCGTATGCACATCGCGGACGCCCACGCCGTTGCGAATGAAACGTGACGTGCCGTTCGGCTCGAAGCGAGGGTGCAGCTTGCCCTCGATAACCAGCATTGGTCCCGACTGCGTGGCCATGCGGGCGTTGGGCCTATCCTTGGCATAGGCGCGGGTCGAAAGAATACCGGCCGTGCCGTCATGCCTGACGAAGAACACGCCGTTCGGCTCCATGTAGAAATTGCCCTCCCCGGGATTGGTGTTGAGGGGTGCGATGGTTCGCCCGTCCTCGACATGAAGGCCGACCGGCCTCATATCCGGCTCGTACATGCCGGCATTCATCGAAAGGACAAGCGGTGCTGATAGCCGTTGCCCCGCGATGAACGAAGCAAGCGAGCCATAGGGCTTGCCATCAATCCCGTTGAGCGCAAGGCGTATGTCATATGAACGAAGATCGAGTTCGCAGACGACATGGCCACTACCCTCGAAATCGAGGGTCCGGCAAGGAAGCGGCAGGTCTTTGCGGTCGAATGGAAGCGAAGTCATGGAATCTCCGGACGGAACTGGCCGCCAATGCCCCGTTATCGCGAATAGCCCCGCCGCAACTGTGGCAGTGAATGCGCTAACGGCGACAATGATACGAAATGACACCGTGACCAGCCTTGTTTTGACAAAATTGAAGCGCTATCTGTAAAAGAAGAAAACAATTGAACCATGAAGTGACGAGTCGTCACAACCTGGGGTGAAAGGTTGCCGAAATGAGCGGTATCAATGAATTCATCGACAACGAGGTCAAGAGCAACGACGTTGTTCTCTTCATGAAGGGCACGCCCGGTTTTCCGCAGTGCGGCTTTTCCGGTCAGGTCGTGCAGATCCTTGACTACGTCGGAGTCGATTACAAGGGCGTGAACGTGCTGTCTTCCAGCGAGTTGCGCCAGGGCATCAAGGACTATTCCAATTGGCCGACCATCCCGCAGCTTTATGTGAAGGGTGAATTCGTGGGCGGTTGCGACATCATCCGCGAAATGTTCCAGGCGGGCGAGTTGCAGACCCTCCTCAGCGAAAAGGGCGTCGCCACCAAGGCCGCCTGATTACGCAATAAATTCAACTGGTTCCGGATTGGTCCGGAACCTCGTTTCGAAAGGCGTCGGCCGTTCCGACGCCTTTGTCTTTGTTTGCTTTTGCAGGTTTTGATCATGGATGCCTCCGCTGAAACATCTGCCGCGCGCCTCAAGGGGATGGGCAAGGCTGAATTCATCGCGATGATGGCGATGCTGATGGCGATCAATGCCCTTGCCATCGATATCATGCTTCCCGGCCTGCAGCAGATCGGCGCCAGCCTCGGCGTGGCCAGCGAAAACCACCGACAATACGTGATCTCTGCCTATCTGATGGGCTTTGCCGTATCACAACTGTTCTATGGTCCGATTTCCGACCGGTTCGGCCGCAGAGTGCCGATGTTCACCGGGCTGATCGTCTATGTCGTCTCGGCGCTCGCCTGCGTCTTTGTCCCCAGTTTTACGTCGTTGCTGTTTTTCCGGCTGCTGCAGGGCATTGGTTCAGCGGCAACACGCGTTATCACCATTTCCATCGTGCGCGACGTCTATGGCGGCCGTAGCATGGCCGAGGTGATGTCGCTCATCATGATGGTCTTCATGATCGTTCCTGTCATAGCGCCCGGCACCGGACAGGCGGTCATGCTGTTTGGCAACTGGCACCTGATCTTCATCTTCATGGCAGTCGTTGCCACTGCAGTCCTGATCTGGGTGTGTCTCCGGCTGCCGGAAACACTCGACCCCGCGGACATGCGTCCCTTTACGCTGAAATCAGTGGCACAGGGGTTCAGGATCGTCCTCACCAATCGCGTGGCGCTCTGCTATACGCTGGCCAATTCCTTCATCTTCGGCGCCCTGTTCGGTTTCATAAACTCGGCGCAGCAGATCTATGTCGGCATCTATGAACTCGGCGTTTGGTTTCCCGTCGCCTTCTCCGCCGTCGCGATCATGATGGCGTTCTCCGCCTTTGTGAATTCGCGCTTTGTCGGTCGTTTTGGCATGCGGCGCCTGTCACATGGAGCACTCCTTGCCTTCCTCGGCATCTCCGGGATCTGGCTGCTGCTGACCCTGTTCGGACCGCATCCGACACCGTTTGCGCTCTACCTGCTGCTGTTCGCCCTGGCAATGTTTCAGTTCGGCTGGATCGGCTCCAACTTCAATGCGCTGGCCATGGAACCGCTGGGCCACGTGGCGGGTACGGCTTCCTCCGTATTGGGCTTCATGAGCACGGCAGGCGGCGGCGCTATTGGCGCACTGATCGGCCAGGCTTTCGATGGCACGACACTGCCCTTGGTCATGGGCTTTTTCGTGTTGTCGCTGATCGCGCTGGTCTTCGTGCTGGTCGCAGAGCGGGGTAAACTGTTCCAGGCGCACCACAGGCCGGTTTGAGACTGTGGCCGCATCCGAGCCACGATTGAGAAAACCGACTTTGGTTGAATTGCTGGCCGCAAGTCCATTGCCTAACACACAAATGTTATGAAGGGCTGATCAGGACGATCTCATTTGATACATTGGGTTACGCGTTGAGATTGGAACAAGGCGGGTTTAGCCCCGCTCTCGCCAAGGCGCAGGCAGAAGCCGCAAGGGATTTCATCATCCCGAACTCGTAACGAAATCCGATCTCAATACCGCGCTGGAGTTGCTAACGCTCCATCTTACAGTGCGCGTGGGCGGGTTTTTCTTTGAGACTTCCGTGGCAACAGTTGCGGCCATTGCAGCCATCGTCAAACTATTCCCCTAATACGAGCCCACCACCTCCCTCATGGTAAGCTTCATCATAGCGAGCCTGTCGAGCTACGAACCACGCAATGGCAGTTTTGCCAGATCTGGTGATTATTTCTCACCCAAACCAGCAAAGTCGAAGATCCTGCGGTCGAGCAGGTGGCTGGGGCGGGTATTGGCCAGGGCCCGGATCATTGTTTCCTTGCGGCCCGGCATGCGCTTTTCAATATCGGCAAGCATCGCCTTCATCATGTTGCGCTGCAGCCCATCCTGGCTCCCGCAGAGGTCGCAGGGAATGATCGGAAATTGCATGGCCGCGGCAAATTTCTCAAGATCGTCCTCGGCACAATAGCTGAGCGGCCTCAGCAGCATCAGATCGCCCTCGTCATTGACGAGTTTGGGCGGCATGGCAGCGAGGCGCCCGCCATGGAAAAGGTTCATGAGGAAGGTTTCGACGATGTCCTCGCGATGGTGGCCGAGCACCAGCGCCGAACACCCCTCTTCCCGGGCCACACGATAAAGATGTCCGCGACGCAGCCGCGAACAGAGTGAGCAATAGGTCTGGTTTTCGGCAATCTTGTCTGTCACCACCGAATAGGTGTCGCGATATTCGATGCGATGCTCGATGCCGTGCGCTTTGAGGAAATCCGGCAGGATGTGTTTTGGAAAATTGGGCTGGCCCTGGTCGAGATTGCACGCGAGCAATTCCACCGGCAACAGACCCCGCCATTTGAGATCAAGCAGCAGCGCCAGCAGTCCGTAGGAATCCTTGCCGCCGGACAGCCCGACCAGCCAGCGCTCGCCGGGCTTGACCATGGCGAAATCATCGAGCGCCTGACGCGCATTGCGCAACAGACGCTTGCGCAGCTTGTTGAACTCCACGCTGGACGGCACACCCAGAAACATCGGGTGGCAACCGGCCGCGTCGGTCAGTTCCTGATCATGAACGGTCATTCGAACACCTCGTTGCGCTTTCATTGACAAGGTAGCGGCTGGAACGCAAGAGCTTCTAGACCTTTTCAGTTTTTGCTTTAATCGCCGCCACACCTCTTTCCGTCATCCTCGGGTCAAGCCCGAGGATGACGGAAAGGCAGAGCGCTATTGCCCGAACACCGACCAGCCGGTGCGCTGTGCCAGCAGTTCGAGTGCTGCTGAACCGAGCAGTGAATTGCCCACGTCGTTCAGGCCCGGCGACCAGACGGCAATCGATGCCTTGCCCGGCGCTATGGCAAGAATGCCTCCGCCGACGCCACTCTTGCCCGGCAGGCCGACACGATAGGCAAAATCCCCTGAACCATCATAGTGCCCGCACATCAGCATCAGTGCGTTGATGCGGCGGGCGCGGCTTGAAGAAACCACACTGCCGCCGTTGAGCGGGTTGCGGCCGGCGGCGGCAAGATAAAGACCGGCATGGGCAAGCTGGCGGCACGACATGGCGATGGCGCAATGGTGGAAGTAGACACCCAGAACATGTTCGACAGGATGGTTGAGATTGCCGAAGGACCGCATGAAGTTGGCCAGGGCCACATTGCGGTAGCCGGTCTGTGTTTCGGAACGGGCGACGTTGTGGTCGATCGCGATCGAATCGTCATTTGAAACGTGGCGGATGAACTGCACGATCTCACCAATAGCTTCCTTGGGAAGGTGCCCGGCCAGCACGACATCTGCGACCGCAATCGCTCCCGCATTGATGAATGGATTGCGCGGCTTGCCCCGTTCCTGCTCAAGCTGGACTATGGAGTTGAAGGCATTGCCCGAGGGCTCGCGCCCGACACGTTTCCACAGGCCGTCGCCGATCTTGCCGAGCGCAAGGGTAAGTGTGAAGACCTTCGAGATACTTTGAATGGAGAAGGCTGTTTCGGCGTCGCCTGCCGTATGGACCTGCCCGTCCACGGTGACCAGAGCGATGCCAAACTGCATGGGATCGACCGTGGCAAGCTCGGGAATGTAATCGGCAAGCTTGCCCTCGCCGATCCGGCCGGCAAGATCGCCATAGACACTATCGACAACAGCCTGAAGGTCAGTCATGCAAAACTCCAGTTGAAAAAAAAGCCGCCAGGATTTCTCCGGCGGCTCTTTTCTAAAACTTCGATCTGATTAACGCGAATAGAATTCGACAACCAGGTTCGGTTCCATCTGCACGGCGTACGGCACGTCGGAGAAGGCCGGAACGCGGTTGTACTTGGCAACCATCTTGTTGTGATCGACTTCGAGGTACTCAGGAACATCGCGCTCAGCAAGCTGAACCGACTCGAGGACGATGACGAGCTGCTTCGACTTCTCGCGCACTTCGATCACGTCGCCAGCCTTGCAGATGTAGGACTGGATGTTGGTGCGACGGCCGTTTACGTTGACATGGCCGTGATTGACGAACTGACGCGCAGCGAAGATCGTCGGAACGAACTTGGCGCGGTATACGATCGCATCGAGACGCGACTCGAGCAGGCCGATCAGCTGTTCGCCGGTGTCGCCCTTGCGGCGAGCTGCTTCCTCATAGGTCTTGCGGAACTGCTTTTCCGAAATATCGCCGTAGAAGCCCTTGAGCTTCTGCTTCGCGCGCAGCTGCACGCCGAAGTCGGAAAGCTTGCTCTTGCGGCGCTGGCCGTGCTGGCCGGGGCCATATTCACGGCGGTTAACCGGGGACTTCGGGCGGCCCCAGATGTTTTCGCCGAGACGGCGGTCAATTTTATACTTGGACGATTCGCGCTTGCTCATCGCATTTCCTTTCAAACAAATACGAACCGAAGCTCACACTCCGGTTCAAGGAAACGCGCCCTCCTCTGCCTCCTGTGTGTGAAGACTGACAGAATGATTCACGCACGCTTTGCGAAATCACTCACGGGACACGTCAAATGAAACGCAGAGCCGTTCGGGCCCTGCGCTGGGGTGGCTTCTAGTGGGAAGGTTAGGCGATGTCAAGCGGTGCGCCCATGTTTCACCGGATCACATAAATTGAAACCGATGCCGCATTTGAGGCGTTAGGCTTGAACGCTCAACAGGAGTAGAGCCGGTAATGACCCTATTCTCGCGGCAATCGCGTTTCTCGACACTCGTTCTTCTATCCCTCACAACCTGTATTGCAAGTACGATGCTGATCACCTCTGCGGTTGATGCTGACGCGCGGCACCGGCGTGGGCACCGCGCAAAGGTCGTACGACCGCCGGTTGTTGCCCTGCCCGCCGTGCCGCCTGTGCCCATAGACAACCCTCGTGCCGAAGCCGCGCAGGCGCCGAAGCCCGTTGAGAAGCCTGCCGAAGAAATGGAGAAGGCGGACCCGCAAACGCCACTGCCCGGGCAACGGCCGGCGCCGGAAACCAAACCTGCCGAAAAACCCAAGGAGCCAGCCAGTGCTGGTGAGCAGCTCGGCCCGAACCCGTTGCCGAAATCCGAAACAGCGGGCAAGGACGAGCCGAAGCCTGAACATGAGGACAGCGTCGAAAAGGCGGATCCCTCGGTATCGCACGACCGGGTCTACCAGAACGCCTGCCCGGCATTGATGAACGGAGAAGTCAAGGGTGAGCTCACCCCGCCCTTGTCCGAGGGCATGTGCGGCGAGCGCTCGCCACTGAAGATCACGGCCATAGGCAAGGACAATCCCGTGAAGCTCGCAGCGCCCATCACGACCAATTGCGCCATGGCGGGTACATTGGCCAACTGGGTCGTCGATGTGCAAAAGGAAGCCCAGGCAAATTTCGGCGCCGAGATCGAAAGCATCACGACGGGCTCCGACTACCAGTGCCGCAAGGTCAATAATGGTCACAAGGGGCGCGTCTCGGAACATGCCTTTGCCAACGCCGTCGACATCGTCTCGTTCAAGTTCAGGAACGGAAAGACAACGGAACTTGGTTCAGGCTGGAAAGGCAAGCCGGAGGAACAGACATTCTGGCGCGCGCTGCACAAGGCGAGTTGCGATCGCTTCATGACAGTGATCGGACCGGACGGCGACGCGGCCCATCAGGGCAATCTGCATCTCGATCTTGGCTGCCACGGCAGAAAATGCGAAGCGCGCATCTGCCAGTGACTGAGCATGCGCGCACCCGATGGCATGAGGGCAATATCCGAACTGGTCTAATGCTTGGTCTTTTTCTTGGGCAGGTTCTTGCGGTCGGTCTCGGCAAATTCTTCCAGCTGCTTTTCGCTCATGGAATCGTACATGCTTTTCGACGCACCCTTGAGTTCGCTCTTCTTGGTCTGGCCGCGCTTGGCCGACAGCGCCGCACCGGCTGCCTTTTGCTGGGCTTGGGATTTTGCAGGCATCACTGTTCTCCCTGTGAGATGGTGCACAGGTGGGAAAACGCGAAGCATTGGCGGGGGTTCCAAAGTGGCGTGGTCAGGATGAAGCTTGCTGGAGCAGGCCAAGGTGCTGTGCGTGGCGCATCTAACCCGCATCGGATTCGTCGAATACTTTCCGCGCTGCCCGCAGGTGATCGCGGTTCTTTACCGCCCAATCGCCAAGCGCGCCTATCGGCCCGGCGATCGAATGGCCGATTTCCGTCAGGGCATAGGTTACCTCCGGAGGAGAGGTCGGCTTGACGGTGCGTGTCACCAGGCCATCACGTTCCAGCGAACGAAGCGTTACGGTGAGCATGCGTTGCGAGATTCCCTCGATCATGCGGCGCAATACATTGAAACGGCGCGGACCGGACTGGAGGTTGATGATCGTCAGCAAGCTCCAGGTATCGCCAATGATGTCGAGCACTTCGCGCATTGGACACGAATTGCCGTCCCATTCCATCGCCGGCATGGTTTCCAGAAGGGGTACGTCGCCTTCGGTCCTTGCATGAATGCTCATGTCAGATATTCCTCTGTCTGCGGGCAGTTACCTTGATGTTCCCTGAAACGGAAAAGGTGCGTTCTTCTCCTCGTCCCGCTTCTAGCATATTTAGTTATTATTGGTAACCAGATAACGATGCGTACCCGCATCAAAGGAGCATTTCGATGAAAATTGCATTGATCGGCGCCACCGGCTTTGTCGGCCAGGAAGTCCGCAAGGAAGCCGTTTCGCGCGGCCATGTTGTCACTGCCCTGGTTCGCAACCCGAGCAAGGTTGAAAATCTGGATGGCGTCACGGGAGTCGAGGTGGATGCCTTGAATACCACGGACCTTGCCGCCAAGCTGAAGGGGCATGATATCGTCGTCTCCGCGTATAATCCCGGCTGGGGCAACCCGAACATCAAGGATATTCATATCAAGGCCAGCAAGTCGATCACTCAGGCAACCAAGCAGGCTGATATAAGCCGCCTTATCGTCATCGGCGGTGCGGGCAGCCTCCTCAAGGCGAATGGCGGCCAGTTCGTCGATGACATCACCTTCCCCGCGGAGTATCTGGAAGGCGCCCTCGGCGCCCGGCAAGCATTGGACGACCTGCGCGGCGAAACCGACCTTGACTGGAGTTTCATATCCCCGCCCTTTGCCCTCGCACCCGGTGAGCGCACGGGCAAGTACCGCCTCGGCAAGGACCATCCGATATTCGATGCCGAGGGCAAGAGTGCGATCAGCGTGCGGGACTTGGCTGTGGCGATCGTGGACGAGGCGGAAAAGCCGCAGCACAGCAGAGCGCGCTTTACCGTGGCTTATTGATGCAATGGGCAGGTGCGGCGGTCTGAACGCCGGTATCCTTCCGGTGCCTCGGCAACCATAAGGTGCGTCCTTCACTTCTAGCGGAGCTGTGCTTAATTGTGCAGCAACGATCAAACGAAGGCCGCACCATGGAACTTGGCATCTATACATTTGCGGGCACGAGCCCGGATCCCGCAACGGGCGTCGCCATCGACGCGCACCAGCGCATGCAGAACCTCATCGAGGAAATGGAGCTCGCGGACCAGGTCGGTCTGGATGTGTTCGGCGTGGGTGAGCATCACCGGCCGGATTTCGTCATCTCGACACCTGCAGTTGTACTGGCAGCGGGAGCGGCGCGCACAAAGAACATCCGGTTGACCAGCGCGGTAACGGTCTTGAGCTCCGACGATCCGGTTCGCGTGTTCCAGGAATATGCCACGCTCGACCTGATCTCGTCCGGCCGGGCCGAGATCATGGCCGGTCGCGGATCGTTCATCGAATCCTTTCCCTTGTTCGGGTATAATCTCAACGACTACGATGAACTCTTCGCGGAAAAACTCGATCTGCTCCTGAAGTTGCGGGCGAGCGAGCGCGTCACCTGGAGCGGCAATCTGCGTGCGCCGCTGAACAATCTTGGCGTTTATCCGCGGCCGCTTCAAAATCCCCTGCCCGTCTGGATTGCCGTTGGCGGCACGCCGGAATCGGTGATCCGCGCCGGCACGCTCGGCCTGCCGCTGGCGGTGGCGATCATTGGCGGAGAGCCGCACCGTTTCATGCCGCTGGTCGAGCTGTATCGCGAAGCCGGCGCGAAGGCAGGCCATGCACCCGAAAAGCTGCAGGTGAGCATCAATTCGCACGGCTACGTGGCGGAGACATCACAGGCCGCCTCCGACGAATATTGGCCAAGCTATGAGGTCGTCATGACCAAGATCGGTCGCGAGCGCGGCTGGCCGCCGAGCAATCGCACACAGTTCGAGGCCGGACGCACGCCGCGCGGCGCCCTGCTGGTAGGTTCGCCGCAGGAGGTCATCGACAAGATCATGCTGCAGCACAGCTATTTCAAGCATGACCGTTTCCTGCTGCAGATCGACCTCGGCAGCCTGCCGCACAGCAACACGCTCAGGGCGATCGAACTCTACGGCACGAAAGTGGCACCGGTGATCAGGAAGGAACTGGGCGGATCGGGCGCGCATAGCAATCCCGGCAAGGGGTCTGCCATTGCCACGCCCGAAACCTGAATGTCCATTGGACCTAATTCAACACGACAGGTGATCTGGTAGGGTTCGGGCCGTCATAGAAGGCATCGAGCCTCTTGCTCGCCTGAGCGCGCCCCTTGTCATCATGGAAAAACAGGTGCCCGCCTTCGTAGACTTCGACCGGGACGCGATCGCTCAAGCCGGCACGAGCGAGATCGAGCTCGGTCTGATGGAACGGCGTGAGCAGATCGTAGTAACCGTGCAAAGCGAGCACCCTTACCGACGGGTCGCTATCCAATGTCCTGGCGAGATCCGGAAGCCCAGTCTCGAAGGATTGCTGTTCGCGCTCGAACCGCCAGGAGGGGCGCATGATGTTGTGGCCGAGCCTGTAGGGCGATGTGTGACGATAGTTGAACATGTCAGGCAGGACGGTCCGGATTGCATCGGCAAACTGAGGACTGGAATCAAGTTCGGCTGCGGGAATCCATGGGCTGGAGCCGGTCAGCCGGGCGTCAAGGAGATCGAGATTGTCGCGGGGGAAGAGTCTGTCCCGGAATTGAATCGGGGAGATGTCCAACTCGCGGAGCCAATCGGCATCGAGCCCGGTAATGCTCGTCATATCCTTGAACAAGGCTGTACCCGCCTGGGTCTGCGCAAAGTCCCGCCATGCAGGCGTCAAGGCCGTCTCGACCTGTTGTTTCGCGTCGGCAACGAATTGCTTCAGCGCATCCAGTGGATCAGCCAAGAATCCCAGAACGAACCGGACCCGTTCCGCATCATCGGCAAGAAGCACTCTTGCGAGTTTGGTTGCTTCGTCGATGGCATTCGGCCGCGTCTCCACATTGAGAGCCCATTGACGGGCACTGGCGGCATTTGACCATAGACTGGTCATGTGGCCGTATTGGCTGACGGCCTCAGCAAGTACGGCCTTTGCCCTGGTCAGCTCGGGCGAATACCAGATCTTGCGCGCAGGATCGTAGGTCTCAGCAACGAATATGCGCAGCTTGTCTATGTATTCCTGTGCGGATGCGGCTCCTCGGCTGGTTGTTTTGCCGTGGAAATCAGCCACCATGGCATAGGAAGGCAGATAGCCCGCACAGCTGGCATCGCTGCTCTGGCCGCAGTTGGTACGCAAGTCCAGCATGGGCGAACTCAGAACGAGCCCCGACAGTGCAACAGGCTTCTTGCCATTCTTGTCAGCCCCGGAAGTGCTGCTCTTGCCAGCCACCAGCAGATTGGCCACGATCGGCAGGCGGATGCCATCAAAGGTGTCGCCAAAGAGAAACTTCGGCGAGCGCTGGCGTCCGAACCGATCGCCGAAACGCACGATAAAGTCGTGATTTAACAGCGCATCGGCCTCCACGCTCCAGAAGTCGCTGTTCCTGTAGGGTGCGATTGCCTGCGAGAATCCTGTTCCGGGCGGATCGACGAACACAAGGTCAGTCTTGTCGAGAAGCGTTTCGGCATTGTCGATCCACGAAAAACCATCCTTCTCGCTCTTTGAAAAATCCCGGGCAAAAATCTTGAGTTGCTTCGGGGCCCACGAGCCCAGTTGCAACCAGACATATGAATTGCCTGGACCTCCATTCCAGAAGAACGTCACCGGGCGATTTTCTTTCGGCAAGTCCTGCCTCGTATAGGCCATATAGAACAGAGAGGCCTGCGCAACGGTTTTATTCGGCGCATAGGAAATGAGGTGGCCCGCGGAGGCAGTGTACCTGATCAGCTTGCCGTCGATCATTGCCTGGTGATTTTTGACCGCGGGTGTCTCGTCCACAGCCTCTCGCGGAAGGCTCGCATTCGCTGCCGCGCTATAAGCGTTCCTGTCTTCCACCACATGATCCTCGGGCAGACTGAGAGCGAGGGTCTTGATGGACTTATCTTTCTCCGGATTTTCCCGAGCCTTGATCGGGGGATCGAGCTGCGCCGTGGTAAATGTACCGTCGGCTTCGCTCTTGCCGGAATCCCCATCGCAACCAGCCAGCAAGACAAATGTCGAAATTATCGGAATCCAATACTTCATCCCAACCTCCCAACCAACAAGATATGTTTAACTCATTTGATAAGGTTGATTTTGCAACGCGATGCAAAGAAGCATCCTGAGGCAGTTTGGCCAAAGGACAAAACAGGCAATACCATGAAGTGTATACACGCTGTAGTTTGTGGCCGGTATACTAATCAACTTGTAGCTGCGGTGTCTATTGAACAAAAGTCGTATTTATTTTGGAACTTACTTTGCTCCCACAGAACCAGGATTTACCAACTCAGGCAGCGAGAGGAACGGCGCGCAAGTCCCTGCAACGGGACGGGAAAATCCGGGTTGCCGGACGTTCGCCGCCACTAGGCAACGACCTGCGTTTCCAGGCCGAAGCCCTGCAACAGGCGACGGGTGGAAAAATCCGGAATTCCCGATGTGAAGACGGCGATGTCGTCGCCATGTTCCGGCTCTACGCCTGTTCCGTTCGGCTTAAGCAATGACAGTGCGCGGCGGGCAATCGCCTCCGCTGGATCGAGCCAGTCCACGGGCCACGGCGCGAGGCGGCGAAAGACATTGGCAAGGAAAGGATAGTGCGTGCAAGCGAGGACGACGATGTCCGTGCGCGCGCCATCCTTCTCGTAGAAACAGGGTGCAATCTCTGCTCGGATCGCTTCGTCGTCGATGCCTTCGCCGCGCATGTGCAATTCGGCCATGCGGGCAAGGCTCTGGCTGCCAACCAGGCGGACATGGCATTTGGTGGCAAAGGACTGGATGAGATCGCGCGTATAGGCACGTTTGACCGTGCCCGGTGTTGCCAGCACGCTGATGAGCCCGGATGAGGTACGCTCCGCCGCAGGCTTGATCGCAGGGACGGTGCCGACGAAGGGAACCGATGGAAATGCGCGGCGCAGATCATCAAGGACCAGCGTCGAGGCCGTATTGCAGGGGATGATCACGATCTCCGGATCGTATTTTGCGATGAAACCATCGAACAGTCGCAGTATCCGCTGCCTCAGTGCCTCCTCCTCCCAGTCGCCGTAGGGAAAGCCGGCATCGTCCGCAATGTAGACGAAGCGGCGGTCCGGAATGAGGACGCGCGCTTCGCGCAGCACCGTTAGGCCGCCAATCCCGCTGTCGAAGGCAATGATCGGACGGCTGCTCGCATCATTCATCGTTCGATGAATCCTCCGTGGAGGCCTCGACTGCCGCAGACTTTTCGCGCTTGCGCCCTTCCGGCGCGCCCGAACCCCGCGGCGTCTTCGGCGAGAAATAATCGAGCGATACGACGACGCCGCGCAGGAGCTTCAATTCGGACTCCGAAAAGCCTGGCCTCGTCAGGACTCCGCGCAGATTGTTGACCATGATCTCCTTGCGCGCCATTGGCCGGAAATAGCCGCGAGCTTGGAGTGCATCCTCGAGATGATTAAAAAAACCCTGCAGATGTTCCTTTGGCGCAGGTTCAAGATCCGGGCCGCGAAACGCGGTATCCGTATCCTTTTCGAGACCTGATTTCATCCACTCATAGGACATGAGCAAGACCGCCTGTGCAATGTTCAGAGACGAGAATGCCGGATTGACCGGAAACGTCACCAATTCATCGGCAAGGCTGACTTCGTCATTATTGAGGCCGATGCGTTCGCGGCCGAAAAGAACTCCTGTCTTCTCGCCCTTGTTGAAACGCTGGCGCAGGGCCTGTCCGGCCTCAACCGGGCCGCGCACCTGCTTGAACGCGTCGCGTTCGCGCGCCGTGGTGGCGTAGACGAAATTGAGGTCCTGGATCGCTGACGGAAGGTCCTCGAACACCTGCGCCGTATCGATGATATGATCGGCCCGGCTGGCGGCGGAACGCGCCTTGTCGTTGGGAAATTCCTCGCGCGGCTTGACAAGGCGCAATTCCGCCAGGCCAAAATTTGCCATGGCGCGCGCCACCATACCGATATTTTCCGGCAGTTGCGGTTCGACCAGAATGATCGCCGGGCCTTCGGCGATGAGGGTGCGCTGTCTGTCTGTTCCGGCCATTCTTCTTCCTTGAGCTCTGCTGGAGTCCTCATAGCCCGGGTTTTTTTGCTGGGCAATGCTGCTGTGCGTGGTTCGACAAGCTCACCATGAGGGAGTCTATTGCTCGCAGCAGGAATGGTTCAACGCTAGCGCCCTGCAAAACCCTGCTTCCCTCATGGTGAGCTTGTCGAACCACGCACAGCGCCTTGCCGACCCAACAGAGCGCTAATGCGGAATATTTCAGAAACTACATCAAACACCAGAGCCCTCACTTTGCGTTCTGCAATCGCGGTGCTATAGGGGCGCGAACCCTCACTTTAATCCCAAGCTGATACCCACACGCAGCGAAACAGAGGCTGACACTCAATGGCTAAGATCAAGGTTGCAAATCCGGTCGTCGAGCTCGATGGCGACGAAATGACTCGCATCATCTGGCAGTATATCAAGGAAAAGCTGATTCATCCTTACCTCGATGTCGACCTGAAATATTACGATCTTGGCATTGAGCACCGCGATGCCACCAATGACCAGGTGACGATCGATGCGGCCAATGCGATCAAGCAATATGGTGTCGGCGTCAAATGCGCCACGATCACCCCGGACGAGCAGCGCGTCGAGGAATTCGGCCTCAAGAAGATGTGGAAGTCGCCAAACGGCACGATCCGCAACATTCTCGGCGGCGTGATCTTCCGCGAGCCGATCATTGCCAAGAACGTGCCCCGCCTGGTCCCGGGCTGGACGCAGCCGATCATCGTCGGTCGTCACGCTTTCGGTGACCAGTACCGTGCAACCGACTTCAGGTTCCCTGGCAAGGGCAAGCTGACGATCAAGTTCGTCGGCGATGATGGAGAGACAATCGAGCACGAGGTTTATGACGCGCCCGGTTCCGGCGTTGCCATGGCCATGTACAATCTCGACGAGTCGATCCGCGATTTCGCCCATGCATCGTTCAACTATGCCTATAATCGCGGCGTTCCCTGCTACCTCTCGACCAAGAACACGATCCTCAAGGCCTATGACGGCCGCTTCAAGGATATCTTCCAGGAGATCTACGATGCGGAATTCAAGGCAAAGTTCGCCGAGAAGAAGATCTTCTACGAGCATCGCCTGATCGACGACATGGTTGCCTCGGCATTGAAGTGGTCGGGCGGTTATGTATGGGCCTGCAAGAACTATGATGGCGACGTACAGTCGGACATCGTGGCCCAAGGCTTCGGTTCGCTTGGCCTGATGACCTCCGTGCTGATGACGCCGGATGGCAAGACCGTGGAAGCCGAAGCTGCGCACGGCACCGTTACCCGTCACTATCGCCAGCATCAGAAGGGCGAGGAAACCTCGACCAACTCGATCGCTTCGATCTTTGCCTGGACCCGCGGCCTTGCCCATCGCGCCAAGCTCGACGGCAATGCCGAGCTCGAACGCTTCAGCCACACGCTTGAGAAGGTCTGCGTCGACACGGTTGAAGCCGGCTACATGACAAAGGATCTGGCGTTGCTGATCGGTCCGGACCAGCCCTGGCTCTCGACCACCGGCTTCCTCGACAAGATCAATGAGAACCTGTCGAAGGCCATGGCTGCCTGAGGGGCCGAGCCCCTTTGACGATCGCGTCAAAGCAACTGAAAGCCCCGGTTTTCCGGGGCTTTTTGTCATTTGGAGAAGTGAAGGTATGATGATGGGGCATCATACCGGAGGATGAGCCATGACCAAGCAGCAGTTCTTTTTCCGCCTGATCCCACCACGCCCGACCTTTGCCGAAGACATGGACGATGACGAACAGGAACTGATGCGCCAGCACATTACCTACATGAGCGAATATTTCGATGCTGGAACCGTGCTCGCCTACGGCCCCGTCCGCGATCCGGACGGCTGGTTCGGCATGGCCCTGCTCGAGGTGATGCATCACGACGAGGCGGTGCAGTTTGCCGAGAATGACCCTTCTGTGCTCGCCGGCCTGAACAGCTACAGCATTGCACCCATGCACCTGGCAGCGGCGCAGAGCCCGCGGGAGGGCTAGCCGGTACTATCCGCATTGCGCCGCCAGCCGCAATACACGCGGCTGGTGCATTCAGAAGTACTAGCCCGCAATCGCCTCGCGTACGGCGGTAACGGCTTCTTCGGCTTTTGAGCCATCCGGGCCGCCCGCCTGCGCCATATCGGGCCGACCGCCACCGCCGGCCCCGCCAAGGGCTGCCGAAGCGACACGCACGAGATCGACCGCGCTGAACTTGCCGACAAGATCGTCGGTGACGCCGACCACTGCGCTTGCCTTGCCGTCATCGGCCACGCCAATAAAGGTAACGACGCCGGAGCCGACTGTCTTCTTCGCATCGTCTGCCAGCGGCTTCAGATCGCGCGGATTGACGCCGGAGACCACCTTGCCTATGAAGCCGACACCATTGACGGTTTCGGACTGTGCGCCGCCCGCAGCCGAACCGCCACCGAGGGCAAGCTGCTTGCGGGCTTCGGTGAGTTCGCGTTCAAGCTTGCGGCGTTCATCGACCAGCGCCGTAACGCGCGAGAGCGCATCGGCCGGCGTCGATTTCAATACGCCGGCGATCGCCTTGACGCGGTCGTCCTGCTCCTCAAGGTAACGGCGGGCAGCCTCACCTGTCAGTGCCTCAAGCCGGCGCACACCGGCCGCCACCGCGCCTTCCGAGACAACGCGGATCAGGCCGATATCGCCGGTGGCGCGGACATGCGTACCGCCGCAGAGTTCTGTCGAGTAGCTCTTGCCGGTCTTGTCGCCATGCAGTGCGGTACCCATGGAAACAACGCGCACCTCGTCGCCATATTTCTCGCCAAACAGCGCCATGGCACCTTCGGCAATGGCATCGTCGACGGCCATCAAACGTGTCGTCACCGGTGCATTCTGCAGGACGATCTCGTTGGCGAGATCTTCGATCACGGCAAGCTCCTTGTCCGAAATGGGCTTCGGGTGCGAAAAGTCGAACCGCAGCCTGTCAGGCGCCACAAGCGAGCCCTTCTGCGCCACATGGGTGCCCAATGTTTCGCGCAAGGCTTCATGCAGGAGATGCGTAGCCGAATGGTTGGAGCGGATGCGGGTGCGGCGCACGCTGTCAACCCTCAGCTCGACGGCAGCATCCAACTTGGCTGTGCCCTTGGTCACCTTGCCGATGTGGACGAAGACGCCATCATTCTTTTTCTGCGTGTCAGTGATCGCGACGCTGAAACCCTCACCGGAGATGATACCAGTGTCGCCCTGCTGTCCGCCGGATTCGCCATAGAATGGCGTCTGGTTGACGACGATGGCGACATCGGATCCCTCCGCGGCACTTGTTACCAGCTTGCCGTCCTGCACGAGGGCGGTAATGACGCCCTCCGCCTTTTCAGTCTCGTAGCCAAGGAAATCGGTTGCGCCCACCTTGTCGCGTACGGAGAACCACACGGTTTCCGTGGCTGCGTCACCGGAGCCCGCCCAGCTGGCGCGTGCCTCGGCTTTCTGCCGTTCCATCGCAGCGTCAAAACCGTCGGTATCGACGGCGATGCCGCGCTGGCGCAGCGCATCCTGCGTCAGGTCGAGCGGGAAGCCATAGGTATCGTAGAGCTTGAATGCGGTTTCGCCGTCGAGCTTGTCGCCCTCGCCCAAGGTCTCCGTGGCTTCGCCAAGCAGGCCGAGGCCACGCTCCAGTGTCTTGCGGAAGCGCGTTTCCTCCAGCTTCAATGTTTCGGAAATCAGCGACTCGGCCCGGATCAGTTCCGGATAGGCCTGGCCCATCTCACGCACGAGTGCTGGCAGCAGGCGCCACATCAGCGGCTCCTTTGCACCAAGCAGCTGCGCGTGCCGCATGGCGCGGCGCATGATGCGGCGCAACACATAGCCGCGCCCTTCATTGGAAGGCAGCACGCCGTCGGCGATCAGGAAGCTCGAAGAACGCAAGTGATCGGCAATGACCCGGTGGCTGGCGCGGAACTTGCCTTCGGCCTTGACGCCCGTCGCCTCTTCCGAGGCATGGATCAGCGTCTGGAACAGGTCGATATCGTAATTGTCATGTTTGCCCTGCAGGACCGCGGCAAGACGCTCCAGGCCCATGCCCGTATCGATGGACGGGCGCGGCAGGTCGATGCGCTGCTCTTTCGTCACCTGCTCGAACTGCATGAAGACCAGATTCCATATCTCGATGAAGCGGTCGCCATCTTCGTCGGCGCTGCCGGGAGGGCCGCCCCAGATGCTTTCGCCGTGATCATAGAAGATTTCCGAACAGGGACCGCACGGACCGGTATCACCCATCGCCCAGAAATTATCGCTTGTGGCGATACGGATAATCCGCTCTTCCGGAAGGCCGGCAATCTTCTTCCAGAATCCGGCGGCCGCATCGTCGGTATGATAGACGGTGACTGTGAGCTTGTCCTTGGGGAGGCCGAACTCCTTGGTGATCAGGTTCCAGGCGAGCGATATCGCCTCTTCCTTGAAATAATCACCAAAGGAGAAATTGCCGAGCATCTCGAAGAAGGTGTGATGACGGGCGGTATAACCGACATTGTCGAGATCATTGTGCTTGCCGCCTGCACGCACGCACTTCTGCGATGTCGTAGCGCGGTTATAGGGGCGCTGTTCGATACCGGTAAACACATTCTTGAACTGGACCATGCCCGCATTGGTGAACATCAGCGTCGGGTCATTGCGCGGCACCAGCGGGCTTGACGCCACGATCTCATGGCCGTTCTTCTTGAAATAGTTCAGAAATGTCGACCGAATCTCGTTGACGCCACTCATGTTTCTTGCCTCTGACTTCTTTTATCCAAAGCGGAATTGGCCCTATGCCGGAGCAAAAAGGCGGAACGCAACGCTTGTAGCGAGGCGGTTGCAAACTGTCCAGAAAATCCGGGTGGTTTGGATATGCTCTACCGGTATCAACGCTGGCTATCGAAGCACGCATGGCGGCTGTGCGTCGTTCGACAAGCTCACCATGATGGGAACGGGACCGGAAGCTGCCCAAAGCAAAACCCGCAGCCAGATCCTGGATGCGGGTTTGATGTCAAAAACCTGAAACGACCCTTGCCAGGTGATCAGCCTTCGGCGGCGTCAGGGCCATCATCCTCGATGTCGTCAGGCCCCTTGTCCAGCATTTGCTCGGCAATAAGGCCGGCATTCTGGCGCAGCGCCAGCTCGATCTCATTGGCGACCTCCGGATTTTCTTTGAGGAAGAGCTTCGCATTGTCGCGGCCCTGACCGAGACGCTGTGAATTGTAGGAAAACCAGGAACCGGATTTCTCCACGATGCCCGCCTTGACGCCGAGATCAACCAGCTCACCCGTCTTGGAAACCCCTTCGCCGTACATGATGTCGAACTCTACCTGCTTGAAGGGCGGCGCAAGCTTGTTCTTGACGACCTTGACACGCGTCTGGTTGCCAACGACCTCATCGCGCTCCTTCAGCGATCCGATACGGCGGATATCGAGACGCACGGACGCATAGAATTTCAGCGCATTGCCACCGGTCGTGGTTTCGGGCGAACCGAACATCACACCGATCTTCATGCGGATCTGGTTGATGAAGATGACCATGCAGTTTGAACGCGAAATGGACGCGGTCAGCTTGCGAAGCGCCTGGCTCATCAGCCGCGCCTGCAGCCCCGGCAGCGAATCGCCCATTTCGCCCTCGATTTCGGCACGGGGCGTCAGCGCGGCAACCGAGTCGACGACAAGCACATCGATGGCACCGGAACGCACCAGCGTATCGGTGATCTCCAGCGCCTGCTCGCCCGTATCGGGCTGCGAGATCAGCAGATTTTCAAGGTCGACACCCAGCTTGCGGGCATAGACGGGATCAAGCGCATGTTCGGCATCGACAAAGGCGCAGATACCGCCCTTCTTCTGCGCCTCGGCAATGGTATGCAGGGCAAGCGTCGTCTTGCCCGAGCTTTCCGGCCCGTAAATTTCCACGATGCGGCCCTTCGGCAAACCGCCGACGCCAAGGGCGATATCCAGTGACAGCGAGCCTGTCGGGACCGTTTCGATCTCCACCACCTGCTCATTGCGGCCAAGCCGCATGATCGAGCCCTTACCAAAGGCCCTCTCGATCTGGGACAATGCCGCATCCAGAGCTTTCGTTTTATCCACTGAATTACCCTCAACCAACCGCAAAGAATTTTGAGCCATGTTACACTACCCCTGTGCTATCCATGAAGTACGGATGTTCCTCTATATGAACTTATTTGTATCTGTTTTGTTCTTGTTTGGCAACAGCCATAACCCATTGTAAAACCACAATATCTGAAAAATGTTGCCAAAATGTTCTTGTCGTCGGGATGATATGCCGCAGACGCCGTTCCGGCGCGAATCTGCGGCGGCGAAGCAGCAGCCGCGCGCGGTGGTTCGAATCGGTTGCGCGATTGCGTCTCCCTACCGGGCGTTCTACAGAAACCCAGGCGCAAGCCTCGACGTGAATTGACCGGACAGCAAATCAATCATGACCCAAGCCCACAAACCGCTGCTCTTTGCCGTTGGCGGCGCTCATCTCGACCGGCGCGGCCAGAGCAGCGTGCCCTTCGTGCCGGGCGCGTCGAACCCGGGCATCATGCGGGAGGAACCGGGTGGCGGGGTGTTCAACGCGCTGCGGCTCGTCGTACAGCGCGGGGTGGCGGCCGAGATCCTTTCGGTGCGCGGCGGCGACCGGATCGGCGACCTCATTGGCGATGCCATCCACAAGGCCGGCATCAAGGACGGATCGGCTGTCTATATGGACCGTGCAACGCCGAGCTATACCGCCATCCTCGACGAACACGGCGATGTGGTCGCAGGAATTGCCGACATGGAGCTTTATGACGTTGCACTGCCGCGGCAATTGCTGCGGCGGAAGGTGCGCGATGCAATCGCCGCCGCCGATGCCGTCTTCTGCGACGCAAACCTGCCTTCCGAGGCGCTGCAACGGGTCGCGGGTCTGGCTGGAATGCGCCCACTGTTTGCGCTGGCGATTTCGCCTGCGAAGGTTGAGAGGCTGCGGCCCATCTTCAGCAATCTCACCTGCCTGTTCATGAACCGGCGCGAAGCACGGGCGCTGACGGGTCTGGGGCCGGATGCACCGCTGCACGACCTCCATTTGGCTTTGCGGGCACTGGAACTGCGCGGCGTCGTTGTCAGCAATGGCGGCCATGTCACCCTCGCCTTTTCCGGCGACGAAGCACTTGCCATCCAGCCACCGGCAGTTGATGGCATTGCCGATGTGACCGGCGCCGGTGATGCGCTGGCCGGGGGCACCATCGCCGCGCTGATGCGCGGCAACACATTTCAAGCGGCCGTGAGAGAAGGCATGGCCGCGTCGATGCTGACGTTGCAGACCCACTCCGCAAGTCCGCGTTTCTCGCCATCGGAATTCGACCATGCATTAGAGTGCATTCCAGCTGCTGTGCCGCTTAGCTGAAAGACAAAGGAAACGATCATGACAGCCATGTCCCTCAATCCGTTCACCGACATAGCCCCCGAAGTGAGCCAAGCGCTGGATCAAGGCAAGCCGGTCGTTGCACTGGAAAGCACGATCATCACCCACGGCATGCCCTATCCGGCCAACAGCCGCATGGCAGCGGATGTCGAAGCCATCATCATCGAGGAAGGTGCTGTCCCCGCGACCATCGCGATCGTCAACGGCCGGCTGAAGATTGGGCTCTCGGCCCCGGAACGTGAAGCGCTGGCGCAGGTCACGGGCGCGATGAAACTGTCGCGCGCCGACCTTGCCTTTGCCCTCTCGGAAGGCCGCACCGGCGGCACCACGGTTGCCGCGACCATGCTGGCCGCGCACCTTGCCGGCATCAGGGTCTTCGCAACCGGCGGTATTGGCGGCGTTCACAAGGGCGCGGAGCAAAGCTTCGATATTTCCGCCGACCTGGAGGAGCTTGGCCGCACCCCTGTCATCGTCGTATCAGCCGGCGCAAAGGCGATTCTGGATATCGAGAAAACACTGGAAGTGCTTGAAACCAAAGGCGTCCCTGTCGTCGTCCATGGCTCGGATGTGCTGCCCGCCTTCTGGTCGCGCCAGTCACCGGTGAAAGCGCCGCTACGGCTCGATAGTGCTGAGGCCATAGCCCGCTTCCAGGCCGCGCGCGATGCCATTGGCGTTGTTGGCGGCATGCTGATCGCCAACCCGATCCCCGAAGCCAGCGAAATTCCGGCACAGATCATGGAGGGGCATATTCGCGAAGCCGTTGCCCGCGCCACAAAAAATGGCGTCACCGGCAAGGCCGTGACGCCGTTTCTTCTTGCCGAAATGCTCGACATCACCAAGGGCGAAAGCCTTAAGGCGAACATCGCCCTCGTCGAGAACAATGCCCGGCTGGCAGCACGCATTGCCATTGCCCTGCATGGACTCAGGTAAAAGTGACAAGATGACGATGCTGGCAAACGTGGCCGGCAGTGCTGCCATGCGCCCTTCGACAAGCTCTGGATGAAAAAGGTGAGTAATTGCAGGGCGCCAAATTCTGCCAGGATTATCATTGCAGTCCACATCCTCGGCGCGAATGCTGTCAAATTCGCGCCTCCGTTGCGGCCTAGGTGAGCGGCGCGATCGAAATCTCGACGCGGCGGTTTTGGGCACGGCCGGCCTCGGTGGCATTGGTCGCGACAGGCTGCGTCGGGCCATAGCCCTGGACGGCAAAGCGGCGATTGTCGATGCCCTGCTGCGTCAGGTAGTTGGATACTGAAAGCGCACGCCGCTCTGAGAGGAGCTGGTTGTGTTGCAGGCTGCCGGTGGAGTCCGTATGGCCGGCTACATCGACTGTGGTCTGGTCAAACTTGCGCAGGACGATGGCAACCGAATTCAGTGTCTCGAAGAACTGCGGCTTCACCTGATCCTGATCGGTATTGAAAGTGATGTTGGATGGCATGTTGAGGATGATCCGGTCGCCACTGCGCGTGACCGAGACGCCGGTGCCCTGCAACTGCGCGCGCAGCTCCGATTCCTGGCGATCCATGTAGTTGCCGATGGCGCCGCCGCTGAGCGCTCCGATACCGGCGCCGATGAGCGCGTTACGGCGATCATTGCCGCCCGCCAGCATGCCCAGACCGGCCCCTGCCAGCGCGCCGAGCGCGACACCGCCAGCAGTGTTCGACACCTTTTGCTGGCCGGTATAGGGATCGGTCGTCGTGCAGCCGGCAAGGAAGGTAGCTGCAAGGCAGCTGATGGCAAGTTTCTTCATCATGGAATCAGGTCCCCGGTTGGATGTTGACGGGAATATACAAGCGATTCGGGCAAAAGAAGGGAGAGGAAAATCTAGAACAACGCCGCGCTTTTCATGTCCACGCAACTCAGCAGCGACGTTCATCGACGTGCCCCCAACGTTGCCGGGCAGACAAAACCCAGTTAGCGCTAAAGCAGCTTCATGAGCGTTGCCAGAGCACCGAATCCGACGGTCATCATCACGCCGAGGCGAAGTGTCAGCGCGAGCGTTTGCGTTGTTATCGCCGCCGTCAAGTCGGACTTGGTAACCAGTTCGGACACGATGAAATCCCTCGCAGCTACGGCGTGAGCCTCTGCGTGCTGCTGGTCGATGCCGCCGGCACGCAACCTTTTCGAATAACCAGGCGTATCAAAAGCGATTGCCATCGTCATGTGCTTTCTAATCAAGATGACGGGTAGATTCTCACAGTTCCTTCAATCATTTCAATTCGACTTTTGACTCATTTTCTCAAGTTTGTTCAAAATTTACTGACCCGTCGAATAACCTGAATTCGTTCACCCGGCATGTATAAATAACGACGCACGCGTGGAATACGAATCAGTTGGTCCTGTACGTGGTTCGACAAGCGCACCATGAGGGATGTGGGTGGTTGGCATTTGACAGATTCGGCACGCTTCATTGCAGTTCACGACATCCTCATGGTGAACTTCATCATAACGAGCCTATCGAGCTACGAACCACGCACAGGGCACCTTCAACGGTATTGGTGCCCCGTCTGCCGTTCTTGACCCACTATGAATAGCGCACGCCAAAGGTCTCGCGCAGATGTCTGTGGCCGTTTGGCGTGACGGAGACGGCGCGCGTACCCTCGATGCGTCTGATCCAGCCATGGTTGAAGCAGTGGGCGCACAGTGCCGCGCCTATGGCGCCCGCCAGATGGGGGCGACGCTCGCTCCAGTCGAGGCACGGCCGGCACAGGATGCGGCCGCGCTTGGCGGCCGCCGCCTTGATGTCCACGCCCGCGCGGTCGAACAGGGCGAGACCGCTATCGGTAACCTCGCCGGCATCGAGGCCGAGTTCAATATGACCGGCATCGATCAGCGCATCGGTGATCGATACCCCGAGATGGCCCGCCAGGTGGTCATAACAGGTGCGCCCTGCCCTCAGCGCCATGTCGCGCGGACCGGTGCGGAGTTGTCTGACGACCGCTTCTGGCGCGGCGATGCGCATGATGCTTTCGATCATCTGCGCCACGGCCGGCGATGCAAGCCGGTGGTAGCGATGGCGACCCTGTTTCTCGACGAGAAGCAGTCCGGCCTCGGTCATTTTCGTCAGATGACTGCTCGCCGTCTGTGCCGTGATACCGGCAAGCCGCGCGAGTTCCGTTGCTGTCAGCGCACGGCCATCCATCAGACCGTTGAGCATGCTGGCACGGCCCGGATCACCGGCCAACGCCGCTATTTCCGCAAATCTTGCATTGTTCGACATGATAGATTCCGTGGTTTTCGTCTGGCCGGATTGTCCTGCAACCCGCAGGAGAATGCTTCGGAATTGGTCGAAGTATCAAGCCGCGCTTGCGGGCTATACCGGGATCATTCGAATTGCAAAGGAGTGACCACCATGACCATTACGTGCTTCATCCAGTACGACATCGATCCCTACCAGAAGGAGGCATTCGAGGAGTATGCCCGCAACTGGAACGAGGCTATCCCGCGCTGCGGTGCTGATCTGATTGGTTACTATGCACCGCATGAAGGTTCGGCGACACTGGCCTATGCGGCCTATAACATCGAGAGCTTGGCCGCCTATGAAGCCTACCGCGCCCGGCTGAAAGCTGACCCCGTGGGCAGGGCCAATTATGAATTTGCCAGGGAGAAACGGTTCATCCGCCGCGAGGACCGCACCTTCCTGCACCTTGTGACGGGCAAGAACGGAGGATTGATACGATGATTGCAGTGATCTTTGAGGTGGAGCCTGCCGAGGGACGCAGCAAGGACTATTTTGACAGGGCAGCGGACCTGCGGCCACTGCTTGAGACAATGGATGGCTTTATTTCGGTGGAACGGTTCCGCAGCCTTGCCAACGAGAACCGCTATTTGTCCCTGTCGTTCTGGCGCGACGAAGCGTCAGTGGCGGCTTGGCGCCAGACCGAGGAACATCGCATGGCCCAACGCGACGGCCGAGCCGGGATCTTTGCCGATTACCGGTTGAGGATTGCGTCCGTTGTGCGTGACTATGGGTTGCGCGCCCGTGATCAGGCTCCGCTTGATGCGCAGGCCTTTCATGATGCCTGAACGCCATGGCCGTGATTGCGCTGGGCACAGGCCGGACCGGGACCACGCATATAATGGCGTTCTGGCCGGTAGCTCGGTACAACGAATTCACGGACAATGCGGAGCGTATCGCGCAGCTGGATCATCATGTTCATCATTTCGGGTCTCGTAGTTCTGGCTTACCGGGCGAGCCGATAGCTATTAATTAGCTAAAATTTAACTCATAAAGATGAACACCTCCTGAACGCCGTTGGTTAAAATCAGATGAATTCATGAAAAATTAGCTTTAACCAGTTGGGCAGGAAGGGTTTTTCACCACGAAAATGGCAGTGACAGGCAAGGCTTTAGCGGGCTTCAAACGGATTGTATTGACGATGCGCTGCCATGAAATTTTCCTCAGGCATTCCCGATCAGAATGCCGGTCGCCAGCACCAGGCTGCCGCCGAGCACGACCTGGATCGCCGCCCGGAAGAACGGCGTCTCCATGTAGCGGTGCTGGATGTAGGCGATGGCCCACAACTCGACGAAGACAACAAGTGCGGCAATTGTGGTTGCCGTCCAGAAGTCGGGTATGAGGTAAGGAAGCGCATGTCCGAGGCCGCCGATGGCTGTCATCAGGCCGTTGGCAAGACCCCGTTTGAGCGGTGAACCACGGCCTGACAATTTGCCGTCATCATGGGCTGCTTCCGTGAAGCCCATGGATATGCCTGCCCCGAGGGAGGCGGAGAGGCCCACCAGGAATGTCTGCCACGTATCCTGCGTGGCGAAGGCAGCAGCGAATATTGGCGCAAGAGTCGAGACTGAACCATCCATCAACCCGGCAAGTCCGGGCTGGACATAAGTCAGGATGAACTGCCGGCGTTCGGTCTGCTTCTCGGCCTCCTGCACATTGTCCGGTGTATGCTTCACACCGAGCCGATGCGCGAGCGATTCGTGTGCCTTCTCGGCAATGGCAAGGTCGCCGAGCAGCTTGCGCGTTGAAGCATCGCTCACGAGTTTCACCGCTTCCGAATAGAAACGGTAGGCCTCGTCCTCCATCTTCTCTGCCATTTCGCGCACCTTGCCGATACCGAGGGGTCGAACCAGCCAATCGGGCTTGCGTTCGAGATAGCCGCGCACATGTTCCCTGCGGATCAGCGGGATCTGGCTGCCGAAACGCGCCTGGTGGAGGTCGATCAACGTCTGGCGGTGACTGTTCTCCTCCTCTGCCATGTCTTCGAATACCCTGGCGCTTTGTGGGAAATCCTCGCGCAACCCGTCCGCATAGGCGAGATAGATCCGCGCGTCGTCCTCCTCCGACGAAATGGCGAGCGCGAGGATTTGCTGTTCGGAGAGGGACGCAAGGTCGTAGTGGCGGTGACCGAAGAAGCGGCTGAACATGATATCACCCAAGATTTAGAATAGTTCTAAACTATATCGCCTGAACACTGCATTCAAGACCGGTCGCCCGAGTTTTGTCCCATGGACAGAAATCGCGCACAGGAGTATCGTCCGCCTCCGCTTACCCTCCATTAATTCGAGTTTCGTCATGACACTTGCCGGTTTCGTTGCCTATTCGGGTGCACTTGCCATTGCTGCCGCCATCCCGGGACCGGGCGTAACGGCCCTTGTCGCGCGGGCACTTGGCTCGGGGTTCCGCTCCTCGCTGTTCATGTCGATCGGTCTCATCATCGGCGACCTTACCTATCTGACCGCAGTGGTGCTCGGCCTCGCAATGGTGGCACAGACCTTCGGGACGGTTTTCCTGGTGGTCAAATGGGCAGGTGTCGCCTACCTCGCCTATCTCGCGTGGGGATTGTGGACGTCCGGCATTTCGGCGGAAAAGATCGAAGCAAAGCAAAGCCGGGGCGGCGCATTATCGGCGGTGCTCGCTGGTCTCGCGGTGACGCTTGGCAATCCGAAAACAATGCTCTTCTACATTGCATTGACGCCAACGCTGGTTGACCTTCATACGATCACGCTTGCCGACTATTCGATCCTGGCCACACTCACCGTCCTGGTATTGCTGATCGTGCTGGTGCCCTACCTGGCATTGGCAGCAAAGGCGCGCGGACTTCTCGCCTCGCCGCGGGCTTTGAAACGGCTCAACCGGACGGCGGCCGCCTTCATGGCCGGCGCCGCACTGGCGATTGCAGGGCGCAGCTAACTTAGATTTCCATACTATCCATTCGGAGACGTTAGTAGATTTTTCTAACAGGTCGACGGTTTGCGGATGGCTTCGACTATGAATTTTCAGATGGGGCCCATAAGATCGGCTCACGACGCAATCCAGCATTGGGAGAATATTCATGAGCGATAACGTGCGCAAACCGGGCCGTGGCCGCATCTACAATTCCATAGTGGACACGATTGGCGATACGCCGCTTATCCGCCTTGATAAATTGGCAAAGGAGAAGGGTGTCGGCGCAAATCTTCTGGCCAAGCTCGAATTCTTCAATCCCATTGCCAGCGTCAAGGACCGTATCGGCGTGGCGTTGATCGAAGCGCTCGAAGCCCAGGGCAAGGCAACGCCCGGCAAGACCACGCTTGTCGAGCCGACCTCCGGCAATACCGGCATTGCCCTCGCCTTCGCTGCTGCTGCGAAGGGTTACCGCCTGATCCTGACGATGCCCGAAACCATGTCCGTCGAACGCCGCAAGATGCTGAAGCTGCTGGGCGCCGAACTCGTCCTGACTGAAGGCGCAAAGGGCATGAAGGGTGCGATCGCCAAGGCCAACGAGCTTGTCGAGACGACACCGGATGCGATCATTCCCGGCCAGTTCGACAACCCTGCCAACCCCGAGATTCATCGCCGGACCACCGCCGAGGAAATCTGGAACGACACGAACGGCAAGGTCGACATCTTTGTTGCCGGCATCGGCACCGGCGGCACCATTACCGGCGTCGGCCAGGTATTGAAGCAGCGCAATCCGAACGTGAGGATCATTGCAGTCGAGCCGAAGGATTCGCCAGTGCTTTCGGGAGGCAACCCCGGCCCGCACAAGATCCAGGGCATCGGCGCCGGGTTTGCACCCGCGGTTCTAGACACGCACATCTATGATGAGGTCATCCAGGTCTCGAACGAAGATTCCTTCGCCAATGCCCGTCTCGTGGCGCGGCTGGAAGGCGTTCCCGTCGGCATTTCCTCGGGCGCGGCGCTGACGGCTGCCATAGAGATTGGCAGCCGGCCTGAAAACAAGGGCAAGAACCTTGTTGTCGTCATTCCCTCCTTCGCCGAGCGCTATCTGTCCACCCTGCTGTTCGAGGGATTGGAATAGGCACTGCGGTACATGGCCATTGCTTTCCGGTATTCCTCGCCTGTTCACGCTAGGGTGCGGACGAGGAATTCACTGGACTGGCCGTAGCGCTGTGCATGGGTCGACAAGCTCACCATGAGGGATATGGTGGGCTGCACCGATGACCGGACGCGTTGCGAAGGGCAGCGGCGCGGGGCCGCCCGTCTGGACCCTGCAATGCAGGAGTGCTGCCGAACTGGCCCCGACAACCACGCCACATCCCTCATGGTGAGCTTGTCGAACCACGCACTTCAGCGAAAGCCAGCAAATTCAGCCCGAGCTACTCGCTCTCCAGCATTTCCTTGACCGCAGTTGCCAGCTGCTTCAACGAGAATGGCTTTGGCAGGAAGCCAAACTTGGCATCTTCCGGCAGGTTTCTGGCAAAGGCATCCTCCGCATAGCCGGACACAAAGATGAACTTGATATCTCCGTATTCCTTGCGGAGTTCGCGCAGGAGTGTCGGACCATCCATTTCGGGCATGACGACATCGGAGACGATGATGTCAACCTTGCCGTCCAGTTCCTTCATGATCTCCAGGGCCTCGACGCCGCTTGATGCTTCGTGGACGGTATAGCCGCGTGACTGCAGCGCGCGCAGCCCGCCCATGCGGACGGCGTCCTCATCCTCGACCAGGAGGACGGTTGCAGAACCGGAGAGATCGGTGGCCTTTTCCGTCTTCTTCTCCTTCTTCGGCGTTTCGGCCACGACGGCTTCGCCATCGGGGCTAAGGACCTGAGCCTGCTTTTCCTCCACGAAACGCGGCAGGAAAATGCGGAATGTCGTGCCTTTTCCAAGCTCCGACTCGGCATGGATCGAACCGCCGGTCTGCTTGATGATACCATAAACCATTGACAGGCCGAGACCCGTGCCCTTTCCCACTTCCTTGGTCGTGAAGAATGGCTCGAAGATCTTCTCGATCACCTCCGGCGTCATGCCGGTGCCCGTGTCGGCTACTTCCACCAACACATAGTCGCCTGGCACCAGATCCCGGTAATTGAGTTCGGCGCTCTCATCGGCGTTCATGTTGCGAGTGCGGATGATGAGGTCTCCGCCTTCGGGCATCGCGTCACGGGCATTGACCGTGAGGTTGACCACGACCTGTTCGAATTGACCGAGATCGGCGCGTACGGGCCACAGATCACGGCCATGCTCGATCTTGAGATTGACCTGGGTGCCGGCGAGTCGCGTCAACAGCATGCGCACGTCGGCAATCACGTCGGTCAGATTGAGGATTTCAGGCCGCAAGGTCTGACGGCGTGAGAATGCCAGGAGCTGGCGCACAAGCGAAGCGGCGCGGTTGGCATTCTGCTTGATGTTCATGATGTCGGCGAAGGATGGGTCCGATGCGCGATGATTGGTCAACAGCAGGTCGGACGACATGATGATCGCCGTAAGCACGTTGTTGAAGTCATGGGCGATGCCGCCGGCGAGCTGTCCGACGGCCTGCATCTTCTGGCTTTGCGCCATGGTGGCTTCCAGCGCCTTCTGTTCCGTGGTCTCGACCACGGACACGATGGCTGCCTCTTCTGCGCCATCTTCCGAACCGGCATCGAAGACCGGACTTATGTAGAAGCGCAGGTGCCGTTCCTCGTTGCCAGGGATCACCGTGTCGACGGGCGAAATCTCCGCCTGGCCGGCAAAGGCCGCCGCAAGCGCACGGTCGAACGCCTCGCGATCGCGCTCGTGCACAACCGTTTCCAGCGGGATGCGCCGGTCGATGTCGTCGCGGTCGACCACCGGCGAGAACAGGCCGAGGAATCGCGCATTGGTGCGCAGGATCTTGCCGGTCGCATCGACGGCGGCAATCGCCATCGATGCCGAGTTGAAGAAGCGCGTGAACCGCACCTCCGCTGCACGCAGCGCCGCGGAGGTGTCCTCGCCCTCGGCGCGGTTGAGCACAATGGTGCGCGTTGGCCCACGCCTGCCATCCCGTTGCGCTTGCACCCGGTGATAGAAGCGCACAGCAAGGCTCTGGCCGTTGGCCTTGGCAAGATCAAGGTCGATGACCGTGTTGCGGCTGGTACCGGGCTCGGTCTTGACGGCATTGATCAAGGCCATGCCATTGCCGGCCACGATATCGCGAACCATCATCGATCCCGGCGTGAACCGCGTCAGGTCAACGCCTAGCCATTCGGCGAGGGTCGCATTGATATAGATGATGCGGCCGTCGGGATCGGCTGAGAAAAAGCCGGCCGGGGCATGATCGAGATGGTCAATGGCCTCCTGAATATCCTGGAAATAACGCTCCTGTTCGGCGCGCTCGGCGGAAATATCGGCGATCTGCCAGGCGTAGACCGGCGCGGTCTGATCGGGGATGCCTGCGACCGGCCGCGCTTTCACCCGGTACCACGTGGGGACGGGTTCGCGAGACGGATCGAGTGGCCGAGACAGACGCAACTCCTCCTGGCCTGAAACCCCGTCGCGCACCGCATTGGCGAGACGATAGATCGGGTCGGATGCGGCCGCTTCACCGGACAGAATATGTTCGATCGCCCGCACATCGTTGGAATTGGTTACGCCGGTCAGCTCGGCATAGGCCCTGTTCGCATAGACGATCCGGCCCTTCTGATCCGCCACGACCGTACCTTCGGGCAAGGTATCGACAAAGGCGCGCGTGAGCTCGTCGCTGGTTCCGCGCGGGGTAAACTGGATGACATTGATAGCCGACCCGAACAGGTAGAACACGCCCGTCATGGCGAGCGTGCCGAGAAGTCCGAGGAGGAATTGCTGCCCGAGCTGGTCACGATAGATGAAATAG
Source organism: Phyllobacterium lublinensis (assembly GCF_020164435.1). GTDB lineage: Bacteria > Pseudomonadota > Alphaproteobacteria > Rhizobiales > Rhizobiaceae > Phyllobacterium > Phyllobacterium lublinensis. The sequence continues at coordinate 257,634 of NZ_JAIUDQ010000001.1, read as the reverse complement.
AGGATCGAAACGCCGACCAGCAACACACCGAGAATGACCAGCCGTAGACCGGCCCTGTTCGATTTCGTGTTGGCGATGATCGGTTCCGGATAAAGATCGCTATTCGTATCTTGAGACATGCGTCTCAAACCCCTTTTTTCTTCATCATCGCCACGCATCGAGCATGTGCAGACTTTTACCGAATCGTTTGGATCATATCTTTGCGGCCGTATAAACCCCATCCTTTGTCTGGCGCCGGGTATTCCACCATTCCGTTCGACAATTGCCCGTTTCGGACGTTGCCGCATCTGATCAGTGGCCATTCCGCCATCAGGGTTGCGGCTTACATTCGCAAGCATCAGGGCCAAGACCCATTGATACGGTCGACAATGGCGCTCGAAACGGCAAAAAGATGCGAGGAGAGCTGAGATGGTCGGGGCGTTCTCCCGGCCGAGCAGCTCGACATTGCAGCTTGCAGCCGTTTCGGCGTCCGCAGGATATGGTCTTTTCGTTCGGCTACTGTGTCGCAAAGACTTGAAAATGAACCACATTTCCATCGTCTTTGCTCCTTGTATCCAAACGAAAAGCCTCATACCATTTCGACCAGATCAATGGGCCTTGGCCCTCGTGTCACACAAAGTAATGCTCCGAAGCCCGTGTCGGGTAACAAGTTTCGGGCTTGGTTCCCAAAGGAGAGTTCTTCATGAACGCTTGGCTGGCCACACTTGTTGGCGACACCGCTGCCCCCATCGTGGGGTTTATCCTGCTGTTCCTTCTGGTGATTGCGCTCCTCTTGGTCGTATTCGCTGTCCTGCGACGGGTGACAGGCGGAACTTTCGTTGCCGGCGGCCGCAACCGGCAGGTACGGCTGTCGGTCACCGACGCGGCAGCGGTTGATAGCCGGCGCCGGCTTGTGCTCGTCCGTCGCGACGACGTCGAGCATCTCATCCTTATCGGCGGCCCGAGCGACGTGGTGATCGAGCAGAATATTCGCCAATTCGCCAAACAGCATCCGCGGGTCGAACCGGCCGCGGCCGAGCATGAACCAAAGCACACCAATGGCGCCCCGGAAGTGCCACGCGTCCAGCAGCCAGCAGCGCCAGCTGCAGCGGAGCGGGCAGCACCGGCCGCTGCGCCGCGACCAACGCCGCCCGCCCAGGCTCCGGCACCGCGGCCGGCGCCCGCCGCTCAATCTCAGGCGCCACAAATTCCGCTCCGCTCGGCACAGCCGCACCCGGTTTCACCGCCAAGGGATCTGCGCCTCGCCGAGCCTCCAAAACACGCCCAGCCGCCCGCGCCAGCACCGATACCGGAAACCGGGGCGCAAGCAGCAGCGGCTGCGGCTCCCGCCGCCTCGGCGCCCGTCGCCTCGCCAGCCGCAGCAGCACCGGTGGTCGCCGCCGTCGCGGCAACTGCCGCAGCCCAGGACACCGCAAATGGATGGCAGCGAACGGCCTCACCTTCGTTCGGCACCCCGCGGCGGAGCGAACCACCTGTCTACATGCCTGCTCTGGACCGCGAGGCGCCAGTGGAAGCCCGGACGACAACGGCTGCAGCCTTTCCCTTTGCGGTCCGCAACGAAGGATCGCCGGCAGCAAAGGAAACGGCGACGGCAACAAAGGAACCAGCGCTTGATATTCTAGGACCTCCGGAGCCGGTGGAGCCGGAAGTCTCGTTGGGCGACATGGATTTCGAGGATGCCTTCGACAGCACTTCCGAGGGCGAACTCCATATTGCACCCGGCAACGGCGAAAAGCCAAAAAAGGCCGACAGCATCGAAGACGAGATGGAGCGCCTGCTGGGAGACCTTTCCAGTCCGGACAAGCGCTGATCGGCTCGTGCAGAAATGAAAAAGGCCCGGAAAACCGGGCCTTTTCTAATTCGCTGCTGTCTGCTCAGTCGTCGCGATACACCTTCTCGCGCCGTTCGTGACGTTCCTGAGCTTCAATTGACAAGGTCGCGATAGGACGTGCATCCAGACGCTTGAGGCTGATCGGATCGCCCGTCTCTTCGCAGAATCCGTAAGTCCCGTCGTCGATGCGCTGCAACGCAGCATCAATTTTGGAGATCAGCTTGCGCTGGCGGTCACGAGCGCGCAGTTCGATCGCGCGGTCGGTCTCAGAAGATGCACGATCTGCAATATCCGGCAGGTTCGCGTTTTCCTGCTGCAGGATTTCAAGCGTTTCACGCGCTTCCCGCAGAATGTCGTTTTTCCAGTTGATGAGTTTTTCACGAAAATAGGATTTCTGCCGATCACTCATGAAGGGCTCGTCATCCGTGGGCTTGTAGTCAAGATCGATCAGTTCATTCATCTTTGAATCACCCTGCACCTATGAGACGCGAGGAGGCCTATATAGGTCCTGTCACAGAGCCACACAACTACAAAAAGACATGTAAATCAAAGAAAGAGGCCCACGAAATCTGCTCAATTTTGCGGCAAATCCCGCGACATTTCTCGATTTTCTGAACCGAAAGATGAGGAAAAGCGCTCTATTTCTGATATTTTCTAGTTCCAACGCACTACTACCAGTTGTACCTGCCTTGCTAAACCGCACAGCGCACAGAATTTTCTCATGGGGGTTTTGCACAATAATTTGATGAATTTTGCCGTCTGTTGCCCAGATTCACCGACCATTTGTGTCTTTTTGCGAAGCATGACACCTTATCTAGGGCACGTTATCCAGGATACCGACTCAGTGGAGTTAGAGCCTTTCATGATTACACGAAGTCATTCTGTTTCTCGTTTGGGGCGGCGGAAGGATGCGAAGCTCGATGTGGTGCATTGGGCGAGCGGCCTGACGCCGTGGGCGCCCGCCAAACGGAAACCCAGCCGTTGGTTTGCAGATGCAAACCAGCAAGCTGTTAAACCCGCTGATCGAATTATCCGCGTTTCTCCTAAACGCGGTTCGATCAGAGGGCCGGGCCGGTTTGGGCCAAATCCTTCGGTCTCCGGCTCGTCCGGGCGGCCAGCCCGGCCTTCGCCGCAACCCTCGACCCCCGGGTCCAGCCGTCGGCTGGCCCGAGGACAGGCCAAGTCCCAAACCATCACCGGCAGAATGATTCCGGGTAACCATGAAAGGCTCTAAGATGAGCCAGGTATTTTTGCTTCGTCATGCCAAAGCGGTGTGGCCCTCTCCGGGCCAGAAAGACTTCGACAGGACGCTGGATACTGTCGGCATCGATGATGCCCGCATTCTGGGGCAGGAACTGCGGCGATCCGGCCTGAAACCGGAGATCGTCATCTGTTCAACGGCAATTCGCGCGCGCCAGACGCTCGAATATCTCGATCTCGAGCCTCCGTTTGTTCTCGAACAATCCGAGAAGCTCTTTTCGGGCGGACCGGATGCCTATCTCATGACCATACGCATGGCCGGGCTCGAACATGACAAGGCAAACTCCGTGATGCTGGTCGGCCATAATCCCATGATGGAGGATCTGGCCATCGCACTTGCCGGGCGCGGCCAGCCGCCATCCCACCCTGATTTGCAGTCCGGTTTCCCGACTGCCGGCCTTGCCGTCATCCAATTCGATGACCCGCTTGCCGAAATCCGCACCGGGACAGGGACGTTGCAGGCGTTCTTCGCATCCGCACATCATTGATCCACCAAATTTCTTGCCTTTGCTACGGCGGGCCCCCAAATGGGCTGGGCCAATGAGTCATTGCAACGGGAACGTAGATTGGGAACACTGACGACACTCACCGACGAAGCGAAGATCGCACTGGACACACTGGCGGACCGGACAAGTGCGCTGGTCTCCCCCTCGCTCCGGCTCGGCGTTACCGGCCTGTCACGCGCCGGAAAGACCGTCTTCATAACCGCATTCGTACACAACCTGATTCACGGTGGACGGCTCCCGATGTTCCAGGCGCAAAAATCCGGCCGTATCGCCCGCGCCTACCTGGAAGAGCAGCCGGACGATGCGGTCCCGCGCTTTCAGTATGAAGACCACCTCAAATCCCTGATCGACGAGCGCATCTGGCCGGATTCGACGCGGGCCATTTCGGAGCTTCGCCTCACAATCGAATATGAGTCCGCCTCGATGTGGAACCGCGTATTTTCCGGTGGCAAGCTCTCCGTCGATATCGTCGACTATCCGGGCGAATGGCTTCTTGACCTGCCGCTCCTCGGCAAATCCTATGCGGAGTTCTCCAAGGATTCGTTCGAGCTGGCAGAACTCGCGAGCCATCGCGACCTGGCGGTGGATTGGCTGCAGGCAGCAGGAAGTGCCTATGCGGACGCCCCTGCCGACGAGATGACCGCGCAGCGCCTCGCCAGGAGCTTTACCGATTACCTCCGGGCCGGCAAGGCGGACGAGCGTGCCCTGTCGACACTGCCGCCCGGCCGCTTCCTGATGCCAGGCGATCTGGACGGCTCGCCTGCTCTGACCTTTGCGCCGTTACCGGGCATGGGGAAAGGCAAGCTCCGGCCGGGTTCGCTTGCTGCAATGATGGAAAGGCGCTACGAAGCCTACAAGACCCATGTGGTGAAGCCGTTCTTCCGCGAACATATCGCCCGGCTCGACCGGCAGATCGTGCTCGTCGATGCCATGCAGGCAATGAACGCCGGACCTGCGGCCGTTGCCGACCTTGAACGGGCATTGACCGAGATCCTTTCCTGTTTTCGCCCGGGAAGCACCAACTTCCTGACAGGCCTCGTGCAGCGGCGCATCAGCCGCATACTCGTGGCCGCGACCAAGGCCGACCATCTGCATCACGAGAGCCATGACAGGCTGCAGGCTATCGTCCGCCGCCTGGTCGACCGGGCGCTCAGCCGCGCTGATTTTTCCGGCGCGAGCGTTGACGTGCTGGCCATGGCAGCGGTTCGTACGACCCGTGAGGCGACGGTAACCCAAGGCAAGGAGACGTTGCCGGTCATCGTGGGAACGCCGCTAAAGGGCGAGACAATTGATGGTGAGCGGTTCGACGGCAAGACGGAAACCGCCATATTTCCCGGAGACTTACCGGAAAAACCGGATTCAATATTTGAACTGTCGGAATCGGTATCCGAAGACCCGGCCATCCGCTTTGTTCGCTTCAGGCCGCCCCGGCTGGAAAAGACCGCCGAAGGCTTCACACTGTCGTTGCCGCATATCAGGCTCGATCGCGCACTACAATTCCTCATTGGAGATCGCCTCGCATGACGGACATCCGCAAACCTGCAGCATTTCGACTGGAACCGCAGGAGCCGGCCGCGAAGAAGAGCGGCCCTGCCGCAACGGCCCGTCGGCCCGCCGCGATCAAGGATGCCGCTATCATAGTGCCTGCAGCAATCGATGTTTTCGATGATGTCGCAGAAGTGGCAGACGAACTTGACGCGCTGACCCCGCCGCCTGCGCTTGTGCAAAAAAGGCGGTTTTCCTTTGCGTCCCTGCTGACCGGGGCGTTGGGGATCCTGATCTCGCTTGCCGTGGGACTATGGGCAGACAACCTCATCCGCACGCTGTTCGAACGTGCTCCCTGGCTGGGCTGGCTGGCGCTGGCCGTCACGATCCTCGCATTTTTTGCCCTGGTCGCCATCGTCATCAGGGAAGGACTTGCCTTGCGCCGCCTCGCCTCCGTACAAAACCTGCGCGAGGAGGCAGCCAAGGCAGCGGTCACCAATGATGTCCGCGCCGCAAAGGCGGCGGTCGGCAAACTTGTTGCCATTGCGGCGACCCTGCCCGCGACAGCCAAGGGCCGCGCGCTGCTCCATGACCTGCGCGACGATGTCATCGATGGCCGCGACCTGATCCGGCTCGGTGAGACCGAGCTGCTGCGTCCGCTCGACCGGCAGGCGCGCGACATGATCCTTGCCGCTTCCAAACGCGTCTCCATCGTTACTGCCGTCAGCCCGCGCGCGCTGGTCGATATCGGATATGTGGTATTCGAGTCAGCGCGCCTCATCCGGCGTCTTTCCGAACTTTACGGCGGCAGGCCGGGAACACTGGGCTTCCTGCGGCTTACCCGTAACGTCATCGCACATCTCGCCGTAACCGGGACTGTGGCGATGGGCGACAGCATCATCCAGCAACTCGTGGGCCATGGCCTGGCAGCGAGGCTGTCTGCACGGCTTGGCGAAGGCGTGATCAACGGACTGATGACAGCCCGCATCGGCATCTCGGCGATGGACCTGGTCCGCCCCTTCCAGTTCAATGCCGAAAGGCGTCCGGGAATCGGCGATTTCATCGGAGATCTGGCCCGCGTAGGCGGCATCAAGAAGCAATAAGTCGTTCTGTCGGCTCCAGGGGTTGCAATTTCCTTCAGAGCAAGATTTGCGTCATTGACAACTATCCGTTAACCATTCGGGCCCCATGATTGCTCCGAGTGCCATTCCAATGATTTGTGTTGAGTCTTGTCGATGAAAAGAAGCGCAGCAGCCGCCGCCCTATCCCTGTTCGCCTGCGCGCTTTTTGCGCTGCCGGCGCAAGCCAGGGACAAGGATGCCGATTTTTTCCAGACCATCGAGGGCCAATGGGTTGGCCCCGGTGAGATCGTTGCCGGCAAGTACAAGGGCACCAAGTTCACCTGTACGCTCGACGGCACGACACCCGAACAGAAGGCCGGCATGACACTGGATGGAAGCTGCCGCGTGGGTATCTTCAACCAGCCTATGAAGGCAACCGTTGTACGTGCCGGCAACAGCTACAAGGGCAGCTTCCTCGACGGCTCTGCCGGCAAGGGTCTCGATATCACCGGCGGCAATGTTTCCGGTGACCGGGTCGTCCTTGCCATCAGCCGCAAGCAGCTAAGCGGTGCGATGCAGGCGAAGTTCACCGGCCAGAACAGCATGAACGTCACCATTTCTGTGCGTCTCGAGGATCAACTGATCCCCGTTGTCGGCATGACGTTGAAGCGGGTTGACGCGACCGCCATCGGCAGTATCGCGAAGAACTGACATTTTCGTTTCCAAGGATCTGGCGGATCAAAGCACCACGTTAACTTTAACGTGGCTGCTAGAAAATGCGTTGCGACGTGATATCATCGACTTGGAGTGAGGGCGAGCAACCGCCCGCCCCCTTTCCTCATAATATGAATTGAACCCTGAGCGTGACTTGCCAGCCAGTCCGGGTTCTTTTCATTATGAGGGTGATGCAAAACGGAAATCTCCGCATCGATCACCTCCAAGGTTGAAGGCAAGGCTGTTGCCGCAGTCGGGTAGCCCATTCTCCCGACGCACCGGCTGGTGGTCGATTCCGACATTTGCACAGCGGCCGAGCAGGCAAATGTCGGAATCAAAGACCACCAGCTAGCCAAATATTCCAGTGGCGCCTTGAATTTGACATTCGCTTCACCCGTGTGATGTGAAAGGAATGCGAATGTCAAATTCGCCCCACTGGGCACGCTGCATGCTGCTTCGCCCTCAAACCCCTTTGCATGTTTGATGCGTCCGTCATTTATCGCGGGGTTGAGGCACGAACGCCACGAACGCGCAGTTGCAAGCGGTGGCAACTTGATCGGAGTTGCGGGTTGCCTAGGGCGCGCGCCACCAGCCAGTATCGTCGGTAGCCCTTTCAATGCCCGAGCGGTCGCAAAGGGCGGACCATTGCGCGACGCTTTTTCCGTCGACGACGAGTTGCGGCGCAATATCGGCAAGCGGGACTATGACAAAGGCCCGCTCGGTCATGCGTGGATGGGGCAGCTCCAATGTCGGGCTTTCGAACGTCTCCTCGCCCTCGTAGGCCAGGACATCAATGTCGATGATACGCGGCCCCCAGCGCTCGAGCCGCTCACGCTTCAGGCGTTTCTCGATATCAAGACAGGTGGCAAGCAAGGCTTCCGGTCCGAGTAAAGTTTCGACTTCCGCGCATGCGTTGTGAAACCAGTCCTGATCGGTCTTGCCCCATGGCGGGGTCTTGTAGACGGAAGACACTGCCACGACGCGCGTATCACTACGCCTGTGCAGGGTGCGCAGTGCCTTCCCCATCGATGCAACGGGATCGCCGATATTGCCCCCAAGCCCAAGCCAGGCCTTGCGCATGGACACGCTCAACCGCGCCGCCTGCGTGCGTTGAGCATGGCATCGGCCAAGGCAAGGGCGCTGCGGTTCATCGCGACGTCATGCACCCGGAAAATATCCGCGCCGGCCAGCCGCAGGAGTGCAGACGACGCCGATGTCGCGACATCCCGCTGCTCGGCCTCGCCGCCCGACGTCGCCCCGAGGAAACGTTTGCGGGATGTTCCAACGAGGAAAGGATAACCAAACGCCGAAAGCTCCGCGAACCTGTCCATCAATGCAATGTTCTCCGCCGTGTCCTTGGCAAAGCCGAAGCCGGGATCGAGCACTATCCGGTCGCGGGTGACACCTGCAACCTTGGCGATTTCCAGCGACCGATTGAGAAATGCGAATTGATCGGCGATCACATCGGGATCGCGCTCGCGCTCGCGCCCCGTATGCATGATGACGAGGCCGGCACCGGTCTCCACTGCAAGGTCGGCGATGGCCGGCTCGCGCTGCACACCCCAGACGTCGTTGACAATGTGTGCCCCCGCCGCGACGGCAAGGCGGGCCGTCTCCTCGCGATAGGTATCGACGGAAATGATGATATCGGTTTCTCTGACCAGCGCTTCGATGACCGGCAATACGCGGGATTGCTCGACGGCCGGTTCGACCCGCGTTGCACCCGGACGTGTCGATTCGCCGCCCACATCGATGATCGATGCACCTTCAGCGATCATTTTCCGTGCGCCTGCCAGCGCCTGATCGAGCGCGTAGTGGACGCCGCCGTCCGAAAAAGAATCCGGTGTAACATTGAGAACGCCCATGATCAGCGCTTGATCTCCCAATGTCAGAGACCGGCCATGTGCCAGCTTCCATTCCCTTTGCATTGGTGCGCTCCTTGACATCACAGATCCCTATCCTGTTTTTGATCAGTTCGTGTGCGACGTCAATTCATCCGCAATGTTTTTGACGATAGTGTCAGGATCAGGCAGACTTGGCTGAAAGGGAAAGTACATAATGCATATTCTTGCCAGGGCTGTAGCGTTCGCCACTCTCTTTCTGGTTGCCGCCTCCGCCGCCAACGCAGCGACTGTGTTGCGAAAGTACGAGTATTTCGTGTTGAACGGCCGCACGGCCGCCGATCTCGACCGCGAACTCTATCGCCGTGGCCCCCTGCTGCAAAGAACAGGCCAGCGTCATCCCGGCATGACGAAAATGCGCTTTGAAAACAGGATAAAGTATGGCTCCAACGGCAGCAGCTGCCGCGTTGTCGACGCCACCATCACGGTTCACGCGCATGTCTACCTGCCACGCTGGAAGCAGAGGCGCACCGCCAATCCGGACCTCGCCATCGTGTGGGACACGCTGTCATCCGATATCAAGCGTCATGAAGAAAGCCACATCTCGATAGCACGCACGGCGGCCGGCGACATGGAGCGCCGCATAAAGGCTCTGCCCTGGCGCAAGGATTGCGCGGCCATGAAGGCCGACATCGACGCACTGACTGCGAAACTGATGCTGGAGCATGACGTCGCGCAAGTGCAGTTCGACAAGGTCGAGGCGATCAATTTCGATGACAGGTTTGGACGCCTGCTGACGTTCCGCATCATCCGCGAGTTCGGAAAGAACCCCTGAAGGACGACAACGCGACCTCCAGGCTTGCAGTACGCAGATGGCGCTTAGCTGACGCCAAGCTTCTTCTGTAGGCTTGTCGAGGACGTGGTGTACTGGAAAACCACCCGCTCGCCCGGGTTCACGATGCGTTTTGCCGCCTGGGTCATCAGGGCCGCCTCGTGGAAACCGGAGAGGATCAGCTTCAGTTTGCCAGGATACCAGTTGATATCGCCGATGGCGAAGATACCTGGCTCCGACGTTTCAAACGTCTCGACGTTAACCGGAATAAGGTTCTCATTGAGATTGAGCCCCCAATCGGCAATGGGCCCGAGCTTCATGGTGAGGCCGAAGAACGGCAACAGGCGCGTCGCCGGAATTTCAACCTCGCCTTCGCTGCCCTTGATCGTTGCGTGCGACAGCTGGCCGTTTTCACCCTTCAGCCCAGAGACCTGCCCAAGCTCGAAGCGGACACTGCCGCTCTCGACGAGTTCGAACATCTTCTTGACGCTGTCGGGCGCGGCGCGGAACTCTGCGCGGCGATGCACGACAGTCAAGCTCCGGGCGATCGGCTGCAGGTTCAGCGCCCAATCCAGGGCGGAGTCACCGCCGCCCACAATGAGCACGTCCTCGTTGCGGAACTCTTCCATGCGGCGAACCGAATAGAACACGCTCTTGCCCTCATAGGCCTCGATGCCTGGAACCGGCGGACGCTTTGGCTGGAATGAACCGCCACCCGCAGCAATCACGACGACTTTTGCTTCGAATACCTCTGCCTCGTCGGTCTCGACGTGGAACGATCCGTCGGCCTGACGCTCCAGCTTGGTGACCATCCGGTTGAAGTGGAACTGCGGCGAGAATGGCTTGATCTGTTCCATCAGTTTCTCGGTCAGATCATGCCCGCTGATGATGGGCCATGCCGGGATGTCGTAGATGGGCTTTTCCGGATAAAGCTCGGCACATTGGCCGCCCGGCCGATCCAGAATATCGATGAGATGGCATTTGAGATCGTAAAGGCCAAGTTCAAACACGGCGAACAGGCCTACAGGGCCGGCACCAATGATCACAACATCGGTTTTGATAATCTCACTCATCGAAATTTCCTCATGCCAGATAGTTCTGCATGCCGTGCAGAGATAAAGGGATGGCTGGTACATCAGAGCATCATGCAACGCTCAAAGGACGCACGGGCTGAACAGCGCGTAAACACTGCACTCGACAAGGTCAAGAGAATGCGGTTCGCCGACGCCCGAAAACGTCGACTATCTCGGCTTTTCTAATCGGTTCATGAGAAAAAATCAGGTGAGCGAGCGCTCAGGCCTGTCGCTCTGGGACATGCACGACCAGGCCATCCAGATCGTCAGAGACGCGAATCTGGCATGACAGCCGCGAACTCGGACGTACATCATAGGCAAAATCCAGCATGTCCTCTTCCATCGCTTCCGGCTCGCCGACAACCGAAGTCCATTCCTCGTCGACATAGACGTGACACGTGGCGCACGCGCAAGCACCGCCGCATTCCGCATCGATGCCCGGTACCGCGTTGCGGATGGCATTTTCCATCACGGTCGAGCCGTTTTCGGCGTTCGCCTCAATACGCGCGCCATCAAAAGTGACAAACGTGATCTTTGCCATAAAAAATGCCCCAAGCAGGAAAGTTAACGCTGACATAGGGATTTGGACGGGGAATTCAATTGTACTCCCTGACGCAGCCCGCAGCGGGGGCGGCGTCCGGCGCGAGAGCCTATTAGCGCGTAATCGCCGCGATGTAGTCCCGCGTGTCATCCACGGCCGGGCGCAAATCCTTAACCTTTCTCAGGTCGGCCGGCGCCTGCTCGATCGCCTCGGCGATCTCCGCAACACGAAATGCGCCGATCGCTTGCGCGGAACCTTTCAGTGATCTGGCAAGTCGGGCGCGCTCGTCGGGATTGGCCTGGGCAAGACGATCGACGATGCCGCACGTTTGCCGGGAGAAGAGGTTCAGGATCTCGATTTCAAGGGCCCTGTTGCCAAACGTCTCACGGGTGAGATGAACGAGATCGATTGGCCGCTTGCGTGAAGGCGTCGATTTTTCACCTCCGGGTAGTGCGAAGGCCATCGAGGCTAGTTGTGGCATTGGATGCTCCTGAACGCTTTTACAAATGAACTAACGAATTTATTCAAATGCCGCTGATTCAAGGTTAAAACGAGGCAAGCAATGTGCAGAAACAGGCGGTTATGGTGAACGTCCGGTAAATTTTGATGTTCAGGTGAAATTTCGCTCCACCTCAAAAAATTAACCTTGTGTTTAAACTTTTAAGCATTTCCCGAATCCATTGTTTCTTTCCAAGCCATGTGCCAGTACGATACACTAGCGGCGTAAAGAGTATGGTGCGGTGGGCTTCACATGTGGTCACCGCCCAATATTGTGAGGTAAACATGGCCACAGCCCCGAAAAGCAAAGCAGTGAAGGCCGAGGAAGAACTTGGTCAAGCTCTTGAAAAGGCTCTAGAAATAGATTTCGACGAGTCGACGCTTGGAATGGATATGGATTTGTCGCCAGTTGATGACGACTTCTTGTCCTTCACTGATCTGGAAGCGCAGATATCGCAGGCGGCCCAGGAGCTCGCAGCGGAGAAGCACAACCAGCCTGCTGACCCGGAGCCGGTGAAAACCGCCGAAATCAAGGCACCCGTCGCCGTGGAACCCCCGGTACCGCTTCCGGCACCCAAGCCGCAAGTCAAGGCTGCCAATCCCATCCCCGCTGCTCCGCCCGCTCCGCCACGTGCACCGGCCATACCGACACAGACATTCAAGCCGGCAAATGACGATTTGCTGCAAACCACCACGACCAAAGCGCGCCCGGCAACGGCAGCCCAGGCGCCCAAATCCTATAACCTCATCACCGCGATCGTCAGCATCCTTTGGGCTGGCGGCATTTTCGCACTCGGCAATGCTCTTTACGGCTCATCGCTGCAGTCCATCCGCTCGCTCTCGGACTTTGCCGCAGCGCCCTATGCCATTGGTCTCGCCGTCGCCATCATCGTACCGATCATGCTGTTCTGGGCTTTTGCCCTGATGGTCCGCCGCGCCCAGGAGATGCAGTATGCAGCACGCTCCATGGCTGAAGCTGCCATGCGCCTTTCCGAGCCGGAAATGCTGTCATCCGATCGCGTTACCTCGCTCGGACAGGCTGTACGGCGCGAAGTGGCGGCGATGAGCGAAGGCGTCGAACGCACCCTCGCCCGTGCCGTCGAGCTCGAGACTCTGGTTCAGACCGAAGTCAATCAGCTTGAACGCGTCTATACCGACAATGAATTCCGCATCCGCACACTCGTCGACCGCCTGGGCGGCGAGCGCGAATCGGTCATCGGCCACGCGGAACGCGTCCGTGCCTCGATTTCGAGTGCCCACGAACAGTTGAAGGACGAGCTGTCGCAGGCGGGTGAATCGCTGCGCGAGAACCTTTCGAATGCCTCGACCAACCTGACGATGTCCATCAGCCAGTCTGGCGAGACGTTGATCGACCGCCTTACCCAGAGCGGCGCAGCAATTTCGGAATCGATTACATCGCGTTCCGACGACATCTCGCACAAGATCAGCACTTCCGGCGAAGCCTTTGCAAACCTTCTGGAAATGCGCATCGCTGCCCTTTCAGAGCAGACCGATGCCGTAACGATGAAGCTGGCCGATACGCTGGATGGCCGCACCAACAGCATGCTTTCGCTGCTGGGCAATGCCACCCAGACGCTGGTCGGCGAATTCGACAGCCGGCTTGCCGGCCTGGACACCACGATCAACGAACGCGGACGTTCTCTGCTTGCCGAGTTCGAAACCCGTGCCCAGTCGCTTGATACCAGCACGGAACGTCTCAATTCGGCCCTGGAGGCCCGTGCGCGCCAGATCAACGAACAGTTGATTGAACGCACCCGCGACATTGCCAAGACCTTCACCGATGGACGCGCTTCGATTGATGGCATCGTCGACGAGACCAAGGCCAAGATCGGCAATGATTTGTCGAGCCTTTCGGAATCGGTCGAAAGCCTGTTATCTACCAACGCAGCCGCCTTTGCCGACAAGCTTGTGCAAAACCGCGAAGCACTGGCCGCAACGCTTTCGGGCGAAACGGAACGGGCCGCTTCGATCATCAGCCAGCGTGCCGGACAGTTTGGCGATCATGCCTCCAATCTGAAAAGCGTGCTTGAAAGCAGCACGTCGACGATCGGCCAAATCATCGCCGGACATACCGCTTCCCTCGACGAGCGGACAGCAGGACTGCGTTCGGCGCTTGATGACAACGATGCTCGCATCGGAGCTACCCTCGACCAGCATGCGAAGGCGATCGAAGATCGTACCTCCGGCATGCATGCTGCCTTCTCGGACACGGATGCCAAGATCCGCCAGACTCTTGATGAGCACGTTCGCACGATCGACGCCCGCAACGGCCAGATCGAAACCGCCATTCAGGCCAACGATTCCAGAATTGGCCAAACGCTCGACGCCCATGCCAAAATCATGGACGACCGCACATCGGGCATGCGCGCCGCATTCGTCGACACGCACGCCAAGATCGCGCAGACGCTCGATCAGCACTCCAAGAGCCTCGATGAGCGCAACCAGGAAATCCACCTGGCGCTTTCCAGCAGCGATATCAAACTGGGCGAGACGCTTTCTGCCCATACCCATGCCATCGATGCCCGCAATGCCGAGATCCAGTCGACATTGCTCAACAGCGGCGCGCGCATCGACGACACGCTTGGCGGCTTCATCGAATCCGTGGACGATCGCACCAATCGCATCGAATCGGCGCTTACCAGCAGCGATGCACGCATCGGCGATGTGCTTGCATCCCATGCCAGCGCCATCGAAGATCGTACGGCCGGCATCGAACAGGCCCTCACCAACAGCGACGAGCGGATTGGCCGGACGCTGGCCTCGCATGCTTCTGCGATTGATGAACGAACCGCAGGAATCCAGACAGCGCTGGACAATACCCACGTCCGAATTGGCGAAACCCTTGCCCGGCACTCAGATCATATCGAGCAACGCACAGCGGGCATCCGCTCCGTTCTCGACCAGAGCAACAACAGGATTGGCGAGACACTCGCCTCGCATGTCGTTGCTCTCGAGGATCGCGCGTCAAGCATCCGTTCGCTGCTGAACAGCAACAACGACCAGATCGGCGAGACACTCGCCTCGCATATCAGTGCACTCGAGGAACGCACTTCGGACATCCGTTCGCTGTTGAACAGCAACAACGATCAGATCGGCAATACACTTGCCTCCCACATCAGTGCACTCGAGGAGCGTACCTCGGACATCCGTTCGCTGCTCGAAGGCAGCAACAGCCAGATCAGCGAGACGCTTGGTTCGCATATCGGCGCCATCGACGAACGCGCCGCGACGATCAGAGCGACCCTTTCCGAGAGCGACACCCGCATTGGCGACACGCTGAATGCCCATGCGAGCCAGCTCGACGAGCGCATCGCCGGCATCAGGGCCGCCATGGAACAGGGAGCTGCCGTGCTTGACCAGACGCTGGACAGCCGGGCCAGCGCTATCAGCGACCGCACTGTTGCACTCCAGGCCGTCCTGCAGGACAGCGCCGAGGTTCTGGCGAAAGCCTTCGAAAACCACGGCGGCACGATCGACGAGCGTACCACAACGATGCAGAATGCCCTGGCAATCGGCGTCGACAATGTCCGCAAGTCCCTGGAACAGAGCGCATCGGTGGTCGCACGCACCCTGCGCGAAAAGATCTCCGAGGCCGCTTCTTCGCTCACCGGAGAAGCACAGAAGGCTGGCGAAGCGCTCGACGGTCACGGCGAAGCATTCAGCCAGCGCATGAACGAGAGCTTGGCCCAGACAGAGAACCGTCTCGGCGAGCGCGCACGTGAAGCCGCAGCCAATCTCGAAGCGCTTGAAGCGCGCTTCTCGGCGGCCACCGATACCACGGCATCCAAGCTTGCCGAGAGCACACGTGAGCTCAATGAAGTTCTCTCGGCGCGTTCACAGGAGATCATCGGTATTCTCGACAATACGGCACAGCCGCTGGTCGACAGTCTTGCCGACAATGGCAGGACCCTCGCCTCGCAGCTCGTCGAGGCAACCACGGCCGCAACCGAACGCCTGCGTGTCGAGAACGCCGCGCTGATCAATGCGATCGCCAGCCGTACCGCTGAGACCATCACTGCGGTCCAGGCCGCAAAGGCTGGTCTCACCGACGACGTCAGCAATCTGATTGACCGGCTCTCGGCCTCCAACGCCAAGCTCGGCGAACTCATCGACATGGCGACGAAGAACCTCGGTGACATTGACGGGCGGCTTCTGGATACGACCACGGCATTCGCTGAAAATGCGACCAAGGCCGCGGAATCGTTCCAGACCTCGACACGCCTCATCGACGGCAATCTCGGCAAGCTGTCGGAGCTTTCAAACTCGACGCTGACGGACATCGCCGCCATCGCCAAGCGCTTCGAAGAGCATGGCAGCATGCTGAGTTCTGCGTCCGAACTGATTGGTGCATCGCAGTCGAATCTTGCTTCGACCTTCGATGAACGCCAGGAAGCGCTCAAGCAACTTGCCGATGGGCTGATTGCAAAGTCCGAGAACGTTGAAAAGACCATGCGTTCGTTTGAATCGCTGGTGTCCTCGGCATTCGATCGTGCCGAAGGCCGCGCATCGCAGACGACCGAGCAGATCCGCAATTCAATCTCCGAAGTCGTCGAACAGGCATCGCAGAAATTCGCCAATGCAACCGATGAAATCCGGCGTTCGTCTGCTGCGATCCGGGCTGAGCTGGAAGAGACCCGTTCCGAACTGAAGCGTGGCGTCATGGACATGCCGGAAGAGGCCAAGCAGTCGACCGCGCAGATGCGCAAGGCCGTTTCCGAGCAGATCAATGCGCTAAAGGAACTTTCTGAAATTGTTCAGAAGTCTGGACGGCTTACTGATGTTGGCGAAAGCCGTGCTGCGCGCGCATCGGCCCGTGGATCGGCTGCTGTCGTTGCCCAGCCCCAGCGTTCCGAACCTGTCGCCTCACCACAACCGCAGGCAACCGCACCGGCAGCTCCGGCAGCAGCGGCCCCCGCCATTCGCGGTACCCTCGATGTGCGTGGCAATGCGGCTCAGGCGCGTCCGGCCGGCAATGGCTGGGTGTCGGATCTGCTTCGCCGCGCATCGAGCGACGAAGCCCAGGCCGAGCCAAAGGCGACCACGCCCGAGGCGACTGGACGTTCACCCGGACAGGTTGTCGAATCGCTGAATTCATTGTCGATCGACATCACCAGGGCAATTGATCACGAGGCTTCGGTCGAGTTGTGGCAGCGTTACCGCGCCGGTGAGCGCAATGTCTTCACCCGTCGCCTTTATACGCTCAAGGGCCAGCAGACATTTGACGAGATCAAGCGCAAATATCAGTCGGACAGCGAGTTCCGCCGCGCCGTCGATCGTTACATGGATGATTTCGAACGCCTGCTCGCCGATGTCACGCGCAATGACCGCGACAATGTCATGACCCAGAACTATCTGACGTCGGATACCGGCAAGGTCTATACGATGCTCGCCCACGCGAGTAATCGCCTGCGCTAGCGCGAAGCCAATGACACGAAAAAACGCGGCCTCCAGGGCCGCGTTTTTTGTTGGTAAGCTCTGGAAGTAGAACCGTGCAAGCCATGATGCGTGGTTCCCGAACCACGCAGACATTGTTGCAAAATGAAATAGCGTCTGGGTTCAGATGATCGACAGCGTCCAAGTGACTATGTCGCCTGTCGTGCTTTCGAATGCCCGGTCGAGGGCGGCGATGTAGGACGCATTGCCAGGACCGCCAACTGGAGAGGTCGACCGAAACACACGTGATGAGCGCACTGTCCCGTTCTTGTCGTTCAGGATCTTGACCGCTATTTCGACGACTGCGGTTTCGCCCGCCGAGGCATCTATGTCAAAGGTCCGGATTTCGCTGATGACCTGGTAGTCGATAGCAAGCCCATCGCCCGGCCGCCCCACACCGCCAAGACGATGGGTGCTCTCGAATGCCTGTGCCAGGCGCGACTGCACGATGTTCGGCAGTCGATCGGCCCACTGGGCCCCCTTGAGATAGGAAATCGAATTCTGTCCCGATCTGACGACGACGTTTTCGCCGTCGAGTGCCTTGAGTGCCGATGGTGCTGCTATAAGGATTTGTCGACCTGACTTCCTCGGTGAAGTCACGGAAGGAGTCGCACTGGTGAGGTCGAACGTATCAAGCTTCTTGGAGCTGGCGCAGGCTGAAACGGACAAAGCCATCAGCAGAACGGCAACTGTCACTTTCGAGTTCACCAATCCCTGTCCCCACGAAGCACTTCGGTCTCATGACCTTCATGCGTTGCGAATCGGTTAAAGTCAACGGCGCGTGCGACCGTCATATTCCGGAACACTACCGCCGCCGCCGAAAATCACGCGCTGCGGGTTCTTTTCAAGATCCGATATGGCTCGCTCGATGCGCTGGACCGATTGACGGCTCTCGGTAACCAGCGCCTGAACATCGCGAAGGCCCTGGCCGGAGAATCGGTTGATGTTGTCGGTGATGGGTCCGAGCCGGGCATTGAGATTGTCGGCCATGACGCGATAGGACTTGAGCGTATCGCGCGCTTCGCGCACGACACTGCCATCCTGATCCGACAATTGCTTGTCCAGCTTGGCCAAAACGCCATCAACTCGTGTTGATGCCGAGTTGAGCTTCGTCATCATTTCACGCGCTTCCTGGACGACAGCCTGTACGTCCTCAGCGCTTTGACTGAACTTGTCAATAACCTCGGAATTGCTGGCAAGTGCGTCGGTAAACTTCTTCGTGTTGTTGACCGTATCGACCAGCGGCCCCTTCACTTCGGTGATGAAGCTCTCGATGGTGCTCACCGCACCATCGACACGCTCGAGAATGGCCTGTGCTTTCTGCAAAAGGTTGTTTACCACGGAGGGGTCGGCGTCCATGCGGGCCACCTGGTCGTCCTTGGCGGCCTCCTCCAGCAGGTTCGGTTCGTTGAGCTTGCCACCCTTGAGCTCAATGAAGGCCTGTCCGGTCAGGCCGGCAAAGCCAAGCGTGGCCTGCGTCGATCGCGTGATCGGCGTCGTGGCATTGACTTCTGTCTGTGCGATAACCGCATCCGGATTGTTGGCGTCGATAAACAGCCGCCGCACACTGCCGACCTTGATGCCGTTGAACAGCACCTGGCTGCCTTCCGACAGACCAGTAACCGATCCAAGAATTCGGATTTCGAGGGTCGCGGTTTCGCTCCGGTCGCCGTAACGCGCAATCCAATAGACGAATCCGAAAGCGAGCGCACAGATCACCAGCGTGAAGATACCGACCAGAACATAGTTGGCTTTGGTTTCCATTGCCTGCTTTATTGACCCTGCTGTTCCTGAACGGGGCCTGGCGCGGCCCGATCGCCTCCCGAACGCCGCCT
The DNA here is from genome assembly GCF_020164435.1 of Phyllobacterium lublinensis. Taxonomy (GTDB): domain Bacteria; phylum Pseudomonadota; class Alphaproteobacteria; order Rhizobiales; family Rhizobiaceae; genus Phyllobacterium; species Phyllobacterium lublinensis. The sequence continues at coordinate 238,703 of NZ_JAIUDQ010000001.1, read as the reverse complement.
GACAGTACCGTTGTTAACAATCTGGCGAGCTCGCTTACCGCGGAAATATTCCTGAACCCACGGATCGTCAAACGCCAGCATATCCTCGATGGTTCCTTCGACGAGAACCTTCTTCTTACCCAATACAGCGATTCGGTCGCAAACGGCGAACAGGCTGTCGAGATCGTGGGTCACCATGTATACTGTCAAACCCATCGTATCGCGCAGATTCGCAATCAGCTCGTCGAACTCCGCAGCACCGATCGGGTCAAGGCCCGAGGTTGGTTCATCGAGAAAGACAATCTCCGGATCGAGCGACAAGGCGCGGGCGAGTGCGGCACGCTTGATCATGCCGCCCGAGAGTTCCGAAGGATATTTTTCCGCCGTATCGGGTTTCAGGCCGACCAGTTCTATCTTCAGACGTGCAAGTTCATCCATCAACCGTTGCGGGATATCGAGATACTCGCGCATCGGAACCTGAATATTCTCCAGGACAGTCAGCGATGAGAACAGCGCGCCCTGCTGAAACAGGACGCCTATCCGCATGTCGACGCCCAGCCGTTCCTGTTCTGACGCGCGATCCAGATCATGGCCGAATATGGTAATCTTGCCGCTTTGCTTCTGGTTCAGGCCCAGGATCGCGCGCATCAGCACCGATTTGCCAGTCCCCGACGCTCCCACAAAGCCCAGTATCTCGCCGCGGTAGACATCAAGCGAAAGCTTGTCGAGAATTTTAGCCCGGCCGAACGACACGCTGACATCCTCAACGGAAAGGATGACCTCCCTTGCGTCCGGTCCGCCGTTCTGTCTGCTGGCTGTTGGTGTCATTTCCGCGGCGCTCAAAAATTGATCGATGCATAGAAGATGGCAAAAATACCATCGACCACGATAACGACGAAGATTGATTTGACCACTGATGCGGTCACACGCTGGCCGAGCGATTCTGCGCTGCCGCCAACCTTCATGCCTTCGACCGAGGCCATGATGCCAATTATCATCGCCATGAAGGGCGCCTTGATCAGACCGGCGAGATAACTCGACAGGTCGATGGCATCGCGCAATCGCTGGATGAACGCATCGGGTGTGATTCCCGAATAGGCCCATGTAATTGCGATTGCTCCGCCAAGCGCTGCAAAATCGGCGATGATGGTCAACAACGGCAGGGAAATAACCAGCGCCACCAGCCGCGGGAATACCAGTACACCGACGGGGTTGAGACCAATGACGGTGAGCGCATCGGTCTCCTCGCGCATCTTCATCGAACCGATTTCAGCCGTAATGGCGCTTCCGGAACGGCCGGCGATCATGATCGCGGTCAGCAATACGCCGATCTCGCGCAATACAAGAATGCCGACGAGATCGACGACAAATATCTCGGCGCCGAAGTAGCGAAGCTGAAATGCGCCTTGCTGCGCGATAATCGCACCAATGATGGTCGACATCAGCACGACGACTGGAACTGCTCCGATGCCCATGCTGTCGATCTGATGGACGATGGCTGCAGGTCTGATGCCGCTTCTTCCGCTGCCCTTCATCTGGGCACCACGAACGGTCGCTCCCAGGATGTGCATGGATTTCATGAAGTCGCCGCCAAAGGCGTAGACGGTTTTCCCAATCGTCTCCAGGAAGCGAATCAGCAACGACGGATGCTCAACCGGAACCACGTCCGAAGGTGCTGCGGCGGCTTCGCCCACCGCATCGAACAGGGCCCCCCAGCTCGCGGACTGCCCCTCGATCCGGACCTCCTTGCCAGCCTGCATGAGCGCGGTTCGCAGGCGCTCAACCAGCCAAGTTCCCGCAGTATCGAGCATTTGCACGCCCGAAAGGTCAATTACTGCGCTTGAGAAGCCATTCGCGTGTCCAATCTCGCGCATGCGGTCGTCGACGCGACGGACGTTGCGCGTTGTCCATGCGCCCGATAGCGCGATCGTCGCACGATCGCCATCCTTGCTGAATTCAACGTGGGGATGTGCGGCGGTAGAAGCACTTGAATTGTTTGCTCTATCGGTCAACATCACACACACATATCGAGTCTCTATGCTGATGTCACTTGAACAATTAGACCCTGTCAGGTTTGGACTGAAGCATTCAGCCGGAGGGAATATGACAATACGACTGGAGTTGAGCGTCGAGCGCTGGCCGATCGCAGGAACTTTCACGATCTCACGCGGCTCCAAAACCGAGGCGGCCGTGGTACTGTGCACATTGACAGAGGACGGCCATAGCGGTCGGGGCGAGTGCGTGCCCTACGGCCGTTACGGCGAAAGTCTCGATTCGGTTTGCGCAGAAATCGAAAGCCTGCGGGACGCGTTGACAAACGGCATCACTCGAGAGGACTTGCAAAAGCTGATTGGCGCCGGTGCAGCCCGCAATGCAGTCGACTGCGCCTTGTGGGATCTGGAGGCTAAGCGGAGCGGAACATCCGCGCGACAGATCGCAGGGCTGCCGCCTTTGCGCGATTTGACGACCGCTGTGACGATCTCGTTTGGCGATGCCCACACCATGGCCGCCTCGGCAATGGCGTTTGCCGACCGCCCCTTGATTAAGGTCAAGGTTGGCGGCGAAAACGACGCCGAGCGCATTCGCGCCATCGCACGGGCGGCACCCGCAAGCCGCATCATTCTCGACGCGAATGAAGGCTGGACCGACGACAATATTGTGGAGAACATGCTGGCTGCCGCCAAGGCTGGAGTCGTGTTGATCGAGCAACCCTTGCTTGCCGGAAAGGACGCGATTCTGGCCAGGATACCCCATCCGGTGCCGATATGTGCGGATGAGAGTGCCCACGGCACGGACGATCTTCACACTTTGCTCGGCCGTTATGACAGCATCAACATAAAACTCGACAAGACGGGCGGGCTGACCGAAGCATTGCGCATGCAGAAGCGTGCGCGCGAGCTCGGCTTCGGGATCATGGTCGGCTGCATGGTCGGAACGTCGCTGGCGATGGCTCCCGCCGTGCTCCTTGCTCAGGACGCCGATTTTGTTGATCTGGACGGACCGTTGATCCTGAAGGAAGATCGCAGGCCTGGCCTGGTTTTCGAGGGCAGCCGCGTGTCGCCGCCGAAGCCGGCATTATGGGGGTAGGTTGGACTGCGCAACCTACTTCTCCCGCTGTTCGAGCCTCAGCGAGACATTCGCCAGCAAGAGGCCGCACGCCGCAAGCGCCACCATCACATAGAACCCGTAAATCCCGCTTAGACTGTAAAGCGGACCTGAAACCATCGTGACGATGGCAAGCGACGTGCCGATGAAAAACGTCGACAGCCCCTGCGCGGTCCCACCGCGTTCTTCGGGGATGGTCAGCGCAATCATCTTCTGCATGCCCAGGAACGACAGCGCGAATGAAAAGGCATGCAGGCTCTGGATAAGCAGGAATCCCACTACACCGAAACCCGCCGGGGCTATGAGCGGGAACGCTGTCCACCGGAACATGGCCACCGCCGAACCGATCATCAACACCCTGGCCGGGTGTATGCTACCGAAGACCCGGCGAAAGCAGGTGAACATGATCACTTCAGCAACAACCGAGATCGACCAGAGCGCACCGATCATCGTTTCCTCAATGCCGATCGACTTCCAATAGATCGCTGAGAAACTGTAGCCATAGGCATGGCTGGCCTGTGTGATGCCGGTCGCTATCAGGAACGTAACGAAGGCGGGCCTGCGCAACGCCCTGCCGGCATCGGCCATGTCGACATCTGAAAGCGGCGACAATCGACGCGGCTTGCCGATACGCGGGACGATGAAACTTACCGCACATGCGGCGGCGAGAAGCACGAGGAGTGCCCACGGGATGATGTGTTCACCCACCCGCTGGATGAAAATTCCACCGATGAAGGAGGTCAGCAGGAACGAAATCGATCCCCACACCCGCATCTTCGCAAAATCGGCGCCATATCGGCGCACGCCCGACAGCGCGATCGTATCAGCAAGCGGCACCTGTGAGGTCCACGGCGGCGCGAGCGCCAGTGAAACGATCAGAATGCCGACAAAGCCGAATGGCACAAAATAGAAGGCCGCAACGATGACGGCCAGGACAGTCGCAATGCTGAGAATATGCGCCCTGTCGTTCGATCGATCCGCCAGCATGGAAACGAGTGGCGCGGCGATGACCCGGACGAACAGCGGCATCGACAGGACAATGGCGATCTGGGTCGGCGTCAGCGCACGGTATTCCAGCCATAGAGGGAAATAAGGCAGATGCAGTCCGCTGGAAGTGAAGATCGCGAAATAGGCCAGGGCAACACGCAGCTCGAAACGAGGCGGCTTTTCCTGGTAGGTGTCCGCTGAGGCGGCGGCTATCATTGGAGGACTTTCGGAAGGTCGGATTGGTCGAGGCAGAATCGCAACCGTGCGTTGCCCACAATGCGCAACTATCACGAAATTCAACGGACGCCTAGAAATGCGGGTGAAATTATGTCGTTGCCAAACCTGGTCGCGCAGACCAACTGCGAGGCCGGAGTGACAGATTGATATCTGCGCGCCATTGCCGGCGGGAATGTCCAACTGTCCATCGCCACCGCGATCTAGCGCGCCGATGCAATCCGGTTTGGTTTCACGCTGCCGACCGGCAGTTCTCTCTTCCCGACGACGGTGGTGAGGATACTCTCGAAAATGTCGGCGCAGGCTTCCCAGCTGAATCCCTGAAGCCTGACTTCCGGATCGACGCGGCCCATCCTCCACGCTTCGAGAGCGGCCGTCTGCAAATCATCGGACAGGACCCCCGCCCCGGAGACGCCGATCACGTCCTTTGGCCCCGGTACGGGATAACCGGCAACCGGCAGGCCGCAGGCGATGGCCTCCAGCAGCACGAGGCCGAACGTATCGGTACGGCTCGGAAATACGAAGACGTCGGAACCGGCATAGTAGCGGGCAAGCTCTTCGCCCTCCTTCTTGCCGGCGAACACCGCGTCGGGATATTTGCGCTTCAGTTCGTCGAGGTCAGGACCGGCGCCAACGACGAGTTTCGTACCGGGCAGATCAAGTGACAGGAATGCCTCGAGATTCTTTTCCGGTGCAACGCGGCCGACACACAGGAAAACCGGTTTGGGCAGGCCGATATCCACCTCGGGCTGGGGGCGGAAAAGCTGGCGATCGACGCCGCGCGTCCACACCTTCAAGGTCTTGAAGCCGCGCGCCAAGAGTTCGTCATGGATGGATTGCGTCGGGACAAGGCAACTTTCCGCTGCATTGTGGAAACGCCGCAGGAAGCGATAGGACCATGAAAGCGGGATCGGCAGCCGTTCGCGCAGATATTCGGGAAAGCGCGTATGAAAGCTGGTGGTGAAGCGCCAATTGTTCTTCAGGCATGCGCTGCGCGCCATGATGCCAAGCGGCCCTTCGGTAGCGATATGGACGAACGCCGGCTGGAGCGCCTCTATCCGAGCCCTGACAGAGATCGGAAGGGTCAGCGCCAGACGAATTTCCGGATAGGTGGGGCACGGTGCGGAATGATAGTCGGCGGGGGAGATGATGGTTACTTCAAAGCCGCGAGCCTCCATCTGTTCGCGCAGCTTTGTCAGGGTCCGCACGACACCGTTCACCTGAGGGTGCCAGGCGTCCGAAACAATGACGAGCCGTTTTGGCTGGGCGTTTCCCTCAGGCGGCATTCGCCGCCTTTGGACGCTTCGAGTCCAGCCGGACAACAGGCGCAAACCCGGCCTGCTCGCCGATCAGATGTGTCCAGGAAAGGAGTTCCATGCGACCGTCGAAGTGCTCGACAATCGCCGTGCAGCTTTCCACCCAATCCCCGGTATTGATGTACTCGATGCCGTCGATGTGTTCGATCGTTGCATGATGGATGTGCCCGCAAATCACGCCATCGGCACCGATGCGGCGCGCTTCGTCTGAAACGACCGTCTGGAAAGAGCCGATGAAATTAACCGCTTTCTTGACACGGAATTTCGCCCATGCGGAGAACGACCAATAGCGCAGACCGAGCGTGCGCCGTACCTTGTTCATGATGGTGTTTATGGCAAGCGCTGCATCATAGGCCCAGTCGCCGAGATAGGCGATATGGCGGGCATTGCGCACCACGACATCGAACTGATCACCATGGATGACCAGAAACTTCCGGCCATCCGCCGTTTCGTGCATCGTGCGATCCATGACCTCGATGCCGCCGAAATGCGTCCCCTGGAAGTCGCGCAGGAACTCATCGTGGTTGCCTGCAATGTATAGGATACGCGCGCCCTTGCGGCTTTTGCGCAGGAGCTTCTGCACAATGTCATTGTGCTCCTGCGGCCAATGCCAGCTGCGGCGCAAACGCCAGCCATCTACGATATCGCCGACGAGATAGATCGTGTCCGCATCATGGTGCTTCAGGAAATCCAGCAGAAACCCCGCCTTTGCGCCCTTCGATCCGAGATGAACGTCGGACAGGAATAGCGTGCGGAATTTACGGGTCTCGTTCTCGACCATGGGCTGATCTCCGTTCAGCGCTGACGCAATGGCATCCGGTTGCGCTGACAGAAACCCGATTCATGTCACAATCATATGACGGTCCCGAAAAGTGGGGGTTTTGGGAAGATAAACACTTGTAACAAAATAGACTTCATTTATGCCTCGGGGTGTTATTTAAGCATGCTACACAACGTTAATCGAAGATTTGTGACCGCCTGACCAAAATTCCCGGAGGACCTGTTCCATGGCCAAGGACAACTTACCCAGCAGCTCTGACCTTGAGGCAAGCGCTCTGTTTTATCATCGCTTTCCTCAACCAGGTAAGCTGGAAATCCAGGCGACGAAGACTCTGGGCAATCAGCGTGACCTTGCGCTTGCATACTCGCCAGGGGTTGCCGCTCCGTGTCTGGCAATTCACAAGGATCCGGCAACGGCGGCCGACTATACGGGCCGAGCCAACCTCGTTGCAGTTGTCTCCAACGGCACTGCGGTGCTTGGCCTGGGCAATATCGGTCCCCTCGCCTCCAAGCCGGTAATGGAAGGCAAAGCTGTTCTGTTCAAGAAGTTCGCCAATATCGATGTATTCGACATCGAAATCGATGCGCCGGAAATCAACAGGATCGTTGAAGTCGTTGCCGCCCTCGAACCGACGTTCGGCGGCATCAATCTAGAGGATATCAAGGCTCCGGAATGTTTCGAGGTGGAGGAACAGCTTCGCGCCAGGATGAACATTCCCGTTTTCCACGACGATCAACATGGCACCGCCATCATCGTTGCGGCCGCGATCCTGAACGGGATGGAACTGGCAGGCAAAGATCTGTCCAAGGTAAAGATCGTTGCGTCCGGTGCGGGTGCAGCCGCCCTCGCCTGCCTCAACCTGCTGGTCAAGCTTGGTGCAAACCGGAAGAACATCTGGGTCTGCGATCTCGATGGCGTCGTCTATGAAGGGCGCAACACATTGATGGACCGCTGGAAGTCGGTTTACGTTCAGAAGACCGATGCGCGCGTTCTTGCCGATGTGATCGGCGATGCCGATGTATTCCTCGGCTTGTCTGCTGCCGGCGTATTGAAGCCTGAACTCCTCAAGCAGATGGCGCCCAACCCGCTGATCATGGCGCTCGCCAATCCTAATCCCGAAATCATGCCGGAAGAGGCGCGTGCGGTTCGCCCCGACGCGATGATCTGCACCGGCCGCTCGGATTTCCCCAACCAGGTTAATAATGTTCTCTGCTTCCCATACATCTTCCGCGGCGCCCTCGATTGCGGTGCACGGGCGATCAATGAGGAAATGAAGATGGCGGCAGTGAGGGCCATTGCAGCCCTTGCCCGCGAAGAACCATCCGATGTCGCCGCCCGTGCATATTCCGGCGAAACCCCAACCTTCGGCCCGAACTACCTCATCCCTTCGCCCTTCGATCCGCGCCTGATCCTGCGCATCGCCCCTGCAGTCGCCAAGGCAGCCATGGAAACCGGTGCCGCCGAACGGCCAATCGAGGATTTCGATGCTTACCTTGATCGGCTCAACCGTTTCGTCTTCCGTTCCGGGTTGATCATGAAGCCAATCTTCACGGCGGCAAAGACGGCCGAGAAAAAGCGCGTTATCTATTCAGACGGCGAAGACGAACGCGTCTTGCGCGCCGCACAGGTTGTTCTGGAAGAGGGCATTGCCATTCCGACACTGATCGGGCGGCCACAGGTCATCGAATCGCGCCTGGAGCGCTATGGACTGAAGATCAGGATCGGCAAGGATTTCGATATCATCAACCCCGAGGACGATCCGCGTTATCGTGACTATGTCGATCTGTTGGTCAGCCTGACTGGACGGCGCGGCACAACACCTGAGGTTGCCCGCACGATGGTCCGTGCCAGCAGCACCGTCATTGCGGCCCTGGCAATCGTGCGCGGCGAAGCCGACGCAATGATCTGCGGGCTGGAAGGCCGTTTCGAGCGGCATTTACGAAATGTTGACCAGATCATCGGCAAGGCGCAGGGAATTCGCAATTTCTCGGCACTCAGCTTGCTGATCTCGCAGCGCGGCGTGCTGTTCCTGACCGACACCTATGTTTCCACCGATCCCACAGCGGAGGAGATTGCCGAGAAGACTGTTCTCGCCGCCAACGAGATTCGCCGGTTTGGTATCGAGCCAAATGCAGCACTGCTCTCTCATTCCAACTTTGGCTCACGGGATTCCGAAAGCGCGGTCAAAATGCGCCTTGCATCGGAAATTCTGCGCACCAAGGCGCCTGAGCTCGATCAGGACGGTGAAATGCACGGCGACGCGGCTCTTTCCCAGGTACTGCGGGAGCGTGTATTCCCTCACTCAAACCTGAATGGTGAAGCCAATCTGCTGGTCTTCCCCAATCTCGATGCCGCGAACATCACGCTGAATGTCGTCAAATCCGTAACCGACGCCCTGCACGTTGGTCCGATCCTGCTGGGCGCGGCCAAACCCGCGCACATCCTGACGCCATCGGTCACGTCGCGCGGCATTGTGAACATGACTGCACTTGCGGTGGTAGAGGCCTCGCAGCGGGTTGAATGACTGTCTCATTGCTGCCGCATGATTATGGATGGTCTCATGCGTGTTCGGTTGCCAACAGTGATGGAATACGCATGACAAACCGAGGCGGCGGAATGTACCGAAATTTGCAGATAGTCCTCGTTGCCGTTGGCGCCATCATGGCGACAACGCAGCTTTCGTTTGCCAATTCAGATATTTGCTCGCGGATGCAGGCGCGTCTCGACAGCCTCGACAGCCAGAGCGATTCGGATGATTACGAGCTTTCCCTTCGCCGTGACCGCATCGTGGCCGCGCTTGATGCAAATGATTGCCCCATACTCGATCAGCCGCTCGGGGATGATCCCCAATATGATCTTCCGCTACGCGACCAGCCACGGCGTGACTATCCGGTTCGCGAGGAGCCGCAGCGTGACTATCCTGTGCGTGAGGAGCCCCAGCGCGAGGCAGCGCAGCAACCAAACTACGAGATTCTGGGAACCGAACAGCAAGTGATCGAGCCTGAACTGAGCACGGCACCGGTCTATGGCGGGCGGTATCAGACCCTGTGCGTGCGCAGCTGCGACGGCTATTATTTCCCTATCTCCTACGAAACCGGTGCCGAGAACTTCTCGCGGGACCAGACCCAATGCCAGGCCCAATGCCCGGGCGCGAAGCTTTACTACCAGCCGACCGACAGGCCAAACCCCGAGACGATGATTTCGCTTCGGGGCGACGTCTACAAGAACATGCCGAACGCGTTCAAATTCAGGAGTGTCGGCGCCACCGCCACAGCGCAGTGCACCTGCCAGAAGAGTGCCGGAAAATTCCAGACCTTGGGAAATCCGGGGCAAGCGGCAGTCGAGCCAGTAAAGCCGGCACCCGTTCCGGCTCCTGAAGCGCCGCAGGCCAAGCCGGTAGAAGCCAAGGTGGAGCCGGCGAAACCGGCTGAAACCAATACGTCCGCGCCGGAGGCAAAACCCTCCTCAATCATTCAATTGGGCCAGCCTGCTGCAGAAAAGACAGAGAAGCCAAAACCATTGACAGAGGACAAGCCGCTCGATCCCAACCGCAAGGTCAGGGTCGTCGGGCCAGTGTTCCTTCCCGACCAAGCAGGGGCAGCAAATCCGCAAGCTCCGGCCCAGAAGTCAGACCCGTAAGCGCGATACGCAGCGGCATGAAGAGCGGCTTGCCCTTGCGCCCGCTCTGCGCCTTGACGGCATCGGTCCACTGCTTCCAGGTATCGCGGTTCCAAGGTTCCGGCGGGAGCGCATCGAAGGCCGCACGCACGAAATCGCGATCCTCGTTGGCAAGCTGTTCGTCTGAAGCCGGGCCTTCACTGACAATTTTCCACCATGCCGCAGCATCCGAAACCCGTGAAAGATTGCCGCGCACTGCGAGCCAGAATTCCTCGGCACGCTCGCCTCCCACGCCTAGCGCTGCAAGGCGGTCCCTGGCCTGAGCATATGGCATCGCGTGGATAAGGGCACGATTGAGTGCATCAAGATCGGCCGGATCGAACTTCGAAGCGGATCTCGACGTTGCGGCCGGGTCGAAGATTTCGGCGAGCGAGGCCATGTCCGGCACCGCGACGACACTTTCCGAGGTACCGATCAACACGGCGAGGCTTGCAACCGCCATGGGCTCATAGCCATCGCGGCGCAAACTGCCGATCGAGAGCGCACCGGTGCGTTTGGAAATTCCTTCGCCGGAGGCGGTCGTCAGGAGGTTGATATGACCGAGATCAGGGGCCTTCGCGCCCAGAGCCTCGATGATCGAGATCTGGACGCCGCTATTGGTGATGTGGTCGTTGCCGCGGATGATATGGGTGATCCCCATATCTATGTCGTCGACAACCGACGTGAAGGTGTAGAGATAGGTGCCATCTTCCCGCACGAGTACCGGATCGGACAAGGAGGCGAGATCGACCGTTTCCCTGCCACGGACGATATCGTCCCAATGAACTTCCGTCCTTGCTATTGAAAACGGGTCACCCTTGAAATTTGGCAGCAGAAAACGCCAGTGGGGACGCCGGCCCTCAGCTTCCAGTTTGGCGCGATCTGCATCAGTCAGCTTCAGCGCATCCCGGCCATAGATCGGCGGCAGACGGCGCGCAAGCCGCAGCTTGCGCTTACGTTCCAGCTCCTCGGCTGTTTCATAGCAGGGATAGAGCACGCCCGCAGCCTTCAGCTTCTCGGCTGCGGCGTCGTAGATCGGAATCCGCTTCGACTGATGATCGATGCGGACGGGCTTGATGCCCAGCCATTCAAGATCGGCGATCGTGGCTTCGGCATACTCAGTCTTGGATCGGACAACGTCCGTATCATCGAAGCGCAGGATGAACTGACCGTTGGTTTTCAGTGCGAACAGCCAGTTGAACAAGGCAATTCTTGTATTGCCAATGTGGATATAGCCGGTGGGAGACGGTGCAAAACGGACGATCGTGCTCATGACTGCGGCATATCGGATGCCGCTACGATTGGCAATATGGGCCGCGCTCGCACGCGGCCCATATTCTCAGTCATCGTTGAGCACGAGCCCCTTGGTCAGTTCGAGTGCCTGGCGCTCGAACAGCCCGCGGTAAATACCGCCATTGAGCCTGATCAGAGCCTCGTGGTTGCCCTCCTCCGCAATGCGGCCATGGTCAAAGACCAGCAGCCGGTCGAGGGAGCGTACGGTCGACAGGCGGTGAGCGATCACCAGGGTCGTCCGGCCCAGCATCAGCCGTTCCATCGCTTGCTGGATCAGCACCTCCGATTCCGAGTCGAGGCTTGAGGTGGCCTCGTCCAGAATAAGAATGGGCGCGTCCGCAAGAAATGCACGTGCAATTGCAACCCTCTGGCGTTCGCCGCCCGACAACTTCACACCGCGTTCCCCGACCAGCGTGCCATAACCCTTCGGCAGGGCCGAGATGAAGTCATGGGCGCTGGCCTGTCTTGCAGCCTCTTCGATCTCCTCCTGCGTGGCACCGGGCCGCGCATAGGCGATGTTTTCGGCCAGAGACCTGTGGAACAGGATTGGCTCCTGCTGCACGATGGCAATCTGCTGCCGCAGCGATGCCTGCCGGACGTTGGCGATATTCTGACCATCGATCAGGATCTGGCCAGCCTTTACGTCATGCAACCGCTGGATCAGCTTGACGAACGTCGTCTTGCCCGAGCCCGAATGTCCCACCAGTCCTACCCGCTCGCCTGCCCGGATCGTGACCGAGAAACGATCGTAGAGTGGCAGACGATGCGCACCATAAAGGAAGGTGACATTGTCGAACTCGATCTTGCCATTGGCGATCCCGATCGGTTTTGCGCCGGGCTGATCTTCAATGCCAAGCGGCTGAACCTGGATATCAACCAGTTCCTCCATGTCGTTGACCGAACGCTGCAGGTTGCGGATGTGCATCCCGACTTCACGCAGGTAGCCCTGCAGAATGAAGAAGGACGTCAGCACGAAGGTTATATCGCCCGCACTCGCCTGCCCCTTGGACCACAGGATCAACGCAAAGCCGATAACGGCCGCCCGGAGTACAAGCAGCATTGACCCTTGGGTCGTGCCGTTGCGCGTGCCGCGTATCCAGGTGCGGGCCGTCCGGTCCCGCCATTTCGCCAGGACCTTGGCTAGCCGGGCATCCTCGCGGTTTTCCGCTCCGAATCCCTTCACGACCATGTTGCAACTGACAGCATCCGCAAGCGAGCCGCCAAGCTTGGTATCCCAACGGTTGGCAAGACTTGCCATGGGGGCGACATAGCCGAGGGACATCATCACCGTGACCGAGACAAAGACCAGTGATCCAACACCGATGATCACGCCCATCAAAGGCCAGTACCAGGCCATCAACGCGGTGGAACCAGCAAGCATCACGATGGAGGGAAACAGCGCCAGGAGCAGCGTGTCATTCAACAGGTCAAGCGCCCACATGCCTCTGGTCACTTTGCGCACCGTAGAGCCCGCGAAGCTATTGGCATGCCAGTCGGTCGAGAAGCGCTGGATACGGTAGAACGCACCCGAAGCGATATCGGACATCATCTTGAGTGTCAGGTTGACTACAGCAATGAACGTGATGTGGCGCAGGATGATTGCACCCAGCGACAAAGCAAGCAGCGTCGAGAACGCGGCGATCGCAGCGTTCCAGACAATTGCCTCGCTCGCCTGTCCATTGACGACTGCATCGACGAGCCGCCCCGAATAGAGAGGCGTCAAGACATCCGCCAATGTCGACAGCAACACCGCGACGAGAATGACGGCCAGACGCACCGGCTGTTTTTGCCAGTGTTTCCAAGTGAATCCAAGAACGCTGCGGAATGCACCTCCGCGCAGGTCGAATCGAAAAAAAGTCATGATGATGTCCGGAGCCTAAACGCCGGCCTCAATGGGAATGTAAGACAAAAGTGCCGTGGGAAAAGCTTGGTATCAGTACGGCATGGTTTATTTGGCGGCTCGCCTGAATACAGGAAAGGCCAATATCGGCGATGGGTTACCTTAACTTGTGAAGGTAATCAAAGAGCCCAGAGGCCCTTTATCATCACGTGTCAGGAACGAACGCCGCCCCGTAGGGACATGGTGAAAGCTGCCATTCGAAAACCTCCCGGTCTTCATTGCCGGAGCTGCGCTTATATGTGAATCGCCATTCGGAGCCAAGAGCTTTTTCTCGCGGCTTGTTACGACTGCGATGTGTGCGCCAATATTACAACAGTCAGGTTACTCAGGCTGCTTTCGTTGGATGGCGCGGCTTGGTCTGATCGCCATATCCAGCCAAAAGAGCGGCAGTCGAAATATCCTCATCCAATGCGTCCCAATGCAACCTCGACTGCTTATCCGTACGGTGCCACGCTGTTCAGCTGTCGCGTCCAGAAGACGGGGAAACCAGACCAGCGGCACACCAAGCATACGACCATCTGATAGTCCAACCCACATGCTATCCTCGTCTAGGCGGACACTCTCAGCTTTTACCAAAGAATTCATGCCAGGCTCCTGCCTTATTCGTTAACGCACACTCTGTCATAATAGCACCTCCCTCTCCGTCATCCTCGGGCCTGACCCGAGGATGACGGAGAGAGAGCATAAAATGGTGTAACCTACTCCCGGTCCCGAAACCGGTTGGTGATCGGGTAGCGGCGATCGCGGCCAAAGTTCTTCTTCGTCACCTTCACGCCCGGCGCGGATTGCCGGCGCTTGTATTCCGCGATGTAAAGCAAATGCTCGATGCGCTCGACGGTAGCGCGGTCGTGACCCCGCTCGACGATTTCATCGACTCCCATCTCATGCTCGACAAGACATTCGAGAATATCGTCGAGGACAGGATAAGGCGGCAGCGAATCCTGATCCGTCTGGTTCTCGCGCAGCTCGGCCGAGGGTGCCTTCTTGATGATGTTTACGGGGATCACCTCGCCCGAGGGCCCGAGCCCGCCAGCAGGCACGTTGTTGTTGCGCCATTCGGACATGGCATAGACCTGCATTTTGTAGAGGTCCTTTATGGGATTATAGCCGCCATTCATGTCGCCATAGAGTGTGGCGTAGCCGACGGACATTTCCGACTTGTTGCCCGTTGTCACCACCATGGAGCCGAACTTGTTGGAAATCGCCATCAGGATCGTGCCGCGGGCGCGGCTTTGCAAGTTTTCTTCGGTGATGCCTTCCCTGGTACCCTCGAACGTGGGTCCGAGAGCCTTGAGGAACCCCTGGACCGGCTCGAAAATCGGCACGATATCGTAGCGGCAGCCAAGCATGCGCGCGCAGTCCTGCGCGTCCTTCAGCGAATCCTTCGACGTATAGGTATAGGGCATCATGACGGCACGCAGGCGTTCTTCGCCCAATGCGTCCACAGCAAGTGCGGCACAAATCGCCGAGTCGATACCCCCGGAAAGACCGAGCACGACATCCTTGAAACCGTTCTTGTTGACGTAATCGCGAAGTCCCAGCATGCAGGCGCGGTAATTTGCTTCCTCGCCCTCAGGAATTCTCGACATCGGGCCTTCGCTGCACGACCAGCCGTCAGCTCCACGCCGCCATGTGGTGACTGTCAGCTGTTCCTCGAACTGCGACATCTGGAATGCCAGGCCCCTGTCTGCATTGAATGCGAACGAAGCGCCGTCAAAGATCAGATCGTCCTGTCCGCCGAGCTGATTGGCAAAAACGAGAGGCAGGCCGGTTTCAATCACCTGGCGCAGGGCAACCTGATAGCGGACATCGACCTTCCCGCGGTAGTAGGGTGAGCCATTCGGCACACAAAGGATTTCCGCGCCACTCTCTGCGAGCGTTTCGCAGACGTCGTGATCACCCCATATGTCCTCGCAGATTGGGATGCCGATACGCACGCCGCGGAAGTTGACCGGACCGGGCATGGGGCCAGCCTGGAACACCCGCTTTTCATCAAACTCGCCATAATTCGGCAGGTCGACCTTGAAGCGCTCGGCAATGACCTTACCGCCATCAAGCACCATGACCGAGTTGTGCAGTCCGGTCTCGCGTTTCAACGGAGTACCGATGATGACGCCGGGTCCTCCATCGGCCGTATCCAGGGCAAAATCCTGGACTGCCTTTTCGCACGCTTCAATGAAAGCCCGCTTCAATACCAGATCTTCCGGCGGGTAACCCGAAATGAAAAGTTCGGTGTACAGGACAAGGTCAGCACCCTGACGCGCAGCATCTGCACGCGCCTCGCGCGCTTTCGCCAGATTGCCCTTTATATCACCCAGCACCGGATTGAGCTGGGCGATGGCGATACGAAGAATGTCGGGATTTTTGCTCATAATGAGTATTTAGAGCCTTTCATGGTCACACGCAACCATTCTGCCGGTGAGGGTTTGGGACTTGGCCTGTCCTCGGGCCAGCCGACGGCTGGCTGGCCGCCCGGTCGAGCCGGAGGCCGAAGGATTTGGCCCAAACCGGCCCGGCCCTTCGGGTTTCCGTTTGATGGGCGCCCACGGCGTCGGGCCGCTTGCCCGATGCACCACATCGAGCTTCGCATCCTTCCTGATGGGTCGCCGCCCCAAACGAGAAACAGAATGACTTCGTGCGACCATGAAAGGCTCTAACAACTCGTTGTTCGATAAACAATGTGCAGCCTAGCATGCATCAGGAAAAAAACACGGTCCAGATTGTATAGCACCAGGTGGTTGCAACCAGGATGATGGAGATCAGCACAGCCAGAGATCCGCAGTCCTTGGCGATCTGGATTTCGCGGTGGAAGTCCCTCGAAACCGCGTCACAAGCGGCCTCGATGCCGGTGTTGAGCACCTCGATCATGATGAGAAACAGAACCGAGCCGGTCAAAAGCAGGAACGACAGGGTGCTGGGGGCAACGACCGCGGCCAGAGGTATCGACAGCATGAACAGAATGAGTTCCTGTTGGACGGCTTTTTCATGCTTTGCCAAATGTCTCAGTGCGCGCATGGAATTGATGAATGCCAGAACCAGCCGATGCATGCCACGCCCCCATGTTTGTCTGCGACGGCAGCATTAAGACCAGATTGGCGCGCGTCAATAGTTTGAGCGATCAGTCCCCGGCTACCACGACGCCACCACCACTTTTTTCGTATTGAGGCAGACCATCGTCGATCGCGTAATAGTCACCCTTGTCCGCCACGAAAATATGGCTTTGGCCGCGCAAGCCAGTTGGCAGATCGAACGCACCCGCCATGACGGAAATGTAGTCGCGCGTATTGTGTTTCCAGAAGAGTACAGAGCCGCAGGTCTTGCAAAATCCGCGGCGCGCAAAGTCACTCGCCTCGTACCAGTTGAGCTCGTCCTCGCCGGAAATATGGATGCGGTCATCCGAGACATTGGTCGCGGCAACGACGTGGCCCGTTTGCTTGCGGCACTGCGAACAATGGCAGTAGACGACGCCGCGCAGTTCACCCCTGGTCTCGAACCGAACTTTCCCGCACAGACACGAACCTCGGTGCAACTCGCTCACAATCACGGCCTCCCATCATACAAAGTTCAAATCTAGGCAACGCCGCAGGCGGCGCCTTTCGCATTCACGCCTTCGCCGGACGCGACAACGACACACGCAGCAGGAGGGCGCCAACGACAGCCGACAGCAGTGATCCCAGCAGGACGCCAACCTTGGTTTCATCCTGTAATACTGGCGAATTGGCATAGGCGAGCAAGCCGATGAACAGGCTCATCGTGAAGCCGATCCCGCATAACATCGCAACAGCATAGATCTGCAGCCAGCTGGCGCCGACCGGACGTTCCGAAAGCCGCATCTTGATCGCCAGCCAGGCAAAGGCAAAGACCCCTACCTGTTTGCCAAGGAACAGGCCGGCCGCCACGCCAAGAGGAACCGGATCAGCAAGGCTCGACAGTGAAAGGCCCCTGAACGACACGCCTGCATTTGCAAAGCCGAAGATGGGAACGATCAGGAAGCCGACCCATGGCTGGATGGCATGCTCGAGTTGGAGCAGCGGTGAATCCGCCTGCCCCTTCTCGCCGCGCATCGGGATGGCCAGAGCCAGCAGGACGCCGGCAATGGTTGCATGAATGCCTGACTTGAACACGAGGATCCACAGGATGATGCCGAGCACGAGATAGGCCCACAGACGCACCATGCCGAGATAGTTCATCGCAACCAGGATGCCGAAAACGACGGCCACGCCCGCCAGTGCCGGGATATTCAACCCTTCGGAATAGAACAGCGCGATGATGATGACTGCGCCAAGGTCATCGATGATCGCAAGCGCGGTCAAAAATACTTTCAGGGAAAGCGGAACGCGCGACCCAAGCAGCGACAACACTCCAAGGGAAAAGGCGATATCGGTGGCAGACGGAATCGCCCACCCGCGAATCGTGTCTCCCTCGTTGAAGAGAAGGAATATCAATGCCGGAACGACCATGCCCCCCACCGCGGCAAATCCGGGCAAGGCGCGGCGCGACCAGCTCGACAACTGGCCGCTGATCATCTCCCGCTTGATTTCCAGTCCCACCAGCAGGAAGAACACCGCCATCAGTGCATCGTTGATCCAGTGCAGGATGCTGAGACCGCCGACATAGGTTTTCAGCAAACCGAAATAATCGTCGCTCAACGGCGAATTGGCAATGATCAGCGCCAAGGCGGCAACGACCATCAGGATGATGCCCCCCGCCGCCTCATTCTCCATGAATGAACGGAACGATGCAGTCAGACGGATTCGGCGGGAGGGTTTTGGATCCATGTGTCTTGATAGAATCCTGAAAAGCAAAACTCCAGCCCAAACCACAACGCTCCACCGCGTTGTCTTTTTGGGCGTCACCACGCCCCTGCCCGCGCCACTCGCCATGACGGGCCGCGAGTTCGCAGGCCAGATCTACGGTGCGATACTGAGCTGCTGCATGAATGCAAGATTGTCCCAGAAGAGATATTCTTCATCCATCACGCCCGCTTTGGTCCAGTGACCGAGTGTGGCCATGGTGAGCTTGAAGGCCTTGCCGGTAGGCGCAATGGTCTTTCCATCCGCTGTCGGCATCGGCTTGGTGAACGTACCCTCGAGCACACCGATGACACCTGTCCACTCGCCTTGACCAAATTTGACCGGATGGACATCGATGTGGGTGTCAGGCGCAAATACGAAAAGCCCTTTCAACTCCTGTATATGGTCATGCAGACCCTTGCTGGTATGACCATCGGGATAATGCACAAGTATGTCCTCGGCATGGCTTTCGGGCATGCGATCCCACTGCTGATTGCTGTAAACATCGAAATCCAGCGTATCGAATGTCTTCAGGTTCTGTTCGATTGTTTTCTCCGCATCCTGATACCTGGCGAGTTCCTGCATCAATGCGGGAAGAGCTTTTTCGGCTCCCTTTGCTGGTTCTTCCGCATGGACATGGTTCAGGCCGGTTCCGATGGCAAATCCTGCCACGGCAACAAAAATCCTAAAATTCACAGTGAATATCCTTTTCATCAAATAAATTGGGCAACATAAAAAATCTGACGAGGCGGACAGTGCCGGACTCGTGAGAAGCGCAATCTACAAAAGCAAAGGGCGGCCTTAAAGACCGCCCTCGCCAAATATCAGTGAACAGCCTGTCGGTCAGGCGTTGACGGCCAGTTGCTGCGGATGGCTGTCACGCTCCCTCTTCAGGAGCTCGGCGACCAGAAACGCAAGTTCCAGCGCCTGATCGGCATTGAGACGCGGATCACAATGGGTGTGGTAGCGATCGGAGAGATCCTCTGCCGAAATCGCCCGCGCACCGCCAGTGCATTCCGTAACATTGTTGCCCGTCATCTCGACGTGGATGCCGCCCGGGTAGGTTCCTTCGGCGTGATGGACCGCGAAGAAGGTCTCGACTTCCTTCAGGATACGGTCGAATGGCCGGGTCTTGTAGCCGTTGGCCGTGATCGTATTGCCATGCATCGGATCACAGGACCAGACCACATTGCGACCTTCCTTCTGTACCGCGCGGATCAGCTTCGGCAGGTGATCGCCAACCTTGTCGTGGCCGAAACGGTTGATCAGCGTCAGTCGGCCGGGCTCGTTCGCTGGATTGAGCAAATCAATCAGGCGGATGAGATCATCGGCTTCCAGGGTCGGGCCGCACTTGAGGCCAAGCGGATTCTTGATGCCACGGCAGTATTCGACGTGGGCATGATCAGCCTGGCGCGTACGGTCACCGATCCAGATCATGTGACCGGACGTGCCGTACCAGTCACCAGAAGTGGAATCGACGCGCGTCAGGGCTTCTTCGAATCCCAGTAGCAGCGCTTCGTGGCTGGTGTAGAAATCCGTCTCCCGCAACTGCGCATTGGTCTCCGACGTGATACCGACAGCACGCATGAAGTCCATCGTGTCCGAGATGCGACGCGCCAACGAACCATAACGCTCGCCTTGCGGACTGTCGGCAACGAAACCCAGCATCCACTGGTTTACGTTCTCCAGGTTTGCATAACCACCCTGTGCGAACGCGCGCAGGAGGTTAAGCGTTGCCGCAGACTGGCGGTATGCCATTTCCTGGCGGGCTGGATCGGGGACACGCGCCTCAGCGGTGAATTCCGTGCCGTTGATGATATCGCCGCGATAGACCGGAAGTTCGACACCGTTTTTCGTTTCAGTATCGGCCGAACGGGGCTTGGCGAACTGACCGGCAATGCGGCCGATCTTCACGACCGGCTGCGAGGCGCCGAACGTCAGCACAACGGCCATTTGCAGGAATACACGGAAGAAATCGCGGATATTATCCGCGCCGTGTTCGGCGAAACTCTCGGCACAATCACCGCCCTGGAGCAAGAATCCTTCGCCCTTGGAGACGGCTGCGAGCTGCTTCTTCAGCTTGCGCGCCTCGCCTGCAAATACCAGTGGCGGATAGGTGCGAAGACGGGCCTCGACATCGCTCAGAGCCTGAGCGTCCGGATAGTAAGGCATCTGCTTGATGGGTTTGCCTCTCCAGGAAGTCGGTGTCCAGTTCTTGCTCATTATTGCACCTGTTATTTGCTTTCCATATTGGTAGCGATTGTTCGGAATTATCCGGTCATGCCGGAAGGCGCTCATATAGTCCAATCGGGACAGTTATACCAGTATCAAAACTGCCGGAAATACTGCAGCGACTTCATGGCATGTTCGCCGTTGCCCGGATGCCCCATTTGAATTACGTTGACGTTCAAGTCAAAACCGGAACGGCCCAATGCGCAGTTTTATTTTCGAAGCCTCTGATGGCTTTCCGCTTCATGGCACCTTGCTCGAGGGCAATGGCGATGGCCCTGCCGTTCTCATGTCGCCTGCAGCAGCCGTGCCTGGGCGATTCTACAGGCATTTTGCCGACCGGCTGATCCAACTCGGTGCATCGAAAGTGCTGACCTATGATTACCGGGGGGTTGCCAGATCCATCCAGCCGAAAGGATGGAAGGCCCGGATCAACATGAAGGATTGGGGCACACTGGATTTGCCGGCCGCGCTGGATACGCTGAAACATGTTGCCGGCACGCGGGCAATCGTCGGCATCGGGCATTCCTTCGGCGGCGTCGCCCTAGGTCTCAGCAATCGCTCAAGCGAATTCCAGCGCTATACGATGCTCGCCTCGCTTTCGGGTTACTACCGCAATACGGCGGAGCCCCTCGCGGTGTTTGCCAAGATGAATCTCCTTGGCGTTCCATTGACAATACCATTTGGCAAGCTGCCGAAATGGGGCGGACTGGGCGAAGCCTTGCCCGGCAGCGTGTTTCGTGATTGGGCCCGATGGTGCAGAAACCCCAATTTCCTGTTTGCAGACCCGAAAGTCCCCGAAGCTCGGCACTTCAAGTCGGTTCGGACGCCAATCCTGTCGGTCGGGGTCAGCGACGATGTCTGGGGCACGCGCAAGGCTGTCGAGAACCTGCTTGTCCATTATACCAACGCCCCAATCCGCGAATTGTGGCTGGCGCCGCAGCAGGATCCGGTCGGTCATCTGGGCTTCTTTCGCAAGCAACATGAATCAACGCTTTGGCCGCCGATAATCGACTGGCTCTTGCACGGACACGAGCCGCAAGGAGCGATCCTGCGCCAGGAAGCTCAGGTCGCCTGAGCGGATCGCCCCTCTCGCACGTCAATCGATCCGCGTGCCATTTACTATGCGGTAGCTCGGCCTGTACATGGTGACCAGCTCTTCCGATGCAGTCGGGTGCACGGCCATGGTCCTGTCGAAATCGTCCTTGGTGCAGCCGGCCTTGATGGGAATACCGAGAAGCTGCGCCATTTCCCCAGCGTCGGGTCCCAAAATATGCGCTCCCACAACCTTGCGGCTGGCGGCATCGACAATGAGCTTCGTCAACATCTTGTCCTTGGCGCCGGAGAGCGTATTGCGCATCGGCCGGAACAAGGCGCGATAAACCTCCAGTTCCTTGATTTCCTTGGCTGCCTCTTCCTCGGTAAGCCCCACCGTTCCGATTTCTGGCTGAGAGAATACGGCCGTCGGAATCTGCCGGTGATCCGGTTTGGTCGGGTTGTTCTTGAACACCGTTTCGAGGAAACACATGGCTTCATGGATGGCAACGGGTGTCAGCTGGACGCGGTTTGTTACATCCCCGACGGCCCAGATATTGGCTTTGCTGGTGCGGGAATATTCGTCCACCCTGATGGCGCCGATTTCATCGACTTCGACGCCCGCCTTTTCCAGTCCAAGGGACCGTGTGTTTGGTACGCGGCCAATGGCCAGCATGACCTGGTCGGCAACCAGTTCGCCACCCGACGACAGCTGAATGGCGAGCCGCCCGTCATCCTGCCGTTTCACTTCCCGGATCATTTCGACACAGCGAATGTGGATGCCCTTGTCCACCATCGATGCATGTAGCAACTGCCGCAAATCATGGTCAAAGCGCGAAAGGATTTCCTTGCCTCGATAAATGAGCGTCGTTTCGACGCCAAGACCATGGAAGATATTGGCAAATTCCACGGCAATGTAGCCACCGCCAACAATCACGATGGCTTTTGGCAGTTCCTGCAGATGAAAGGCTTCGTTTGAGCTTATGCACAATTCATGGCCGGGCAACGCGGCATGCGGATTGGGGTGACCGCCGGTAGCAACGAGAATCTGATCCGCGGTGACTCGCTTACCCGTCTTGAGGATTTCTATCGTATGGTCATCGATCAGGACGGCTCTGCTGTCCACAATCTCGACATCCGAATTGTCGAGCCCGCTCCGATACAGCCCTTCCAGCCGCGCGATCTCCTTGTCCTTGTTAGCAATGAGGGTCGGCCAGTCGAACTTGGTCTCGTCGACGGTCCAGCCAAACCCGGCAGCTGCTTCGAAATGCTCGGGAAACTGTGATGCATAGACGAAGAGTTTCTTGGGAACGCAACCACGGATCACGCAGGTACCGCCCATTCGATATTCTTCGGCGAGTGCCACCTTCTTGCCCATGGCGCCGGCAAGGCGAGCCGCGCGAACACCCCCCGATCCGCCGCCAATGACGAAAAGGTCGTAGTCATAGGTTGTCATGGGAAGCACTCCGATTTTGTCAGCAATCAATCCATATGGGTTGTATCGCGGCTGTTCAAAAGAACAAAGCCCGGCATTAAGCCGGGCTTTGCAATACAGTCAGAAAACAAGAGGATCAGGGCTTGGGCTTCGCCGGTGCTTCCGGGGCAGCTGGAGCTGGCGATGTGGCGGCCGCAGCGGCAACCACCTTCTCGGCGACCGACTGGGCAAGGTCACGCGCAATGCCGCGCTGCCAGATACCTGCCGCCTTCGCTACTTCACGCGAAACGATCGGGCCTTCCGACAACAGCTTCTTGCCCGCAGGCGACGTGTAGAAGCCGGTGATGGCATTCAGTTCTTCTTCGGTGAACGATATGGCATAGGCGCGAGCCGCTTCATTTTCCAGGTCGCCACGACGCGATGCAAGCGCAAGGGCCTGCTCGTCAACAGTGGCGCTGATGATTGCCTCCAGATTAGGATCCTTCTGGATCAATTCCGCTTTCAGCTGCTGCGCAGTAGCAGGCAGAAACGAGTCGAACTGATCTGTCGTCTTGATGGCGGTGACGGCAGCACGGGCAGCTGCAAGATGTGCCGGGGTAATTTCCTGTGCTTGTGCAGAATAAAGGCCGCCCAGCATAATTGCGACAGACAAAGGTGCAATCAAGCGGCGGAAGCCAGTTGCTCGGTTCATGGATTTATCGCTCCGTTTTCGTTGTTAGTGTCCGGATACCGTCTGCACCGGCCAGAATGGCCACACGCGCCAGTTCCAGAAAGATTCCGTGCTCCACCACACCGGGAATGGCGTGCAAAGCGTCTGATAGAGCTCTTGTATCCGGAATGCGGCCAAAAGATGCATCCAGGATCAAATGCCCGCCGTCTGTAACAAAAGCATCAGTCCCCGTCATCCTTAATGTGATGGGCCCGGAAAGATGAAGTTTTGCCGCAGCCCGCTCGATAGCCAGTCGTGTTGCCGCAAGACCGAAGCGATTGACCTCGATCGGCAACGGAAAGGCCCCGAGAGTTCCCACGAGTTTCGATTCATCCGCAATGACAACCATTTTGGTTGAGGCCGCCGCGACAATCTTTTCGCGAAGCAAGGCACCCCCGCCTCCCTTGATCAGCGACAGTTGCGGATCAATCTCGTCGGCGCCATCTATGGTCAGATCAAGCGACGGCGTTTCATCCAGCGTCGTCAGCCTGACACCGAGCTCGCGGCAAAGCGCTGCCGTACGCTCGGAAGTCGGCACCCCGACGACGTTCAATCCTGATGCAACTTTTTCAGCAAGAAGCCGGACAAATTCTTCGGCTGTCGAGCCCGTGCCGATACCGAGGCGCATGCCATCCTCGATATAGGTCAGCGCTTCGGCAGCAGCCTTGATTTTAAGTGATCTGGCATCCATCGATGGTGCGCCCTCTTGTAGCTTTGACTCGACATCGCTTTGACGTGACACTGGGCTCCCTAACACGTCAGACAATCGGGTCAAGACTCGTTGTTCGATTTAATCCCGGCCCGATACTTGAGTATGGGCAGGTTACACAAGAAACCGGCGAAATTCCGCCTCGACCCCGGAAGTTACAGGAAAACAAATGCCTCAACCAATCGTTGTTTTTGATCTTGATGGAACTTTGGTGGATACAGCGCCCGACCTGCTCGACAGCCTGAACCATTGCCTCGACCAGTCCGGAATGCAGAGGGTGGATCCCGTTACGCTGCGCCGCTATGTCGGTCAGGGCGGCCGCGTCATGATCGAGCGGGCCTTCGAGGCACAGCAAAAGCTTCTCAGCCCGGAACAGCTCGATTGGCTCGTCGACATTTTCATTGAGCACTACAGTGCCAACATGCCGGGGCATTCGGCTCTGTATGAAGGCGCCGAGCAGGCGATGGATGATTTGTCCAAGGCCGGATACCTTCTTGCTGTCTGCACGAACAAATTCGAAGGTCTGTCAGTCAACCTCCTCAAAGGTCTCGGACAGTCGGACCGGTTCAGTGCAATCTGCGGCTCGGACACGTTCTCGTTTCGCAAGCCTGATCCGCGCCATCTTTTCGAGACAATCCGAAAAGCTGGCGGTGACCCTGAGCGCGCGGTCATGATCGGAGACAGCAGCACGGATATTGCGACAGCAAAGGCTGCCGGAATACCGGTTGTGGCCGTCGATTTCGGATATTCAGATTTGCCGGTGGAAACCTATGACCCAAGCCGGGTTATCTCACACTATCGTGAGTTGAAGGTGGAACTTGCGGACGATTTGATAGGTTCAGTCAATGCCTGAGCATTGTACGGGAACCAAAACAAACAAGGAACGTTATCCGATCGACTGATGCCAAGCGAGGCTGACGCCCCGATTTCAGGAGGAAACATGAACAAGCTCACATCCATACTGACGGCAGCAGCCATGTCGGTTGGCGTGATGTCGGCTGGAACGATTCCAGGTTATTCGGCGCCGTTGGGCCCCGTCTCCGTCGATATGCCTTCTATGATTCAAACGGTTAATGAAGATAACCGCGTGATGAGATCGCCGTACCTGCCACCCAAGTATTACCATCGCAACCGGGGCGGCGACAATCGTGCATGGCGTAGTGATCGCGGATATCGAGGGGGTTACTACCGGGGTGACGGCTACCGTTATCGCGGGTACCGCGGCGGCGATCGCTATTGGTACAATGGACATCGTGGCTACCGCTACTACCGTCCGGGATACCGCTATTATAACGATGCATGGTTTCCGCTTGCTGCGTTTGGAACCGGGCTGATCATTGGAAATGCAATCAACCAGCCTGCTCCGGTCTACCAGACCGGCGGTTCCCATGCGCAATGGTGCTACAACCGGTATCGGTCGTACAGGGACTATGACAACACCTACCAGCCCTATGGCGGGCCCCGCCGCCAGTGCATTTCGCCCTACTACTGACAGGCGTCGCAACGGCTGTGATTCAACAAACCCGGGGGTCTGCTTCCGGGTTTTCTGTTCGGCCTGGCGCAAATGAAATAGACGAAGCTTGCATCGAGATTGCCTCAATGCCGAGCTTGGTGCCTATTTTTTGAACGCCAAGGGACCGTGTGACGTTAAACAATGGAATGTGCTTGCTTTTTTTCCTGAACCCGCTTGAATGATCGAGATGTGAAGGGGGTTCTGAGTGAAGCCATTTGACGAGATGATCGAATCCGGCGGTCAGGTTCGCCCGCCATACGGACAGCTGAAGTGCTGGCTTGATACCCAGAACCCGGAGCGGTTGGCGCAAAAGGCGCTCGATGCGGAAAATGTGTTCCGAAAGACTGGCATAACCTTCGCCGTCTATGGCGATGAAGAGGCGGCTGAGCGCCTCATTCCCTTTGACATTATTCCACGCATCATTACTGGCAACGAATGGCGCCGACTGTCGCAGGGCATCGAACAGCGCGTCATGGCTCTCAACGCCTTTCTCGACGACATTTATCACCGGCAGGAGATTATCCGGGCTGGCCGCATTCCGCGCGAACTGTTCATTCACAACGACGCCTATTTGCCGGAGATGATCGGTTTTCGCCCTCCCGGCAATGTCTATACGCACATCATCGGCGTGGACATCGTCAGGACGGAGGAGAATCAATTCTACGTTCTCGAAGACAATGCACGTACGCCATCCGGGGTTTCCTATATGCTGGAAAACCGCGAAACGATGATGCAGCTGTTTCCGGAACTGTTCCAGCAGATCAAGGTTCGCCCGGTCGAGACATATCCCAAGCAATTGCGGCAATCACTCGCGGCAGTGGCTCCGCCCGGCTGCAAGGGCACACCCACAATCGCGGTACTGACACCTGGCATTTATAACTCCGCCTATTTCGAGCATGCGTTTCTTGCCGATCAGATGGGCGTGGAACTCGTTGAAGGCGGCGACCTGAAAATCGAAAACGGCAAGGTGGTCATGCGGACCACCGAGGGTAACCGCGCCATCGATGTTCTGTACCGTCGCGTCGACGATTCCTTCCTTGACCCCCTCACCTTCCGCCGGGATTCGGCGTTGGGCGTCGCCGGGATCATGGACGTCTACCGTTCCGGAAACATCACCATAGCCAATGCTCCCGGGACCGGCATAGCCGACGACAAGGCGCTCTATTCCTACATGCCCGAGATCGTTGAATTTTACACCGGACGAAAGGCGATCCTTGAGAACGTTCCGACATATCGCTGTTCGGAGCCGGATACGCTCAAATACGTCCTCGAGCATCTTCCCGACCTCGTTGTCAAGGAAGTTCACGGTTCTGGCGGTTACGGCATGCTGGTTGGTCCAGCCGCATCGAAAAAGGAATGCGAAGCGTTTGCGCTCAAGCTGAAGGCCAATCCCAAGAATTATATCGCGCAGCCGACACTGGCATTGTCGACAACGCCAATCATGACGGAAAAAGGTCTGGCCCCCCGCCATGTTGACCTGCGGCCGTTCGTCCTCGTTTCTGATCGCATTCGCATCACACCCGGAGGATTGACGCGGGTCGCATTGAAGGAAGGCTCGCTGGTCGTAAATTCCAGTCAGGGAGGAGGCACCAAGGATACGTGGGTACTTGACGACTAGCCGAGAGCCCGAGGGGAACGAGAACCGCTCAAGGCGGTTCCAGAAATAAAGAGGGATAACACCGGAAAATGCTTCTTGGTCGTACCGCGAATGGTCTCTACTGGATGTTCCGCTACATAGAGCGGGCAGAGAATATGGCACGGCTGATCGATGCCGGATTGCGCATGGCTCTGACCAAAACCTCCGACGCCCCGGAAGAGTGGTCCTCGGTCCTGATGAGCGCCGGCGTCAAGATCGGCTATGACGGCAAATACAAGGAATACAACGCCAGCCTGGTATCCGACTTCATGCTGCGTGACCTCGACAATCCATCAAGCGTCATGTCCTGCGTTGAAACCGCCCGATCGAATGCCCGCATGGTCCGCACCGCGTTAACCCGCGAAGCGTGGGAGAGCGTCAACGAGACATGGATGATCCTGAAATCAACGCTGGCGCAGTCCATTCCGGAAACCGATCTTCCACGCGTTCTCGACCAGATCAAGCGAGAGACAGCAATCATTCGCGGTGCCTTTCACGGGACGATGCTGCGCAACGAGATCTTCAATTTCGCCCGTATCGGGACGTTTATCGAGCGGGCGGACAACACAGCGCGCATTCTGGACGTGAAATACTACGTGCTGCTGCCCTCGATATCCTATGTCGGGACGACACTCGACAATTTCCAATGGGAGTCGATCCTGCGTTCCGTATCGGCCCATCGTTCCTATCGCTGGGTATATGATGTGGAGTACAACCCGGTTAACATAGCAGATTACCTCATCCTCAATTCACGGATGCCGCGATCGCTCAATTTCTGCTATTCGAATATCGTCGACAACTTGAAATTCCTTGCCAATGACTACGGCAAGCGGCACGAATGTCACGACATGTCGGAAAGCATAATGACCCGTCTTGTTGACAACGATATCCGGATGATCTTCGACAACGGGCTCCACGAATTCCTCAGCGACCTCATTTATCAAACGAACAGCTTGAGCAGCAAAATTGCTGAAGCCTACAACTTCGATTGAAGATCATGCTCCTGAACATCCAGCATAACTCCCACTATCGCTATGACGCTCCGGTGCATTATTCGGTCTTGCGGTTGCGCATGCATCCGCAAAGCAGCCCTGGCCAGAAAGTGATCGACTGGACGGTGACGGTGGAGGGGGCAAGGCAGGAAGCGAATTACCGCGACGGATATGGCAATCGCACCATGCTGATCAGTCTTGAACGCGATGTGCAGGAACTGGTCATCCGCGCCGAGGGCAAGGTTGAAACCGAAGATCGCACCGGCGTGCTGGGCAAGATCTACAACTTCACGCCGACCTGGCTCTACGAGCGTGAGACGCTGCTTACGAAAGCTGGCGATGCGATTCGCGACTTTGCGGAGAGCCTACCGGTCGGCTCCGACAAACTTGCGACGCTGCACGAACTGATGGGATCGCTGCATCAGAGAGTCCAGTATACGCCGGGCGCAACCAGCATCCTTACCACAGCAGAAGAAGCCCTGATCGGCGGCAAGGGCGTTTGTCAGGATCACACGCACATATTCCTGTCAGTCGCACGCCACCTGAATATCCCGGCGCGCTACGTTTCCGGCTATCTGATGTTGAACAATTCCATTGAGCAGACCGCCAGCCACGCCTGGGCCGAGGCTCACATAGAAGGGCTGGGCTGGGTAGGATTTGATGCGGCCAACGATATTTGTCCCAATGAAGGCTATGTCCGTCTCGCTTGCGGCCTGGACTATCGCGAGGCGGCGCCGATTTCAGGCGTGCGTTTTGGTCCGGGCATTGAATCACTTGCCGTGGAAGTCAATGTAGAGCAGTAATCGGTCTGAGTATTTCAGATTTGGGATTCGTTATGACCTACTGTGTGGGCCTTAAACTGGACCGCGGCCTTGTTTTCATGTCCGATACCAGGACCAATGCCGGGCTCGACAACATTTCGACGTTCAAGAAAATGTACACCTGGGCCAAAACCGGTGATCGCGTCATTACGCTGCTCTCCTCGGGCAATCTTGCGACGACCCAGGCTGTGATCAGCATTCTGAACGAGCGGACCAAGATACCCTCTGAACGATCTCCGTCGATCTACGACATGCCCTCCATGTTCCAGACCGCAAGACTTGTCGGGGATACGATAAGGCATGTGATCGAGGAGGTGGATACGGGCGGACAGCGGGCCGATTCCTTCGGCGCTTCAATTATCCTCGGCGGGCAGATCAAGGGTGGCGATCCGCGCCTGTTCCTGATTTACCCGGAGGGCAATTTCATTGAATCGACGCCGGATACGCCCTTCTTCCAGATCGGCGAGCACAAGTACGGCAAGCCGATCATCGTGCGTTCCTACGATTCTGGCTTGACGTTTGAAGAGGCAACCAAGCTCTTGCTGGTTTCCTTCGATTCTACCTTGAAATCCAATCTGTCTGTGGGATTGCCGCTCGACTTGCAGTTCTATGAAGCGGACAGCCTACGGCTCGGCTTCGAGAAACGGATAGAACGGCACGATCCCTATTACGAGATCATCTCCGATGGCTGGTCACAGGCACTGAAACTCGCGTTGCAGAGCCTGCCACCATTCGAGATAGAGCCGCGAAAATAGCCCTATAGCCTTGCCGTCTGCGCCGCCTGTGCATCGGCCTGCCTGACGGCCCGCGTCTTCACGAATGCTTTTTCGAGATAGGCGTCGCGCTGGTAGACGTCGTCATAATATTGGATATCGCCTGTCGCCGCGTCGGGCCACGCCGTGAAATAGGAAACATAAACCGGCAATTGGTCCTTCAGCCTGACACTGCGCTCGTTTTTGCCGAAATATTGTTTCAAATCATCGACGGGCACACCGAGTACAGCCGCTGCCATTTCGCGCGGGCGTTCCAACCGGATGCAACCATGGCTCAGGGCCCGCATGTCCCGCTTGAAATAGGACTTGGCCGGGGTATCGTGCATGTAGATGTCATGGCTGTTGGGAAACAGGATTTTCAGCTCGCCCAAAGCATTGTCGAGACTGGGTTTTTGCCGGATCCCTACCCCGCCGCCATTGGCTGCAACCTGCGACCAGTTCACTGCACTTGACGAAATGACACGGCCGGATTTGTCGTAAACCTCATAGCCGCTGTTCTCGAGATAGGACGGGTTACTTAGAATCTTCGGCATCATTTCATTGAGGATGATCGAACGCGGTACGCCCCAGGATGGATTGAAAACAACCGTTTCGATCGTATCGTTAAAGAAATAGGTCTGGTTCGTCGGCGATCCGACCACGATATTCATCGCCAGCTTTTCGGCATTGTCATCAAAATACTGCGCCCGATAGGCAGGCTGGTTGATGAAAACATAGCGTGTGCCGAAATCATGCGGGAGCCAACGCAAGCGCTCCATGGAATAGACAATGCGATCGCGTTTGGACGCGTTCGTTTCGCCCTGCAGGGCCAAAATGGTATTGTTGCCGATTACGCCATCCGGCTTGCGACCTTGGCTCTTCTGGAAATCCTTGACGGCTTCGACGAGGCTATCATCATAAACATTCGAATTTTCATGGGCCTGGAGAACGGCCTCATGCGCCAGCAGATAGTCCTCCGGCGCCTTGGCCCTGATCAAGGCAACGACATTCCTGATTTCCGGATTCTCCTCGCCGGGCCGGATCATCGTGCCGGGAGCGACGCGCACCACGGGCTCGTTGCTTTCACTTAAGCCCTGAAGCTTCTGCTTGAGTTCTGCATACCACTTGTTCTGGGGTG
Organism: Phyllobacterium lublinensis; assembly: GCF_020164435.1. GTDB lineage: Bacteria > Pseudomonadota > Alphaproteobacteria > Rhizobiales > Rhizobiaceae > Phyllobacterium > Phyllobacterium lublinensis. The sequence continues at coordinate 207,689 of NZ_JAIUDQ010000001.1, read as the reverse complement.
CGAATGCCTGCAGGGTCGCGCTTGGGTCGTTCGAAGAGCCGAGCTGGTCCATCACGTCGCGCGGCTTGACACGGCCGAGAGCGAAATCGTGGAAACCGCTGAGCCTGTTTGGATTGATGCGGCCGTCACCCTGGTCCATCGCATAGCGTAGCGCGCGGGCTGACATCATCAACTCGAACGCCGAAAGTTCTTTCAAACGCGCTGGGATATTCGAGCGGTCAAAGTCATCGCTCGGCAACGAAACCGCATAATCTGCAGGATCAAGACCATCATCGGCGGCCTTGGCAAACAGCGCGACGACAGCCTTGGCCTTTGCTGTTACATCATAGGATGCCGTCCATATGGGACGCTGCTTCGTGGCATAGTAGGATACGATGGCGTCGGCGATTTCCTTCTCCGCCAGAACATGTGCATCCCTCAGATGATCGATCTTGAGACCGAACTGTTCCATTTGCGGCGGCGCGACGATGCCGTGATCGGCCGAAGCTGTGAGTTGCGGATCGACCTTGGCAAAATCTACCTGGACGAGCGCCTCGGGCTTGTAATCATAATTTGACGGCGCGGTTACGGTGACGCGCTTGATAGGAGCGGACGGGCGCCTTGCTGCCTCACTCCCGTCGGGGCGAACCTGATGGGGCTGCATGACCGGCTGGGATGCGATGCGGCGGCTACCGAACAACAATTCCATCAGATTGTTGGCGGCTGAAGCAGACGTCATCGGGATTGCCGTCGCCGACAACATGGCGGCCAGAAAGAATGCGCGTTTTTTTGAATTGGAAGTCATGTTTTCCGCCCGGAAGGTACTGTCATGCCCACGGGTGAACATGGGCCAGGATTTGGTGTGTGGCCAGTTTCACCGCATCCTATTTAGAAACTTTTAACAATGCCCCGTACCGCATGGAATATTCTCCGGCGTCACATTTTTCTGCTGTGTGCCGATTTCGACACATCAGCCGCAACACCTTCTCACTCTGCATCAACGTCAGCGTAAACAGTTGATTCCTAATAGTTTCAGACGAAAACGACCGCTCAGGGAGCGCCACGTGGCGCAAATGGTTCCCGGCTAAGACCTTTCTCGCGAAGCTCATCGAGGTAACTGTCCCAGCGGGCATCCCTGTTTCGGCCGAGGTCCAGAAGGTAATCCCAGCTGAACAGACCCGTATCATGCATGTCGTCAAAGACGATGCGCACGGCATAATTGCCAACGGGCTCCATCCTTGCAATCGCGACGTTCATCTTGCCAGGCACGGTTACACGCTGTTCGGGCGAATGGCCCTGCACCTCAGCCGACGGGGACGCGACACGCAGGAGTTCGGCAGTCAAGTCATAGCTCTCGCCATTGTCGAAGGTGATCGTCAGAGATCGCCGATCTTTGCTGACCCGCAGTTCTGTCGGCCAAGCGTTTGTCATGATATGATCCTCGTAGCTGCCCCCTGTGTAAGCACCACGAAGCCTAACGGCAAGGTTGCATATAGTTTTCCTTGAAACAGCATGTTGCGAGCGGTGACTGGACAAGCAGGCGGCGGCACCTTATCTCTCCTCAGAGGAGGATACGATTGGACCACGTTTCATTGCTCGACAGCGCCACACCACAAACACCGATGATTGATCCGTTCGGTCGAACGATCAACTATCTGCGCGTTTCCGTAACGGATCGCTGCGATTTCCGCTGCACCTATTGCATGTCGGAACACATGACCTTCTTGCCCAAGAAAGATCTGCTCACGCTCGAGGAACTGGATCGCCTCTGCACCGCCTTCATCGAAAAAGGGGTAAAGAAGCTTCGCCTTACCGGTGGCGAGCCACTCGTGCGCAGAAACATCATGCACCTGATCTGTGAACTCTCCCGTCACCTCAGATCGGGCGCCCTTGAGGAATTGACGCTGACCACCAACGGTTCACAGTTGGCCCGGTATGCCGACGAACTGGCCGCAAATGGTGTCAGGCGCATCAACGTGTCGCTGGACACGCTCGATGCCGATAAGTTCCATGCAATTACACGCTGGGGCGATTTCAACCGCGTCATGGACGGCATCAACGCAGCCCAGCGTGCCGGTATCCGCATCAAACTGAATGCGGTTGCTCTTAAAGGCTTCAACGATCACGAGATCCCCGAGATGATCCGTTGGGCGCATGGTCGCGGCATGGATCTGACGCTGATCGAGACCATGCCCATGGGCGAGATTGATCTCGATCGGACCGATCAATACCTGCCTCTGTCCTTGCTGCGTGCCAAACTGGGCGAACAATTCACGCTGGAAGACATCCCCTATAAGACCGGGGGGCCCGCACGCTACGTCGAGGTCAAGGAAACCGGCGGACGCGTCGGGTTCATTACACCAATGACCCATAACTTCTGCGAGAGTTGCAATCGCGTTCGCCTGACCTGCACCGGAACGCTGTACATGTGCCTTGGCCAAGAGGACGCTGCCGATTTGCGCGAACCCTTGCGCGCGTCCGAAGGCAATGAACTTCTGAACAATGCCATCGACGAAGCCATCGGCCGCAAGCCCAAGGGACACGATTTCATCATCGATCGACGCCACAACCGTCCAGCAGTCTCGCGGCATATGAGCGTCACCGGCGGCTAGAATAACTGCCCTGCAAACATAGCGAGTGCTTTGGCGCACGAGGGTTGATATATCAACTCACGCGATTCCGGAGGAGAATCGCCGTCCTCAACTGGAATGATCATCTTGGCGCTTTCTCCCAATCTGCGTGGCAGCCTGTTCATGGCCATTGGCATGGCCAGCTTCACCTTCAATGACGCCATGGTGAAATATGTCGGCGAGCACATGAACATGGGACAGGTCATGCTCGTGCGGGGGTCTATCGCCACCGTGCTGATCCTGGCATTAGCCTGGCACAAGGGCATGCTGATACCGCTGCGCCACGCCCTCCACAAGATGACAGTTCTGCGAGTTGTCGGCGAAGTCGTCGGCACCGTGAGCTTCCTTGTTGCACTCGTTCATGTCCCCCTCGCCCTGACATCGGCAATCCTTCAGGCATTGCCTCTGGTCGTGACCGTGGGGGCGGCCATGCTGTTCGGTGAGCCTGTGGGCTGGCGGCGCTGGGTCGCCATCGCCGTCGGGTTTGTCGGGGTCCTCATCATCGTGCGGCCCGGAGGTGAAGGCGTAAGTCCTTACCTGTTCCTCATTGTCGTGACCGTGATCTTTGCCGCGCTGCGCGATCTTGCCACCCGCAAGGTCCCGAGAACGATCCCCGTATTGATGATCTCCGCATTGACGTCAGTCGGAGTTTCCCTTGCCGGCGTAGCGATGATCGGCCCGCTTGGCGGCTGGACACCGATGTCGCTGGTCAACACCCTGCTTCTGACGCTTGCCGCCTGCTGCGTGATCGTCGCCTATCACTTCATCATTCTTGCCATGCAGGAGGGCGAGATTTCCTTCGTCGCCCCATTCCGCTACACAAGTCTTCTCTGGGCTATTCTGCTCGGTTTCGTATTCTTCGGCGACTTGCCCGACATCCCGATGATCGTCGGCTCGGTCATCGTCATTGGCAGCGGCCTTTATACGCTCTACCGTGAGCGGATTGTTGATCGCATGAAGCCGGTAACAACGACGGCTGAAGCAACCGCAACATCGCCTGACGGAGTTTGAGCGTGCGAATTGCAGGTGTGATACTGGCGGGAGGGCAGTCCAGCCGGATGGGTGGGCAAGACAAGGCAATGCTGCCTTTCGGTAACCACCGCCTCATCGATCATGTTTATGAACGGCTGGCTCGCCAGATCGACACCGTCGCGGTGAACAGCAATGGTGATGCATCGCGGCTTGCTGACCTGCGGGCGAGCGTCATACCTGATGATGTCGGTGGATTTGCCGGTCCGCTCGCCGGTGTCCTTGCCGCGATGGAATGGGCTGCCGGTGAGGCGACACCGTTCTCGCACGTGGTGACTGTGGCAGCAGACACGCCGTTTTTCCCGGAAGATCTGGTTGATACGCTTCGCCGCTCCATCGTCGACGCGCCGGATCATATTGGCGTGGCCTCTTCCGGCAACAGGCTGCATCCTGTATTCGCACTGTGGCCCGTCTTCCTCAAGGCGGATCTGCGCCGCTGGTTGAGCGATGAAACGAACCGCCGCGTCGTCACCTGGATTGAGGGACATCCACACAGGGTCGCGGAATTTCCCGTTGTTGCGACGCAATCGGGCGTCCCCCTCGACCCGTTCTTTAACATCAACACGCCACAGGAACTGACGACCGCCCGGCAACAATGGACCGCTGCACGATGACCGCCAGGACACAGCATCGCATCTTCGGTATTACCGGATGGAAAAATTCGGGCAAGACGACACTGACCGTCAAGCTTGTCGCCGAGCTGACAAGGCGAGGCTGGCGCGTATCGACTGTGAAACACGCCCACCATGATTTCGATATCGACAAGGAAGGCACGGATTCCTATCGGCACCGCAAGGCCGGTGCAGGCGAAGTTGCAATCGTCTCCGACCAGCGCTGGGCCCTGATGCACGAATTGTCCGATGAAAACGAGCCGTCTCTGCTCGATATCGTTGGTCGCTTCGCCCCTTGCGACCTTGTACTGGTGGAAGGTTACAAGCGTGAACAGCACAAGAAGATCGAGACAAGAAGGCTAGAAGGCAGGTCAGGCGACCGCCTGACGCTGAACGACCCAACCATCGTGGCCATAGCGAGCGATCATGCGATCGCGGGGGAACACGTCCCCGTTTATGACCTGGATGATATTTCCGGTCTTGCTGATCTTGTTGAGCGCGAGAGCGAACTTTCGCGATAGCCGCATCAGAAAATGCCGTTTCAACCAGAACGCGCGCAACAAAAGTATAAGAGCGGAATATTTATGTGATTTTGCCCTTTAGATTCGTTCGGTGACGCACGATTCCCGGTTGCATTTGGCTGAAAACTAGTGGGAATATCCGGCCCAGTAGCAGCAAAACACTGCGACTTGCCCGGAAGGCTGTCCAAAAGAACAGGGGAACAGCCGGGCCATAAAAGAGAGGTTCAAATAATGCGTATCACCAAGCGTCTCGCACTCGCGATTTCCGCTGCAGCCCTTGCCATGACAATGGGTGCGGCACACGCACAGGACGCCCTTAAGCTAACAATCGCTTCCGAAGGGGCTTATCCTCCCTTCAACAACCTGACTCCAGATGGCAAGCTGGAAGGCTTTGACATCGATATCGGCAAGGCACTCTGTGCAGAGATGAAGGCCGATTGCACCTTCGTCACCCAGGATTGGGACGGCATGATTCCGGCCCTTCAGGCTGGCAAGTTTGACGCTATCATCGCGTCCATGTCGATCACGCCGGAGCGGCTGGAAAAGGTCGATTTCTCGAAGAAGTACTACAACACGCCACCGGCCATCGTCGTGCCGAAGGATTCCGACATCAAGGACATCTCTCCCGAGGCGCTGAAGGGCAAGACGCTTGGCGTGCAGGCCTCCACCAGCCACTCGAATTTTGCGGAGGCCAAGTACAGCGACTCCGAAATCAAGATGTATCCGACTGCGGACGAATACAAACTCGAGATGGCCAGTGGCCGTATCGACGCTGCAATGGATGACGTGATCGTGCTTGGCCAGTGGCTGGACAGCGATGCCGGCGCCTGCTGCAAGCTCCTCGGAACCATCGAGCCTGATGTCAAGATCCACGGACCTGGCGCCGGTGTAACCGTCAAGAAGGGCAATACGGAATTGGCTGACAAGTTCAGCACCGCCATTGCCGCGATCCGCGCGAACGGAAAGTACAAGGAAATCAACGACAAGTACTTCAAGATCGACGTGTACGGCGGCGAGGATTGAGCCCAACGATCTGACTTGATAAAAAAGGTAGATGGCGGCCACGCCGCCATCTACACTCTGAACTTCAAATAATGACGGGCCGGCTCACAAGGGCCAAGGGGAATAGCCCGCAAGACATGAAAGTTGCCTATGGAAGGCTCGATAGCGCTACTTGGTTTTGGCGAAGGCGGATGGGGCCCGAGCATTGCCAGCGGGATACTTGTCACGGTCAGCCTGGCCCTGGCAACGCTGCCGCTAGGATTGGCAATCGGCTTTTTCGTCGCGCTGGGTAAGCAATCACCGGAACCATCCGTCAAGCTTGCTGCAAACATGTACACCACGATTTTTCGTGGCCTGCCCGAACTGCTCACGCTGTTTCTGGTCTATTTTGGCGGGCAGATTGGTATCCAGAAGCTGGGCCAGCTTTTCGGCTATACCGGTACAATCGAGATCAATTCCTTCATCGCCGGCATGTTTGCAATGGGAACCGTTTTTTCCTCCTATGCCAGCGAAGTGTTTCTGTCGGCGTTCCGGGCGATACCTAAAGGCCAGTATGAAGGCGGGTATGCCATCGGCCTGTCCAGCGGCCAGACAATGCGCAAGATCATCCTGCCGCAGCTGATCCGCATTGCGCTTCCCGGGCTTGGCAATCTCTGGATGATCCTGCTCAAGGATACGGCGCTCGTCTCGGCCATTGGGCTCGCCGACATCCTGCGCCAGACTGCCGTCGCAGCACGGGTGACGAAACATGCGTTCCTCTTCTACGGCACGGCTTGCATGATCTATCTTGCACTTGCCATCCTGTCCTCGTTCGTCATCGATGGTATCGATCGCTGGGCCGCCAAGAGTGGAGTGAAGCGATGACGGAGAGCTTCATCAATGCACGGACACCCGCTGTGCTGCGGCCACCGATCCCGCCCAGGGGCTGGACCCGTTCGCGCGTGTTGGGTCATCTGCTGGTCGGACTTTGGTTCGCACTCCTGCTTGGCCTCGTGTTGTATCTTTACAGTGCCTGGAACATTGAACTCGTAAAGAAATACGCGCCGACATATCTGTCTGGCCTATGGACCACGATTTCCCTCGTCGGCAGTTCGATCATCCTGGGGGCCGTGCTGTCCATCCCCGTCGTTCTGGGCCGCCTGAGCAAGAACCGCATCATTTCTTCGATTGCCTATTTCTATGTCTATTTCTTCCGTGGGACACCGCTGATCGCCCAAGTATTCCTGATCTACTATGGCGTTGGCTCGTTCAGCAAAGAGCTTCAGTCGGTCGGCCTGTGGATATTCTTCCGTGAGGCCTGGTTTTGTGCCTTGCTTGCATTCGGATTGAACACAGCAGCTTACCAGGCCGAGATACTGCGCGGCGCGATCCGCAGCGTTCCCTTGGGACAATGGGAAGGTGCGGCATCACTTGGCATCTCGAAATCCGTCACTTTCCGGAAGATCATCCTTCCACAGGCGCTCATCGTCGCGCTGCGCCCCTATGGCAATGAAGTGATCCTTATGATCAAGGGATCGGCCATCGTGGCATTGATCTCCGTCTACGATCTGATGGGGTATACGAAGCTTGCCTACTCACGCACGTTTGATTTCCAGACATATCTGTGGACCGCAATCATCTATCTGATCCTGGTGGAAATTCTCCGACATCTGTGGGATTGGATGGAGCGGCGGATTACCCGCCATCTGATTCGCTAGCAATCAATCCTCCATCGAAAGACACACCACATGCTGAAGATTTGGGGCCGGACAAACTCCAATAATGTCAAGAAGGCGCTTTGGGCTGCCGAAGAAGTGGGGGTTCCCTACGAAAACATCGCGGCAGGCGGGACATTCGGTGTGGTCTCCGATCCGGCGTACAAGGCGATGAATCCGAACGGCTTGGTACCGACACTTCAGGATCGCGACCTTGTTCTCTGGGAGAGCAATACAATCGTTCGCTACCTTGCCGCCCAATACGGCCGCGACACGATCTGGATCGAGGATACAGCGGCCAGGGCCAAAGCCGAAAAGTGGATGGACTGGACAACATCGACGTTGATCACCCCATTTCGCGATGTCTTCTTGAACATGGTACGCACGGCACCGGACAAGCGGGACCATGCCGCCATCGAAAAGGGCCGCCAGATTTGCAGCGATCTGTTTGGGATCGTTGACGCCACACTTGAATCGCAACCCTATCTCTCAGGCGAGACCTTCGGAATCGGCGATATCCCGCTGGGAGGTTTCGTATATGCCTGGTTCGAAATGGCGATCGAGCGGCCAGACCAGCCGCATCTCCTGGCCTGGTACCAACGCCTGCAACAGCGTCCGGCCTACCAGAAAGCGGTGATGATACCCCTCACCTGACCTCGTTTTGGGGATTCAGGCGCCATATGCCGAGCAGGTCGTCTTCGTAGAGTTTCGCGTCAACAGGAATGGCGATCGCTTCGGTGTTCGCCCATCTCTGCGCAAAATCCCGATAGTTTGCGGAAAAAACATTGCCCGACTGGCCGGTGGTCTGGATATAGGTAGATCGGTCAAGATCGGCCAGGTCGAACAGTCCGCGATAGCTGGTGCCGTGCGTCACACGGAATGGATTGCTGTCATCCGTGAACGAGGACTTGCCGCGATCAAGCGTATAGGCACCGCCAGACGCCGGTACAGTGATGTTGAAAAGCCGGTCGAGCGGACTGACCTGTGAAAATGGCCGGTGCGCGCCATAGGCATAATGCAACACACCCCAACTCCATTTTGAGCGATCTGGCCCGAGCCGCGTTTCCAGGTCCTTGATCGCATCGCCAAGCGCCAGCGCGAGCACATCGCCGCAACTTTCCCTTTCCGGCGTGCGCCGGTCGTCGCACCAGTCGCGCGCGGGATTAGGCCCCAGCCAGCGCAGCATCGCGTCGACATGGCCTTGCCAGAATGAGGGAAAGGCATCGCCGAGATCATCTTCCAGGATTCGCTTGACCGCCATTCTGAGCCAGGCATCGAAGAACAAGGGCTCGACGCGTGCCCGGTCCTCGACAAAGTCCCAGGCTTTCAACGAATTGAGAACGTCCAGGTCCACATCCTTTCGTCCCTCCACCAGCCCAAGCATGATAGGAGCCAACGTGGCATAGGCATTGTCGTAGGTGTCGCCCTGAACAGTGCGGTTGGTTTCAAGCGTTTGCTGGTTTGCGCCATAGACGAGTGACTTGATCCGCTCGAGCCGCCACGGTTCATCCCAATCGAAGGTCAGGAAATGAGGGTAAGCCCCATCGACCAGCTTGGTGTTGGCCGTGGCCAGCGCGTTTTCGACGGGATTATAGGCGCGCGGCAATTCTTCATAACGGATGAAACCTTTCCAGTCATAGGTGCCGTCCCAGCCCGGTGATGGAGCGCGGCCCATGATCTGGTTGGCCGGGTCACGAACAGGGACCCTGCCCGGCGCGATAAGGCCGATATTGCCAGCCGCATCGGCAATGACGATCGCCTGCATCGGCGTCACGAAATCGCGCATTCCGTCCTGGAAGTCCGCAACGCTGGCGAAATCCCAGAGTTTCAGGCCCGCTGAAATCGTCTTGTCGTCGCCAGCCAACGCAGTCCAGGACAGGGATGCGACGGTGCCATCGGGAAGGTAATGGTCGAGGCCACGATAGTCGGCCGGCAGGACAGGGCCGTGCCGGCTTACAAGACGGTCAAAATGGACGGCATCACCATTCTTGACGTTGATTGTAACGGCATTCCTCTCGAATGATCTGAAACCCTCAGGCGCCTGGTACTGGTTCGGATCGCCGGGGTTGAGCCTCTCGATGAAAATGTCCTGCACATCGGCACCCGCATTGGTGAAGCCCCAGGCCAACCTGTCGTTGCGACCCAGCAGGACCAGCGGCGCTCCAGGCAAGGTGACGCCTACGAGGTTCTTCGATGTTCCATCGCTGTTATTGACCTGAAGATGTGCCAGATACCATATCCCCGGCGCAGTCAGCCCAAGATGCGGATCGTTGGCCAGAATCGGCTTCCCGCTTTCGGTGCGCGCCCCGCCAATGACCCAGTTGTTCGAGGCGCCGCTGCCCATGACCTGGTCCAGGGATGCAAACTTCCCCTCTGTCTCGACGGCACCGGCCTTGAGCGTTCCGGTGGACAACCCGAGCAGTTGCCGCAAGTCCGGCAATGGTAGTGGATTGTCGCCCGGCACAGGGGGTTGCAAGTCTGTCATCTCAGCATCACTCATGCCGAGGCGCGCAAATTTCAACCGCAGCACCTCGCTGTCGATATTGGCCGCAAGAGTGACGGACATGAGTTTCAACGTCACGATGACATCGGCTGGCGTCCACTTTTCCGGCGAGTGTCCGAGAATGACAAATTCAGGCGAATACTTTGACCCGAAAACCGGGCCTGGGCTGGCGATGAAGGCGTTGATGCCGCGTACATAGGCCTCGATCTTCTGGCGGTCCGCATCGTCCAGCGTTGCAACTGAATTCTCTGCCGCCTGGTATAGACCAATCGATCGGATGAAGCGGTCGGTCGATATAGTCTTGTCGCCGAAAATCTCGGAAAGACGCCCCTGCCCGGCCATGCGGTTCATTTCCATTTGCCACAGACGTTCCTGCGCATGCACGAAACCGAGCGCCATCAAAACATCATCTGTGGAGTTGCCGCTGATGTGCGGGACGGCGTTCTTGTCTCGGGTAACCGTAACGGGACCTGACAGATTGGCGAGGGAGATCTCGCCTGTGGCGGGTACCACTGAACGGGCCAACCAGACATAGCCGAGGATCGAGGCCAGTATTGCGATAGGGAGAAGGGAGAAAACAATCCACAATAGGCCTTTGACGATCCGCCGCATTGTCCTAACGTCCCTCAATCCTGTTACTCAACAATTTGGCCTATCTGACAGAGGAAACTACGGAATGGCAACAGTCGCTTTTATTGGTCTTGGCGTCATGGGATACCCGATGGCGGGTCATCTGAAATCACGCGGCGGCCATGACGTTACCGTCTTTAACCGCAACACAGAAAAAGCAAGGAAGTGGACGGAGCAGTTCAAAGGCGCATACGAACCAACGCCGAAGGAGGCTGCGGCCGACAAGGACTTCGTGTTTTCTTGTGTCGGCAACGATGACGACCTGCGCTCGGTAACGATCGGTGAAAACGGCGCATTTCACTCGATGAAGAAGGGAGCGGTCTTCATCGACAATACTACGGCATCTGCCGAGGTGGCCCGCGAACTGGACGCCGAGGCCCGGAAGAAAGGCATCCATTTTCTGGACGCGCCGGTGTCCGGCGGTCAAGCGGGAGCTGAGAATGGAGCTCTTACCGTAATGGTCGGCGGCGAGCAGGAACCATTCGACAGGGCCAAGCCAGTCATCGAGTCGTTTGCCAAGATGGTTGGCCTGATGGGACCTGCCGGCGCCGGCCAATTGACGAAGATGATCAACCAGATCTGTATCGCCGGACTGGTCCAGGGCCTTGCTGAAGGCATCCATTTCGGCAAGAGGGCTGGCCTTGACATCGAGAAGGTGATCGAAGTCATTTCCAAGGGTGCTGCCGGCTCGTGGCAGATGGAAAATCGCCACAAGACGATGAACGCCGGGAAATATGATTTCGGCTTTGCGGTGGACTGGATGCGCAAGGATCTTGGAATCTGCCTTGCAGAAGCCGATCGCAACAATGCAAAGCTGCCGGTTACGGCCTTGGTCGATCAGTTCTACAAGGATGTCCAGATCATGGGCGGCAATCGTTGGGATACGTCATCGTTGCTGGCACGTCTCGAAAAATAAAAGACAGGCCTGCCTGTCAAATCAGGCCGGCTCCTTCTCAATGCTCATGTAATCGAGCGGCAATTCCGTCGTATACTTGATCTGCTCCATGGCGAATGCGGATGATACGTCACGTATGTCGATCTTGGTGATCAAGCGCTTGTAAACGGCATCGTAGGCTGCGATGTCCGGCACAACCACCCTTAAGAGATAATCGACATCGCCGCTCATGCGGTAAAATTCGACCACTTCCGGAAACTCCTGCACGACTTCAGAAAAGCGCTTGAGCCATTCATTGCTGTGCGATCCCGTGCGGATCGAGACAAAGACTGTCACCCTGGTATTGACCCGGACCGGATCGAGAATGGCAACGCGGCGCTGGATCACGCCATCTTCTTCCAGCTTCTGGATACGACGCCAGCATGGCGTCGTCGAAAGTCCGACTTTTTTTGCCACGTCGGCCACGGCAAGCGTTGCATCCTCCTGCAGGAGGCGAAGAATCTTTCGGTCAAGTCTATCCATGATTGTCTACCCTGTGGAATGGGATACTTTATGGTCCGATAATCAGTCAGCGTACAAGAAAATTATTCTAATCTTTCCAAATATGAAAAAAATTTCATCCGACCTATCGAGAAATTAGAATTCCGACCTTCTCCCGCAGCACCGGGAGAACGTTCTGAGTGAACCATGGATTCTTCTTCAACCAGACGTTGTTGCGCCAAGACGGATGCGGCAGGGGCAGAACAGCCGGACCGATCCCCGTTTCGAAATAGGCACGCCAGTTCGATACCGTCTCGCTCATGCTTGCGCGGCGGCGGCTACCGAGATGATAGGCCTGCGCATATTGTCCGATCGTCAATATCAGTTCGATCTGTGGCATGGACCGGAATACGCGGTCGTGCCAGGTTTCGCGGCATTCCCGCCTTGGCGGGCGATCGCCGCCATGCGCATCATACCCTGGAAAGCAGAAACCCATCGGCACGATGGCAAATTTGTTTGCGTCATAGAAGGTTTCACGATCGACACCGAGCCAGTCACGCAAACGGACTCCCGACGGATCGTTGAAAGGCACGCCGGTGTTGTGAACCCTGATACCCGGCGCTTGCCCGCAGATGACGATGCGTGCCGTGGAAGAAAGCACGCACACTGGATTTGGATCGTCCGGCAAAGGCGCGCCATAGCGCGGTGTATCGCGGCATATCCGGCATGCCCTGATTTCGGCCGCCAAGTACTCGAGAGCGTTGTCAACGCCAGCCAAAATCAGGCCTTGGCACTGGCACGCATCGATACGGCAGCGTGCCAACGTTTGAGGTGAACATATTCTTCCGGGATCAGAATTTTCGCTGGCTTGAGGAAATCGAGCGCGACCAAAAGGGTAATATCGGCAATGGAGAATTCGCTACCCGCAATGAATTCATTGATTGCGAGCTGGTCATCCATGATTTTCATATAGGCCACGGCCTTGGGACGGTTCACCTCACCCCATGCAGCCACTTGCGGGACTTCCCATTCAACCATGGCTGGATGCGTATGCCGGAAAGCCGCGGTGATCGAGGCCAACAGGTAGAGCTCGACACGCCGGTTCCACATTTCGACCTGGGCCTTGCCGACGGCACCCCTGCCGAAGAGCGCGGGCTCCGGGTAAAGCTCTTCGAAATAGCGTGAGATTGCCACCGACTCCGTAAGGATCGTACCATCGTCAAGCTCGAGTATCGGCAGTCGCTGAAATGGATTGAGCGCCGTGATGTCTGCGGATTTGTGAGCCATCACAGCCATGTCAACGGGGATCAGCGGCACTTCAACCCCTTTCTCTGCCAGGAAGATTCGCATGCGGCGCGGATTCGGCGCACGCCCGCCATCATACAGCTTCACCAAAATTCTCCAGCCAGGCGACGAACCCAGTCAAATATCTGATCAAGCCCATATGTTGGACGATCGGGTTGCGGTTGAAACTGTTCAGGCATTTCTTCGTGCTCCCTGCGCCAATCCTGCGGCGTTTCAAATCTGCTGGTCCACAGACCTTTCCTGGCTTCTCGCGCCTTCCCTTCTTCCTCTTGATAATCGCCATATGCGACGGCCTGTCCAGCCTCGATCATTGCGCGATTGATATTGGTTTCACCGACGCGGCAGACGGCGAGGCTTCGATTGTACTTGTCACGCCCATATGCTTCGCAACGAACTTCCCTGCCACTGATCAGCCGAAGCAGCGTCTGCCTGGACACCTGGCCACAGGCGCTCATTGCCGCCTCGGTGCCGCAACTCTGAACCAGTTCAGGCGCATCGATGCCCTTGAGCCGGATGTGGTTGCCGGAAATGGAAATCGTATCGCCATCGATGACATAAGCCCTGCCCGCCAGAGCTTGCACTGGCGCTCTCTGGTCGAGTCTTGCCACGAGCAGGATGACCAGGGCAAAGAACATCGCCATCAAGACGTAATCCAGCATTTTGCGGCCGAACGAACGTGGCGCAGAGTTACTATGCCACCTTCGGCGATAGCTGCGCATCATTGATTCTTCACGGAAAAACGCTGCGTCACGACCAACCTCCAAGCTTGGAAAACGATTCGATTCTTCACATTCGATTTGATGCTCTATTAATCATTTGTGAATAGGGTTGCGATGCAATGCTGCCGAAAGTGCAGATCTGAGGCCATCTGGAACGAGGCGCATGGCACTACTCGACGTGACCACAGCAGACAAGAACATCGTTGATCGCCGGAAAATGCCGCGCAACAAGGATCTGTCGGCCGTCATGCGAGGAGCCCGCGACCGCCTGATGGAGCGTACGGGCGTCAACCATTTCGAGCGTGAATTGCTGTTCATGCACACGCGCGCCCTGATCGTCAATTCAGCAACCATTCCGCTTTTGATCGCCATAATCGCCCTTATCGGCGTCGTTTCCGGTGTCGGAAAGAGCGTCGTTCTCTGGGCTGGTTTTACGATTGCCCTTTACGCGGTGCTCGGCCTCCTTGCACGGCGGCTCGCCAAGCAGGGCATCGACAATGAACATATCCGGCAATGGCAGTTGATCTATCTCGGCGGCCATTTCATGACCAGCATTGGCTGGGCCTATTTCGCCTATCTGCAGTGTGACGCCTGCGGCAGCAGCCTGTTTCCGGTCATAAAGGCAGTTGTCATCGTCCTGGCAATGGCGATCACCGCGATTGTCTCGTCGGCCCTGCGCGCCGCTATTCTTGCCGCATTCACCCTGCCGGTCATTACCTATACGCTTCTCGCATCCGGCAATCTGGGCGATCCGCTGACGGCGATCATGGTGGTAATGCTCTTCTCCGGCCTCGCGTTTTTCTATCTCGTGGCAACGCGCCTCAACCAGTCAGTGGCGGTAACCCTGGCACTCCAGTCCGAGAAGGACGCCTTGATTGCCGAACTTGAGACCGCCAACGCCATGTCTGATGAAGGAAGGCGACGCGCTGAGGAAGCCAATCTTGCCAAATCGCGCTTCCTTGCGTCCATGAGCCATGAACTGCGCACGCCGCTCAATGCCATTCTCGGTTTCTCCGAAGTCATGGCAAAGGAAGTCCTTGGTCCGATCCAAAACGGAACCTATCGCGAATATGCAAGCGACATTCATGCGTCGGGCGAACATCTGCTCAATCTGATCAACGAGATTCTTGATCTCAGTCGCATTGAAGCCGGCCGCTATTCCGTCAATGAAGAACCGCTGCTGTTGACCGATATCGCCAATGAATGCATCCACATGATGAATTTGAAGGCGCGCAACAAGGATGTCAGCCTCATCACGCAGTTCGAGACGGGAATGCTGCGCATCATGGCCGACGAACGTTCCATTCGCCAGATCCTGCTTAACCTTATCGCCAATGCCGTGAAGTTCACGCCGCCACACGGCAAGATTCACGTCAAGGTGGGTTGGACCGCCGGCGGCGGCCAGTACATTTCAGTGCGTGACAATGGTCCGGGCATTCCGCCCGACGAAATCCCTGTCGTGCTTTCCACATTCGGCCAGGGGTCGATCGCGATAAAGAACGCTGAACAGGGTACGGGCCTTGGCCTTCCGATCGTGCAGGCGCTCGTTCACGTCCACGATGGCGAGTTCCACCTGTTTTCCAAGCTGCGCGAAGGCACAGAAGCGCTTGCCACTTTCCCGCGGTCTCGTGTTATCCAGAGCACTCGTGCCATCGGGCGGAAACCCGGCCAAAAAAAAGCTGCCTAGAAAACTCAAGTTCAATTTATTGTTATTTGCTCGTTATTTAGCGGCATTGCATTGCTCCTTGCAGTGCAACACGGGAACCTAAACCAATGAACGCTAACGGAAACAGCCGTCCTCTGATCATCCCTGCCCTTGGCAACATTTATCACAATCTCGGTGAGCTTTCGGAAACGATCCTGCGTGTTATAGCCGGTGTGGCCCTGATCGTGCACGGGTCCGGAAAGATTGTGAATCCATTCGGTGCAACGGGCATGGTCGAAGGTCTGGGCTTCTACCCGGGCGTATTCTGGTCGCCGCTCCTGTCCGTTACCGAATTTGTCGGCGGCATCCTGCTCACGATCGGCCTCTTTACGCGACCGGCCGCTTTCGCGACAATGATCATCCTCGCCGTTACAATCTATTTCCACGGCATCGTGCAGGGACAGGGATGGAGTGGATCGGAAAAATCCATACTCTGGACAGCGATTCTCTTCTTCTTCGTCATTCGTGGCGCGAGTAGCCACTCGGTAGACGCCAGGATCGGCAAGGAATTCTGATCACCTGAAGAAGAAAGGCCTGCATTTGCAGGCCTTTTTCATTTCTACCGGTTGCTTACGCCGGCCTGATCGAACGTCGCCATGCCGCTATGGCACAGTGCGGCAGCCTTCACGATGCCCGCCGCAAGTGCGGCGCCCGTTCCCTCGCCAAGCCGCATGCCGAGATCAAGAAGCGGCCTTTTGCCCAACTTCTCCAGCACCTTGCGGTGACCGGGCTCCGCAGATACGTGACCGAAAAGGCAATGGTCGATGGCCTCCGGATTGGCCGCATGCAGGATCGCCGCCGCTGCGGTTGCGACATAGCCATCGATGATGACCGGGATCTTCTCCACGCGCGTCGCAAGGATCGCGCCTGCCATGGCCGCGATCTCGCGGCCGCCAAGGCGCCGAAGCACCTCCAGGGGATCCTTCAGGTGCGATGAATGCAGGGCCACGGCGGTCTGCACCGCGTTGGTCTTACGCTTCAGCCCCTCACTGTCGGCCCCGGTGCCCGGCCCAACCCAGTCTTCCGCCGCGCCTCCATAAAGTGCATGGAAGATGGCAGCTGCAATCGTCGTATTGCCGATGCCCATTTCGCCGATGCAAAGGAGATCCGTGCCCCCGGCAATGGACTCCATGCCGAACGCCATCGTCGCCGCACAGGTCTTTTCGTCCATGGCCGCTTCTTCGGTGATATCGGCAGTCGGGTATTCGAGCGCCAGGTCGAAAATCTTCAGGCCCAGATCATTGGCAATGCATATCTGGTTGATTGCCGCGCCTCCGGCTGCAAAATTCTCCACCATCTGCGCAGTTACCGATGATGGATAGGGCGACACCCCCTTTGCAGTGACACCGTGGTTACCGGCAAAGACGGCAACGAGCGGGCGTATCACCTGCGGGCGAGCGCGCCCGGTCCATGCTGCAAGCCATTCGACAATCTCTTCCATGCGTCCGAGCGCACCGGGCGGCTTGGTCAGGGTCGCATCGCGTTTGCGAACGGCGGCAACAGCGGCTTCGTCGGGTCCGGGCAATGTCTCGATCAAGGTACGAAAATCGTCAAATGGCAGGCCGGTGGTCATGATATCCCTTGCAATCAAGTCTTCATGGCAAATTAGGAACCCCCGTCCTATAAGCGCTCAAGAAGAAAACGCAAAGCCTATCCCGCGACGCACAGTGTCGCGACCCTTCGATCCAGAGGTTGCAGCATGGAATTGGTCCAGCAAACGATGCGGGCTCTAGCCTTCCTTTCACGACTGCCTGTTTCGGGACGCTGGTTCAATGGCTACGATGGCGCTCTCCACGATACTGTTCGTGGCTTTCCGCTTGCGGGTATTATCATCGCCCTCCCCGCTTCGATCGTCCTGCTGATTTCGGCCCTGCTGGACCTGCCGCACATCGTTGACGCGCTGTTGACGATCGCGGCACTGATCCTTACCAGCGGGGCACTGCATGAGGATGGACTTGCCGATGTGGCTGACGGCTTCTATGGCGGTAATACGGTCGAAACGCGCCTTTCGATCATGAAGGATTCTTCAATCGGGTCCTATGGCGCACTCGCCCTGATTGTGTCGGTCTTCATTCGAGCGGCGCTCCTAGCCGCCATCCTTGACGAGGTCGGGGCGATTCTTGCGTCGATCGTAGTCATTGGAACTGAGGCAGCCAGCCGTGGAACTCTGGTGAAGTTCTGGCAGAGCCTGCCGTCTGCTCGCGCCGGTGGCGTCGCCGATCGTGCTGGAACGCCGAAGGAAGACGAAGCCAACGCGGCGCTGGCAACAGGCGCTATTATCCTTGCCATCGGCTACGGCATCGCTGGCGGCCTCCTGGCAGTCGTCTGCGCGGTGCTGTTGACTGGCATCGTCTTCTATGGCTTTGCCGCGCTGTGCCGGGAGAAAATCGGCGGCCAAACCGGCGACACATTGGGTGCCGTGCAGCAGCTGGCCACGATTTCACTCCTGCTCGGACTTGTCATTGCGCTCTAGCCATCCCAAATCTCTCAAATGACCATCATCGAGTCGCCCTGCATTCTCGTTTGTGCCATCGACATCAATACCGGCTTTTGCTTCGGTTGCGGACGTACGCGCGAGGAAATTGGTGCCTGGTCGGTCATGTCGCCGGAAACCCGACGCACCATCATGGCCGATCTGCCTGGCAGGCTGGAAACCGTTGAGCGCCGTCCTCGTCGTGAGACCCGGCGAAGCCGGATGGCCCGTGAAAAACAGCAGGGAGCCTGAACGACGATGGGACGACTTTTCTGGATCATCATAGCCCTGATAGGCGGCACGCTGCTGCTGTTGATGGCCAATAGTGATGGTGGGTCGACGCTCGGCCTGGCGAATGACGATTTTGCCCGGTTCGCCTATATGGGCATCTGGGGCATTGTTCTTGCCTCTGCCCTCCTCGGTTCAGGTATTCGGCTCAGCCACTTCCTTCGCAGCATGGCAATCTGGGTCATCATCATTCTGGCGCTCGTCGCCGGCTATCAATATCGCTACGAATTGCAGGATGTCGGCCATCGGATCACTGCGGGGCTCATCCCTGGGAGTCCGATTTCCGTTCGGGATGATGCCGGGCTTGTGACTGTCACCCTGGTCAAGGCGGATAACGGGCATTTCGAAGTCAGGGGCGAGGTGAATGGCGCCTCGGTGCCCTTCATGGTGGATACGGGTGCGTCGTCCATCGTGCTCTCGGCCACCGATGCGCGAAGAGTGGGGCTCGATCCGGATAAACTTGCCTATGGAGTACCGGTCATGACTGCCAACGGCATGGCATCAGCAGCGAACGTCACATTGGACAGTATCAAGATCGGGGCCATCGAACGGCGCAATATACGCGCCATGGTGGTCAAGGATGGACGCATGGCCGGAAGCCTGCTCGGCATGAACTTCCTCAACTCGCTGAGCGGCTTCTCGGTCAGGGGCGACCGCCTGGTCCTCTCGGACTAGGCCGCTTCTTCCGTCACAGCGGTCCGGATCATCTCATATGCCCGGCGGATGACGGTGCTGGTTGCGCCGGTCTGATTGGCGTCGGTAGACAGCATCTGCCGCCAGCGGCGGGCTCCCGGAGCCCCATGAAACAGGCCGACCATGTGGCGCGTTACATGCGACAGTCGCCCGCCCCGCGCAATGTGGCCGTCCGCGTAGGCACACATGTGATCAATGATCGCATCCATCGATGGTGCGGCGGCGCCATCCCCATATATTCGCGTATCAACATCAAGCAGGATCATGGGGTTGTGATAGACAGCGCGACCAAGCATGACACCGTCAACATGATTCAAATGGTGAACGGCTTCATCAAGTGACTGAACGCCGCCATTGATCCCGATGAATTGATTCGGATATTGCCGCTTCAGGCGATAGACGCGCTCGTAGTCCAGCGGCGGAATTTCACGATTTTCCTTCGGTGAAAGTCCTTTGAGCCAAGCCTTGCGCGCATGTACCCACAATGCATCGGTACCGGCATTGAACACACGTCCCGCAAGTGCGTCGAGGGCAACTTCCGTGTCCTGATCATCGACGCCAATGCGGCACTTGACCGTTACCGGCACCGCGACCTTGTGCTTCATCGCATCCACGCAGGCGGCGACTATGTCCGGCGTCCGCATCAGACACGCACCAAAAGTACCCGATTGAACACGATCGGATGGGCAGCCGACATTGAGATTGATTTCCCGATAGCCCATGGCTTCGCCGATGCGGGCCGCTTCGGCGAGCTTGGCCGGATCAGATCCACCGAGTTGCAGTGCGACCGGATGCTCGGCCTCGGCGAAACCCAGAATTCGGTCGCGATTGCCATGGATTGCGGCATCGGCGACCACCATCTCCGTGTAGAGCAAGGCGTGGCGCGTGAACTGGCGATGCAGCATGCGGCAATGGCGATCCGTCCAATCGATCATCGGCGCAACGGCGAAACGATCGTTCCAGTATCCACTGTATGTTTCAGCTCTGTCGGCCACCGGTAGCATCTTTCAAACTGGTCGTTCATCAAATTCCGGACACGCCTTGTACAGCATATCCACACGCCGAAATAAACCACTGCACGTAGCCAGGCAAGCTGCAGTTGAGATCACGACGGCTGCCTAGACGAAAGTCTCGTGACCAAACAGCCACACCAATTTCCGAACCCGTAGTTCGATTATTGATCTGTTTTGCATCCGCCAGAGAACAGGAATATCCAGTTCGCGGGGACGAGCTGAAGTGACAACTTTTTTGATCGGAGATCTGAAAGAATGAAACTCAAGAGCCTTCTCCTAGGTTCGGCTGCAGCCTTGATTGCAGCATCTGGTGCAAGGGCTGCCGATGCCGCCGTGGCGACTGATCCGGAGCCCGTAGAATATGTTCGGGTTTGCGATGCCTATGGCATGGGATTTTTCTACATCCCTGGTACGGAAACCTGCCTCAAGGTCAGCGGATACGTACGATACGATGCCCAAGGTGGCGATGACGTCTACAATGGCGGCGAGCTCGGCACCTGGGTCAAGCACACACGCGCTGAAGTCCGTTTTGATGCCCGTTCAGAAACCGAACTCGGCACATTGCGATCCTACATCCAGACCCGCTTCGATTTCGAAGATGGCATCAACGAAGGAGCAAGCATCCCGCAGGCATTCATCGAGCTGGGGGGCTTCCGTGTCGGCATCGCCGATGAAATCTTCGGAGCCTGGAACGGTTATGCCGGCGATATCATCCAGGACGACGTGATCAATTACAACAGCTGGGAAACCAATCAGATCAGCTATACTTTTTCGGGTGGCAATGGCTTCTCGGCAATCGTCGCAGCCGAACAGGGCTCGATCAACGAGGGTTATGCCGACTATGTCATTGAAGACTACATGCCGCATGTCCTAGCCGGTGTTAAATATGAACAGGGGTGGGGTACGATCTCGGCCATCGGAGGTTATGACTCCAACGTCGAAGAATTTGCCGGCAAGGCACGTCTCGACGTGAAGATCACCGACGCCGTAAGCGCCTGGGTCATGGGTGGATATCAATCCAACTATGACGATACGCGCACGGAGCGGAACTTCCTTGCGCCATGGCATGGTGACTGGGCTGCATGGGGTGGACTGGCCGCCAAGGTCACCGACAAGGCCACCATAAACGCTCAGCTGGCATATGAATCCGAGGGGACAGTCGCTGCGGCCCTGAATGTGGCCTATATGCTGGTCCCGGGCTTCACGGTGACGCCGGAACTGGACTATACCAAGCTTGATGGTGATCGCGGCGATGATGACGCCTTTGGTGGCATCATTCGCTTCCAGCGCGACTTCTAGGCATCAAATACAAACAGGATCCGGGGGAGTGCTTCCGGATCCTGCACCCCCATCGGACGTGGAAAATCGAACGATCAGGCTCGGTCCGAAACAGCTGCCAGTTCTGCCGACTTTTTCAACACGGCAATGAACGCCTCACCTGCATCGCTGATTGCGCCCGAATTATCGATCATGACGGCATCGGACGGATCACACGGATTGGGGGCGGCACGCATCAGGCGGCGCCGGATATCATCGGCACTTTCGCGCCCACGCGAAGCAAGTCGTCGGGCGAGAGCGTCGTGCGAAGCCGTAATGTGTACGACCAGAAGGTTGGCGTAGGCCTGGCGAAGCGCGGGCAGCACTCCCCGAGAAACGTTGGCAATCGCAACGGCTCCGCGTTCAATTTCGATATTGACGGACTTTGGCAACCCATAGTGCAAGCCATGGGCTTCCCAGGAGTGGCAGAATGCCCCTGCCCGCTTGGCCGCCGAAAATTCCGCCTCGCTCAGACTATCGTGGTCTTCCGCGTCCGCCGATGACGGGCGCGTCACCACGCGGCGCACGAAATGATAACCCGACTGCCCCGTGAGTGCCGTGCGCGCGTAATCGATGATCGTATCCTTGCCCGCACCACTGGGGCCGACCACTGCAACGAAAACACCTTTGCCCAACAGCGCCGGCGCAGCGTCTGATACTTTGTCAATCATGGCGGACGCCATCATACGACCCGGCGGCCTTCCCGCCAGACTGTACGCACTACCGGAATGTGCTCGTCGACCCGGACCCGCACGAGATCCGCCCGCTTGCCGATTTCGATCACACCGCGATCATCGAACCCGATCGCCTGCGCAGGATTCTTCGTCACCAGGCGCACTGCGTCGGGCAAACTAATGCTGTCGACGGCCTCACTCAGGAAGAACGTCGACTGTATCAGGCTGAAGGGGATGTAATCGGACGACAGGATATCGAGATGACCCTGCTCGGCCAACTCCCGCGCGGACACATTGCCTGAGTGCGATCCGCCACGCACGACATTCGGGGCGCCCATCAATACCGACATGCCCGCCTGCTTTGAAGCTGCCGCGGCCTCAAGGGTCGTCGGGAATTCGGCGACATGAATGCCCTGTTCAACCGCTTCATCCACATGCGCAATGGTTGCATCGTCATGGCTCGCGAGCCTGATACCTCGCTCACGGCACAAATCGGATATGGCCTTGCGCTGGACTGCCGAATTCGTCGCCGACTCGGCCATGCGCCTGTCGCAATAGAGATTGAAATCATGGTCGCTGAGCTTGAGCTTGCGCTGGTAATAATAGGCGTATGTTTCCAGGTTGACGAATTGGCGCTGTCCCGGTGCGTGATCCATGAGCGATGCCAGCCGCACGCGGTCGTCGCCATCGAAATAATGGAAACCCTCGAGGCAATCCGGAACAGATACTTCACAACGCAGGTGGAAATAATGATCCGCGCGCAGGCGCCCCTGCTTGACGCTATCCTCGACGGCATCAGCGAGCTTGCGAACTTCGGGCGCCGACACCTCCGCATCCTCGTCCAGTCCAACCCGCAGGGCGTCCAGCACAGTCGTTATGCCTGACGTCGCGATTTGCGCGTCATGGGCGAGCACCGCGGCAATCGGATTCCAGCGCACCCGCGGACGCGGCACGTAATGGCCCTCCAGATGATCCGTATGCAGCTCGATCAACCCCGGAATGAGGTAATCGCCCTCGAAATTCTCCCCGCCCGTAGCTGAACGTTCCGATATGTCGGCAATCTTTCCGTCCCGGATCAGGATCGATCCAGAGATTACCTCATCTTCGAGAACGATTTTCGCGTTGTTCAAGACCAGTTCGGCGGACATGTTATGCAGTCTTTCTTCGGTTGGTTCCTGCGAGCGGATGCAGCGAGTGGATTTCAAACGGAAATCCCGGTTCCGCTTCCGTAAACAGCGCAAGATTGTTTATTTCGACCGGCTCCTCAAGAACCGGCTCAAGGAATTCGCCAAGGATGTGTTCTATCTTCGCACGGTCACGTTCGGGAACAGGACCCGTCAACGTCATATGAAAACGGAACTCTTCAAAAACATAGGGATAACCCCACTGTTCAAGATTTCGGCGCTGCACGACAGTCATGGCTTCCGGATTGCGGCGCGCAATCTCGCGTTCACTGGGCGGGGCCCTGAAGCGATCGAAGGCGACCACGACGTCGTTCGCCAATTGATTGAGACTGTCGAGCGGCTCGGACGGAACCAGCGCGAAAAACCCGTCCAGATATTTGATTTCCAGTTTCGGGATTTCTACAGGATCAATTGAAGACGCGAAATGCATCAAGGCCGACAGGAGTTCACGCTCCTCCACGCCTTCGGCGAGGTGGAACGGCGCTTTCAGTGTCGCGTGGAAGCCATAGCGGCGCGGCGATTCGGTCAACTGTGCGAAATCATCATGCGCCAGATCACGGATCTGCGGCGCCCTTACCGGTTGACCTGTAAACGCGTTCCGGCCGAGCCAGTTCGCCGCTACCTTGAGCAGCGGATCACTAGAAGGCGGTGTGAAATAGATTGCATAGCGCATTTTGATTCCTCCAGAGCACTCTCGCGTTACCGTCCGATTATGACAAGCCTTTGAGCCGATCGTGGATCAATGCTGTTGCTTTCCCATCAAGCGCGAGCGGAGTGCGTTGGATATGGTGTCGAAAACGAAGATCACGGCCAGTATGAGCACGACCATGTAGGCAACATTGTGCCAGTTGGTATTAGTGCGCATGGCTTCCCACAGCTTCAGACCGATGCCGCCCGCCCCGACAGCGCCGATGATGGTCGCCGACCGCGTGTTTGATTCCCAGAAATAGAGCGCCTGGCTTGCAAAGACCGGCAGAACCTGCGGCACGACGCCGTAACGCTGGACGTTCATGGGCGAGGCTCCTACAGACTTGACACCCTCGCGCTGCCTGTCATCAATGTTTTCAAGGGTTTCGGAATAGACCTTTCCGAGCGTGCCCGTATCGGTGAAGAAGATCGCCGCAATACCGGCAAGCGGTCCCGGCCCGAACGCGCGGGTGAAAAACAGCGCCCAGATGAGCATGTCGACTGATCGCAGAAAATCGAAGAAACGCTTGGTGATCTGATTGGCAAAGACATTCGGCATGATGTTGCGGGCAGCGACAAAGGCCAGGGGAAACGCAACCGCTGATGCCAGCAAGGTTCCCATGAAAGCCATGACGATGGTCTGCATCAACTTCGTCCAGACATCGCCGTGCTGCCACGATGAATTGTACCAGATATTATTGAATGCCAGAGCTGCATTGGACATTTCCGGCTTGATACGCTCACCGCTGACGATCAGCGAAGCCACTTCGCTGAAGGATTTGTTCCAGAACGGCGAACTGGTATCGAAGACGAAATTCGCCCATCCGAGAAAGCGACGGCTCACCACGACGCGCTCGGGTATGATATCCGCCTGTCCGGCAAAACCGAAGTCGACCGTCACCTGGTCCTCTTTCAGCATCGCCCATTTGGGCAGCGCCCCCTGAGGCTTCACGCCGTCATCCTCGATCATGATGGTCAGGCTCTCGCCATTGCGGGTCGCAATCACACGCTCGCCATTGATATCAAGCGATTTCGCGCTTCCAAACAACACTGTCACATCATTGCCGTTACGGATTACCCAGTCCGGATTCGGATTATCTCCAAGCTCCGAAAACCTCGGATAGGATACGGTCGTCCCTGCCGGTGTCATGCGGATGGTTGTCCTGATTGCGTAGGATACCCAGTCGCGAGCATAGAGTTCAGCGCGCTGCCATTGGCCGCCCGCAAGAACGGTGCCAATGGAGAAGAACCACCAGCAATAGAGAATGTAGAGGACCACACCTCCACCGATCATCAGCGGCATGAGGCGCTTCCAGGCGGGCGGGTTGAAGACCATTGGATATCGGGATTCGAAATCCCCAATGGCCGCGGCAGAAATGGTGTTCATGATTGTTTCCCACCGAAGGCGAATGCCTGATTGCCGACCAGGCGGCGACGCAACCACGCAGAAAACTGATCAACCGCTATGACCGTAACCAGTAGCAACAGCACGATCGCAAGGGTCTTTGCCTGGTGACCACGACCGATCGACAAGCGCAACTCTTCACCGATACCGCCGCCTCCGACAGCACCGATGATCGTCGAGGCGCGAACATTGATCTCCAGGCGAAGCAAGGCGTATGACATGAAGTTTGGCATGACCTGAGGAACAATGCCGAAGCCGACCCGCTCGAACCAATTGGCCCCAACAGCCCGAAGCCCCTCATCGGCCCTCATGTCGGCATTTTCCACCACTTCGAAAAACAGTTTTCCAAGCGCGCCGATCGTATGGATGGCCACGGCGAACATTGCAGGGATCGGTCCAAGCGACAATATTGCCGCAAAGAAGCCGGCGATGACGATTTCAGGGAACGCACGCAGAATTTCCATGTAGCGGCGAACCACCCACCGGACCAGCCTGTTCTTCACCAGATTCCTGGCGGCGAGAAAGCAGAGAAGGAAACCGAAGATGAATCCAATCAACGTGGAGAGGATCGCAATGTTCAGCGTTTCCAGCATCTTGTAGAAATATTCCGGAAAGTAGAGGCCTGCGAACAGATAAACGCGGCCCTCCGGATAATCATATTTCAGACTTCCATCGAAATAGGGTGACGGCAGGTCGAACAGGGCGCGCCAGACCTCCCGGCCGTCCCGCGGAATGAGATCGCCAGCGAAATCAAAGAAATGCGGCAAGCGATCGAAGAACTTGCCTGCATTCGATTCATTGGCAAACCAGAGCGAGCCGGCCACTGCGACAAGGAGGCAGATCGAAATCAGCCAGGAATAGGCACGACGACGCCCGGCAAGTTCCTGCCAGTGCCGTTCGATCTGGATGCCATCCGGTGAAAGATTGGTGGAAATGGCGCGGCTCATCAAATTGTCCTTCCGGGCAATAAATCACGGCCAGCCCCCAGAGGCCGGCCGTGCTCAGGCTTCGGAAATTATCCGCCGATCTGTGCCTTGCGGGCATCGATGATGGGCTGATAGAATTCGGTGTTCACTTCCGTATAACCTTTGAAATCACCGCCCATCGTCGAGGCGAAGCAGGCGGGATCGGTCTTCGGCAGGTTTATCATATAGTCTTTGAACTTGGCCTTGAGATCGCTGTCGAGGGAGGTGCGGACAACAATGGGGCCGTTCGGAATGAGCGGCGACTTCCACAGTTCTACAAAGTCCTTCATGTCGATCAGGCCCTTGTCGACCATCTTGCGCAGATTGCCCGATGTATAGCCTTCATCGAATGTACCAACGCCCGAGCCGAATGTGGTGCCGGCATCGAACTTGCCGTCCTTGACGGCCAGTACGAGGTTCTCGTGACCGCCGCCGAACCCGGTTTCACTGAAATAATCCTTGACCGAAGTCTTGATGTCCTTCGGCAGCGATGTCACCGGAATGAGATAGCCCGAGGTTGAATCCGGATCGGCAAATCCGAGCTTCTTGCCCTTCATGTCGGCGAGGGTCTTGATGCCGCTGTCCTTGCGGGCGACCATGATGGAATAATAGCCGGTCGCGCCATCGGTCTGAATTGTGGTGAGGATCGGTTCTACCGCCTTGGGATTGGTGAGGTAGATCTTTGCGAAACCGGATGCGCCGAGCTCAGCATAGTCGAGCGTGCCGCCGAGAAGACCCTGGATGACGCCGTCATAGTCGGTAGCCGGGAAAAGCTTGACGTCCTTTACGCCGAGAACTTTCGGAAGCTGGTCGACCACGCACTGGTAATTGCGCAGGCGGTCGGCTTCATTTTCGCCGCCGATGATGCCAACGCGGAATGTTTCGAGATTTTCCGCGCGGGCCATCGAACCGGCCAGCATGGCGCCAATTGCGATGGCGCCGAGAAGGGCTTTCTTGAGCAACATAGTTCTCTCCTGTCAAACGTCCAGATGGGTTTGTTTTTTGTTCATGTAGGCCCGTACGTGGGCGAGCCGATCCTCGCAGCTAACGCGCGGCCAGAATGGCCTCAAGCTCGGGAATTGGCTTTGGGGCGCCACGGCCGATGCTCGTCGATGTGATGGCTTCTGAAAATGCATCCTTGATACCGTCGGCACCGTAAATCCGACGCGCGGCAAGCTCGGTCAGATCATCGGGCGTGCCGTCGAAAACGACCTTGCCACCTTGCATGCCGATAATGCGCGAGCAAAAATGTCTTGCCGTATCAAGCGTATGCAGATTGGTAATGACCGTCAGGCCTTCCCTCTCGTTGATGTCACGCAGCGATTCCATTACAACCTGTGCATTGCGCGGATCGAGCGATGCGATAGGTTCATCGGCGAGAATGATCCTTGGATTCTGCATCAGGGCACGGGCAATGGCGACACGTTGCTGCTGCCCGCCCGACAGGGTTCCGGCCCGCTGCAACGCCGTCTTGACGATGTCGAGCCGCTCGAGGGCGGCGATGGCCATCGCACGTTCCTCGCGCGAAAACATCCCAAGCAAACTCTTGAACGTGGATCGATGATTGAGCCTGCCTAGAAGGACATTGGTCAACACGTCGAGGCGCGGCACAAGATTGAACTGCTGGAAGATCATCGCGCAGTCGCGTTGCCAGTTGCGCAGTGCTGCGCCCTTCAATTGGGCCACATTCGTGCCCTCGAAAAGGATGGATCCTTCTGACGGATCGACCAGCCGGTTGATCATGCGCAAAAGTGTGGATTTGCCTGCGCCGGACCGCCCGATAACGCCGACCATCTGGCCTTGCGGGATCTCCAAACTGACGTCGTCGATGGCAGTGAACTTGCCAAACCGCCGTGTCACATTTTCAATCTTCAGCATCAGACAATCCCTGTTGGCGCCGCTCAGTCCTAGGACACCTGTGTGAAGGTGCGATGGCAGTTTCATTTCAGTTGCGTGACAAGCGTGTAACGGATGGCTCAACCCGCATGTTTCTCGAGGAAGGCCTCGATATCCAGCTTGCGGAAATCTCCGAGAGCATCGCGCAATCTTGCGTGATCCCAATCCCACCAGGCCAAGGCTTGCAGGCGCTCGGCGGTTCTCCGATCAAAGCGATCACGGATCGTGCGGGCCGGGACACCACCGACAATCGTGTAGGCAGGGACATCCTTGGACACGACCGCCCCTGCCCCGATGACTGCGCCATCACCCACATTCACGCCTGGCAGGACAGTTGCTCCGTGGCCGATCCATACGTCGTGACCAATGGTGACGAGGTTTGTGCGGCGCCATTCAAAGAAATCTTCATCGATGCCGGCACCGTCCCAATAGTCTCCGGACCGATAGGTGAAATGGTGCAGGGTCGGACGCCATGTGGGATGGTTGGGTGCATTGATGCGGACATTTGAGGCGATATTGGCGAACTTGCCGATCCGGGCGCACCAGACGGAGCCATCCTGCATGATGTAGGAGTAATCGCCGAGAGTCGCCTCGCTGATGCGGCAACGTTCGGATATTTCCGTATAGCGCCCGAGTTCGCAGTCATGCACCGAGGCGGTCTCGTGAACCAGTGGTGTCTCCGAAAGCCGGGTCATGCTGCTGCCTCCCCGGACACCGAAAACGCCGTGACGTCAATAATGCGGTCAGCAACGGCTTCCCGGACATCTTCGTCATGAAAAATGCCGAGCATGGCAACGCCGGCCGCCTTCTTCTGCCGGATCATAGAGACGACAACTTCGCGGTTTCTGGCATCGAGCGAGGCCGTTGGCTCATCAAGCAGCAAGATCGGATGATCGGTGATGAAGCCGCGGGCGATATTCACCCGCTGCTGCTCGCCCCCTGAAAAGGTTGCGGGCGGCAACGACCACAAACGTTCCGGCAGGTTCAATCCTCCCAACAGGGATGCTGCCTTGTCGCGCGCGTCGTTGCGATCCGTGCCGCGCGCAACGAGCGGTTCGGCGACCACATCAAGGGCAGACACGCGTGGCACGGTGCGGAGGAACTGGCTGACATAACCGATCATGTCACGGCGTATGCCGAGCATTGTTCGCGGATCAGCGGTGGCCACATCAACAAGGCGATCACGATAGGGAATGATGATCTGCCCTCCATCCACGGCATAGTTGCCATAGACCATCTTCAGGATCGAGCTTTTGCCGGCGCCAGACGGACCCCCAAGGACGGCGCATTCGCCCGCCTTGATCGAAAAGGACACATTGGCGACCACGGGCAAGCGAATTCCGTCGCGCAGGTGCATGGTAAAACTCTTGGCGACGTCGGATACGACGAGAGGTGTCGGCATGGTTTATAACCTTTGTTTTATCGCAATTCCGGACGGAAAACCGCTGCACTTTTCCAGGAATTGCATTTTCAGACCTGCAGGATGGAAGAGACGAGAAGCTGCGTGTACGGCGCCTGCGGATCATCAAGCACCCGATCAGTCAGACCGGTCTCGACGATGTGGCCGTCCTTCATGACCATCATCCGGTGCGAAAGCAGACGCGCCACAGCAAGGTCGTGCGTCACCACGATCGCGGCGAGACCAAGGTCGCTGACAAGGCCACGCAGGAGATCGAGCAACCGCGCCTGCACGGAAACATCGAGCCCACCGGTCGGTTCATCCATGAAGACAAGACGCGGATTGGTCACCAGATTGCGTGCAATTTGCAACCGTTGACGCATGCCACCGGAAAAAGCACGTGGTTGGTCGTCGATCCGGTCTTCGGCAATTTCGACGCGTCCCAGCCAATCGGTGGCAGTCGCCCGGATCTTGCCATAATGCCGGTCGCCGACGGCCATTAGCCGCTCGCCCACATTGGCACCCGCCGAAACCGTCATGCGAAGGCCATCGGCGGGGTTCTGGTGCACGAAGCCCCAGTCTGTACGCATCAGGAAACGCCGTTCAGCCTCACTCAGACGATAGAGATCGCGGAACTGGCCGTCGCGCATGCGGTACTCCACACAGCCCGCGGATGGCGCAAGCCGCGTCGCCAAGCAATTGAGCAGGGTTGTCTTGCCAGAGCCGGACTCCCCCACGATCGCCAGGACTTCGCCCGGCCAGAGTTCGAACGTCACATTCTGGCATCCGATCCGGCTGCCATAGAATTTCGACAGCGCACTGACTTTCAAGAGTGGTAGATCGCTCATTCTGCAGCCTCCGCCGGGTTGGCCGAAAGGTGGCCGCGATGGCCTTTTGCCTGCCGGTCTTCACAAAAATCGGTATCCGAGCAGACAAACATGCTGCCGCCCTTGTCATCGAGGATGACCTCGTCGAGATAGCTGCCCTTGGCGCCGCACAACGCGCAGGGCTGGGAAAATGTCTGTATCTCGAAGGGATGGTCCTCGAAGTCGAGGCTCACGACTTCGGTATAGGGTGGTATGGCATAGATGCGCTTTTCCCGGCCCGCCCCGAACAACTGCAGTGCCGGCGAATTATGCATTTTCGGATTGTCGAATTTCGGTGTCGGCGACGGATCCATCACGTAGCGACCTTCCACCTTCACCGGGTACGCATAGGTGGTCGCGATGTGGCCGTGACGCGCTATGTCTTCGTAGAGCTTGACATGCATCAAGCCATACTCTTCGAGCGCATGCATCTTTCGCGTTTCCGTTTCGCGAGGCTCAAGAAACCGCAATGGCTCGGGGATCGGTACCTGGTAGACAAGCGTCTGTCCCGTCTGCAAGGCAGCCTCTGGGATGCGATGACGGGTCTGGATGATTGTTGCCGCAGCGGTGCGGGTGGTCACGGCTACGTTTGCAGTCTTCTGGAAGAAGGCGCGGATGGAAACGGCATTGGTCGTATCATCAGCGCCCTGATCGATCACCTTGAGCGTATCGTCCGGCCCGATTACCGCAGCCGTCACTTGTACTCCGCCAGTTCCCCAGCCATAGGGCATCGGCATTTCGCGGGAAGCGAACGGTACCTGATATCCCGGTATGGCGATTGCCTTGAGTATCGCTCGGCGGATCATCCGCTTGGTCTGCTCGTCCAGATAAGCGAAATTGTAAGTCGCAAGCTCGGTCATTCTGCAGCCTCTTGAGTATCGCTGGTTTCGCCATCGCGGCGCTCGTGCTCGGCGCGCATGCGCCTGACCAAATCAAGTTCTGCCTGGAAGTCGACGTAATGCGGCAACTTCAGGTGTTCGACGAAACCGGTCGACTGCACATTGTCGCTGTGGGAGATGACGAATTCCTCGTCCTGGGCAGGAGCAGTGATGTCTTCGCCAAGTTCCCGCGCCCGCAACGCCCTGTCGCACAAAGCCATCGACATCGACTTTCGTTCGCTCTGACCGAAGACCAGGCCGTACCCCCGCGTGAATTGTGGCGGTTGCCTGGATGACCCCTTGAACTGGTTGACCATCTGGCACTCGGTGACGCGGATGCGACCGAGTGTCAGCGGGAAATCGAGTTCGGCAACCTCCAATTCCACTTCGACTTCCCCGATGCGGATTTCACCAGCGAACGGATGGCTGCGCGCATAGCCACGCTGTGTCGAATAGGCCAGGCCGAGCAGGAACCCCTCATCACCCCGCGACAGCGCTTGCAGCCGCAAGTCACGCTCCAGCGGAAATGACAACGGTTCCCGGGTGAGGTCTCCCGTTTCCGAACCTTCCGGCAATTCACCATCGGCCTCGATCATGCCGTCCTGCCCCAGAATGTCCGTGACACGTGGTGTCTGTTCAGGTGCCTCGACACGGCGAGCGGGCGTTTCGACCGGCGTTTCTTCAGCAAGTGCGGGATCGAGCAAGCGGTGCGTATAGTCGAATGTCGGCCCAAGCAGTTGTCCACCCGGCAGGTCTTTGAATGTGGCCGAAATTCGCCGCTCGATGGCCATGCGCCCCGTGTCGACTGGCCTGGTATAGCCGAAGCGCGGCAGCGTGGTTCGGTAGGCCCGAACCAGGAAAATGGCCTCGATCATGTCTCCACGCGCCTGCTTCACTGCAAGGGCTGCAAGTTCCGTATCATAAAGGGAGCCCTCGGCCATGACCCGGTCCACGGCCAGTGCCAACTGCTCAACGATCTGATCCAACCGGATGGCCGGTACCGAACGGTCTCCACGGCGTCGATCGGCCAGAAGCGTGTGCGCATTGCGAATAGCGGCTTCACCGCCTTTGACTGCAACATACATGGTTCAGACCTCCCCTCTGGAAACACGCGTCGTGCGCGGCAAGGCCGCGAGAGCGCCCCTTCCGGCAAAAACCAGATCGACGCCGCGCGGAAATGTGGCGCGGTTGGCAGTCCATTGGTCGATGAAGAGCTTCGGCAGATTGCTGGGCGTGAACGATGTCGCGTTCTCTATGCCAGGTCCCTCCAGCGTCAGGGCTTCCACTCCAGAAAACCCTGCGATCTGCAGAATGATTGTCGTAGAGCGATCAGGGTATTCCGACGAACCTTTTGCGAAAGCCTCGAGCGAGGGCATGACGTCGATGTCATGAACAAGGGCAAACTGCGCGCCCGATGGATCCGATGTCAACTTGAGGCCGGTTTGAAACTTGAGCCAGCCCATTGCAGCCGTGGAACCGGCAATTGCCCTGTCACACCACACTGTCGAGTCGTGATCGAACAGGGTGGCGGCGATTGCAGCCATCACCGGCGTCAACGGCGCCGGCGCATTGACGAGATCGCGGACCAGCATGATCCGTCCGGGATTCGCCATGGCGTCCATGAGAGCCCGGAATACTTCTTGCGAATTCAGAACGGCATCGCTGAACCCGCCTTCGAAAACCTGTGTCGCCGCACGCATCAATCGTCACCCCGTACCATTGTGAAGAAATCGACCTTGGTCGCAGCTGTTTCGGAGCGCTTGCTTTCGAGATCGTCGCTCAAGCGCCGCGCGATTGGCGCAAGCACCTTGTCCTCGACAGCCCGACGTTCGGTCTCTCCTTGCCAGAGGGCATCAAAAACCGCCGCCAGCCGGACCTTTTCACCCTGGCGTCCAAGCGCATAGGCATGGCCAACCGCGCCATTGCCGAGCCTGACCGTAGCGCGGGTGACTGTCGCTTCTCCAAAATTGAAGGGCTCGCCGCCGCCGCCGATCCGTCCCCGGACCATCACGAGACCTGTTTCGGGTCCGCGCAATGTCTCGACTTCAGGCTTTTCGTTCCACTGCGACCAGAATGCCTGCAATTCTTGCGAGGTCGCCTGGGCAAGCAACGCCATGGCGGCCTTGCGCCCGCCGTCGGAGCCATCATCCTTTCGGGAAGCTTCGAGAATTTCATCGCTCATTGACACCTCGCTCCAATTTGTCTATTCGTCTATACAACTAGACAATATACTGTTGTATAGGATCGGTAAATGACAGGAGCATGACAAAACGTGGTTTCAGCCAGATTCATCACTCGCAATAGCGGCGTCGCTGTCTGGCGTCAGATTGCAGATCAGATCCGCGGCGATATCTCGGCAGGCAAGATGGCAAGTGGCTCTCGCCTGCCGCCGGAGGTTGAACTGGCGACCCGCTTTGCAGTCAATCGCCATACGATCCGCAGTGCTATTGCAGCACTCACCAAGGAAGGCGTGCTGCGGACCGAACAGGGGCGCGGGACTTTCGTTGCCAACAGCAAGAAGCTTACCTATCGCATCGGCGAGCGCACGCGCTTTTCGCAGATCCTTGCAGCCCAGGTCCGCGAGACCAAAGGCATCCTGCTCGCGCATCGGCTTGAGGATCCAACGCCGGAAATCGCCGAGGCATTGGCAATGCGATCCGGCCAGGTCATCAGGATAGACACCATGCACACCGCAGACGGTAATCCGGTATCATGCGCGACGGCCTGGTTCGAAGCGGAACGCGTGCCGAATATCGTTGAAGACTATCGCGCTTCTGGCTCGATAACTGTTGCACTCAAATCCGCGGGAATAGACGACTACTTGCGCAAATCGACGGTGATAGCCGCCCGCCATGCCGACGCAGAGGATCTGCGGCATCTGCGTCTGTCGCCCGGCGCCATCGTCCTTGTCGCCACTGCAATCAATGTCGACATGGACGGGCGTCCCGTCGAATATGGCAAGACCCGTTTTGCTGCCGACCGCATGGAAATCGCCATCGACAACAACACCCTGGGCTGAGAGCTACCACATGGTCTTTGCAGCCCGCTCGGGCCATTCACGATCATAGTCTTCGCCGCCGACCCGGTCCTCACTGAGTGCAGCGAGAATTTGGCCAGGCGTCGGGAAGTCCTTCGGCGATCGATGCTTCACCGGATTCCACAATTCCGAGCGGATCAGCGCGCGGGCACACTGAAAATAGGCTTCCTCAACGTTGACCACCATGACTGCACGAGGCGCCTTGTCGTCGACCATGAAGCTGTCCAGCAATGCCTGGTCGGTATCGAGGTATGCCCTGCCGTTCACCCTGAATGTCGTGGTGAGGCCCGGAATAAAGAAAAGCATGGCCACGCGGGGGTCGCGGACAATATTGCGCAATGAATCGACACGGTTGTTGCCGCGGCGGTCCGGCATCATTAATGTCCGATCGTCATGAACCCGAACAAAGCCTGCAATATCCCCGCGCGGCGAGCAATCCAGCCCTTCCGGACCACTCGTAGCAAGGGCCACAAATGGCGATCCCTCTATCAATTGCCGGTATTCCGGTGTGATTCGGTCGGTCACCTTTGCGGTCGATGCTTCGGTAATCCCGCTGTAAATTGCTTCCAGCTGATCGATCGTCGTTATCCGCGCCATTCGGTTCTCCTGCAAAATGCCTGCGTCGACTAGCATGCCACGCCCAATCGAATATGACAGCCCGGTCCTAAGCGCACTACTTTTAAGAAATGACAGCGGCGAAACACTCGTATATCAGTCGCGTCGAATGAGACGTGGAGTGTATTCATGAGCGGGTTTGCAGCCATTGGCGAGTGCATGATTGAACTTTCGGGTGCCAACGGCGACCAGTGGCGCATGGGATTCGCGGGCGATACACTGAATACCACCTGGTATGTCCGTGCCCTCGCCGATCCTGATTACGCCGTGGATTATGTGACGGCCTTTGGCGATGACCCGTTCTCGGTCAAGCAAAAGACATTCTTGCGCGAGAACGGCATCAGCACCGCTCACAGTCCAACCATCGTGGGTGCGCGCCCGGGCCTCTACGCCATCACACTCACTGGGGTTGAGCGCTCCTTCACCTATTGGCGCAACGATTCGGCCGCACGCCACCTCGCGGACGATCCGGACGCTTTGGCCAGGAGTCTCGACGGCCGCCAGATGATTTATTTCTCCGGCATTACCATGGGAATCTTGAGCCCCAAGGGCCGTCAGAATGTACTGAATGCCGTCAGCAACGCACGCCGGCATGGATCACTCGTTGTCTTTGACGCGAATTATCGTCCCCGCCTCTGGGAGAACGCGGAAACGGCAAAACAGGTCCTGAGCAACGCTTTCCATGTCGCGGATATTGCCCTTCCAACGTTCCCTGACGAAAACGCACTGTTCGGCGACGCAACGCCGGCGAAAACGGCAGACCGGATCGCAAGTTATGGCGTGCGAGAGATCGTAGTGAAGGATGGTACGGAACCTGCCTTGGTTTCGGCTGACGGGACAAGGACGCCGGTCCCCGCCTCGCACGCCAAGGCCGTGGACACGACCGGCGCTGGCGATAGCTTCAACGGCGGCTACATCGCGGCGCGTCTTGCCAATCTGGATCCGGTGGCTGCGGCCGCCCACGCCCATAGGGTTGCGGCGCGCGTCGTGGAGTTTCATGGCGCACTTGCCCCCATGGACGAAGCGCGCAAGGTATTTAAAGCCCAGGGCTGACCCTAGGCTTTCGCCCTCTTGAAACCATACTTGGTCATCTGGCTGTAGGTTTCTTCGGGCCGCAGTATCGCCTGTGGGAAATAGGAAAAGTGCGTGGAATCGGGCCAAACCTGAGCCTCGAAGCAAAATCCCGCATAATTGCCGTAAGTATTGCCGGTCAGGCCGACAGGCGGCCGTCCGCCGAGCGTATTTCCCGCATAGAACTGCAAGCCGGGCTCGGTGGTCGATACGGTCATCTCGACGCCTGAGCGCTCGCCTTTTGCCCAAGCCACGGTTCGCAAGGGCCGGCGCTGGCTCGAAAGGCAGAAGTTGTTGTCATAGACAACCTGATCGCCATGTTCCTCAAGCCGGATCGGGCGATACTCGCGGAAATCGTGTGTCGTTCCGGCTACCGGGAGGACCCTGCCGTCGGGGATGAGATCGCTGTCAACCGGAAGATAGGCATCCGCGCCGATCTTGACCTGATGATCGAGCGCCTCGGTCGCGCCGCCATCATCGAGATTGAAGTAGCTGTGGTGGGCAAGGTTGCAAATGGTCGGCTTGTCGGTGACCGCATCCATACGGATAGCCAAGGTTCCTTTTGGTTCGAGCATGTAAGTGCAGGTAATCGTGAGATTGCCCGGAAAACCCATTTCGCCGTCGCCAAGCTGGACCGTAAGCGTGACGTAATCCGCACCGACAGCCACGACTTCCCAGTTTCGGTGGCCTGTGCCTTCACTGCCGCCATGAATATTGTGCAATCCGCGGAAATTCTTCTCCAGCTGGTAAGTTGCGCCGTCGATGGTCAACTCACCATTGCGAATGCGGTTGATCGAGCGACCGACAGTCGCTCCCAGATAGGGCGAATGGGCCGGATAATCTTCAAAATCCTGATATCCGAGGACCAGGGGAGCTTCATGACCCTTGAGGCGCAAATCCTGGATGACTGCGCCCCATGTCAGAACTTTTGCCGTCAGCCCGCCGCCTGAGATCGTAATGCGATGGACTGCTTCGCCATTCGTTGTATGGCCAAAAATCTCGGTGTTCATTTACAGCCCCAAGCCGCCCACGCAGACATATTTTGTATCGAGATAATCTTCGATGCCCTGGTGTCCGCCCTCTTTCCCCAGGCCCGACTCCTTGGTGCCGCCAAACGGGGCCTCGACAGTCGTGATCATGCCTTCGTTCACCCCGACCAAGCCATATTTCAGTCCTTCGGACACGCGGAACATACGCCCAAGATCCTGCGTGTAGAAGTAGCTCGCAAGGCCGAACTGGGTGTTGTTGGCAAGATCAATCGCCTCCTGTTCCGTCTCGAACTTGTAGACCGGAGCAACAGGGCCGAAGATTTCGTCCGTGGTAAACAGCATATCGGGCTTGGCATCGGCAATTACGGTTGGTTCGAAGAAACTGCCGCCAAGTTCATGGCGTTTGCCGCCAGTAATGACCTTGCCGCCTTTCTGTCTGGCATCGGCAATGAACTCCTCGACCTTCTCGACCGCCTTTTCATCGATAAGTGGACCCTGCTGGGTTCCTGCCTCAAGGCCGTCGCCTACCTTGAGCTTCTCGGTTGCAGCGGCAAACTTCTCGATGAACGAGTCATAAACACCCGACTGGACCAGGAAACGATTGGTGCAGACGCAGGTCTGACCGGAATTGCGGAACTTCGCAATTACTGCGCCTTCCACCGCGCGATCCACATCGGCATCGTCGAACACGATGAACGGTGCATTTCCGCCAAGTTCCATCGATACTTTCTTGACTGTATCGGCCGCCTGCTTGATCAGAATCTTGCCGATTTCCGTCGATCCCGTGAAGGTGATCTTGCGCACAAGGGGATTGCTGGTGATTTCACCACCGATCTCGGTGGCCGAACCGGTCAGGATGTTGACGACACCTTTGGGAATGCCGACCTCCTCGCAAAGCGCTCCCCAGACCAGGCCGGAGTACGGGGTCTGCGTCGCCGGCTTCACGACAACGGTACAGCCGGTCGCCAATGCCGGTCCGATCTTGCGGGCCAGCATGGACGACGGAAAATTCCATGGTGTGATGGCGGCAATGACACCAACTGGCTCTTTCGTGACCAGGATGCGTCTGTCGGCCCAAGGGGAAGGAACAACGTCGCCATATGTTCGGCGTGCTTCCTCCGCATACCAGAGAATATAGGCGGCCGACATGCCAACCTCGCCCCTGGATTCAGCCAGCGACTTTCCCTGCTCAAGCGTTAGGAGTTCTGCCAGCGCATCCTGATTGTCCAGGATGGCATCATGCAGCTTGCGCATGAGCTTGGCGCGGTCGAGCACAGATGTCTTGCGCCACGTCTTGAAGGCTTCGGACGCCGCCGCGATTGCCCGCTGCGTTTCGGCCTTTCCAGCATTGGGGACAGTCCCGATCTTCAAACCGGTCGCAGGGTTGATGACGTCGATCGTCTTGCCCGAGTCGGCAGCCACCCACTCTCCATTGATGAGGTTTGCCTGTTTCATGAACTGGCTGGATTTCTGCAACATCATACTTCTCCCTGCGTTCTAAGGGTTATTGCTGATCGTGAGTTCCGTGAAGGATAACCCTGCATTGCGCATCGCAATGCGCCTTGGTCAAGGCGATGAGCTACCCTGCGCCTTTTTGGCAAAAGCTGCAACAGGCTTCACTCAACCGAAGATATGCGTGACGACTGATATCCAGAACGCCATGGTGACCGCCGACAACGCGGTAGCCATGACCATGGAATTTGAAGCAAGCGCTTGCCCCGTTCCGAAGCGTGTTGCAATGAGATAGGAGTTCACACCGGCAGGAAGCGCCGCCGAAGCCACGGCAATCTTGGCGGTAAAAGGCGGCAGGCCGATCAACATTGCAACGGCCAATACGACTGCCGGCATGATAAACAGCTTGATAGCCGACATGACGAGCGACGCGGCGATGTGCCCAGTCACGCCGAATTTCTTCAGTCCCATGCCCATGGCAAACAATGCTACCGGACCTGCAACGCTTCCCAATGTCTGGATAAGCGAGTCGGCAATGACCGGCATCTGCAGTCCGGTGAGTCGCCATATCCAGCCGGCAAGGATGCCGAGTACAAAAGGGTTGCGCAGGAGACTTTTGAAGAAACCAAGCACAACAACGCCAAGATGCGCCTCGCCTTCGAAAACTCCATCACGTCGCATGGCAATTTCGTGCAGCGTAATGGACGCTGCCATCATGATCGGCATGTGAACCGCGACTATCAGCGACAGGATTGCAAAGCCTTCCTGGCCAAACACACCCAACATGAGCGGCATGCCGAGGAATACCAGATTGGAAAAGGCTCCCGAAACGCCGGCAACAACGCCGGCGCGATTATCACGGCCGAACATGATCTTGATTGCCAGGTCCGACGCTGCCCAGGCAACGACGACCCCGGCGAAATACGCTATCCATAAATGCCATGGTGCCGCGCCGTGAAAATCGGCTGTCACCATGGTTCTGAAGAGCAGCAACGGTGCAGCGATCATGAACACGAAATCTGAAAGGCCATCACCCACACGCTCATCCAGCAGCTTGAAATGCGCTGCAGCATAAGCGATGGCAATCACCCCGAAGACGACAATGATTGTCTGAATCAAACCCATCGTCACCCGCAATAGGCTTGCAGAGGGCATGGCGCAAGCTGTTCCAAAGTCTTCACTTTATTTTTCTATCCCCAATCACCATCTCGCTGTTAAGGGAGACTGATGTTGAAACGATTATGCACCCGGGCACTATTTGCATTGGCTCTGTCATCGAGCGCATGCCTGATCGTTTCACCAGCGTTCGCAACGGATGCCGCCTGGGCGAGATTGGCGCGAGGCGGTTACACGGTCCTCATTCAAGGCGCCGATGCGTCCGGAACCTTGAGTCCTGCGGTGGATGATTCCCTCGATTGCTCCGCCACGCAGACACTTTCGGATCGGGGCCGTCAGCTTGCCCAGAAGCTTGGAGCGCGCATTGCAGCCCGCGGCGTGCGAATCGACAAGGTTTTGACCAGTTCCACCTGTAACGCCCGCGAAACCGCCCGGCTTTCTTTCGGATCGGTTCCGACAGAGATCTTCCCGCCGCTGGATCCGGTGCCGGATGACGACAGTGCAAAGCAATCGCAATTAGAGAAAATCCGGGCTGTGATCACCGCGTTCAAAAGTTCCGGCAATCTGGTAATGCTTAGCGACCGTGCCAATATAACGGCTCTGACGGGCATTGCGCCGCGCCCGACCGAGGCGGTCGTGGTCAGCCCGGGCGAGGACGGCGAAACGATTCACGTTGCCGGCAGAATCATATTCGACTAAGCAGCATGCACGCTTTGGTCTTTCCCTGAGCCGTGAAAAACGCTAGATACCGGCTCATCAGACATCAGTGCCTCATCCAAGGCACCGGAAGCAAAGGAAAATCAATTGTCCGAAACATTCGACAAAGTCGCCGATATCATTGCCGAAACCAGTGAGATCGACCGCGACTCCATTACGCCGGAAAGCCATACGATTGACGATCTGGGCATCGATAGCCTAGATTTCCTCGACATCGTTTTTGCGATCGACAAGGCCTTCGGCATCAAGATTCCGCTCGAGCAGTGGACGCAGGAAGTCAATGACGGCAAGGTTCCGACCGAAGAATACTTCGTGTTGAAGAACCTCTGCGCCAAGATCGACGAACTCGTCGCTGCCAAGGCTGCCTGATTACGGGCAGTTCCTGGCAGGGGCCCAATCTCTCCACCAAACTGGATGCACCGCACTGACGGTGTT
This sequence comes from Phyllobacterium lublinensis, assembly GCF_020164435.1. Classification (GTDB taxonomy): domain Bacteria; phylum Pseudomonadota; class Alphaproteobacteria; order Rhizobiales; family Rhizobiaceae; genus Phyllobacterium; species Phyllobacterium lublinensis. The sequence goes on along the minus strand of NZ_JAIUDQ010000001.1, from coordinate 166,816 downwards.
GCGAGACAATGCAGAACAACACCGTCGTTATCACTGGTATCGGACTGATTTCATCGCTGGGCGAAGGCGTGGAAGCGCACTGGCAGGCTTTCAGTGACAAGGTCGAGCCTCGTGTCGACAGCGAGACGTTCAAGCCTTACACGATCCATCCATTGGTTGAAGTTGACTGGAACAACCAGATTCCCAAACGCGGCGACCAGCGCCAGATGGAAACCTGGCAGCGTATTGGCACCTATACGGCAGGTCTTGCGCTTCAGGATGCCGGCATCAAGGATGACGAGGCGCTTTGCGCTACGATGGACATGGTGGTGGCAGCAGGTGGCGGCGAACGCGATGTCACCGTAGACAAGCAGATCCTGACTGAAGGCCGCGTACGCAACGATCTCGGTACGATGCTCAATGAGAAGCTGACGACGGAACTGCGGCCAACGCTCTTCCTCGCACAGCTCTCCAATCTGCTGGCAGGCAACATCTCCATCGTCCACAAGGTCACAGGCTCCTCCCGCACATTCATGGGAGAAGAAGGTTCCGGCGTGTCAGCCATTGATACCGCGGTCGCACGGATTCGTTCGGGACAGAGCACGCACGCGCTGGTCGGCGGAGCCTACAATACCGAGCACCCCGACATGCTGCTGGGCTATGAGCTCAATGGCTTGCTGAAAACCGACGGCTGGGCACCTCTATGGCAGCGCGAGAACGGTGCAGGCGGTGGCGTCGTTACCGGTTCAGGCGGCGCTTTCCTTGTACTTGAAAGTCTGGACCACGCAAAGAAGCGCGGCGCGCGGGCTTACGCGGCCATCGATGCCGTTTACAGCAGTCAGATCCGCCGCTCCCGTGAGGATCTGACTGAGGCCGTTGCCGGGCTGCTGAAAGCCGCAGGCGCTGCCCAAGCGGCGGACCTGATCATTTCCGGAGCGTGCGGAGCCAAGGGCATCACCGCAGCCGAGAAAGCCGCGCTCGATAGATTTCCCGATGTCGCCGTACGCGGGATCGCCGGCAAACTTGGCCATCTCCGGGAGGGTCAATTTTCGCTCGTTGTTGCGCTGGCTGCATTGAATGTTTTCAAGGGTACGGCTTTCCCGCCGATTGATGCCGACAATGAAAGCGTTGGACCGTCACAGGTCAGAACCGCGCTTGCGACCACCATCGGCGGAAGCCGGGGTGAAGGCGTTGCCCGTCTCGTAAGCGTATAAAGGATATCGACATGTCCCAATATACCGATCATCTCGGCCGTCCGCTTGTCGCCATCACCGGCATGGGCGTCGTTTCCTCCCTCGGGCAGGGTAAGGAGGACAACTGGGCAGCCTTGACGTCCGGAACCTCAGGCATTCACACGATCACCCGATTTGCGCTGGACAATCTGCGCACGCAGATTGCTGGAACCGTCGATTTTCTTGAGGAAAGCAACCAGGGTGCCTCGGCATTGTCAGAGAAACTGGCTTCGCTGGCAGCCGAAGAAGCCGTTGCTCAAGCGGGTCTGCCCATTGGTGATTTTGGCGGACCACTCTTCCTTGCGGCGCCGCCGGTCGAACTCGAGTGGCGTAACCGGTTTGCACTTGATGCACTTGTGAAGTCGGAAGGCGAACCCGGCTATGATCTCCTGCTTGCCGCCTGCCGGCGCGGACCGCAGGTCGACATGTTCAACACCATTGAGTTCGGCTACATCGCAGAATGCCTGGCCGACAAGTTTGGAACGCGCGGATTGCCCGTTACGCTCTCTACCGCCTGTGCCTCCGGTGCAACGGCCATCCAGCTTGGCGTGGAGGCAATCCGGCGCGGCGAAAGCGATCGTGTGCTCTCGATCGGCACTGACGGCTCCGTATCGGCTGAATCGCTGATCCGGTTCTCTCTGCTTTCGGCGCTATCGACGCAGAATGAGCCTGCCCACAAGGCCGCCAAGCCGTTTTCCAAGGATCGTGACGGATTTGTCATGGCCGAAGGTTCCGGCGCGATGGTGCTGGAATCGCTCGAATCCGCGGTAGCGCGCGGTGCGAATGTTCTTGGCATCATGCGTGGCTGCGGTGAGAAGGCCGACGATTTCCATCGCACCCGGTCGAAGCCCGATGGGTCGCCCGCAATCGGCGCCGTCCGCGCCGCGCTCGATGACGCCGGAATAAAGGAAGACGCCATTGAATACATCAATGCGCACGGCACCTCGACACCAGAGAATGACAAGATGGAGTATCTGGCGTTGTCGACAGTTTTCGGCGAACGAATTTCATCGATGCCGGTCTCGTCCAACAAGTCGATGATCGGCCACACGCTGACCGCGGCCGGCGCGATCGAAGCCGTATTTTCCGTATTGACCATCCAGACAGGGACGATCCCGCCGACGATCAATTACGACAATCCGGATCCAGCGATCATCATGGACGTTGTGCCCAACGTGAAACGCGAAGCGCGTGTCTCATCGGTACTTTCCAGTTCATTTGGCTTCGGCGGACAAAATACGTGTCTTGTCATGACGGCAGAACCGAACTAATCCGTGACCTGAACAGGAAACGGACAGAACATGCGCGCATTACAGCTGATTGAAGACCGCAAACTCGAGATCGTCGATATTGCGCCCCCGCCCCCGCCCGGTCCGGGTGAAGTCACGGTCAACATCAGGGCTGTTGCGCTCAATCATATCGATGTCTGGGGCTGGCGCGGCATGGCATTTGCCAAGCGCAAGATGCCGCTCACAATCGGCGCTGAAGCATCAGGCGTCGTCGATGCGATTGGTCCGGGCGTGAGCCTCCTGCCAGGTCAGCTGGTCTCCATCTATGGTGCCCAAACCTGCGGTCTGTGCCGCCCATGCCGCGAAGGCCGCGACAATCTTTGTGAACACGTGTCCGGTGTACACGGTTTTCATCTTGACGGATTTGCACAGGAGAAAGTGAACCTCCGCGCCCGTTTGCTGGTTCCAGCCCCTCCCGGCGTCGATGAAATCGGCGCGGCGGTAGCGCCCGTCACTTTCGGCACCGTTGAGCACATGCTTTTCGACAATGCCAAGCTGGAGCCGGGCGAAACCATCCTCGTTCATGCCGGCGGGTCGGGAATCGGCTCGGCAGCTATCCAGCTTGCCAAGAAAATCGGCTGCACGGTCATCACCACGGTCGGCTCCGACAACAAGATCGAAAAAGCCAAGGCGCTTGGCGCCGACCATGTCATCAACTATCGCGAAGACCGTTTCGAAGGTGTCGTGCGCAAGCTCACCAAGAAAAAGGGCGTTGATGTTGTCTTCGAACATGTCGGCGCAGACACATGGGCCGGTTCCATGCTTTCATTGCGGCGCGGCGGACGCCTTGTCACCTGCGGCTCAACGTCGGGCGTTTCCACCAGCATGAACCTCATGATGCTGTTCCAGCAGCAGCTGAAACTGCTTGGCTCGTTTGGCTGCCGTATGGAAAACATGGCCGATGCCATGCAGAAGATGGCACGCGGACTGGTGCATCCCGTTATCGATACTGAAGTTGGCTTCGATGATATTGATACGGCGCTCAAGCGGATGGAAGGCCGGGACGTCTTCGGCAAGATTATCCTGCGCATCAACTGATCTCACATGAAACTCAATACCAAGCTTGCCCTCTTCCGCTGGACCCAGCGGCTGAAGAAATTCAACTACTGGCTGTCGGCGAATGTGATTTTCGGCGTCTTGTGGCTTTTGCGACGCCTGCCGGCCAAGGCCGCCATGGACTTCACAGACTCTGCAGCCCGCAAGATCGGCCCGCTCATGGGGCGTCACCGCGTGGCAATGAACAACCTGCGCAAGGCCTATCCGGATAAATCCGAGGAAGAGTTACAGGACATTGCGCGCGACATGTGGGGCAACATGGCCCGGCTGACCGCCGAATATGTCTTTCTTGACGCCATCTTCGACTACGACCCACACAGCGACAAGACGGGTCTTATCGAGGTGCAGGGACGCGGGATATTCGAACGCCTGCTCGAAGAGAAGGATCGCCCGCACATTTTCTTCACCGGCCATACTGGCAACTTCGAGCTCCTGCCCATTTGTGCAGCCACATTCGACCTGAATGTCACTGCTCTCTTTCGCCCGCCAAACAATCCGTTTGTGGCAAGAAGAATATTGGGCGCGCGTCGCACCAACATGGGCCACCTCGTGCCCTCGAAGGCCGGCGCGGCCTGGTCCCTTGCCACCGTGCTCAATGACAATGGCAATGTCGGCATGCTGGTTGACCAGAAATTCCGGCGCGGCATTCCATCGACATTCTTCAACCGCCCCTGCAAGACCAACCCGCTGCTTGCCAAGCTCGCCCGTCAATATGACTGCGATGTATATCCGGCTCGCTGTGTACGCCTGCCCGGCGGACGGTTCCGGCTGGAGCTGGAGGAAAAGATGGAGCTGCCCCGTGACGAAAAGGGCGCCGTCGATGTTGCCCGAACCGTACAGGCACTGAACGACAAGGTCGAAGCCTGGGTGCGCGAATATCCTGGTCAGTGGATGTGGTTCCACAAACGCTGGAACTGATCTCAGTAATAATTCATCACGGCATGCCTGGCTTCCGCAAAGAACAGCCACCGTTCGACAAGAATGCCAAGCAGGTGCGCCAGGATTCCGGCGCAAAGGATGAGTTGCGCCGACAACCCGCTTCCGATCGCCACACTCAGCAGCAGCGCCAAAATGGGCAAGATCGCACCACAGACGAAGGCGACCACCCAGAGCTTGGCAGCATGTTTGCGTGCAACGCGAAAGCCCATTTCTCGGGTCAGATAGTTGTCGAGCGCATGCGGGCGTTCGAACAGCCGAACTTTGCCAATAAATCCGAGCCCGGTCGCGCTTTCAGGCGTTGAACGGGGTTGGCGTGTTGCGGCATGCTTGCGCCACACCATTTTTGCAACAAGGGCCAGAAGGACGAACAGCAGCGCAAGCAACTCGACGACCAGCGCGTTGCCACCGGCTATGGCGCTGGCAAGCAAAAATCCACCCGCCAGCGAAAACAGCAGGAAGCATAATGGTGTCAGTTTCGTGTGCCAGCAGTCCACGGTCTTCAGCGACGCATAGATCATCGACGTGCAATAGACGGTAACGAGCGATCCGAAAGCAGTGATGAGACCGAGGACTGTATCGTGTCTGTTGGCGAAAATTGCGAGCGTCGTGCTCAATGTCAGCGGCACGAACGTGGCAATTGCCATCACCCCTTCACGTGACAGCCAGCTGGAGCGCCATTGGCTCAATGCGCGCCATGCACGCTGGGGATTACCGAGGTGCAGGAGCGACGACAGCAAGCCAACACCGATCAGCGTCAGCGACAGGACATAGGCAATCTTGGATGACAGCAATGATGGACCAAGAAAACCAAGGCCGAGCACGACCGCGAGCCCGTAGCCAAGACCTGACAAAGTGGTGAAGACAATGATCGACGCGGCTGGATGCATGAACTAGATCCGGTCCAGCGTCTTGTCGAGCCATGCAAAAAAGCCGCGCGCGCCATCGGAGTTCTCGGCAAGCGGCACGATCGGAGCAATGTCACTCAGGGATTTCCGCGGACGGGGCGGCAGATACTTGTTGGTAGGCCGCGTCTCCTGTTCCGGCATGAGGTCGAAGCCGCCCCGTTCCGCCACCATGATCGAAACATCAGAAGCCGGATCGCCAAGGTCGCCGAAATGTCGGGCATTGGCTGGGCACGTCCTGACACAGGAGGGCATACGATCCTCTTGCTTCAGGGTCTCATTGTAGATTCGGTCAACACACAACGTGCATTTCTTCATCACGCCGGCCGCCAGATCCATCTCGCGCGCGCCATAGGCGCAAGACCAGGCACAGAGACCACAGCCAATGCATTTGTCTTCATCAACGAGAACGATGCCGTCCTCGGCGCGCTTGTAGGAAGCGCCGGTCGGGCAGACTGTTACGCAAGGCGCGTCCTCGCAGTGCAGGCAGGACTTGGGGAAATGGACGATGCGCGCCACACCGGCTTCACCGACGATCTCGCCACCATCCGGGACCACTTCAAAACTGTGAATGCGGTTAAGGAAAGTGCCCGACACATCCGACCCATATGGATGCTGATCCGATAGCGCATTGCCATAGCCGCCAGTATTCCATTCCTTGCAGCTGATCACGCAGGCATGACAACCGACGCAAACATCAAGGTCGATGACCAGTCCGAGTTTGGTCGCGGTGGGGTTTTGCGGCAGGCTGGTCATTTGCTTGTCCACTCCTGACCAAAGCGCAGTTCATCTGCAGGCTGTTGCTGGCTGCCGGGCCGTTTGATCGTGCTGAAATGGGGCTCGCTGATTTCCGTCCCGGCGTCGGCTTTTTCGATACGCACGCGCAGATCGTACCAGGCGGCTTGCCCAGTGACCGGATCCGAGTTCGACCAGCGCATGCCGTCGGCGCGTGGCGGCAGCAACTCGTGAATGAGATGGTTGAGAAGGAAACCCTTCGTCGCCTCCGGAGATTTCGGGTCGAGGGCCCAGGCTCCCTTGCGTTTGCCGATTGCATTCCATGTCCACATTGTGCGCCCGTTAACCGCGTCGGTCCTTGCGATCTCGCACTTGATCCGCCCGTGATGGGAGATGACCCAAGCCCAGTCTCCGTTTTTGAGACCGAGCTCGTCACAAATCTGCCCAGGCACGTAGAGCGGGTTCGTCGTATGGATCTGCCTCAGCCACGCGTTTTGCGAGCCCCAGGAGTGATACATGGCCATGGGACGCTGCGTGATCGCATGATAGGGATATTGCGCAGTATCGACACCCTGTTCCTCGAATGGCCGGTACCAGTCGGGCAGCGGATCAAAACAATCAAGCAAACGTTGCCTGTGCTGTTCGGGTGCGAAAGGCTGGCGGTAGCCGAGTGCCGAAAGGCGGAATTTCTGCAGTGTCTCGACGTAAAGCTGAATGGTGACTGGCTGCGGCGCATCGAAGAAGCCCATGTCGATAGCAAACTGCTGGTAGGCGGCGTTGTGATGCTTGAAATACAGCGCTTCATCCGGAATGTGCTTCATGAAGAAAGCACCATTATCGATATAGTTTTTCAACTGATCGGCATTCGGGGAGCCGCGCCCTTCATCCTGCGCATCCACGCCGCGCCAACCGGATAGTGGTCCGATGCCCGGCTTGCGCTGATGATTGACGATATAATCGGCATAGTCCTTGTAGAGTGGAAGGCCACTTTCATCGACGAAGCCCGGAAGGTTCAGACGGGCGCCAAGCTCGATGAGCACGGACTGGAAACCACGTACATCGCGATCTGGCTCAAGTACTGGCCATCGGATGGCGTCACATGCGGCCTCCGGCTCCGAGATAGGGCGATCGAGCAGGGAAATGCAGTCGTGGCGCTCGAGATAGGTCGTGTCCGGCAGCACGAGATCGGCATAGGCGACCATCTCGGAGGAGTAGGCATCCGAGTAGATGATCTTCGGGATCCTGTACTCGCCGGTTGCTTCATCGCGCGCCTCCAGCATCTCGATCGTGCTGCGGGTGTTCATGGACGAATTCCACGCCATGTTCGCCATATAGAGGAACAGCACGTCGACCGGGTATGGGTCGGCGGCATAGGCGTTCGCAATAACCATATGCATCATGCCATGGGCGGAAAGCGGTGCTTCCCAGGAGAACGCCTTGTCAATGCGCTGCGGACTCCCCTCGCCGTCGACCAGCAGGTCTTCGGGACCAAGCGGATAGCCGAGATGGGGTCCTGCCAGTGGCTGCCCTGGCTTCACGTGCTCGGACCGGCCATGCGGCCGCGGATGTGCCGTTGCGGGTTTCGGGTATGGTGGCTTGTAGCGATAGCCGCCCGGGCAATCGATGGAGCCTATGATCGTCTGCAGCACATGCAGTGCTCGCGCCGACTGGAAGCCGTTTGAATGGGCAGAGATGCCGCGCATGGCATGAAAGCTGACAGGACGTCCGATCATCGCCTCATGCTGCTCGCCCTTCATGTCGGTCCAGGGCTGCTCGATGCGTATTTCTTCCTCAAACGCAACGCGGGCGATTTCGGCGGCCAGTCCACGGATGTCGGCTGCCGGAATTCCAGTTTCGGCGACAACCGCTTCCGGCGCATATTTCGGATCAAGGTATTTTTCTGCCATCAATCGCAGGACACTGCGGACCTTCCGGCCATCATCCGTGACAAAATCAGCATTAAGGTCTGCGCGGTGGCCCGGTTCGTCAAACCGCACCAGGGCGCCGGTCGTGCGATCGCGTACCATGGCCTTGCCGAGATCGTCACGCAGGAAAAGGCCGTGATCCTCCTTGCCTTCGTCATCGATCACCAGCCATGGCGCATTGGTATAGCGCTGCAGATAATCGAGATCGATTTTACCGGCACGAAAAAGCTCGTGAATGATGGCGAGGATCAACAAACCATCTGTACCGGGCCTGATACCGATCCAGTTGTCGGCGATCGCCGAGTATCCCGTGCGCACAGGGTTGACCGAAATAAATCGTGCCCCACGCTTCTTCAACTTGGAGATGCCGATCTTGATCGGATTGGAATCGTGATCCTCCGCAACACCGAACAGTACGAACAGCTTCGTCTTGTCCCAGTCCGGTGCGCCAAACTCCCAGAATGCGCCACCGATTGTATAGATACCAGCCGCCGCCATGTTCACCGAGCAAAAGCCGCCATGCGCGGCATAGTTTGGCGTGCCGAAATTCTGCGCCCAGAAGCTGGTCAGCGCCTGGCTTTGGTCACGTCCGGTGAAAAACGCCAGTTTCTGCGGCGCGGTCTGGCGCACCGGCTGGAGCCAATCAACGGCCAGTGACAAGGCCTCGTCCCAGCTGATTTCTCTGAATTCACCAGAACCGCGGGGTCCCGTCCGCAGCAGCGGGGCACGCAACCGGGCTGGCGAGTAATGTTGCATGATCCCGGCGGAACCCTTTGCGCACAGCACACCCTTGTTGATTGGATGATCACGATTGCCTTCGATGTAGCGGACCTTGCCATCCTTCAGATGGACATCGATACCGCAACGGCAGGCGCACATGTAGCAGGTGGTTTTGCGAACTTCTTCACCAACCGGCTCCGAAAGGGCAAGGTGTGGTTCTGGGTTCATTATCGATGTGCCCCGCGGATCATATGCTTAGGCATGTTCTATAAGAACAATTCCAAACCACCAAACACACAAACGACATCTCACCAGGAAAACGGCATGGACCGGCGCAACAAGTTGGCTCTTGCCAAATCGGGACATCCACTGATTTGATGTGGGAATGGACGAAAAACTATCCCGCGCGATTGATAAGCGACGTGATGACCTGATCGCTCTGACGCGCGATCTGATCCGCTTTCCGACTGTGAATCCACCTGGAGAGGCCTATACGCCATGCGCCGAATATCTCGCGCACCGGTTGCAAAGTATCGGGTTCGAGACGCAACTGATTCGCGGTGAAGGTACGCCCGGCGACACCGATCGCTACCCTCGAACCAACGTCGTCGCGCGTTTCGATGGGCGGTCCCACGGCGAAACGGTGCATTTCAATTCCCATATCGATGTGGTGGAAACAGGCGAAGGTTGGACCGTCGATCCTTTTGAGGGTGTCGTGAAGGACGGCAGGATTTATGGTCGCGGTGCCTGCGACATGAAGGGCGGCCTTGCCTCGTCGATTATCGCTGCCGAGGCTTTTTTGGAGGTCTATCCCGATTTTGCCGGCGCTATTGAAATATCCGGAACGGTCGATGAGGAATCCGGTGGCTTCGGCGGGGTGGCCTATCTTGCGCAGAAGGGTTTCTTCTCCAAGCCGCGTGTCGATCACGTCATCATCCCGGAACCGCTCAACAAGGACCGCATCTGTCTCGGTCATCGTGGCGTGTGGTGGGCGGAAATAGAAACCAAAGGCGAGATCGCCCACGGTTCGATGCCGTTTCTGGGAGATTGCGCTGTTCGCCACATGGGGGCGGTGCTCGATGCCTTTGAGAAGGAACTCTTTCCGGCGCTCGACCGGAAGCAGACACGCATGCCGGTGGTTCCCGAAGGGGCGCGCCGGTCAACGATGAACATCAATTCGATCCATGGCGGCCAGACCGACGATTTCTCCGGACTGCCCTCGCCCAATGTCCCCGATTCATGCCGACTGACGATAGATCGCCGCTTCCTGCTCGAAGAAGATATCGAGGAGGTGAAGCGTGAAGTCACGTCGATCCTCGAACGGCTGCAGTGGGAGCGGCCGAAATTCCACTACAATATTCGCGACATCATGGAGGTTCAGCCATTGATGACCGAGCGCGACGCACCGGTTGCCGTTGCTGTTGCCCAGGGTATTCGTACTGTGTTGGGCAAGGAGCCCGACTATGTGATTTCGCCTGGCTCGTATGACCAGAAGCATATAGCGCGTATCGGGCGGCTGCATGATTGCATTGCATATGGTCCGGGCATTCTCGACCTCGCGCACAGGCCAGACGAATATGTTGGCATTGAAGACATGATCGAATCGGCCAAGGTGATGGCGCACGGATTGAAAATATTGCTCTCGGGATCGATCTGAGCGGCAAGTCAGGGGAGATGTTGATGTTGAATATCTGGAAGTCGGCACTCATGGGGGGCGCCATTGCGCTGCTCTCTTCCACAGCGTGCTTTGCTGCAAAGACCGACCTCGTGCTTGGCATCGTGCTGGAGCCCCCGCATCTTGATCCCACGGCTGGCGCGGCAGCAGCGATCGACGAGATCGTCTATGCCAATATTTTTGAAGGCCTGACTCGGATCGGACCGAAAGGCGAAGTACTTCCTGCGCTTGCCGAAAGCTGGACACTGTCCGATGACGGCAAGATCTTTACATTCAAGCTGCACAAGGATGTAAAATTCCACGACGGTACGTCCTTTGACGCCGAGGATGTCAAGTTCTCGCTGGATCGGGCGCGAGGCGAAAAATCCACCAATGCGCAGAAGGGACTGTTCGCCACCATCGACACGGTTGATGTGGTTGATCCGACGACGGTCAAGATCACGCTCAAGCAGCCGAATGGTGATTTTCTCTACAATATGGGCTGGGGTGATGCCGTAATCGTCGCGGCCGAAAGTGCCGAGACCAACAAGGAGAAGCCCATCGGCACGGGGCCGTTCAAATTCGATTCCTGGGCAAAGGGTTCGCAGATCGCCATCTCCAGGAATCCTGGCTACTGGGGCACGCCCGCCGTGCTCGACACGGCAACCTTCCGCGTTATCCCCGATCCTGCAGCCGCAACCGCTGCCCTCATGGCGGGAGATGTGCAGGCCTTTCCGGTGTTTCCAAGCTATGAAACCATCGCCCAGTTCCAGGCCGACCCCCGCTTCAAGGTGGTAATCGGCACGACCGAAGGCGAAACTGTGCTGGGCATGAACAACAAGAAGCCGCCCTTCGACAATCTGAAGGTGCGCCAGGCCATCGCCCATGCCATTGACCGAAAGGCACTGGTCGACGGTGCAATGTTTGGGCTCGGAACGCCGATAGGCTCGTTCTTTCCACCCCATCATCCAGCCTACCTCGATCTGACTTCGGAAACGGCCTACGATCCGGAACTTGCGAAGAAACTTCTGGCTGAGGCGGGCCAGGCCGCCGGCTTCAAGACAACGCTCAAACTCCCGCCCCCTGTCTATGCCCGGCGGGGCGGCGAAATCATTGCAGCGGAATTGCGGGAGATCGGCATCGAAGCAGAGATTGTCCCGCTGGAATGGGCTCAATGGCTAGAGCAGGTATTCAAGGGCAAGGACTTCGACATGACGATCGTGTCACATACCGAGCCCAACGATCTCAACATCTTTGCGCGCGACGATTATTACTTCAACTATGACAATCCGGCCTTCAAGGACCTGGTCAAGCAGATCGAAGCAACGTCTGACGCCGAAAAGCGCACGGAGCTCTACCAGCAGGCGCAGAAGATCCTTGCAGCAGATGTGCCCGCCGCCTTTTTGTTCCAGTTGCCCAAGACCGGCGTATGGGATGCGAAGATCGAGGGGCTCTGGGAAAACGGTCCGATCCAGGCCAATGACCTTACTGCCGTAAGATGGGCAGAGTGATTCCGTTCGGTACGGTCGGTCAATGCTAGTTTACGCGTCCAAGCGTATCCTGATTGGCATTGTCACGCTGCTGGCGGCTTCCATTGTTGTCTTCTCCATCCTTGAGGTCGTACCGGGCGACCCTGCGCGGCTGATGCTGGGCATGAATGCCACGGACGACGCTGTCCGGACCCTGCAGGAGCAGATGGGCCTCAACCAACCATTGCTTGAGCGCTATTTCCGTTGGCTGGGAGGGCTCCTGACCGGTGATTTTGGCCGGTCGTTCACATATTCTGTCCCCGTCATCAGCCTGATCGCGGAGCGAATAGCGGTATCCCTACCCCTCGCCCTGATATCACTGGCCTTGTCCACTGCCATCGCCATCCCGGTTGGCGTGTTCTCCGCTTCCCGGCGCGGGTCAATTGCCGATACGGCCTCGATGGGCGTGGCCCAGATCGGCGTTGCAATACCGAATTTCTGGTTTGCCCTCCTCCTCGTCTATGTTTTCGCCGTGGTGCTGCGCCTGGTCCCCGCAGGCGGGTTCCCCGGCTGGAACGCCGGCGTCTGGTTGGGCCTGAAATCGCTGATCCTGCCATCCATCGCACTCGCCCTGCCGCAAGCGGCAATCCTCGCACGCGTTACGCGCTCCGCTCTGCTGGACGTGCTTGGCGAAGATTACATCCGCACCGCCCGCGCCAAAGGGCTTACGCGCCGCAGGGTGCTCTATGACCACGCCTTGCGCAATGCGTTCATCCCCGTCCTCACCATCCTCGGCCTGCAGTTTGCCTTCCTCCTCGCTGGCACGATCATCATCGAGAATGTGTTCTACCTTCCTGGCTTGGGCCGGCTCGTGTTCCAGGCGATCACCCAGCGCGACCTGATCGTCGTCGAGGGCGTCGTCATGCTGCTGGTCGCGACGGTTATTGTGGTCAATCTCCTGGTCGACCTTTCCTATGCCATTGTCGACCCCCGTTTGCGGAGCCGTTCATGATCAGCGCCACCGCATGGCGGGAAAGTCTCTTCAAGGCGCTTGCGAACAGATCATTCCTGGTCGGCCTCCTCATTACGGGCACTGTGGCCTTGATGGCGGCACTTTCGTTCTTCTGGACTCCCTATGCGGTCGGCACGTTCGATATCGCCGGTAAATTGAAACCACCGTCAGTGGCCCATTGGCTCGGAACCGACCACTTTGGCCGCGACATCCTCTCCATGATCATGGTCGGCAGCCGCAATTCCATCGCAGTGGCCTTCGTCTCCGTCATGATCGGTGCGGGCGTTGGCGTGCCGCTCGGCCTATGGGCCGCAGCCCGCGGCGGCATCATCGACGAGCTGTTGATGCGCTTCAACGATCTGGTCTTCGCATTCCCGGCGCTACTTTCGGCCGTCTTGATAACCGCGGTATTCGGCCCTGGTGCCATCAACGCCATTATCGCGATTGGGATATTCAATGTCCCGGTTTTTGCCCGTGTCGCGCGAGGAGCTGCCCTGTCGCTCTGGCCGCGCGAATATATTCTTGCGGCGCGCGCATCCGGCAAGGGTGCAGCACGCATCACCGTCGAGCATATCCTGCCCAACATGACGAACCTTCTGATTGTACAGGGCACCATCCAGTTCTCCCTCGGCATCCTTGCGGAAGCCGGGCTTTCCTATGTTGGGCTTGGCTCGCAGCCACCCATGCCGAGCTGGGGACGAATGTTGTTCGAAGCGCAGACCATGATCAGTATTGCCCCCCACATGGCGGTTTTTCCCGGCCTCGCCATCGTCTTCACGGTGCTGGGCCTCAACCTGCTCGGCGATGGCCTGCGCGATGTTCTTGACCCGAAGTTGCAGCAGGTACGCTGATGACGCTGCTCGAGGTCAGAAAACTCTCATTGAGAATCGGACCCGTCGAAACATTGAAGGGCATCGATCTTGCTGTGAATGCAGGAGAAATTCGGGCCCTGGTCGGTGAATCCGGCTCCGGTAAATCGCTGACTGCGCTCAGCATCATGAAACTGCTGCCCGCCGGCGCCGTACCAGCTGGACAGATTCATTTCAACGGCAGAGACATCATGGCCGCCAGCGAAGCCGAAATGTGCGGGCTGCGCGGCAATGACATTGGCATGGTGTTCCAGGAGCCGATGACCGCTCTCAATCCTGTCAAGACCATCGGCGAACAGGTCTCGGAAGGAATCCGGTTGCATACGGGAGCGAGCCGCGCCATTGCAGAAGAGCGGACACGCCGCATTCTCGATCGTGTCGGCCTGCCATCATCAAAATTCCCGCTCGACCGCTATCCGCACGAACTCTCCGGCGGCCAGCGTCAGAGGGTCGTGATCGCGATTGCCTGCGCGCTGAAGCCCAAACTGTTGATTGCGGACGAACCCACGACCGCCCTCGATGTCGTCTTGCAGGCGCAGATCCTCGATCTGTTGCAGAGCCTTGTCGATGAAGAAAAAATGGGGCTCTTGCTGATCAGTCATGACTTGGCAGTCGTTGCCGACATCGCCCATTCGATCACCGTCTTGCGCCACGGAGAGGTGATGGACAGTGGCGACACCACGCGGATACTGACTGAGCAGACTCATCCCTATACGCGCCAGCTCGCTCAAGCTTCCATGCACATTCCCGAACGAACGACCCCACGCTACCGCCCACCCCACGACGCTCTCCTTTCGGTTCGCAATCTCGGACGCAGCTATCGTGGCCAACGTGCCGGCCTGTTCTCCCGACACGAGGATACAAGAGCGGTGGACGATGTCAGCTTCGACCTTCAACCCGGTCAGTCGATGGCATTGGTTGGGCGCTCTGGGTGCGGCAAATCCACACTTGCCCGCATGATTCTGGCGCTGGACAAGCCGAGCCGTGGTGAAATACGGTTCTCAAGCCAGCGCATAGACCAGCTCGACGAAATCGCCCTGAGACCGATACGCCAGAACATGCAGGTGGTCTTCCAGGATCCGTATGGTTCGTTCAATCCTCGCCACAAGGCAGAACGACTCGTCTCCGAACCGCTTTACCTGCTCGATCGGCCACTTTCCGCGGCCGAGAAGCGCGAGCGCGTTGACAGGTCATTGGAGCGTGTTGGCATCGCCCCCAAAGACAGGGGCAAGTATCCGCATGAGTTTTCCGGTGGCCAGCGCCAGCGCCTTGCCATTGCCCGCGCCATCATCACCGAACCGAAACTGATCGTCGCCGACGAACCCGTATCGGCGCTTGACGTGTCCATCCGCGCCCAGATTCTCGACCTCTTTGCCGATCTCAATGGTCGGCTCGGCATCGCCTACCTGTTCATAACGCACAATCTGTCTGTTGCCAGAGCCGTTACCGATACGGTCATGGTGATGGCTGATGGACAGATCGTCGAACACGGTCGAACGGAGGATGTACTCCGCCATCCCCAATCCGAGGCCGGCCGCGCGCTTGTCGAAGCTTCGCCCGATCTGCACAAGGCCCTCGCCCGCCGTATCGGCGAACAGGGCTGAGCTGTCATCGCTGCGCTAGAACAAAAGCCCCACAAGGAAAATCGCAAAGATGATGGCAGTAAATGTCGCCGTGGCGACATTGAAGATGTCTAATGCATCCTCGATGTTGTCCGCCCCGGCGTCACGCCGGCCCGCCCCATTCAACATCGGCTCATTGGCGATCTCGCCGCCATAGACGCGGGGGCCAGCCAGCGCCACTTCGATTGCCCCCGCCATTGCCGCCTCCGGCCATCCCGCGTTCGGCGAGCGATGCAGGCGCGCGTCCCGCATCATGACATTGAAGGAGCGCTGCGCCGCATCGTAACCGTGCACGATCCAGGCAGCCGCAGAAATCAGTAGCCCCGTCAGTCTTGCCGGGATCCAGTTTGCCAGATCGTCCAGCCTGGCAGCGAAACGGCCGAAGTCCCGATGCCGGTCGTTCAGATGACCGATCATCGAATCCGCCGTATTCAGCATCTTGTAGGCAAAAAGCCCCGGCAATCCAAACAGCGCGTACCAGAAGGCCGGGGCAATGATGCCATCGGACGTATTCTCCGCCAGGCTTTCTATTGCCGCCCGGCTGACTGCAGCGTCATCGAGGGATTCGGGATCCCGTCCAACGATCATTGAAACAGCCTTTCGGGCACCGACGATGCCCTCTTCGCGCAAAGCTGCAGCAACACGCGACACGTGATCACCAAGGCTCTTCTGTGCCAGGAACACTGCAACGATAAGCGCTTCAATAAGTTCGCCAATGGGCGAAATGGTCCGCAGCGCCAAGTGGACAAAAAAACCGGCGAGCGCAGCCACCACAAGCAAGATCAGCATGGCTGCAAATCCATGACGCCGTCTCTCATAATCCGAATTTGTCGACTTGTTGAGGCGCTTGTCTGCAAAGTCTATGGCTCGGCCAAAGACGACAACCGGATGCGGAATTTTGGCCCACAACCAGTCAGGATCACCGAAAAACCGGT
Organism: Phyllobacterium lublinensis; assembly: GCF_020164435.1. Classification (GTDB taxonomy): domain Bacteria; phylum Pseudomonadota; class Alphaproteobacteria; order Rhizobiales; family Rhizobiaceae; genus Phyllobacterium; species Phyllobacterium lublinensis. Next base: position 150,478 of record NZ_JAIUDQ010000001.1, on the reverse strand, counting down.
CGGCGAGCAAGGCAAGAAACAGAATCAAGAGATTGATTTCCATGAAAGATTCGATCCCGTTGAATCATAGTATCAGCTTGATACCGCTCCTGTGGCAATACCAAGACGATGTTGCAGCCGGCTCGCATCATCCTGGTCCAGAGGCAAGCCAAAACGCAACCATCGTGGAGCATAACCAAATTTTCGAGTGAGAACGTATCCCTTGCAAAGCTCTTCGTGAAGCATGGTGGCCTTGCCATGCTCGACGAGCGAAAACAGCATCGTCCCACCAACCTCCGATAACCCGGCCCCGGAGAGAACTTTGCCGAGCAGCGTACGGCGATTTTTCAGCCGCTGGACATAGGCCGACAATCTCTCCTTGTCGGAAAACGCGTGTATCGCGATGGCCAGTGCCGGACCGGATACGGCCCATAGTCCCAGACGTAGCGCGAGTGCCCGGGAGACGGCGGGCGTTGACAACGCAAAGCCGAGCCGCAGGCCTCCGAGGCCGAAAAACTTGCCAAAGGATTTGAGAACGACCAGCCCGTCCATGCCTGCATGGGCGGCAACACTCACCTCGGGATGAGGATCGGCAAAGGCCTCATCCACGATAAGAAACCCGCCCTTGCGTGCCATGCTCTCCGCAAGTTCCAGCAGCGTGTCCTTGGCCACGATCCGTCCATCGGGATTGTTCGGGTTGACCACTACGGCGACTTTCGCCGATACAGGAATTGCATCCACGGTTTGGCAGTTCGAGACGGTCCATCCCGCCAGAAGAAAGGAACGCTCGTGTTCCTGATAGGTCGGGCGAATGATCGCGACTTCGCCCTTTGCAATCAGATCAGGCATTGCCTGGATGAGTGCCTGCGTCCCTGGCGCGGCAACAATTCCCGCCTCGGGCGTCGCACAATAATATTCCCTCGCCGCCTGGAGCGCCGAGGCTTGCAGCTTCTCATCGGGGAGACGATTCCAGATTTCCGATCCGATTGACGGCAGCGGGAACACTTCAGGATTGATGCCCGTGGACAGATCAATCCAGGAACCATACTCGCCGCCAAATCGTGCAATCGCGCGATCGAGCGCGCCGCCATGTTCAATCTGCATTATTGTCCCAGGCTCTATCCCGCCAAATCTATGATGTGCATGTACGAGCCGCAGACGGACCCAACGCGCAAACCCGCTTCACCCAAATCCTCACCCAGCGCATCTTTCACCCGGAAGACACGTTCCGCACCACCTTCCCGCATGATACTCGCATAATGGAATTCATGTGCGGTCAGTGGCAGGTCGAATGGCAATGCGCCAAGCGGCTCGACCCTGCGGTAGCCAAGATGCAACTTGCGCTTGGCGAAACTGGTCTCAAGCGGCAGGAGTCCAAGCATCCCGTGTCGGTTGCCCGCCGCATCCTCGATCCCGTCGCCGAGAACCATATATCCCCCGCACTCCCCATAAATGAGCGCTCCTCTGGCGGCCGCATGCTTCATGCCATCTGCAAAATGAACAGCCGCGGCAAGTCTGTCACCATAGAGCTCGGGATAGCCGCCCGGAAGATAAATCGCGTCGCTGCTTGTTGCCGGCGCCTCGTCGTCAAGCGGTGAAAAGAAACTTATCTCGGCTCCGCGCCGCCGCCAGCCATCAAGCAGATGCTCATAGGAGAATGCAAAGGCATTGTCGCGGGCAACGGCGATACGTTGTCCGAGCGGTGGTATGCGCGAAATATTGGCCATGGACTCGGCGGAGCCAGAGCGGCTGACGATCTGCCGGACACGGTTCAAATCGATTCTTTCAGCAATGACCGAACCGGCGTGGTCAATGAAAGCATCGAGATCGGGATGTTCGCCGGCCTGGAGAAGTCCAAGGTGTCGTTCGGGCAGTTGCAACCTCGCGTCGCGTGGCAACGCGCCGAGTACCGGTATTCCGACCGGCTGCAGGGCTGATCGCAACATGGCCTCGTGGCGGCTGCTGCCCACACGGTTAAGTATGAGCCCGGCGATCATCACATTGCGGCGAAAATCGCGAAAGCCGCTGACAAGAGCGGCGATGGAGTGCGACTGGCGGGCACAATCAAGGACAAGAATGACGGGCAAGGACAAACGCGTTGCGAGGTCTGCCGAGGAACCCCGTCCATCGAGCGCGCCATCGAACAGACCCATCATGCCCTCGATGACAAGCATCTTGCCACCTTCCGTATGACGCGACACCAATGCACTCAGAAGGTCATGCCGCATGGCCCACGGGTCAAGATTGATGCAAGGCACGCCGCTTGCGACTTTATGATAGGCGGGATCGATATAGTCCGGCCCGGCTTTTGCCGGGGCAATCTCGGCTCCGAGATTACGCAGCGCGCGTAGAAGTCCCAATGTGACCGTGGTCTTGCCGCTGCCCGAAGCTGGTGCGGCGATGATCAAGCCCTTCATCCCGCGTCCTTCTCCCGGCGCGTTCCAAGCGGATCCTGCTTCAGCACCCTGCCCTCGATTGCGCCCAGCCAGTCGAGGGCGGCGCGCAAGCGCACCACTTCTCCCACGACGACAATCGCAGGAGGGCGCAAACCGGATTGCTCGACGTCGAGTTCGGCTTTCGCCAATGTCGTTTCGAGCACCTTCTGCTCGCCGGTCGTGGCATTGCAGACAAAGGCAACGGGTTCATCTTTCGAGCGTCCGGCGGCAAGCAGGCGCGAAGCTATGAGCCCTATATGTTTCATCGCCATGTACATGACGATGACTGATGAGCCCTTGGCAATGCTGTGCCAATCCATCTGGTCGGGCACGAGACCCGTTGCGTCATGTCCTGTGAGAAAGGTTACGCTCTGATTGGTCTCGCGATGCGTGACCGGGATACCGGCATAGGCCAGGCCGCCAATTCCAGCGGTAATACCGGGAACGATGCGAAACGGTACCCCGTGTTCAACGAGCGTGAGTGCCTCCTCGCCGCCGCGTCCGAAAACAAAGGGATCGCCACCCTTCAAGCGCAGTACACGCTTTCCAGAATGTGCCAACTCTACCAGCCGGAGCGAAATATCCCGCTGCTGCGGAGATGGCTTGCCGCCACGCTTGCCGGCATATTCGAGTACCGCATCCGGTCCGGCAAACGACAGGCAATCCTCGTTGACCAGCGCATCGTAGACAATCACATCCGCCTGTTCGAGGCCGTTCACCGCATGCAATGTCAAAAGCCCGGGATCACCCGGCCCTGCCCCGACCAGCCAGACATGCCCTGCCTCAAATTTTGGCAGTTTTGATTTCATTGCGCCGCCCACCGCTCGATACTGATTGCTTTTCGCATAGCATAAAATTTCTGACCACAAGCATGAACTTATCGGAAAAATCATGCAACGGTTGCCGAAGCTGAGCTATAAGGTCGGCATGAGTGATGAACCCGACGCAGGACTGCGAAAACCCGAGGAAACGAGCGAGCGTCCGCTGCGCCGGGGCTGGACAACAGGTGCCTGTGCAACTGCCGCGACGAAAGCCGCGCTGATCGGCCTTATCACCGGTGAATTCCCCGATCCCGTCGCGATCATCCTGCCCAAGGGCGAGGTGCCCCACTTTCAGCTGGCAATCGAATCGATCGGTGAAGGCTATGCCATGGCAGGCATTGTCAAAGATGCCGGTGATGATCCTGATGTAACGCATGGCGCAACCATAATCTCGACTGTCTTCCCGGCACCGCCCGGAAGCGGCATTCAGTTCGTTGCCGGCGAAGGCGTCGGTACTGTTACCCTGCCCGGCCTGCCGATAGCGCCCGGCGAAGCAGCCATCAATCCTGTTCCACGGGCAATGATGACGAAAATATGCGAGGAAATATGCGCGCAGCATGATCTTCCGGCAGACTTGGTGATTACCATCTCCGTTCCTGAAGGCGAGGAAATTGCCAGGAAGACTTGGAACCCGAGGCTTGGGATCGTCGGCGGTATCTCGATCCTGGGAACCACAGGCATCGTTCATCCCTTCTCCTGTGCGGCATGGATCCACTCGATCCATCGCGGCATCGATGTTTCGCGGGCAGCGGGCCTGAAGCATGTCCTGGCTGCTACCGGTTCAACGTCCGAGGATGCAGCGCAGGCAATCTATAACCTGCCCGAGATCGCACTGCTCGACATGGGTGACTTTGCCGGCGGACTGCTCAAATACTTGCGTGTCCATCCGATTGACCGGCTGACCATTGCGGGCGGCTTTGCAAAGCTGACCAAACTGGCGCAAGGCGCACTTGATCTTCATTCGGGACGCAGTCAGGTGAGCATGGCATTTTTGGCAGATGAGGCGGAGCGGCTTGGGCTTGATGCCAGCATGAGACAGCGGATTCTGGATGCCAACACTGCGCAGGAAGTGCTTGAATTGACGACGAAACTCGGCCTCGATCTCGCGGCCCCCATTGCAGCAAGGGCCAGGGAAACCGCGCTCGCCACCCTCAAGGGTGCACCGGTGGACGTCGAAGTCATCGTGATCGACCGCAAGGGGACAGTGATTGCCCGTGTCTGATCAGCCCATCCTTATCCTCGGCGGCACCGCAGAGGCCGCCAGGCTTGCGGCCCGGCTCGTCGCACAGGGATATCGCGTGATTTCCTCGCTGGCAGGACGCACGCGCAATCCGCAGAGCCCTGATGGAGAGGTCCGCGTCGGCGGTTTCGGTGGTGCAAGGGGCCTGACCGGATACATTGCTCGAGAGAATGTCGCCCTTCTCATCGACGCCACACACCCCTTCGCCACACAGATATCGGACAACGCCCTCGTCGCAGTTGCGTCGACACAAGTTCCGTTTGTGCGTCTCGAGCGTCCGGCATGGCACAAAAGGCCGGGCGACCGCTGGACGAGTGTCACGTCGATGGAGGAAGCCGTGTCGGCCATCCCGGCCAGAGCACGCGTGCTGCTTGCGCTTGGGCGGCAGCACATCGCGCCTTTCTCCCGCCGCGGCGACGTGCATTTCGTCGTTCGTATGATTGATCCGCCGGAAACGCCTCTCGATCTCATCGATTTCGAACTCGAATTGTCGAAGCCCGGCAATGTCGAGGAAGAAACCGATTTTCTGACGATGAAGCGCCTGACGCATATCGTCTGCCGCAACTCGGGAGGATCCGCATCCTACGCCAAGATCAAGGCAGCCCGCGACCTTGGCCTGCCAGTCATCATGATCGATCGGCCCCACCGTCCCCTCACTCACACGCTGCCGGATGTTGAGAGCGTCGGTCAGTTCGTCAGCGATACGTTGGGATCATTCCGAACGTGAGCGCAAACTATGGCTATGGTCCTTGTGATAGAGCGCCGAGTCCCGGAACGCATCCGCAGATAGCCCGCGCCCGACAAATATCATCGCAGTGCGGCTCAATCCCACTGAACGTACTTTCTCCGCAATATCAGTCAGTGTGCCGTGGATGAACTGCTCGTCCGGCCAACCCACACGGTAGGCAACAATCACGGGGCAGTCGGCACCATAAAGCGGAACGAGCTCGGCCTCGATGCGTGCAAGATTGCGGATCGACAGGTGAATGACTAGCGTCGCGCCTGATTTACCCAGCGTTGCGAGTTCCTCTCCCTCGGGCATGGCCGATGATTTCATTGAGGTGCGCGTCAGGATGATCGTCTGGCAAACTTCGGGAACGGTCAGCTCTTTCTTAAGGGCAGCGGCCGCCGCGGCGAATGCCGGAACACCGGGCGTGACGTCATAATCAATGCCCAGGGCATCGAGACGCCGCATTTGTTCCGCGACCGCGCCGTAGATCGACGGATCACCAGAGTGAACGCGCGCCACATCCTGACCGTTCGCGTGGGCGCGCTCGAATTCCGCAATGATCTCATCGAGCGTGAGCGATGAGGTATCGACCACCCTTGCCCCCGCCGGCACCTCCGCCACCATTTCCGACGGAACGAGGGAACCGGCATAAAGACAGACTGGGCAGGATTGGATCAGCTTCAACCCGCGGACCGTGATGAGGTCAGGCGCGCCAGGGCCTGCGCCGATAAAATGAACTATCATTGTCTGAACCTGTTATCTCTTCACAGCAAGTGCCGCCGTTGCGTGAGCGGATTTTGTTTTTCCAATCACCAGTACGCCATCTGGTCGCAGCGCTGCAAGCGCCGCCGATTCCGCCACGCCGTGGCAACCCACCAGTGCAAATACCCGTTCTGACGGGTTCAACAGATGCGGCGTCTGCTCTTCCAAGGCTTCCGCGCTGAAAACCATGAATGACAAGCCCAATCTCGCCGCCGCTTGGATGATTGCCGGTTCACTCAGACGCTGATCGATTGAATAAATGCCGGAAACATCGCTTCCGACAACTCCCGCCGCGCTCAAGACATCTTCCACCAGCGCAAATAGCTCCTGTGGGTCGCATCCGCGCTCGCATCCGAGGCCGAGCGCGTAGATCGGCTCGGCCATCAATGCTTCTTGTGTAATTCTTCAGGTGTCACGCCCAGGAGCTTCGCCGTCATGCGGATCAGATTGGCCTCTTTGGGATCAAGGTCATTGTCGGCATTGGCAATCAGCAGAAGGTGGCGCAGCAGCTGAACCTTGCGATCGAACGGGACGTCTGCAAAGGCAAGCGCAGCCTGTTTGCTCGTGGTCTCGTAGCCGAAATCCTTGAGATATTCGGCTACCTCGGAAAACTCGTCAGCCGGAATGCCGAAATCGCTGGCAGCAATTCCCAGTATTGCAGCGTATTCCGTTTCATCGGTTTTCCCGTCGGCCAATGCAACGTGCAGCAACAGCAGGAGTTCGGCTGTGAGTACCGGATCATCGGCAACTTTCTGCACAGCGCTCTTGGTGCCGAGATAAGCGGTAATCCGATCAATAATGCTTTCGCTCATTGTACCCCCAACTATCATGAGATGATTGATTGCAGCGCAGGGCATCGAATTCAAGTGCCGAAACAACACACTAGCCTGCTATTCGTATCCAGCGGTTGTCGGAGGCCCGAAACCACTCGCCAATCGCGAAAATTTGACTATGGTCCGCGGCGTTTCACTGAGTGTCCATCACCATGTCCGCCTTCTTCGAGAACATCCCCCTACTTCTGATTTTTGCTGCCTTCGTCGCAGGATTCATAGACTCCATTGCAGGAGGCGGAGGTCTTGTAACCGTTCCGGCACTGCTGCTGGCCGGCTTTTCGCCGGTTGAATCACTTGGAACGAACAAGCTGCAGTCATTGTTCGGTTCCGCTTCTGCAACAATTGCCTATGCCCAGAAAGGGCATGTACACCTCAAGGCGCAACTGCCCTCGGCATTGATGTCGGCGCTCGGCGGAGCTTGCGGCGCATTGTTGGCAGGCTTGCTGCCGGGCGACGTGCTGCGAGCGTTCCTGCCCCTCCTGTTGATTGCCATCGCCATCTATTTCGCGCTCAAACCCAATATGGATGATCTGGACCGCGCCCGGCGCATCACACCCTTCCTGTTCGGCGTTACGATTGTTCCGCTTATTGGTTTCTATGATGGACTTTTCGGTCCGGGTACCGGTTCGTTCTTCATGCTGAGTTTTGTCTCGCTGGCCGGATACGGCCTGCTCAAGGCGACGGCCCATACCAAGCTTTTGAACTTCGCCTCCAATCTCGGTGGCTTTGCTACATTTGCCGTTCTCGGCGTCATCAACTGGAAGGTCGGCTTGCTCATGGGCCTGGCACAATTCGCCGGCGCACGTGTAGGTGCCGGACTGGCAATGAAATCAGGCGCGAAGATCATCAAGCCGTTGTTGATAGTGGTTTGCCTGGCGCTGGCTACCAAGCTGCTTTACTCGGACAATCCCCTGGGGACGTGGCTCGCAGAACTTATTGGCAACAGTTCGTCTTGAAAGCCTACACTCTAAATTTTCGTACAGGACCACGCCACCCGCAATCAGCAGGACACCGAGCCAGTTGAGCCCGGATAGCTTCTCGCCAAGAAAAGCAACGCCGAAGACTGCCACCAGGACGATGGAAAGCTTGTCGATCGGGGCGACGCGGGCCGCGTCGCCAATCTTGAGAGCACGGAAATAAGCCAGCCAGGACGCACCGGTTGCCAACCCTGAGAGAATGAGAAACGTCCACGTCTTGGCTGAGATTGTAGACAATCCCTGCCACTGGCCGCTGATTGTCAGGAACAGGCAGAGCGCCCCGATAATGACGAATGTGCGAATGAGCGTGGCAAAATCCGAATTGATGTTCTCGATGCCCACTTTGGCAAAGATCGCGGTCAGGGCCGCGAACAGGGCAGAAACGACTGCCCAGAATTGCCAGCTTTCGGTCATCAGAATTCAATTCCCTTCTGCGCCTTGATGCCTGAGCGGAATGGATGCTTGATCAGTTCCATCTCGGTGACGAGATCCGCAAACTCGACAAGCTCATCCTTGGCATTGCGGCCAGTGATGATCACATGCTTCATGTGCGGCTTCTGTTTCAGTACCTCTATGATTTCGTCCACGGGCAGATAGTCATAGCGCAAGGCGATATTCAGTTCATCGCAAAGGACCAGCTCGGTTTCATCGTCGAGGATCATCGCTTTGGCCTGCTCCCAGGCGCTACGCGCCATCGCGATATCGCGAGCCCGGTCCTGCGTTTCCCAGGTAAAGCCTTCACCCATCGCGGAGATGGTGACCTGCTCGGGAAATTTCTCAAGCACCCACCGCTCGCCCGTATCCCACGAGCCTTTGACGAATTGCACGACGCCTATCTTCATGCCATGCCCAAGCGCGCGAAACACCACGCCAAACCCGGCAGTGGACTTGCCCTTGCCCTTGCCCGTATTGACAATCACGAGGCCTTTTTCATCTGTCTTGGTGGCCAGGATCTTGTCGCGCACCGCCTTCTTCTTGCGCATCTTGTCGGCGTGGCGCTCGTTTATTTCCTCTTCGGTCAGGTTTTGCAGTTTTTGCGATTTTTCAGCCACTTGGCGTCTCCTTCCAAATGAAATTGTCAGGCAGCGAGGCTGCTGAGTTCGTAGCGCGCGGAATTGGATTTCGGTGTCCAGAAGCCCCGCGTCACTGCCTCTTCCAGCTTTTGCGCTATGTCACGCAAAGCATGAGGGTTCTTATCCTTGAGGAAGTCTCGCACATCCTCGTCCACCAGAAATGCCTGATAGACACCTTCGAAATGATGGTCACCGACAGCGCCCGTGGTGGCAGCGAACGCGAAGAGGTAATCGACGGTTGCTGCCATCTCGAACGCTCCCTTGTAGCCGTGGCGCATGACGCCAGCGATCCATTTCGGATTGGTGACGCGACCACGCACAGTGCGTGCAATCTCTTCCTGAAGGGTACGGATGACTGGCTTTTCCGGGCGCGAATGATCGTTGTGATAGATTACCGGTTGCTCGCCTGACATCAATTCCACTGCAGCCGACATGCCCCCTTCAAACTGATAGTAATCGTCGGAATCCAGAAGGTCGTGCTCCCGATTGTCCTGGTTCTGTACGACCGCCTCCACCGTCCGGAGCCTTTCCTGGAGCAAGCCGCGCTCTGCAGTACCATCTTCCCCGGCGCCATAGGCATAGCCACCCCAGACCAGCCAGGCCTCTGCCAGATCATCGCGCTTCGCCCAGTCCTTTTCGTCGATCAAGGCCTGCAATCCAGCACCATACGCCCCGGGTTTTGAACCGAAGACGCGAAAACCAGCACGCTGCCTCGCCAGCTTTTCATCGCTGCCTTCCGCAACGAGTCGCATCTGTTCGTTGCGCATGCGAGCGGCGATTGGGTTGTCACTTTCATCCTCGTCCAGCGCGCCTACCGCACGCACCGCCGTATCGAAAAGTGCAATCTGGTCGGGAAAGGCATCGCGGAAGAAGCCGGAGATGCGCAAAGTGACGTCGACGCGTGGTCGGCCGAGCAATGCGGTCGGGATGATTTCGTAGCCGGTCACACGGCGGGATGCCATGTCCCATACCGGTTTGACCCCAATCAGCGCCAGCGCCTGCGCGATATCATCACCGCCGGTCCGCATGTTTGATGTGCCCCATGCCGTGAGGCCGAACGACGTGGGCCATTCTCCATGGTCCTGCGTATAACGGCGGATCAAGAGTTCGGCGGATTTCTGGCCGAGTTCCCACGCTGCTGGCGTTGGCACGGCGCGACTGTCGACCGAAAAGAAATTCCGGCCGGTTGGCAAGACATCGGGGCGGCCGCGGGTTGGCGCACCGGATGGTCCGGGCACAATGAAGCGGCCGTCCAGGGCTCTCAACAGTGCGTTGATCTCCGCGTCGCCGCACACGGTAACCGCCGGACGAAGGTTAGTCTCGATCCCCTCAAGCACCACCCCGGTACTTTGCCAATCGGGTGGACATGAGGTTTCACCCGCCACCAGCTTGGCCGCCAGCAGCTCGATACGTTCCACCGTGTCGCCGGCAATGCGCCAGGGAGCATCGGAGACAGCTTGCAGGATCTCCGGACATGCACCAACCCATGGCGCAGCCATATCGCAGTCGAGCGGGTCAAAGCCGGCAAGGTCGAGGTCGAGGGCAATGGCGCGCTGCAGGCTTTGATCGGCGCCATGTCCCGAACCGCGCGGTACGCGGGCAAGGGCCACCACGAGATCGGTCAGCAGACGTCCCTCTGGCGAACGCCCGAAAACATGCAGACCATCGCGGATCTGCATCTCCTTCAGATCGCACAGATAAGCGTCGAGTTTTTGCAGGGCAAGATCGTCAGGATCGTGGTCATGAATGCCCGCATCATGGTCGAGACCGATGTCGCGAACCAGATCAAGTATCTGCACCTTCAGGCGAACGAGTCTGCGGGGATCGACACCGGAGGCCTCGTAATATTCGTCTACCAGCGCTTCGAGATCCTTCAGCGGGCCGTAGCTCTCCGCCCGGGTAAGCGGTGGGGTCAGATGGTCGATGATCACCGCCGACGACCGGCGCTTGGCCTGGGTGCCCTCGCCGGGATCGTTGACGATGAACGGATAGACATGCGGGACCGGACCGAGGACCGCCTCCGGATAGCAGTTTTCCGAAAGAGCCAGGGATTTTCCCGGCAGCCATTCAAGATTGCCATGCTTGCCGACATGGACGATGGCGTGGGCATCGTAGACTTCACGCAAGTAAGCGTAAAAGGCGAAGTAGCCATGGGGCGGGACGAGATCCGGCGAGTGGTAGCTGTCCTTCGGATCGATGTTATAGCCCCGAGCCGGCTGGATACCGACGAGCGTTTCACCAAAACGCGCAAGCGGCACCGCAAAGGCCTGCATCGCGTCTGCAAAGAACGGGTCGGCCTCCGGAGCGCCCCATCGCTCCTTCACCGCCCGTTGAATCACCTCAGGAAGCGCCTGGAAGAAGCTGTTGTATTGATTCAAGGAAATCGTTTCACGAACTTCCCGCCCATCACCTGCAGCGTTGGTCGGCCCCGCCATCATATGGTTGATCAAGGCATCGCCATCGGGCGGCACATTGGCGACCGCATAGCCATGCTCCCGCATCGTGTTCAGCACATGCCACGTTCCGGCAGGAGTATCGAGCCCGACGCCATTGCCGAGGCGTCCATCCCGATTGGGATAGTTGGCCATGATGAGGGCGATGCGTCGGCCCTCGGGCGTCGTGGCGCGAAGCCGTGCCCAATTCGCGGCCAGTGAAGCGACGAACTCAACCCGATCGGGTCGCGGCTCATGCGTCACGATGTTGGACTCGACCGCCTCATCATATTGCCGTGCCGATTTGAAGGACACGGCGCGCGACAGCACCCGACCATCCACTTCCGGCAGTGCCACGTTCATGGCCAGGTCGCGCGCCGTAAGGCCCTGGTCCGAGCTTTGCCACTGGTCAACACTGGAGCCGGAGAAGATAACCTGCAGGACGATGGCACCGTCGTGCTCCAGCACGGTGGCTTTGCGCGCCGCCCCCGGAGCTGACACTGCGAACCCCGTGGCATTGAGAACGACGGCAGGCGGTGCGTCACCGAAGATTGCCTCCAGCGTTGCCACCGAAACGGGATCCTTCAAGCTTGATACGAAGACCGGGAGCGGGTTCAATCCCTTGGCCTTCAATGCTTTGATCAATGCCCCCACGGGCTGTGTCTGGCCGCTCTGCACCAGCGCCCGGTAAAAGCATATGGCAGCCACCGGCGCACCTTCCTGCCAGTGATCGTGCATTTCGGAGAGCGACGGCGCCATATTTCCCGGCCACCACAAGCCGGCCTTCAGCAAGGGGGCTGCTTCTTGCGGCTTGTCCCCGCCATGGATCAATGCGGCGCAATAGCCCAGAAATCGCTGGGCGTTATGAGCACCACCTTCAAGAAGGTAGTGCCACAGTGCGTCCCGATCCTGGCGCGGGATCGTCGAAAAGCGGTCGAGTCCGGGATCAGGCTTGTCGTCGCCAGGGAGCACGGCCAATTGGACATGATTATTGACGGCACAGGCGTGCAATGCCTCCAGGCCATAGGGCCAATAGCTCTCGCCGCCAATGACACGGACGACGATCAGGCGGGCATGGCGTGCGGTTCGCTCCACATAGGCATCGACCGACATCGGATGCGACAGTGCCATCATATTGGCAAGGCGCAAGGACGCCTCTCCAGTCCCCTGCCGCTGTGCGGAAGCGAGACTTGCCAGTTCCGTATCGGCAGCGGAGAGAAATAGCACGTCCCCCGGCGTCTGGCCGAGATCGATCGCCTCCGTGCCTTCGGCTATGGTGCCTTTCTGAGCGAGAAGGAGATGCATTGAACTAACCTGCTGCTATGCCGCTGCGGCATTCATGGCTGTCTCTATCGCCGCGGTATCGATATCGTGGAGACCGATCACCACCAGACGCGTCTGGCGCTTTTCCTCGGGATGCCAGCTGCGATCGAAATAATGTTCGATCCTTGATCCTACCGCCTGTACCACGAGACGCATGGGCTTGCCCGGAACATCGACGAAGCCCTTCAGACGCAAGACATCGTGCTCTGCAATGACGTTCTTGAGCTTCTCGACGAAGGACTTCGGTTCCGCTATCGGACCGAGGCCGACCACGAAGCTTTCGAACTCATCGTGATCGTGTTCCTCCCCTGCTTCGTGCTCCATCTCATGGTGCGACTTGCGGTTTGCGATATCTTCTTCCGTGCCTACGCCGAGGCCCAGCAGCAACTGGTTGCTCAGCTTGCCGAAACTCGCCGGAACCATGTTGAGCGTGCGCGACGACCGGCTCTGGACATCACCCTTTACACCGTCAAGTTGATCTCCGCTGATCAAATCGGTCTTGTTGAGGACGATCAGGTCGGCCGCTCGGATCTGGTCTTCAAAAAGCTCCTCGAGCGGGCTGTCGTGATCGAGCGACTCATCCTTTACGCGCTGCGCATCAACCTTGTCGTGGTCGTCGGCGAAGCGACCCTCCGACACAGCGGCGGCATCGATAACTGTGACCACACCATCAACCGTCACCTGCGTCCTAATTTCCGGCCAGTTGAAAGCCGCCACCAGTGGTTGCGGCAAGGCAAGACCTGATGTCTCGATCACGATATGATCCGGACGATCGGGACGGTCGAGCAATTTCGTCATGGTCGGGATGAAATCGTCGGCCACAGTGCAACAGATGCAGCCATTGTTGAGCTCTATCACATCTTCATCGCGGCAGGCCTCGATACCGCAACCCTTTAGCAGGCCGCCGTCTACGCCAAGATCGCCGAACTCATTGATGATCAGTGCGATACGCTTGCCATTGGCATTCTCCAGCAGGTTGCGGATCATCGTCGTCTTGCCCGAGCCGAGAAAGCCGGTGATCACCGTCGCCGGAATTTTCTTTCCGTCGAGCATCTTTTGATCCTGCATTTCATTCATCCCTTCATTTTGAGCGGCAATCCAGCCGCCACGAAATAGACTGTTGCCGCGGCCTGCGCCACGGCTTGATGGAGGCGTCCCGCGTGGTCGCGAAACGCACGCGCCATGTGGTTCTCCGGTACGATACCGAGGCCCACCTCATTTGACACAAGAACGACAACGCCCCCAAGGCGAGGCAGCATGCCGACGAGCCTGGCCGTCTCTTCTTCTATATCTCGCCCATCCATCATCAGATTGGTGAGCCATAGAGTAAGGCAGTCGACGAGGACCGCCTTCTCGTCGCGACATTCTCTCTCCAGGACGCCAGCAAGATCGATAGGTTCCTCGATTGTTGTCCAGTTCGGACCTCGTCGCGCTTTGTGTAGCCCGATCCTCTCGGACATTTCGTCATCCCATGCCCTGCCGGTGGCAAGATAGACTGCATCCAGGCTGGATGCATCGATCAGGCCCTCGGCAAAGGAGGATTTTCCGGAACGCGCGCCGCCCAGAACAAGCGTTGCTCCGCGCTCCAGGATCGGCATCAACCGTCAAGCTCCGATGCCGCATAGTGTTGAATGGCCCAGCCAAGTGCCGTTCCTAGCACAACCCAGAAGAACAGATTGGTCGCGAGAGTCGACACGGCAAACTCTGAAGCCAGTGTCGGCGGAACCGGAGAAGCAAGGTCCTCAACTTCGGGCGCACCGTAAATGTGCGGCGCGACGATCAGCACAACGCCCAGGATTTTGGCCCAAATCTCCTCGCGAAGCACGATGAAATAGACACCGCCCGCAGTAAGAAGGACAGTGATCAACCACCAGGCCTGCCGGGCGGCAAGATCAGCTGCAGGCATGGCCGGCAACTCCGGAGCAAGACTGAAGGCTGGTGCGAAATTGAAGATGAAGAACCCGGCGAGACCCCAGTAAATACCGTTCTGCAGGGTAATCCTGCGGCCGAGGAGAAGCGCAGCCGCTCCCGTCACGAGTGCAAAGCCGGCGCCGGCTACCAGATTGATCAGCAATGTATTGCCGAGCCGTCCAAACGGCAGTTCTGGTCCTGCCTCTTCCTCGTGGGTATGCGGCGCGACCGCCGCGCTTTCCGCTGCTGCGGCCGCTGGCGCTGCAGCGTCATGGCTATGTTCGTGACCGCCGGCATCCTCGTACTCTTCGGCATGGAGAATAAGCGGAACGTTCCGCACGTACATCGCCGGTGTCAACAGGATACCAGCAAACAATCCAGCTACGATTGTAGCCAGGAGATATTTGACCAACATGAGATCTGCTCCCAATCCCTAATGCAAACCGCCGGGTACGCCAATGACGTCCCGGGCAAACAAATCTTGATTTTTCAATGCTTAAGCGCTGAAGGCTGAATCGGATTGTTCAGCCTGTCCAGCCTTAATGGCAAGGGAATCCGTATGAATGGCGGGTGTCATGTGCTGTGTCATGCAGTGTTTCGGAATGTGAAAGTCCGACACCGTAAATGATGAACACCCCAAGCATAAGTGAAAACACCGCCGTGGTCAGACGCGATGCGAGCGGAAGAGAAATCGTAGTCGAAGTACGAGCAGCAGCCATAACAACCTCCGTGCAGGGCCAGAAGGGACGATCCCCTTCGGTTCTGGGCACTATTACCCTATGATTGGCAGGTCTCCTGGCTCGCGGGTCGCAAGGTCAATGCCGCCTTCCCGGTTTCCCAGTGGCTGCCATCCGCTTTCGCTTCTGGCACTGACATTGACCCTCGCCGCTCTACAGTCGCGGGGTCGGCTGCGGTTAAGCCGCCCTGTTGGGTACGGCCGTCGCATTCCCTTTTGATCCCTGGCCTTTGGCCGGTTCGGGAACCAATCATGAATTGACGTTATTCATCAAGCGCCAGGAATGTCAAACGAAACTGCGACATCAAGCGCTGCGGTCGCGTCATCCCTGTGTTTTGATCGCAAACAGTGCCTCAGTATCCAGTACCTCGGACAGTTGACAGGCTATGGAATCGAGTGCCGTTTCAACCCCTGCATTATAGTTGTAAGCGTCAGCGGTGATTCCCATGGAACGTAGCAATGCCGTCCGAAATGCATCCGCGCCAAACAACCCATGCATATAAGTACCGAAAACTTTCCGGTCTTCGGACATCGCGCCGTCCGCCGCGCCATTGATGCGCACGGTTGGCCGCAGGCAATCGGGTCCGGTCGTTCGGCCGAGATGAATTTCGTATCCCTGCAACGGCACGTCGAATTGCAGCGAATGTGCCTCGACGTTGCGGACGGTTTTCTCCGGCTCCATCACAGTGTCGATATCGAGATGTCCGAGGCCATCGATCTCGGTGACACTACCCTCGATGCCGTCGGGGTCGCGCACCGTTCGGCCGAGCATCTGATATCCCCCGCAGATGCCGATGATATGCCCACCCCGGCGGCGGTGGATTTCGAGATCGCGATCCCAGCCATTTTCCCTGAAGCGCAAGAGATCGGCGATTGTCGATTTCGACCCTGGAATGATCACGAGCCCCGCATCGGCCGGTAGGCTTTCGCCACTTCGAATCATGACGACATCCACTTCCGGTTCTGCCATGAGCGGATCGAAATCGTCGAAATTGGCAATGCGGTCGAGGACAGGAACAGCGATTTTCAGGGGTCGCCCGCCGCCCTTGACCAACCGCTCCAGGACAACGGAATCCTCTGCCGGAAGGCGGGATGCGTCCTTCAGCCAGGGAACCACTCCAAAGGATGGCCAGCCGGTAAATCGTGTTATCGAACGCAGGCCATCATCAAAAAGCGAAATGTCGCCACGAAACTTGTTGATGATGTAGCCCTTTATCATCTCCCGGTCTTCCGGCTGCAGGATAGCATGCGTCCCGACGATCGACGCGATTACCCCACCCCGGTCAATGTCTCCGACGAGCACCACCGGTACGTTCGCACGGGTGGCAAAACCCATATTGGCAATGTCACCGGCGCGCAGGTTGATCTCGGCAGGTGAGCCGGCTCCCTCGACAATGACAAGGTCGGCCCCATCACGCACGATCTCCCAGGACGCCATGACGGCATCGAGAAGCTGCGCCTTGAATTTCTGGTAGTCTCGACCTTTGGCCTGTCCCCAGACCTTGCCTTGGACAATGATCTGGCTGCCGGTTTCCGACTGCGGCTTCAGCAGTACCGGATTCATGTGGACCGACGAGGGGACACCGCAAGCAAGTGCCTGCAGCCATTGTGCCCTGCCGATCTCGCCGCCATCGTCGCTGACAGCGGCATTGTTCGACATGTTCTGCGGCTTGAACGGACGAACCGTCAGCCCGCGATTGCGGGCAAGCCGGCACAATCCGGCCACCAGGACGGATTTCCCAACATCTGAGCCGGTTCCCTGCAACATGATTGCGTGCGTCATGGGCTTTGAGTAGCGGATATGTCTTTCTCTTCCTAGCCCCACCGAAGACGTTGCGCACCGGGAAGCTTGGGATAGAGTGACAGGCAATAAGAAATGTAGGGAGGTGACAATGGACAGCAGCGTGGATTCGACGGCTGGCCAGTTCGAGCTTAACGAGGAGCAACTGGCTATCCAGGACATGGCCCGCGCGTTCGCCGCTGATCGCGTGGCGCCCAATGCGCTTGCATGGGATCGCGACAAGCATTTTCCGGCAGATGTCATTCGCGAGACAGGTCCGCTCGGCATGGGTGGCATCTATGTCCGTGAAGATGTGGGCGGCTCCGGCCTGAAACGGTTGGATGCGGTGCTGATCTTCGAGGCGCTGTCAGCCGCCTGTCCGGCGTTCTCCGCTTTCATATCCATACACAACATGGGCACCTGGATGATCGACCTCTTCGGCAATGAAGAGCAGCGCCAACGTTTCATACCGCGCCTGACATCCATGGAATGGCTGGCGAGCTACTGTCTGACCGAGCCCAATTCCGGATCCGATGCGGCAGCGCTGAAGACACGCGCGGTCCGTGACGGCGATCACTACGTGCTGAACGGTGCCAAGCAGTTCATTTCCGGAGCTGGCGATTCCGATATTTATGTAACGATGGTTCGCACAGGCGAGGATGGTCCCAAGGGGATATCCGCGCTCGTCATACCCAAAGATGCGCCCGGCCTGGTATTCGGCGCCAATGAGCACAAGATGGGCTGGAACGCCCAGTCGACGAGGCAAGTCATTTTTGAGAACTGCCGGGTTCCGGTCGAAAACCGGCTTGGTGAGGAAGGTGACGGCTTTCGTATCGCCATGGGCGGGCTCGATGGCGGGCGCCTCAACATCGCCGCGTGCTCGCTGGGCGGCGCCCAGTCAGCACTCGACAAGGCGGTGGCTTATGCCTCTGAACGCAAGGCATTCGGCAAAGCGATCAACCAGTTCCAGGCGCTGCAGTTCAAGCTGGCCGACATGGAGACGGAATTGAGCGCGGCCCGCGTGCTGCTTTATACTGCAGCCTCGAAACTCGACCGCAAGACGCATGACGCCTCGAAATGGTCGGCGATGGCCAAGCGCTTCGTCACGGATGTCGGGTTCGACGTCGCCAATCAGGCGCTGCAGATCCATGGCGGTTATGGCTACCTGCACGATTACGGTGTCGAAAAATTAGTACGCGACCTGCGTGTTCACCAGATTCTGGAAGGCACGAATGAAATCATGCGGGTCATTATCGCGCGCCACATGACGGGCCGCTGAAACAGGAGAAACATTGCGATGACAACTGTCGCTTTTATCGGTCTTGGCCATATGGGCAATCCTATGGCCGCCAATCTGGTCAAGGCAGGCCACACGGTCCTCGGCTTCGATCTCTTGCCCGAGAACCTGAGTGTGGCCGAAGGCAACGGTGTGACGATCATGGCCAATGCCGAGGCGGCAGTTGCAAAGGCGGATGTCGTTATAACGATGCTGCCGGCGGGAAAGCATGTACTGTCCGTCTATGAAGCCGTCGCCAAGGTTGCGAAACACGGCACGCTTTTCATCGATTCCTCGACAATCGACGTCGACTCCGCCCGCAAGGCCCATGAAATCGCCGAAGCGAACGGCCTCAAGGCTGTCGACGCGCCGGTGTCTGGCGGTATCGGCGGCGCCGCGGCGGGCACGCTCACCTTCATGGTAGGCGGCAGTGCCGATGCGTTTGCCAGTGCCGAACCAATCCTCATGCCCATGGCCGGTCGTATCGTGCATTGCGGCAAGGCCGGCAATGGTCAGGCTGCCAAGATCTGCAACAACATGATCCTTGGGATCTCGATGATTGGCGTCAGTGAAGCTTTCACTCTGGCGGAAAAGCTCGGCCTGTCGCACCAGTCACTGTTCGACGTCGCTTCAACCTCGTCGGGCCAATGCTGGTCGCTGACCACCTACTGCCCGGTTCCGGGTCCAGTCCCTACCTCCCCCGCCAACAATGACTACAAGCCTGGCTTTGCGGCGGCACTCATGCTGAAAGATCTCCGACTGTCGCAGGAAGCCGCCAGGAGTGTTGGCGCAGCGACTCCGCTCGGTGCCCATGCCGAAGCAATCTACGGCCAGTTCGGCGCGGCTGGTCACGAGGCCTCGGACTTTTCCGGCATCATCAACTATTTGCGTGATTCAAAACGGCAGGACTGAACTCTTCAAGAAAATTCTGAAAAACTGCCGAATTTAGATTTGCTTAAGCTCTCGATAACCTCGCGGTAACGATGTCCGGTTAAAACTTTACAGGTAAGCAGATGCCTCTGCTTCCCGCTCCGGATCAGGTACTGCGTACCGGAGCTGTTCTTCTGCCCGCGTAACGTTCGGCAGGAAGCCATGCGTATATTGGCAAAAGACCGCGCTGCTCCCCGGGACAGGGCGGTTTTTTGATTTTGCCGATGCTCATCAGACAGACGAAGAAAAACCGCCGCCATTGCCGGCAGCGGTTTCAAAAAATCCGACGTCGCGTTGGCGGTCTTAGCCGGCCGAACGCGTCCAGATGAACGAAAGCGCGGAGGCGATGCCGCTTTTTGCATTGCTGGAAGATGCATTGCGCTTTTCGGTGGCATTCCAGGAAATGTGAACGCGGTCGTTGCGGTTGAAAATATAGAGCATTTCTGCACCTCGAAGAGAGAAAACGTTGTTGCTGCTCAAATGCGCTTTCTGCCTAAAGTTTGATCATAAAAATTCGCCATGGCATGTCGCATTTACAGTACCGGACCCTGCATATTTGCATGGGTGGTATGCCGAAATCGATGGACTGGGCCTTGCGGGCCCGGCAATCTTGGAAATTCCGTCTTCAAATCAACGATGACGCTTACGGAAAAGGCCTTTATGCACCTGGCACCAGACGTTTGTAATTCGCGCGCAGGGTTTTTCTCCCAGGCTTCAGCGCCGCATCTGTCGCTTTATTGACAGCTGCGTTGATCAGGGACGCTGGCGATTTTCCGCTCATCACGTCCAGCCAGAAAGTCGCTGCCGAGTTCATGACGGACAGTTGCGCCGACACTGCACCATCCACGGCTGCAGCAACCTTTTCGGACACCGCGCGACTGGTTTCCGGCCCCCTTGTCTTGTCGGTCAAGCTCTCCATGGCCATCACCGGAAGCCGCATGGCGATGACCATGGCGGCCAATTGTGCGTCGGCAATGTGGCGTTGCTTTTTCCTGGCCGTTCTCATGGGGGATGCCTTTGATCAATGGAGGAATGTTCAACTGTAACAATTAGGCAGGTTGCGGGGCAGGTCAAACCGTTTGTCAAGCAAGGTTGCCTAAAGCATTGATCTTTCGTTCATTCCTTTGTTACCATGCCGCATGAGCTATGAACCATCTGGCAACCTGTTCGTTTTACTTGCGTCGTTATATCGATAGGCGTTGTCGCGATATACCGCATTTATTCGATGAAACCATTGCATTCTGACGGAATAAGGATGCCAAATGGCACACAAGCGAACAACTGGGTAAGGCAGTACCAAGTTAGAATTCGTATTCGGGTGAACTGTCAAATGAGTGGGAGATAAAGCACATGAAGAAGCTGCTCGCTTCAACTATCTTAGCCGCTGGTCTTTTCGGCTATGCCGGATCGGCATCGGCACAGGAATGCGGCACCGTTACAATCGCCAACATGAACTGGCCTTCGGCTGAAGCCCTGGCCAATCTGGACAGGCTGATCCTTGCTGAAGGTTATGGCTGCGACGCCGAGCTTGTGGCTGGCGACACTGTCCCGACATTTACGTCGATGATCGAAAAAGGTCAGCCGGACATCGCACCGGAGGGCTGGCTCAACACCGTTCGCGACCAGCTTGAAAAGGCGGTCAAGGAAAACAAGCTCGTCTACGCAGCACCCGCGATTACCGAGGGTGGGACGGAAAGCTGGTGGATCCCCAAATATTTCGCCGATGAGCATCCCGATATCAAGACGATCGCAGATGCCATGAAGCACCCGGAACTGTTCCCCTCGCCAGAGGATCCAAAGAAGGGCGCAGTGTACAATTGCCCGTCGGGTTGGGCCTGCCAGATAACGACGACCAATTTCTTCAAGGCCTTTGAAGGCGAAAAGAATGGTTTCACACTCGTCGACACCGGTTCGGCGGCAGGCCTCGATGGTTCGATTGCAAAGGCTTACGAACGCAAAGAGCCTTGGATGGGCTACTATTGGGGCCCAACCGCCATCCTCGGCAAGTATCCCATGGTCAAGCTGGACAATGGCGTACCGTTTGACGAGGCGGAGTGGAAGCGATGCACTGTCGTCGCCGATTGCCCCGACCCCAAGCCCAATGGCTGGGCGATCTCCGATATTTACACTGTTGTAACCAAGAAGTTCGCCGACTCCTCGGGTCCAGCGTTCGACTATCTGAAAAAGCGGCAGCTTTCGACTGAAGAATTCAACAAGCTGCTGGCCTGGATGGTTGACAACCAGGCGACGGGCGAAGATGGCGCCAAGTACTACCTCAAGAACAATGAGGCAGTCTGGACCAAGTGGGTTTCGCCGGAAGCTGCAGAAAAAGTCAAAGCAGCAATACAATAATTGTCAGATGCGGCGGAGCCCTGCTTCGCCGCATCCCACTCTCGACAGGTTGAACGCCGCTGCGTTCGACCGCTTCAGTCATTCAAGGGCGTAGCGCTGGGGATGACCATAGAAGGGTACCGACAAATGGACTGGTTCTACTCATTCCCGAATATGAATGACGACACGCTGCGCAACCTGAAAAAGACCATGGATGAAGGGTTCAAGGCCTTCACCCGTCAATATGGCGATGTCATCGAATCCTTTTTCGAACCACTGCAATACTTCCTGATCCAGGCTGAGCGGTTCATGACCGTGACGCCATGGCCGATCATGATCGTTCTCATCGGCGGCATCGCATGGATCGCCAGCCGCAACTGGAAGATCGTCGGCGGAACAATTCTCACGCTGCTCCTTATCGGTTACTTCGACATGTGGAGCGATGCCATGAAGACGATCGCGATGATCTTCGTGGGAACGGTTGTCTCCATCGTTATCGGCATTCCGATCGGTATCGTCATGGCGCGTTCGGACAGTTTCCAGCGCATGGTCAACCCCATTCTTGACGTCATGCAGACCATGCCGAGTTTCGTGTATCTCATCCCTGTCGTCATGCTGCTCGGCATCGGCAAGGTGCCGGGGCTCATCGCCGTGGTGATCTATGCCATTCCGCCGATGATCCGCCTCACCAATCTTGGCATCAGGCTGGTCGACAAGGATGTCCTCGAAGCCGCCGATGCATTCGGCTCTTCGAGCTGGCAGCGTCTCAAGAACGTCCAGATACCCCTCGCCCTTCCGACCATCATGGCGGGTATCAACCAGACCATCATGATGGCGCTTGCCATGGTTGTCATCGCGTCGATGATCGGCGTGCAGGGCTTGGGCCAGCCGGTTCTGCGCTCCGTCAACGGGCAATTCTTCTCCCTCGGACTTTTCAACGGCCTTGCCATTGTCGGCATTGCCATCATCTTCGACCGCGTTAGTCAGGCCTATGGCAAGCGTCTTCAGAAGCATCAGGAGGTCGTCCATGGCTGATCGCAACATTCAAGGCGCGGGCATCAAGATCAAGAATCTCTACAAGATCTTTGGCCAGAGACCTTCTGCCTATGTCGACGCCGTCAAGAAAGGCATGTCCAAGACAGAGTTGAACGAACAACATGGCCACGTCCTTGGCCTGCGCGACATCAACATCGACATGCCGGCCGGTTGCATACAGGTAGTCATGGGCCTTTCGGGTTCAGGCAAATCCACGCTGATCCGCCACATCAACCGGCTCATCGACCCCACGGCAGGCGAGGTCATCGTAGACCAGGCAGACGTTTGCAAGATGAACCAGAACGATCTGCGCCAGTTCCGCCGGCATAAAACGGCGATGGTGTTCCAGAAGTTTGCCCTCCTTCCCCACCGCACCGTGCTCGACAACACCGTTTATGGCCTCGAGATACAGGGCCTGTCGCGTGAGAAACAGGAAGAACAGGCAAGACGCTGGATTGAACGGGTCGGACTGAAAGGCTTCGAGGGTCACTACCCCAACCAGCTCTCGGGCGGCATGCAACAGCGCGTCGGGCTGGCGCGCGCGCTCACCAATGACGCCCCGATCCTGCTGATGGACGAAGCGTTCTCCGCGCTCGACCCACTCATTCGCATGGACATGCAGACGGTCCTTCTCGACCTTCAGAAGGAAATCAAGAAGACGATCGTTTTCATAACCCATGACCTCGATGAAGCACTCCGGCTTGGCGACCGCATCGCAATCCTGCGCGATGGTGAAGTCGTCCAGCAGGGGACCGGCCAGGATATCGTCCTGAAGCCGGCGGATGAATATATTTCGAGCTTCGTCAAGGAAGTGAACCGCGGCCGCGTCATCATGGTTGACACCATCGCCACCCATTCGGGCGCCCCGGCCGCCACTGGCGGCGTCACCGTCAGGTCCGGCACGATTCTCGAAGATGCGGCCAAGACGATGACCGATGCCAACCAGCAATACGCCACGGTCGTCGACGACAATGGCAAGCCAACCGGGACAATCAGCATGAACAGCCTGATCCAGGCGATGGTCACGCCAATCAGCCACCTGACCTCCCGCGCCGCAGCCGAGTAGGCAAGAATAGCGCTCCCAGTCTCCCTCACCAAGTGAGATTGGGGGTATCGCACCAACTCACGATAATGGCTTGCCTTGGCGCTTTGGCAAACTCAGTTAGCCTCATCCTGGGTCTGCCATCAATGCCGGCATCCTACCAACTCAATATAACGGCTTGCCTTGGCGCTGTGCGTGGTTCGACAAGCCAGCAACTGCAGGGCTTCGAAACCGCTCACATTGGCGATCGGCGCGTAGAGGACGATTGTCCATGTAGCACAACCCACATCCCTCGTGGTGAGCTTGTCGAACCACGCACAGCGACATGGCCAGTCCCAGAGAGCTCCACATCCTGTGCTTGTCGAAGGGCGAACCACGCACAGCGCCTTTGCAAAAAAAATCACCTGAAACTTATCCACGCCCTCCGAACCTCGCTTATGCTCATTGCCGTCCTTCCCGTGGGAACTGCTTCCGGAGCCGTTCGAAGTGGGAGAAGGACCGGCGCCTCCGATGGCGGGTGACGCACCCGCTGTCCGGGGAAGTTGCGTCCAAGGGTTCCCCTGCCGGTACTACGACCGGCGCGTGCTGGACGAGCACTTTAAGGGGCGTTGGCAGTGAGCTTCCCGCAAGGGCAAGCGATCCGCCGAAGCCCCCCAAGCGGAACGGGCACGATCAAAAGTCGCCGGACGGGCGGTCTTCGGATCGCACCATCACTACCCAAAAGACGCGCTTCGACGACCGCCCGTCTTCCCAACCATTCAATGGCCAGACGCAAAAGCGGGCGTGGCAAGGGTAAACCACAAACATTGCGAGAAACAGGAATGAATCCATCCCAATCCGGGCATGTCGCTTCCCTTGCGCTTGGCGTCGCTCACGCTGTGCACCCCTGGGATAGGTCTAGCGATAGTGGCATCATCGCCCGTCCTGGGCGTGGGCGAAGGGCATGGACAATGAGCGAACCTGCAGTTGAGATCGAAACAAACACGTCACCACGCGATCATGGCCGGCGTGGAGGTCGATCCCGGCCGCGTAGCGTCGAGAGCGGGGCCTTCGACCAGCCGCCCTCTCGCCAGCTGAATATTCCATTCGCGCCGACGAAGATCGTTTCCGATGACGAACTCGAATCGATCCACAATGCCTCACTCAAGGTATTGCAGGAAATCGGCGTCGACGTTCTTCATGACGGAGCGCGCGATATCATGAAGAAGGCGGGTGCCCATGTCGCGCCCGGCACGATGCGCGTTCGTTTCGACAAGGACATGATCCTCGAATATGTCGGCCATGCACCGTCGGAATTCACATTGCATGCGCGTAATCCCGCGCACAATGTCCGCTTCGGCGGAAACAACCTCATTTTCGCCCAGATGGGATCAGCACCCAATTGCTCTGATACCGACAACGGCCGGCGTTCGGGCAATCAGGCAGATTTTCGCAATTTCCTGAAACTGGCGCAGATGCACAATATCATCAATGCGACAGGCGGTTATCCGGTGGAGCCGATCGATATCCATCCTTCGGTACGCCACCTCGAATGTATTCGCGATCTCGCTACGCTGACCGACAAGCCGTTTCACATTTATTCGCTCGGCAAGGAGCGCAATCAGGACGGAATTGAGATAGCCCGCCTCGCCCGTGGTGTCAGCCACGAACAGTTGCAGAACGAAGCGTCGTGCTACACGATCATCAATACCAATTCACCCCTGAAGCTCGACGTCCCAATGCTGGAAGGCATCATTCAGATGTCGGGCAATGGCCAGATCGTCATCGTCACACCGTTCACATTGGCTGGCGCCATGGCTCCGGTGACGATCGCAGGGGCGCTGGTCCAGCAGAATGCCGAAGCCTTGGCTGGCATCTCCTTCACCCAGATGGTCAGGAAGGGCGCTCCCGTCGGTTATGGCGGATTCACCTCCAACGTGGATATGAAATCCGGTGCGCCAGCTTTCGGAACTCCCGAGTATATGAAAGCCCAGATGGTTGGCGGTCAACTTGCCCGACGCTATGGGATCCCGTACCGGACCTCCAATGTCTGCGCGGCCAACACCGTGGATGCCCAGGCGGCCTACGAATCCGTATTCTCGCTGTGGGGAGCCATTCAGGGCGGTGGCAATTTCATGTTGCACTCGGCCGGGTGGCTGGAGGGCGGCCTGTGCTGCTCCTACGAGAAGATGATTCTCGACTTCGATCTGCTGCAGATGGTGGCCGAATTCCTGACACCTCTCGATCTTTCCGAGGATGCGCTTGGACTTGACGCCATGCGCGATGTCGGCCCGGGCGGCCATTTCTTTGGGACGGCCCACACCCAGTCCCGTTACAAGACTGCCTTCTATGCCCCGATCATTTCCGACTGGCGCAACTACGAAACCTGGCAGGAAGCCGGCTCGCCCACCGCGATCGAGCGCGCCAACCGCATCTGGAAAGAACGGCTGGCCACCTATGAGAAACCGGCGATCGATCCGGCGATTGAAGAAGAAATCAATGGCTTCGTCGCAAGGCGCAAGGCCGAAGGCGGCGCGCCTACCGATTTCTGACAAGTTGAATCAAACTCTCAACGCATTGAATCACATTTACGACAAAGAGGCATAAGCGCATGAAATCGCACGTTAAAGCAGTGGTCATAGGCGGCGGCGTTGTCGGATGCTCCGTGCTCTACCATCTCGCACGCGCCGGCTGGACGGACGTCATGCTGATCGAGCGCTCGGAGCTGACATCCGGCTCGTCCTGGCATGCAGCTGGCGGCTTTCATACCCTCAATGGCGATCCCAACGTCGCCAAACTTCAGGCCTACACGGTCAGTCTCTACAAGGAGATCGAGGAACTCTCGGGGCAATCGTGCGGCTTGCATTTGACCGGCGGCGTCATGATGGCGGATTCGCCCGAAAGAATGGATTTCCTGCGTCTGGCGCACGCGCGCGGCCGCTATCTTGGCATGGATACCGAACTGATCACCCCGTCTGAAGCCAAGGCAATGTTTCCATTGATGGACGAGACAAACTTCGTCGGAGCCATGTGGGACCCGGTCGAGGGGCACCTGGACCCGTCTGGTACAACGCACGCCTATGCCAAGGCCGCACGCAAACTGGGAGCCGAAATCACGCTGCGCAACCGCGTCGTCGAACTGACGCAGGAATCCGATGGAACCTGGAATGTCATTACGGAACAAGGCACGGTGAAGGCCGAGCACGTCGTCAATTGCGGCGGTCTATGGGCGCGCGAAGTCGGCCGCATGGTTGGTCTGGAGTTGCCTGTCCTTGCCATGGAGCACATGTATCTCCTCACCGAGGATGTACCGGAAGTCATGGATTTCAACAAATCCACCGGACGTGAACTGATCGGCGTTATGGACTTCAAGGGCGAGATCTATACTCGCCAGGAGCGCAACGGCATATTGCTCGGCACCTATGAGAAGGCAGCCAAGCCATGGTCGCCAGTCAATACACCCTGGGACTTCGGTCACGAACTGCTGGCGCCGGATATCGACCGCATTGCCCCTTCGCTCGAAGTCGGATTCAAGCATTTTCCTGGCATCGAGAAGGCTGGCATCAAGCAGATCATCAACGGCCCGTTCACGTTCGCGCCAGACGGCAACCCGCTCGTTGGACCTGTTCCCGGCCTCACCAATTATTGGACGGCATGTGCCGTGATGGCCGGGTTCAGCCAGGGTGGCGGCGTTGGCCTCGCCCTTTCCAACTGGATGGTGCACGGCGAGCCCGGTTTCGATGTCTGGGGCATGGATGTCGCACGCTTTGGCGAATGGGCGACGTTACGCTATACCAACGCCAAGGTGCGAGAGAATTATTCCCGCCGCTTCTCGATCCGTTTCCCCAACGAGGAATTGCCCGCCGCGAGGCCACAGCAGACCACCCCGCTCTACGAAACCATGCTTGCGCAGAACGCGGTCATGGGGGATTCATGGGGCCTCGAAACTCCACTTTGGTTCGCTCCCGAAGGCACCGAACCGCGTGACATCGTTTCCTATCACCGGTCGAACGACTTCGAGCATATTGGCAATGAGGTACGTGCGACGCGGAACGGCGTCGGTGTTACCGAGATCGCCAATTTTGCCAAGTATGAAGTCACGGGCAACGGTGCCGAGGCTTTCCTGTCGCGCCTGATGACCAACACCATGCCGAAGACCGGGCGACTGGTCCTGACCCCGATGCTGAACGAGGATGGCAAGCTGATTGGCGACTTTACCATCGCCAAGGCTGGCGATGGTCGATTCCTGATCTGGGGATCGTCCGCAGCGCAACGGTATCACATGCGCTGGTTTCAGAAGCAGCAGCCCAAGGACGGCTCGGTCCATATCCACCGCTTCGACCAGACACTTGTCGGCCTGGCGATCGCAGGCCCAAGATCGCGCGACCTGTTGGCCAAGCTTGTCGACGAGGACGTCTCCAATACCGCGTTTCGGTTCATGGATTTTCGCGAAATGGCCGTCGGGGGGGCGCCGTGCAAGGTCAACCGCATCTCCTACACCGGCGATCTCGGCTACGAGATCTGGATGGAACCTGCCTACCAGCGTCTGGTTTACAAGGCCATTAAGGATCAAGGAGCCGAATTTGATATCGTTGACTTCGGCATGCGTGCGCTCCTTTCGATGCGCCTTGAGAAGAATTTCCCCACATGGTTCCGTGAACTGCGCCCCATTTACGGGCCATATGAAGGGTCGATGGACCGCTTTATCAAGCTCTCCAAGAACGATTTCATCGGCCGGGAGATAGCTGCCAGGGAAAAGGCAGAGCTTGATGCCGGCACCAGCACGAAGCTGCGCCGCGTTTCCTTCCTGATCGATGTGCCCAATGGCGAAGGCGCTGCGGACGTGATGGGCGACGAGCCGATCTGGGCGAAGACCCCGAAGGATTACGGGACCGTCCAGGCGGGTCATGGGGTCGGCGCGCCGCGCTTTGATGCAAGTGGTGCCGTTGTTTCCTTCGAGGGCGACAAGGGGGCAGTCCAAGGTGAGTGGCGGGTTGTCGGCTGGGTGACATCCGGCGGCTATGCCCACTATGTTGGCCATTCCATGGCTCAGGGCTACGTTCCGGCCGAGCTTGCATCCAATGAAAACAATGGACTGTTCGAGGTAGAGATCCTCGGCATACGCCGCCCGGCCCGCATGAATATCGACCCGCCATTCGACCCCTCAGGGGAAAAGATGCGAGGGTAGTTCGAATGCTGAGATGAAGGGCAGGCCCTTGCGCCTGCCCGTCCAACCGACAACGACCAATGCGCTCGCCGCCTCCACATAACGCTGGGCCAGTGCCCAGGATTTGCAGTCGATTGCGGCGATGTCGGCGCGACCCGCCGCAACCGCGCTGATCGACTCGCGATGACCGCCAGTTCTTATAAGGCTCGCGAACAGATCCAAGGTTTCACCCGTCTGCCCGAGGTCGCGTTGCAGCGCCAGATAACCGGACATTGAGTCCAGACTGTTGAAGGCAAGCCGCTTCTGCCGCATCAGCGCCACGGGCAGATTCGCCTTGCCGTCGGCCGCAGGTGCAACCATCGCACCCTCGCCTCGCCGCATGACGAGCGCACTGGAGTAAAACGCGCCGTCGCCGCCTTCCGTTCCGGTATAATCGTCCTGGCCCGCGAAGCGCACCTGCGCTCCAAGGCCCAACTCCATTGGGCCCCAACAGGCTTGGGCGATTAACAGCGCCGGATGACGCCAGAGCGCCGGCAGATCAAGTTCTTCAGGCGGGAGAGTGGCGGGATCAGGCGCGATAAGCGTACCCGCTGCATCCCTGATACCGCCGGGAACCGCCGGAAGATCAGCGTTGCGGCGGGTCAGATATTCGGGCGCTTCGTAGCCGTGCAAACGAAACCTGTCGCGCATGCCCGCCCATTGCGCATCAACCGCAGCGCGCCGTTCCGGCCAGTCATACATCGGCAAAGCCGCCACTAATTTCATATCGTAGGTTTACTCTGTCGGCGGCTCGGCAGGAATCGGAACGGTGGAGCCGCCCTGCATGCTAATGCCATGGCGCCGCGGACGGAAGGCCCGTGCTGGAGCCGGCTCCCGTCGGAGAACCGGGTGGATAACGTCCTGCTTCCTGCGAAAGGCATAGGCCCGCAGGATCTCGAAATAGTTGCGAAAAACATAACCGCCATTCATGCGCTGCCATTCCTCACGCTGCTCTCGATAGAGCTGCGGCAGATCATACCACGGCACAGTCGGCTTCTTGTGATGGACAAAATGCAGGTTGTTGTTGAGGAAGATCAGCGCCAATGGTGAATTTTCCACGATAACCGTTCGGCCATCGGGGCGCTCAGACCATTGATGCTCGCAGTAACTCCGTATGGCGATGATCGAGAGGCCCCAATAAACCGCCGTCAACGCATAGATCCATAGTGGAATGCCAAACACGAACCATATGATTGCAAATGTCGGCGCCAAGCCCGCAGCGTGCAGCAACCAGGCCGTCCTCGCCTTGTTGTCGCGGCCGCTCACCAGCCTTGCCTCGCTGACAATGAACCCCACGACCATGAGGGCAGGTCCGATGACGATGCGCCCGACCAGCGAATTGTTCCAGTTGAGCAGGATTTTGACGGGTGCCGGCAGCTTTTCCCAATCCCCGTGCGCTTTGTAGTAACTTTCCGGATCATCGTAAGGATCGGTCAGCCGCTCGTCTGCATGATGTTTCAGATGCAGATGCTTGTAGCGGCGATAAGGGAAGACAAGACCGATTGGCAGAGAGACCAGGAGCTCATTCACGGCGCCGTTGCGCGTCGGATGGCCGTGGAGTACCTCGTGCTGGAGAGACGAATGGAACGCAACTGCAATCGCCATGAGGGCCAATGCCAGTAGGGGCAAGCTGGGATAAAGATAGTATCCAGAGATGAACCAAAGTCCGTAGCAGGCGGTCATCAGGCCAATGGTTGGCCACTCAATGCCGAGGCGCCGTCGCGCTGACTGGGATGCTGATATGTCGGTATGTCTTTCTGATTCCATGTTTTTCATGGTCTCATTGTCAGGAACTGTCAGCAACGCTATTTTAGTTAGAAAGTGTTGATTATGCGCACCAAATAGCGCAAATGTTGTACTAAGTAAACAAAGCAGTACAAAAATGGACAAACGCGATCTTTCGCGCCTGTTTCAGGAGCGTGTCAAGAGCTTGCTGGTGCGTAGCGGCGAGAACCAATCGTCGTTCGCTGCTTCGGTCGGAATCGACCGGTCTGCACTCTCACAGCTTCTGTCGGGGCAATCCACGAGACTCCCCCGCGTCGAGACCCTCCTTAACATCGCAGAGCGCCATGCGGTCTCGCTCGACTGGCTACTTGGGCTCAGTCAGGACGAAGGCATCACCGGCGAATTGCGGCCAAGTCTCGAGATCGAGCAAGGCTTTGACAATCAGACACTTTTGGTAAAATGGCATGCGGAGGCAACCGGCACCAAGATACGCTATGTACCTGCACGCATTCCCGATCTCTTGCGGACGCAGACTGTAATCGCCTACGAGACGTCGATGGTGCATCGTGATCCGACAACGCAGATAAGCGAGACCGCTTTCCGTCTGGACTATAACCGCCAGCCAGGCACCGACATGGAAGCCTGCATGCCGTTCCAGACTGTCCAGGATTTCGCAGCCGGCTCTGGCATCTGGGGTGACCTTCCCCGCAAAGCACGCGTTGAACAGTTGCAACACATGGCATCGCTACTCGACGAACTCTACCCATCGTTCCGGCTTTACCTGTTCGACGGAAGGGAACGCTATTCGGTTCCCTACACGGTCTTCGGCCCCTATCGCGCCGCCATATTCGTCGGCGAAATGTATCTGGTGCTCTATACGACCGAAGCCGTGCTAACCATGCAGAGGCATTTCGACGGGTTGATCCGCGTGGCCAAGGTGAATGCCCATGAAGTTGCGGCCTTCGTCTCTTCCCTCAAGGTTGCTTGAGCGGCAACCCTTGTCGCAATTGAACATTGACCACACATAAGGACTTCTTTATATCGTTATTCAATTAATCCCACAGGAACAGAAGTGCCATGACCGCTGCAAATCCCCTCGCCGATCTCATTGCCGAAAAGGGCATTCTTTTGGCTGAC
The DNA here is from genome assembly GCF_020164435.1 of Phyllobacterium lublinensis. Classification (GTDB taxonomy): domain Bacteria; phylum Pseudomonadota; class Alphaproteobacteria; order Rhizobiales; family Rhizobiaceae; genus Phyllobacterium; species Phyllobacterium lublinensis. The sequence continues at coordinate 118,785 of NZ_JAIUDQ010000001.1, read as the reverse complement.
GGTGCGACCGGCACAAATCTCTTTGCCAGCGGATTGGAAGCAGGGGAAGCACCCGAGCTCTGGAATGAGGCTCAGCCCGAGAAGATCACCGCGCTGCACCAGGGGTTTGTCGATGCCGGCGCAGACATCATCCTGACCAATTCTTTCGGTGGCACGCGTCATCGCCTGAAGCTGCATCATGCACAGGACCGCGTATTTGAGCTCAACAAGAAGGCAGCGGAAATTGCGCGCAGTGTCGCTGATAAGGCTGGCCGCAAAGTTATCGTCGCTGGTTCGGTTGGCCCGACTGGCGAACTGCTTGTCCCTCTGGGCGCATTGACCGAAGAAGATGCGGTTGCGGCATTCACGGAACAGTTGGAGGGCCTGAAGGCTGGCGGCGTTGACGTGGCGTGGATTGAAACCATGTCAGCGCCTGGCGAAATCCGGGCTGCAGCAGAAGCCGCCGTCAAGGTTGGCCTGCCCTATGTTTATACCGGCTCGTTCGACACTGCAGGAAAGACAATGATGGGCCTGCCACCCAAGGAAATCCATGGCGTGGTCGATGGGCTGGATGCGCGGCCGGTTGCGGTGGGCGCCAATTGCGGCGTCGGCGCATCGGATATCCTCGCCTCGCTTCTCGACATGAGCGAAGCCAATCCTTCGGCAACGATCGTCATCAAGGGCAATTGCGGCATACCAGAGTTTCGGGGATCCGAGATCTTCTACTCCGGCACGCCCGATCTGATGGCCAACTATGCACGCCTTGCGATTGATGGTGGCGCCAAGATCGTTGGCGGCTGCTGTGGGACGTCGTTCGAGCATCTGGCCGCGATGCGCAAGGCACTCGACAGCCACATCCATGGACCCCGCCCCACGGTCGAAACAATCATTGAAACGATTGGCCCAATGCGCAACAAGCTTGCGGCACACGCCGACGATACGCCAAAGCGCGAACGTCGCGGACGCCGGGGCTAACCCAATCTCACGTAGAAACCGGCGGTTTGACCCGCCGGTTTTTTTAGTTCACGCCTTAGGCCTCATAGGTCCTCGATCTCGCGACGAACCTTCTTAAGAATCTCGCGTAGCTGATCTGCCTTTTCGGGCGTCAGCGAGCCACTGCGAAGCTTCGAGCGAAGCGCAAAGCTCAGCGCATGCATCTCCTCACCCAGAGCGGCACCACGTATTTCGCCTGAAGCGTTGTCTAGTTGGGCATTGATCTTGTCCAGTTCCACCCGGTTTTCATCGAGATAGGCAAGGCCTTGGTCTGTAATCGTATAGAGCCGCTTGTTGCCGGTGGTGGTCGACGTTACGAGATCAGCCTCCTCCATCATCTGCAACATGGGATAGATTGCACCAGCACTCGGGCTGTAGGCGCCCTGGAACTTTGCCTCCAACGCCTTGATGACGTCGTAGCCGTGACGCGGCTCTTCCGCAATCAAACCCAGCACGACGAGGCGCAGCGCGCCCGGATCGAACATGCGCGGACCGCGGCCGCCAAATGGCCCGCCTCGATGCCGTCCGAACGGGCCGCCGCGCCCGCGCCCGCCAAACCGGCCGCCACCTTCATGCGAACCTGACATTGCCTCAAAGCGCGAAAAATGATCGCCGTGGTTGTGATGTTTACTGCAATGACCATACATGGAATGTCTCCTAGTTATATCTTTCATAAGCAATATCTATACAAAGATATATCTTTTATCAAGGCAAAGATATATCTTTTCAACGATATACATGATAAGCTATTGAAAGATAACGTGTATTATTATATCGTAGATAAGCTCTAGCCTTTGGCGAACGCATCCATGTGGAAGCGCATCTGCGGCGCATTGTAGTTGTGCTCGCGTCCGACAGGACACGCCAGGCGCGCCAGGCAACCGCCATGCAGACAAGCCTGCCCCTCGTCAGAAGCAAGGTGGCCACGACAGCGAACGACATCATATCCGCCATCGCTGAAAGCATGCACCGGACACCTCGAGAGGCACGGCTTGCCTTGGCAGTCATCACAGGGATGAGGTTGCGGGCCGTTGCGAGGAAATTCGAGCACACGATCAAACAGCAGCGCACCGCGATAGGCGTGCCAAAGGCCGTACAGTGGATGGATCAATATTCCGAGGGGCGAAGGGCGCAAGTTCTCGGCGCGGATCGCCCATTGCTGGAACGGAAGATATGGCCGGTCAGAGGGAAACACCGCCGTTGCGTCAAATTCGGCTGCCACGGCAGTCAGAACATCCTTGGACCATTGATCAAGCGGATCTACCACGTCCGGATGGTCCTGCCGCCAGCCTGTGAAATGCGGCCAGATGGATGATCCGTGGTGACCGATCAGGACAACGCTTCGAAATCCTCGGGCCGAGAGTGAAGACGCGTTTCCTTCATCGAAAACAAAACCGCCGCGCTGAACCAGACCATATGGCTCGAGCGCGGCGGCGATTTGATCGGGCATCCCTACGGCAGCGTCATCCCTCATCTGAACCCTTTACCGCGGAGGCCCAGACTTCCTTATGGATCAGATTGGCCACTTTAGCCCGGCCATCCTCGGGCTTCTTTCAAGTGAAGGCGTCGGGCATCGAAGCTTTCTTCTTAGCGATGAATTCCTTCAATGATTCATCGATTGCCGGATCCAGATACGGCCCCTCATAGGTTTCCAGCCAGCGACGAGCAAGTTCATTCGCCCGCTGGTCCGCGCGCTTCTCGCCTTCCGCCAGCCACTGCTCATAGGAATTGTTGTCTGCAATGTTCGAACGGTAGAACGCGGTCTGGAAGTTTGCCTGCGTGTGGTCGCAACCGAGATAATGGCTTCCGGGTCCGACCTGCCGGATGGCGTCCATGGCCTGGCCGTTCTCCGAAAGATCGACACCAGCCGCAAGCTTCTGCGCCATGCCGAGCTGATCGATATCCATCATGAATTTTTCATAGGACGAGACCAGGCCACCTTCGAGCCATCCGGCCGAATGCAGCACGAAGTTCGTACCGGCAAGAAGTGTCGAGTTGAGTGTGTTGGCGCTCTCATAGGCAGCCTGGGCATCCGATACTTTGGATGCACAGAGTGAACCACCGGTACGGAAGGGCAAGCCGAGCCGGCGCGCCAATTGTGCCGCGCCATAGGAAACAAGCGACGGCTCTGGCGTACCGAACGTCGGCGCGCCCGACTGCATCGAAATGGACGATGCAAACGTACCGAAAATGACCGGGGCTCCTGGGCGGATCAACTGCGTGAACGACGCGCCAGCAAGCACCTCGGCAAGAACCTGGGTCAATGTTCCCGCCACCGTCACCGGGCTCATGGCACCGGCGAGAATGAATGGCGTAACGATGCACGCTTGGTTGTTGCGCGCGTAGACCTTCAAGGCCCCCACCATGGTTTCATCGAAAACCATCGGCGAGTTCGCATTGATCAGGCTGGTCAAGACCGTGTTCTGATCGAGAAAATGTTCGCCGAAGACGAGCTTGCACATCGAGATGGTATCTTCGGCACGCTCTGGCGCAGTGACTGAACCCATGAATGGCTTGTCGGAATATTTGATGTGGGCATAGACCATGTCCAGGTGGCGCTTGTTGACCGGCACGTCAACCGGTTCGCACACCGTCCCGCCCGAATGATGAATCGACGGTGCCATATAGGCAAGTTTGACGAAGTTATTGAAGTCTTCGATCGTCGCATAACGGCGGTTGCCGTCGAGATCCCGCACGAAAGGCGGGCCATATACGGGTGCAAACACGGTCGCGTCGCCACCAATCTGAACTGATCGTTCCGGATTGCGGGCGTGTTGCGTGTAGATTGAAGGTGCCGTCTTCAGCAGGGAACGTGGAAGTCCCTTGGGGAAATGAACCCTTTCCCCTTTGACATCGGCACCGGCCTCTTTCCAAAGGGCCAAAGCTTCGGCATCGTCTCGGAATTCGATACCGATCTCTTCCAATACCGTGTCGGCATTGGCTTCGATGAGCGCCAGGCCTTCTTCGTCCAGCACTTCGTAGGTGCGAATCTTGCGTGTGATGTAGGTGAGTGACTTTCCGGGGCCACCACCAGACCGGGCGGCGCGCCGGGCTGCGGCACCTGCACCCGCACCGCGTCCGCGGCGCCCACTGCTTGTCTCCGCATCCGCGGGAGCATCGACCGGTGTTTCCTCAATCATTTTTTTCTCTCCTAACGCTACGCAAGCGCAGACTTATTCTGATCAAACCAAATCCTAACCGCGACACCCGCGAGGGCGTTTCCGTGTGCGGCACGCAATGGCGCATCGGAGACAAACATCCGGTCGTTTTCGTCATTCACAAGGTCGCATTTAAGCAATGCGTTTTCAGCAACTTGCCCGATATGTTAAACGAATGCCAGTTATGTTAGGTGACCTGTGCATAACGCTTGAAAGGAAGCATAGCCATGGCCGATGATGAAATCATTCTTTCGGAGCTTTCGGACGATGAACTCGTCGAGCAAATGCATGATGACCTTTATGATGGTCTGAAGGAAGAGATCGAGGAAGGCACCCGCATTCTGCTTGAGCGCGGCTGGGTGCCCTACAAGGTTCTTACCGAAGCGCTGGTCGAAGGGATGCGCATTGTCGGCGAAGATTTCCGCGACGGAATTCTTTTCGTGCCCGAAGTGCTGCTTTCGGCCAATGCCATGAAGGCCGGCATGTTCATTCTGCGCCCTCTCCTTGCGGCGACGGGCGCACCCAAGCAGGGCAAGCTCGTCATCGGGACGGTCAAGGGCGATATCCATGATATCGGCAAGAACCTCGTTGGCATGATGATGGAAGGTGCCGGCTTCGACGTCATTGATCTTGGGATCAACAATCCGGTCGAAAACTATCTCGCCGCCATCGACGAACACAAACCCGATATTCTTGGAATGTCGGCGCTGCTGACGACGACGATGCCCTATATGAAAGTCGTCATCGACACGATGAAGGAAAAGGGCATTCGCGACGAATATGTTGTCCTCGTCGGCGGCGCGCCGTTGAACGAGGAGTTCGGCAAGGCCGTTGGTGCCGACGCTTATTGCCGTGATGCCGCAGTGGCAGTCGAGACAGCCAAGGCCTATATGAAGCGCAAGCACAACCAACTTTCAGGCGCTTGATAATCCACAAACGGCCGCATCAGGATGCGGCCGTTTGTCAACAGAATGGATATTGATCGCACAGGGATCAGTTGGCGGACCTTGCAACCCTCTGGCCAGCATTCTGGGTAGCATTGACCGTATTGGCAGCGTCCGCTCCCATACCGCGAATGGTGTTTGCGCAGCCTGCGAGAGCCACAACAGCAAGTACAGCAGCAATTGGAACGATGTGTGATAGTTTCATGGACTGTGTCTCCCGTTCTGCTAAAATTAAATCCAACGCTCGCATAACGCGATGGAGCAAAATCAGTTCCATGAATGTTAGCCAAAAGTCAATGAAATCAATAGAAACCGTGCGGGTGATAGCCTGCGGAATGATCGCGCGGGAAATCCTGGCGATCCGCGAACGGTTTGGCTTGAACCACATCGAGCTGAAATGCCTGCCGGCCATCTACCACCACTATCCGGACAAGATAGCACCGTCAGTGGATCGTGCGATCATCAAGGCCAAATCCGAAGGCATTGCTCACATTTTTGTCGGCTATGCCGATTGCGGCACAGGTGGAATGCTTGATCGCGTTTGTGAGAAACATGGCGTCAACCGTATAGCCGGTCCGCACTGCTTCTCCTTTTACGCAGGAAACGAACTCTTCGCCTCGCAGTGGGACGACGACATGACGTCGTTCTTCATGACGGATTTTCTGGCACGCCATTTCGAGGCCTTCCTCGTCAAGCCGCTGGGGCTGGACCGCCATCCCGAATTGCGCGACATGTACTTCGGCAACTACAAGAAAATGGTCTACCTTGCACAGACTGACGACCCTGAATTGAGCGCAAAAGCTGAACAGTCAGCGGCTTTCCTCGGCCTCGCCTACGAGCGGCGCATGACAGGTTATGGCGATCTCATCCCTGCCCTGACATTGGCGGCAACGCGTTAGCGCAATTCTGTCTGCTCGGTTTCCTTCCCGAGCGTCATAAAGTCACCGGTTTTCTCCTCCACTGCCGCAACAAATCCATCCACAGGAGTCGCCCAACGATGTTTCGTACCGCCATTGCAACGCTCGCGTGCCTTGCCAGCATCAGTTTCGCCCATGCCGACGGCGCAATTACGAAGTTCATCACGAAGGCCGATCAGGCTCGGCTCGACAAATATGAGGCAACCAGAAGCACTGCCATCGCCGAGGCGCGCAAAGGCGGCGGTGCAATGGATGTGGAGCAACTGGACGCTGCCTTGGCCAAGCCTGATCTGGCGTTCAGTGAGGGCTTCGATATGGTCGGCGACTGGCAGTGCCGGACAACCAAACTCGGCAACAAACCACCACTGGTTGTTTACGATTGGTTCAAATGCCGGGTGACCGACGACGGCTCGGGTTGGGTGCTGGAAAAGACAAGTGGGTCGCAACGCACCAAGGGGCGTTTTTACACCGATAGCGACAAGCGTCTCACCTATCTCGGCACAGGCTACGTTGCAGGCGAGAAACCAAAATCCTATAGCGCCGGCACGGACACGGATCAGGTCGGCTATGCCTATCGGACCGGCAAAAATGAATTCCGAATCGAGTTTCCCGCGCCTGCTCAAGAATCGCTTCTTGATATTCTTGAATTGAAGCGCTGATTCGCTTTCGTCATTGCAATGTCACTATTGTCGCTCCATATGCGTCAAACTTCGAACAAAGACGAGAATATGGCCGCCATAGACACAGATCACGATATGAAGCCGGACCGAGCATTGGTGCAATTGACAGCAGACAACGACCCGCGTCCGCTTTCTCAGGTCTTCGAGGATCTGGCATCAACGGCGACGGAACCGGTGACATTTGCCGAGCTTGAAGACGCTTTCACCGACCGCAGTTTCGCTGCGCTGCTGACATTTTTTGCAATATTGAATTTGCTTCCCCTGCCACCAGGCACCGGCGTCGTGACCGGAATTCCGTTGGTTCTGGTGTCGGTTCAAATGGTGATGGGCCGGGATTCGGTGTGGTTGCCGGCTTTCATGTTGACCAAATCCATCTCGCCCGACCGGTTTCGCCTCGTCTCGAACAAGGTCGTCCCCTGGCTGCAATGGCTGGAGCGGTTCATCCGGCCCCGCAACTGGCCATTTGGCCGCAAGCAGGGTGATCGATGGCTGGGCGTGTTTACCACCATACTGGGTATCTCGGTGGTCCTGCCCATGCCGCTGTCCAATTGGCTGCCGGCACTCGCGACGGCAATCATTGGCATAGCCCTTTGCGAGCGCGACGGCAGACTGATGTTCGGCGGGCTCGTTCTCGGCGTGATCTCCATCAGCATTGTCTTTGGCTTTGCCTTCATCGCGGCAAGCGCTGTTACATACGCCGCAAGTTTTTGGCCGTTCTAGACGGCTGTCGCAAAAGCACCAGCACCCGCAGCGGAGGCGGGCATGGGCTTATCGCAAGGATTACGCACAAATCAACGTGTTACTGGATGCTTTCGCGCGGCTGGGCTCGCGACTGCACAGTATTGAAGCACGTCGCATTTGAGTGCGCGCGCGTCGTGAGACAGCAAGCTTAAACCCTGAGATTCCGGCAAAACGGTCCTCATCGGAGGATGAATTGCATGGCTGATCTCATTGTCGTTTATTGGCGGGACATTCCTGCTCAAGTGACCGTCAAGAAGGGACGTCAGGCAGCGAAGCGCGAGCTTCCCCTTCGCTTTACCGAGGCCATCGACATGTGTGCGATGCGTATAGGCGCCAAGGATTCCGATGCCTATCTGGCGGAATGGCGCCGCGGCACTCCGGTGCCCGTGAGTGACGATCTGGATACCGAGGCTGATGCAGCCCTCGCACGAATTGACAATGAATATAATCGGGAACGCCTTGTGGCGCTTGTAAAGGCAGGTGGACATGACAATTCATGAATTGAGAGCGAAGCCAATGACAAAGATCGCAGCATCCATAGAAGTGGCGGCACGCCAGGCTATTGAATCGCAGGACTTGCCTGGTCTGTTCCCGGCCGGTACCCGGGTTTACATTACCGATATGGGCACCGACAGTCTGGATACGCTGACCTCTGCGGCGAAGCGCGTTCATGACCTTGGCTACAAGCCGGTCCCTCACTTTGCATCACGCCGTCTGTCCACCAGATCCGCCCTCGAAACCCGCATCCGCCGCGCTGCCGAAGAAGCTGGCGTCACCGATGTTCTCGTCATTGGCGGTGGTCTGGAGCGTCAGGCAGGCGACTTTTCGTCGACAATGGAAGTCCTGGAGACGGGCCTCTTCGACAAATATGGCATCACTGAAATGGGCGTTGCTGGACACCCTGAAGGCAGCCCTGAATTTTCTGAAGCTGTTGCAATCGAAGCATTGCGCCTGAAGAAAAATTTTGGCGAGCGCACCGGCGCCCGGCTACGCGTTGTCACCCAGTTCGGCTTCGATGCCGATCGCTTCATCCGCTACTCGGAATCGCTGCGCGAGCACGGCGTCGATCTGCCGGTTCATCTCGGCGTGGCTGGACCGGCCAAGATTACCACATTGATCAAATATGCTGCCATGTGCGGCGTCGGAAATTCAATCAGCTTCTTGAAGAAGAACGCTCTCTCGCTGACCGCACTCGCCACCAGCCATTCTCCGGAAGGCGTGGTCGGACCGATCGAGCAGCATGTGATTGCCAATCCGGCTTCCGCGATCAAGCAGGTTCACCTTTTCCCGTTCGGCGGCCTCAAAAAGACGTCCGAGTGGCTTGTCGAGCGTGGCTCCTGGAACGTAAACAACGCGCAATACACTTCTGTAAACGCAATCGCAAACTGAGGTTCCCTGCATGACCCGCACGATCGTTGCCTCGGCGACCAAAGAAATCATCATCGGATTTGACCAGCCGTTCTGCGTCATCGGCGAGAGAATCAATCCGACTGGCCGCAAGAAGCTCGCAGCGGAGATGATCGAAGGCAATTTCGACACGGTTATCAAGGACGCGTTGGAGCAGGTCGCGGCCGGCGCGACCATGCTGGATGTCAATGCAGGTGTAACGGCAGTCGACCCGAACGCAACAGAGCCCGGTCTTTTGGTCCAGACGCTGGAAATCGTGCAGAATCTGGTCGATGTTCCCCTGTCGATCGACAGTTCGGTTACAGCCGCCATCGAGGCCGCGCTCAAGGTTGCAAAGGGGCGTCCTCTCGTCAATTCGGTCACGGGCGAAGAAGAAAAGCTCGAAGCCATTCTGCCGCTGATCAAGAAATACAATGTGCCTGTCGTTGCCATCTCGAACGACGAAACCGGCATCTCCATGGACCCGGACGTTCGCTTTGCCGTCGCAAAGAAAATCGTGGAGCGTGCCGCCGATTTCGGCATTCCATCCCATGACATTGTCGTTGATCCGCTGGTCATGCCAATTGGTGCGCTGGGAGATGCGGGACGTCAGGTCTTTGCACTGCTGCGCCGCCTGCGCGAAGAGTTGAAGGTCAATACGACCTGCGGACTGTCCAACATCTCCTTCGGCTTGCCGCACCGGCACGGCATCAATGCCGGATTTATTCCAATGGTGATTGGTGCCGGCATGACGTCCGCCATCATGAACCCCTGCCGTCCTCAGGAGATGGAAGCGGTTCATGCCGCCAACGTCCTGAACGGCACCGATGCCAATTGCACCTACTGGATCAAGAAGTATCGCGACCACCAGTCGGCAGCGGCAGGAGTGGCACCAGTGTCCGTGCCAGCAGACGCTGCTGGAGGCGGCCGCCGGCGAGGCGGTCGCGAGGCGCGTCGCGGCGCCGCAGGCTGAGCCGTTTGCGTTTAGCAAACAGCGCAGCCTAATAAGGCGGTGGGCAGATATACTGCCCCTCGCCTGAACGTTTTGGAGATCGATCGTGAATGCACCCGTGAAAGCACCGGAGACATCGGCAAAGGAAGCGCTGGTTCTCTTCATGCCATCGGGTAAGCGCGGACGCTTTGCCGTCGGCACGCCCATTCTCGAAGCGGCGCGCAGCCTTGGTGTTTATGTTGAGAGCGTCTGCGGCGGCCGCGCCACCTGTGGACGCTGCCAGGTGGAAGTTCAGGAAGGCAGTTTTGCCAAGCACAAGATCGTCTCCTCGCTCGACCACATTTCTCCGAGGGGTCCCAAGGAAGATCGTTACGACCGGGTGCGCGGCCTTCCCGACGGGCGTCGTCTTTCCTGCTCGGCCACGATACAGGGCGATCTCGTGGTTGACGTACCCCAGGATGTGCAGGTCAACGCGCAGGTGGTTCGCAAAGCTGCCACCGACCGCGTAATCGAGCGCAATTCCGCCGTCCAGCTTTGCTATGTCGAGGTGGACGAACCCGACATGCACAAGCCCCTGGGCGACCTTGACCGCTTGAAAGCAATGCTGGAAAAGGACTGGGGCTGGAAGGACCTGCTTATCGCACCGCACCTGATCCCTCAGATCCAGGGCATTTTGCGCAAGGGCAATTGGGGCGTCACTGCCGCCATCCACCGCGACATGGATTCCTCCAGGCCATTCATCATCGGATTGTACCCGGGCCTGAAGAATGAAGCCTACGGCATAGCCTGCGACATCGGCTCGACCACGATCGCCATGCATCTGGTTTCCCTGCTGTCCGGTCGTATCGTCGCCTCATCCGGCACATCAAATCCGCAAATCCGCTTTGGCGAAGACCTGATGAGCCGCGTCTCCTACGTGATGATGAACCCCGACGGGCGCGAGGCGATGACCAAGGCCGTCCGCGACGCGGTCAACAAGCTCATTGGCAAGGTCTGCGAGGAAGGCAATGTCGACCGGCACGACATTTTCGACTGTGTCTTCGTCGGCAACCCTATCATGCATCACCTGTTCCTGGGGATCGATCCGACCGAACTTGGCCAGGCACCGTTCGCGCTTGCCGTCTCGGGACCGCTGCAGTACTGGGCGCATGAAATCGATATCGAGGTCGCCCGTGGTGCGCGCCTATACATGTTGCCCTGCATTGCTGGTCATGTCGGTGCCGATGCTGCGGGCGCCACGCTGTCGGAAGGCCCCTACCGGCAAGACAAGATGATGCTGCTCGTCGATGTCGGCACCAATGCCGAGATCGTCCTCGGTAACAGAAAACGCGTGGTTGCCGCTTCCTCGCCGACCGGCCCCGCCTTCGAAGGCGCTGAAATTTCGTCCGGACAACGCGCTGCCCCGGGCGCAATCGAGCGCGTTCGCATAGATCCTGAGACCCTCGAACCGAAGTTCCGTGTCATCGGTGTTGACAACTGGTCCGATGAGGAAGGTTTCGATGAAGCCGCCAAGACGACCGGGGTTACCGGTATCTGTGGCTCGGCGATCATCGAGGTTGTCGCGGAGATGTATCTTGCCGGCATCATCTCGGAAGACGGTGTCGTTGATGGCACGATGGCAGAGCGGAGCCCGCGCATCATTGCCAATGGCCGAACCTTCTCATACCTCCTGCGTGACGGCGAGCCGCGCATTACCGTTACTCAGAACGATATCCGCGCCATTCAGCTTGCCAAAGCCGCCCTCTATGCCGGTGTGAAGCTTCTTATGGAAAAACAGGGCGTCGAGACGGTCGATACCATTCGTTTCGCTGGCGCCTTCGGCTCTTTCATCGATCCGAAATATGCCATGGTGCTCGGCCTCATTCCCGACTGCGAGCTGTCCGAGGTGAAGGCGGTGGGCAACGCGGCCGGTACGGGCGCGCTGATGGCGCTTCTCAATCGCAACCATCGTCGCGAAATTGAAAACGAAGTTGCACGCATCGAAAAGATCGAGACTGCACTGGAGCCGAACTTCCAGCAGCTCTTCATCAATGCAATGGCAATGCCGAACAAGGTTGATCCCTTCCCAAAGCTGTCGCAGGCAGTAACGCTGCCGCCACGCAAGAACGTCAGCCAGGATGGCATCGCCGGTGACGCGACGCCGCGGCGGCGGTCGCGGGAAGACCGCGCCGCACGGCGCAACCGCGAATAGACACGATGGCCTTATTGCAATCGTGCAAGCAGCGCTTTGTCCGCCAAGGGTTTTCCGCTATCACACATGAACGATGATTGATTCCGGAATACTCCATAATGATAGCCTGCTTTGACATTGGCGGTTCGGCCATCAAGGGTGCAATTGCCTATTCGCCCGAAGACATCAGACCGATGCCGAAGGTACCGACGCCACTTCATGACTTTGACGCCTTTGCATCGGTTATCGCCAAGATTGCTGCCGACGGCGGTGCCGACCCGAAAAGTCTCATTGCCATATCGATTGCAGGCGTCGTCGATTCCGATACGGGTGTGATCACTTGCGCCAATATACCTTGCGTTCACCAACGTACTCTCATGGCCGATCTCAGCGCGAAGCTGCAAAGGCCGGTGCTCATCGCCAATGATGCCGACTGCTTTGCCCTGTCGGAAGCAGTTGTTGGAGCAGGCCGTGATCATCGCGTGGTCTTTGGGGTCATTCTCGGTACTGGCGTTGGCGGCGGCATTGTTATCAATGGCAAGATTCACGAAGGAGCCGGCGGTTTCGCGGGCGAATGGGGGCACGGACCGGTGTCAGCCACGCTCGCCGGCAATCCGCCGGTGGCCATTCCGCGTTTTGCGTGTGGCTGCGGCCAGGTCGGTTGCATCGACGCCATCGGCGCAGCGCGCGGTATGGAGAGATTGCACGCACATCTGCACGGGGTGCAACTACCCAGCACGGAGATTATCACACAATGGAATGCAGGCGATCCAGCCGCTGAACGTACCATTGATTGCTATATCGACATTGTGAGCGGCCCGCTTGCAATGACGATCAATGTCGTCGGTGCGTCGATCGTGCCGGTGGGTGGCGGGTTGGCCAATTCAGTACCTCTGATCCAGCGCCTGGATGAAGCAGTCAGGGCGCGCATTCTTAGAAAAACCGACAAACCCCTGGTCGTGCCCGCACAGCTCAAAATCGAGCCGGGGCTGATCGGTGCTGGTGTCCTCGGATTGATGGAAGCTGCCAAATGAGCGTCCTTTTGGAAGTCTGTGTGGACAGTTCCGAGGGCTTGGCAGCCGCCATCAACGGCGGAGCCGATCGGGTCGAACTGTGCTCCTCGCTCGAACTCGGCGGATTGACACCGACTTCCGGATTGATCCGGCAAGCCGCTGCTTCACCAATTCCCGTTTACGCAATGGTCCGTCCGCGCCCAGGCAATTTCGTCTTCTCCGAGGCGGATACTGACGCAATGGTGCATGAAATCGATGCGGTACGCAGCGCCGGTTTAGCTGGGGTCGTTCTCGGTGCCAATCTTGCCGATGGCCAGCTCGACCACACGACATTGGAACGGCTCATGCGCCAGTGCGAGGGGCTCGGCGTTACCCTTCACCGCGCCTTTGACCTCGTTCCTGATCTTGCAGAGGCGGTTGAAATCGCCATTGAACTCGGATTTGAGCGCATCCTGACGTCTGGCCGGTCATTGACCGCCCTTGTGGGCGTCGACGATCTTGAAACGACGTTCGACATAAGCAATGGCCGCATCAAGGTCATGCCTGGCTCCGGCATTAATATTGCCAATGCCGGCGCGTTGCTGGACCGCATTCCGTTTGGTGAAATACATTCATCCTGCGCGGCAGTGATGCCGCCTGTCAGTGAAGCGGCAAGGCGGCTCGGCTTCGAAACCGCCTCGCAAAAGCAGACGAATGTAGACCTCGTCAGGGCCTTGAAAAGCTACTGCCTGAACCGGTAACAGGACCGTTTCGGTTGGCTGAAGGCTCAAAGCTTGCCCGTGCGCTCGTACCCTTCAAAGTAAACACGCAGATGCTGGGCCACCGCTTTCACATGAGCACCGGCATTCTTGGCAACGAGCATCCCAAGTTTCGATTCGCCGAGGGCAGGCAGGCCGTGCTCCGCGCCGAGCTGCACCATATTGTCGTCCAGCAGGAATTTCGAGAATGGGGCCACGGCCAGATCAGCAATGATGGCAGCACGCTGGCCCATCGTATGGGCGCTCATATATGCAACCCGATAATCCCTGCCTGCACTTTCCAGCGCACTGATGGCGTTTGCTCTCCAGATGCAGCCCTCTTCCCACATGGAAAGCGGTAGCGGATTACGCTCATGAGCCGTGCCACACTTGGCACCAGCCCAGATGATGTCCTCTGTCATCAGAATTTCAATTTCGTCGACTTTGGCCAACGTCTCATTCACATTCACCAGCGTGACATCAAGCCGCTGCTCGTCCAGGCGTTTGCGCAGGCTGTTGCTTTGATCGATGACAACGTCGACGGTTACATCCGGGTGTGATTCCGCAAACCGCTTGAGAACGAACGGCAGCACGCGCTCGCCAATATCGTCTGGCGCACCGAGGCGCACGACGCCCGAAACCGTCGGGGCAATGAATTTCGCCACAGTTTCGCGGTTAAGCGCAAGCATGCGACGCGCATAGCCAAGGAGCACTTCACCGCTCGGGGTCAACTTCACCGAACGCGCATCGCGCTCGAGCAGAATGTGCCCCAGTGTCTCCTCCAGCTTCTTGATCTGCATGGAGACGGCCGAGGGCGTGCGGAAGACTGCATTGGCAGCGCTGGAAAAGCTTCCCGTCTCGGCAATCATTGCAAAGGTGCGTAACACATCGAGATCCAGGATCGGGATGGGATGATGCATGGGTGCTGACATAGCGTCGTATCCTCCATCAATTTTTCTGAAACATAGTGTTTCTTAATTTCGTTTGATTGAACATCAACTTCGTCCGATAGTCAAGATCATGAAACGGAGCTCTTCATATTGCCTCCGTAGGTAGGAGAAGAAAAATGAGCACTTGCGATGAACTGTATCAACCTCGGCAGGGCATAGCCGAACGTATTGCGACCATTGTCATCGAACGCACGCACCGTCTGGCGAATGCCGTTGCCCAGGCCCGCCAGGTCTACGTCCGCGAACGTCGGCTGCGCGAAACCGAGTTGGCGCTGGATGGATTGCCGGAAGATATCCGTTGCGACATCGGCTGGCCAGACCTTTACGAGCGCCAGATCACCGAACATAAAAAACTCAAGTCGCGGCACTGATCATGATCCAAGGACCCAAGGGAGCAGATAACGGCCCGTCTGCTCCCTTTATCATATGTGATGCCTGCGCTTTTGCGACACAGCTTTGATCTCTTCCATTTAGAATAATTCTATGGTTCTATCTGAAAAAAAGCTCAGAGGACCACGCGCTTAATTTGAAGGTGCTACTTCAGTTGCGACATGGCCCGGAAGCCAGATTACGGGAACATAGAATCGTTATGGATCATGTCGGTCTCACCAAGCGCTCATTCGTTTTTTTCCTCGTCCCCAATTTCTCGATGATCGCGTTTGCGACGGCGATCGAGCCGCTACGTATCGCCAACCGCATGCTGGGATACGAGGCCTATCGCTGGCGTCTTGCTTCGGTTGACGCAAAGCCCGTCACGGCATCCAACGGCGTGGAATGCGCCACCACAACCTCCCTGGAAGACGAACGGCGATATCTGACCGGCGAGGAAAGGCCCTCGATGGTGTTCGTCTGCTCGGGCGTTCATGTCGAGAAATTTCAGAACAAGTCCGTTTTCGCGTGGCTGCGCGAAGAGTTCAACCGCGGCGTCGCCGTCGGCGGCCTGTGCACCGGTGCGCATATCCTTGCCGCGGCGGGCCTGCTTTCTGGGAAGCGCTGCGCCATTCATTGGGAAAACCTGCCGGGCTTTGCCGAGTCCTTTCCCAAGGCCGACGTCTATGCCGATCTCTTCGAAGTCGATGGCAATATCTACACTTGCGCCGGCGGAACTGCTGCGCTGGATATGATGCTGAAACTGATCGGTGATGATTTCGGAGACAATATCGTCAATCGCGTCTGCGAACAGGCTCTGACGGATCGCGTTCGCAGCCCGCACGACCGTCAACGGCTGCCACTACGCGCACGCCTCGGTGTACAGAATTCCAAGGTCCTGACCATCATCGAACTGATGGAAGCGCGCCTTTCCGAGCCATTGTCCTTGATTGAAATCGCCGATCATGTCGGCTTGTCACGCCGCCAGATCGAGCGGCTGTTCCGCCAGGAAATGGGACGCTCGCCTGCCCGTTACTACCTCGAGATACGGCTGGATCGTGCACGCCACCTGCTCATTCAGTCGTCAATGCCGATAGTCGAAGTTGCAGTTGCCTGCGGATTTGTCTCAGCGTCGCATTTTTCGAAGTGCTATCGCGAGCTCTATGGCCGTTCGCCGCAGCAGGAGCGTGCCGACCGCAAGCAATTGATAGCGGCTTAGAAAACGCTGGAAACTCCATCAGCCTGCACGGAAGCATCGACAGCAGCGTCGGATTGTTAGCGGGACTCCCAGTCCTGCATGCGGCGCTGCCATATCCGCTCCCCGGACAGGCAATCATAGACGAGTTTGTCCTGCGCAAGTATGACAGGCAGACCGCCGGGCGCCGTCCAATCGACCTTCTGCAAGGGCAGTGTACCACCGGCGAGTTCAAGCACTAGCTTACGGCGTACAGCTTCTGGAAACTGATCCCAGGAATTGACCGGAATCATGAACGCTCCAGGTCCGCCGATCACACAATTACTGTAATAAACATCAAGATCCTTCACCGCCCAATCAGAATAGAAATCGCCGCGAGTCATCAGCGGCAGGCCGTTGACGGTAATCCCTTTTGCCAGGGCCTGATCACGCGCATCGGCAACAGGACGACCATTATTGTTGGCGCCGTCGCCTGAAACATCGATTACCTTTCGCATTCCCTTGAAGCCGTTGTCATCGAACAGGCTGCTGCTGAAATCGATGGCTCCGGAGATCGAAGTTCTGCTCTGTGTCGATGGGATAGGCTTATCAAGGGCCGCCGCAAACTGTTCCGCAGACGCGGCGTCGTCTACCAGAGTCCACGGAACGATCGTACGCTGCACCGTCGATCCAGCCCACTCCACATATGTGATTGCCACACGCCCGTGAACGCCTTCGCGAATGGCATCGATCACATCCTTGCGGCGGAAAGCGGCAATATAGCCCTCACGCTGGATTTTTTGCTCGAACGGCTCCATCGAGCGCGATGCATCGACAGCAAGCACGAGCTCGACGTCGACATCTGTTTCTGTCGTTTGGGCATGCGTTGGAAAACTGGCCAACAGCGCCGCCAGTGTGAGAAAACTGCTGAAAGCTTTCCTTCGCGATGACATAGACCAAAGTCTAACTCAAATTGCAAAAACGCAAAGCAACTTCGAACTCGTTCACATTCTGTTGAACGGCGAACAAGCATATGAAAACAGCACCTTTTTGAGGTGCTGCCTTCATGTCAGAACGAAGAATGGGGCAAACTACGCCTTCAAGCGTTCGTTTTCCGTGTCAAATGGCGACTCGGGAATGACCGTTGCCTTGTGCGTCTTGCCAAGGATCTTGATCTCGAGTTCCGTACCGAGTCCGGAATATTCCGGCTTGACCATGGCAAGCGCAAGACTCTTGCCGAGGCGCCAGCCGTACCCGCCATGGGTAGCCCGTCCAACCAGTTCGCCCTTGGCATAAATTGGCTCGCTGCCGCGGGCGTCCACATCGGAAACACCTGGAACATGCACTTCCAGAGTGACGAAGTTCCACTTCAGGCCCTGTTCGCGTGCTTGGACCACAGCGTCGCGACCAATGAACTCACCCTTGTTGGGATGAACGAAGCGATCAAGCCCGCTTTCGAAAGCATTGTATTCGATCGACAATTCGCGCGGGATCAAACGATATGATTTTTCAACGGCCATCGCAGTCATGGCGCGGATCCCAAATGGCTTGATGCCAAACTCCGCACCGGCCTCAAGCAGCAAATCATAAATGGTATTCTGCTGTTCGATCGGATGATGCAATTCCCAACCCAACTCGCCAACAAAGTTGACACGCAGGGCGTGGGCTGTTGCGGTGCCCACACTGATTTCCTTGCCGGAAAGCCAAGGGAATGC
This sequence comes from Phyllobacterium lublinensis, assembly GCF_020164435.1. Classification (GTDB taxonomy): domain Bacteria; phylum Pseudomonadota; class Alphaproteobacteria; order Rhizobiales; family Rhizobiaceae; genus Phyllobacterium; species Phyllobacterium lublinensis. The sequence goes on along the minus strand of NZ_JAIUDQ010000001.1, from coordinate 100,907 downwards.
TTCATTTGACAGATCCGAACGGGTGAGCTTTTCCAGCACCTGACGGCTCTTGGGGCCCGCCAGGACAAGAACGCCGTACATCTGGGTTATCGGCCGTAACGAGACCGAACCATCAGCCGGCAGCAGCTTGTGCAGATAGTCGTGATCGTGGTTCTCATAAGCGCCTGCCGAGACGAGATAGAATTTGCCCGGCGCCCATTCATAGACGGTAAACTCCGAACGTACTCCGCCGAGTTTGGTGAGGAGGTGGCAAAGAGCAATGCGCCCCTGCTTCTTCGGGATGCGATTCGCCAGGATCGACTCGAGCCAGGCGCGTGCGCCAGGACCCGAAACTTCCATCTTCGCAAAGGCTGACATGTCGAGGAGACCGACATTGTTTGTCACGTTCTTGATCTCGTGTCCGACATGTTCGAAGTAGTTCGAGCGGCGGAACGACCAAAGTTCCTTTACCTTGCCCTCGGCATCGGGCTTCGGATGGTTCTGGTTCATCAGAACATCGGGTTTTTCGAGTTTTGCAACGTCAAGTCCATAGCCCTGAGGTGCGAACCAGTTGGCACGCTCCCAGCCGTAAACGGTGCCGAAAACAGCGCCAAGTGCCTTCTGCCGGTCATAGGATGGGGAACGCTTCAGCGGGCGTGCCGCAACGCGCTCTTCATCCGGGTAGTGGACCGAAAACACTTCAGCATAGGCCTCCTCGTTCTTCTCCTTGAGATAGCCTTGGGTCGCATAAGGTCCGAAGCGACGTGGATCCACACCCATCATGTCGATGGAAGGTTCACCCTCGACGATCCATTCGGCAAGCTGCCAGCCGGCGCCGCCCGCGGCAGTCACACCGAAGGAATGACCTTCGTTCAGCCAGAAGTTTTTCAGGCGCGGCGCAGGTCCGATGATCGGGGAACCATCCGGCGTATAGGCGATGGCGCCGTTATAGACCTTCTTGATACCCACTTCCGCGAAGGCCGGAACGCGTGCGATGGCGGTTTCAATATGCGGTTCAAGGCGGTCAAGGTCCTCCTGGAACAGCTCATATTCGCTCTCGTCCGAGGGACCATCCACATAACAAACAGGCGCACCCTTCTCATAAGGTCCGAGCAGCAGGCCGCCATTTTCCTCGCGCATGTACCAGGAACTGTCGCTTTCGCGCAGGACACCCATCTCAGGTAGCCCTTTTGCCTTGCGCTCAAGGATTGCGGGATGCGGTTCGGTTACGATGTATTGGTGCTCCACCGGAATGACAGGCACGTCGAGGCCCACCATCTTTCCGGTCTTGCGCGCAAAGTTGCCGGTAGCCGATACCACGTGTTCAGCTGTGATATCGCCCTTGTCCGTCTTGACCAGCCACTGCCCGGATGGCAGTTGCTCGATGCCAAGAACGGTGGTGTAGCGGTAGATGGTCGCTCCGCGATCGCGTGCCCCCTTGGCCAGAGCCTGCGTCAGGTCGGCAGGCTGGATGTAGCCGTCATCGGGGTGCTGGATTGCGCCAAGAATGCCATCCATTTCGGCAAGCGGCCAGATTTCCTTCACCTGCTCCGGGGTCAGCAATTTGACCGGGACGCCAATGGTTTCGGCGACACCCGCATAATACAGGTACTCGTCCCAACGATCCTTGGTGCGGGCAAGGCGTATGTTACTGCAATTGGTGAAGCCGACATTCATGCCGGTTTCTTGTTGCAGTTCCTGATAGAACTTGACCGAATATTTGTGAATCTGGCCGACCGAATAACTCATGTTGAAGAGAGGCAACAGGCCCGCTGCATGCCAGGTCGAACCCGATGTCAGTTCCTTGCGCTCGATGAGAACCACATCGCTCCAGCCCTTCTTGGCCAGATGGTAGAGTGTCGAAACACCCACCACACCACCGCCGATAACGACAACACGCGCCTCAGTCTTCATTTCACTATCCTCTGGTATCGATCGATGGTCGGAACGGCCCTTGCCGATTTTTGTGCACTATGCCGCCCCATATGTCTATCGCTAAGGCCTGTTTGCGACATGCCCAAAACACGCCGCGACGCGCGGCAAACTGACAGCATTTTGCAGAAAACCAACTGCAATTTTGCGTTCCTGTTTAACGCAATGTGGAGGATTGGAAGCATAAGGATAGTCATCTCACGCCCAAGAAGCTAATTGAACAAGCATGTCAGATCCTTCCACGCCGTATCGGTTGCCCCGCTCGCCGTTGAGCTGGCTGGCGCTTGTGCTTCTCATCATTTGCGCCCTGCTTTTGCTGCCACTGCATGTTCCGATCGGCCCCATGTACTGGGATACCTATATTTACCTCGACGCGGCCCAGCGAATTGCGCTCGGCCAGATACCTGCCGTGGATTTCCTCGCACCTGTCGGCGCGCTGGAATACTACCAGTTCTATTGGCTGCAAACCGTTTTTCCTGCCGGACAGCCAACCCTGCTCGCGCAATGGTCGGTGCTGGTCGCCGCTGCCCCTTTGATGGCCATAACGATTGCTGCAATCGGTAAACGGGATCGTACGACCGCGTTTGCATTGCTCATACCTTTCATTGTCTTCGCCCTGTGCCCGACCAACACCCAGACTTTTCATTCCTATCCCGGCGTCAACGGATTCGGCATCTATAATCGCCATACCTCCCTGCTGCTTTATGTGCTGACAAGTGCCCTGGTTTACCTGCCCTCAGGACGCAGGCTCGCGATCGTTGCGGCTTTGACGATGCTTGCGCTGTTCCTGACCAAGATCACCGGCTTCCTCGCGGGTGGTCTCATCGGCTTGTTCGCGATCCTCGCCGGGCGGTTCAAATGGCGGCACGTCCTGCTGGCGGCCTGCATCTTCGCGCTTGCTCTCCTCTTGCTCGAACTCAATCACGGGATGATATCGAGTTATCTGAAAAGCATCGCTGAACTGGTCGGAAAGAATGAAGGTCTGCTGCTCTCCCGTTTCCTGACCGTGTTTTCGATCAAGCTCGATGTCATTCTCGCCGGTGCCATCCTCGTACTGTACCTGTTCTGGCTCGATCGTGTCTCTGTCATTGAAGGAATCAGAGAGTTCAGGCGCGCTCCCACGACCAGGAGCATCTCGTCGCTGCTTGATCGTGATTGGCAGTGGATTGGCGTCATGCTGGTCGCCGGCATTTTCCTCGAAACGCAAAACACTGGCAGCCAGGAGTTCATTTTCCTTTGGCCTGCCCTGCTGAAGCTGCTTCTCAATGGTTCCGTACTGACCTGGAACCGGCGGCTGGTTGTCTATTGCCTGGTTGCGTTCACTGCGATCCCCACTGTGACCAAGGTCGTGCACGGCACGCTGCGTTTCGTGGCAATAGCGCCCACCTACGTGCCAGCTCCTGTTACGGACGTGAAGACCATGGGCGATGTCTCAACCCGCCGGGATGTCATGGATCGCGCGGAACTGCTTGAAACGCATTATGCGGAAAACCCGCAAACCTATCGGCAACTTGCCGAGCAGGCCCAACTGCCGAGCTGGCAGCTCTATTCCGAACTCGACTACCAGATGTACTGGATCATTTCCGCCGATCGGGTGGTCAAAGCCATCAAGCAGTTCGAGAACGCCAATGGCATCCAGTTGAACAGCCTGATGACGCTCGACTTCGTCAACCCCTTCCCGTGGATTCTTGATCGCGACGCCCCGCGAAACATTCAGATCGGCGCCGATCCATTTCGCACGGTCGGCGACCTCACGGCGGCGGAAGAACAGTCGATCCGGGCGACCGATGGCGTTTTGCGTCCTTCCTGCCCGGTCACCAGCGCCCGGCTACTCCTGCAGCACGTATATGAAAAGGCACTCGCAGATCGGCGGGTCGTCAAGCTCAACGAGTGCTGGGACCTGCTGCTAAGGCCCGACATCAAGCTGGCCGATGAGCCATCCTGAACGAAGACGGCCGCCCGGACCCTCCTCAAGCAATCATTTCACCTGCGCTTTGACGAAATCCTTGACGATCCTGACGATCCCGCGCGACAGCACCTCATCGAGGGCCTTGATGAACGCGTCGACATGTTCCCGGCCGCAAATCAACGGTGGCTCAAGCCGCACCACATTGCGATTATATTCGGTGAAGGCGACGAGAACACCATGATCGCGCAGCAGATGGCTGCCGATAAAGCCTGGAAGAGACCCCTTCAGCTTGTCGTCGAGAACGGCAAGAACGGGGCGCAGCACCACCGGCACGGTCTTGGAGAAATCGTGGAACTCAACACCAATCATCAGACCCTTGCCGCGGACATCCTTGATCATCGCCGGATATCTGGCTTTCAACTCTTCCAGTCTTTGCAGGAGATAAGTACCCGTCGCATTGGCATTGTCGATCAAGTGCTCGTCATAAAGAATGTTGATCGCCTCGATCGACGTCACACAGGCTTCGCCAATACCGCCGAAAGTGGCCATGGCATGGATCATCGCCGTCTTCGGCGTGCCATAGGCCTTCATGTAGACGTCGCGCCGCGCAATCATGGCACCCACCGCTGCCTTGCCGCCGCCAAGCGATTTCGCAAGGGCGGTCACATCGGGAACGACACCCGCATGCTCGAACGCATAAAACCGCCCCGACCGGCCAAAGCCGCACTGGACCTCGTCGGCCACCCAAAGGACGCCATACTGATCGCACAGCGCGCGGAGCTTTTGCCAGTATTCGTTCGGTGCCTGAATGATGCCGCCACCACCCTGGATTGTTTCGAGCACAATCACACCGATTTCCGGATCGGTCCGGAAGGCATTCTCGACGGCATCGATGTCACCGAAAGGAACGCGGACCGTATTGTCGACCAGCTTGAACTCGCCGCGATAGAGCTGACCGTCCGTAATCGAAAGCACGCCCTTGGTCTTCCCGTGGAAGGAATTTTCGGCATAGACGATCTTCGGTTTCTTGGGCCCGGCCGCGCGCTCTGCAACCTTGATTGCGGCCTCCATCGCTTCCGAACCGGACGAGCCCAGAAACACCATATCGAGATCGCCTGGCGAGCAGGCCGCAAGATTGTGCGCCAGGGCTGTCGCATATTGCGACATGAACGCAATGGCGATTTCCTGGCGGCTCTCATCCTGGAATTTCTTGCGCGCCGCGACGATCCGGGGATGGTTGTGGCCGAAGGCCAGCGAACCGAACCCGCCAAAAAAGTCGAGGATGGCGCGTCCGTTCTGGTCGTAATAATACATGCCCTCCGCACGCTCGATCTTCACCTTATGGAAACCGAGCAGCTTCATGAAATGCAGCTGGCCCGGATTGAGGTGCTTGGTGAAGAGCTCGGTCATGCGGGGCAGCGTCATGGCCTTGGCGTCGTCCACGGACAGCAGTTCAGGCTTACTGATCAATCCTTGCACTGGCTGGTGCTGCGTTGCCGTTGTTACCTTGTTCATGACCGTTCCCCGTTATTCCGCCGCCAAGGACGATGTTTGCCCTACGGTCGAGTCGTCTTTCTTGTTCCGGTATTCCTTGTATGCGGCGATCAGCATGTCCTCGTCGCGATATTGCGGCACCCATCCCAGCTGACGCTCCGCTTTCGAAACGTCGAGCACGCACATCTCATCGGCAATGAGATATTGTTCCGGATCCATGATCGGCATGTTCATCCAGTCAAAAAGATTCAGCGTCCGTTTCACGGCCCATGCGGGCGTCGGAAGCAGGATCGATCTCGATTGGGCAAACTTCACCAGATCACCGAGCAGTTTCCGGACCGGAGGTGGTTTGAGAGACCCGAGATTATAGGCTTCGTTCGGCACTCCAGCCTTCCAGGCGGCGCGCGCCGCTTCGGCGCAATCGAAGACCGAAATAAACTGATATGGATTCTTGCCCGAGCCGATCATTGGCACAGGCAGGTTGTAGTCGATCAATTTGAACAGCTTCTCAAGAATGCCAAGGCGCCCCGGGCCGATGATCAGCCGCGGGCGAAACAGCGATATATTCATGCCGCGCAAACGCCATTCGGCTGCCAGTTCCTCGGTCTTCAGTTTCGACATGCCATACTCGCCGAGCGGCGCTGCGGGATGCTCTTCAGTCTGCGGCCAGACATATGTATGACCATAGATCATGTCGGTGGTGTAATGGACCAGCCTCTTCGCACCAGCCCGATCCATCGCCTTGATGATGTTCTCCGTGCCGAAGTAATTGACGGGGAAGAAGAAATCGTGCCGCTTTGCCCGCACCTGTAGAGGTGAAAGCATTTTTGCTGACAGGTTGTAGACCATGTCGTCAGCCTTGATGCCAACAGCAGCAACCGATTTGGGGTCAGTCACGTCGCACGCGACGAAATTGACGTTGCCATAATGCGCCAGATCGCTCTTGACGATATCGGCAACAATGACTTCCTCACCATCGGCGATCAGCTTGGGCGCCAGATGACGCCCCACAAATCCGTCACCGCCAAATACGATATGTCTCATCGATATACTCACTTAAGACGAAGTTGTGGACGCAGGCGGGCTCTGTTCGCCCGGTTCAGCTGGTTCGTGACGACCGCTCTGGGCAATCAGGATGGTTCCCACCATGATGAAAGCAATACCTGCAATCTTGAATGTGCCGAGCTCCTCCTTGAAGACAGCCCACGCGAATAGCGCGACCGCAACATAGGCCAGGCTGAGAAACGGATAAGCAAAGGAGAGATCGACCTTGGAAAGCACATAAAGGTGCGACGCCATGGAGATGACGAATGTAAATAGCCCCGCAAACACCCACGGATTGAACACGATCTGGAATACCCGCTGGATGATCGTATCGGCGCTGAAGCTGACGGGCCCCAGGGTGATCATGCCGTATTTCAGCATGACCTGCGCTGCTGCATTGGTCGTGACCGTGAAGAGAATGAATGGAATGTACTTTGTCATGTCAGAACGATCCTTTGGCCAGTGACGCAATATCAACCTGACGTTGAAAAGACACCAAGCACTTCGCTAAAAGTTGAAACATATCGCTCATTGCCTATGCCGCTTTCGAGAGGGCCGTTCGCGCCCAGAAATTCGAAATGAATGCCGGGTCCCGCTGCCGCTCGAGGTCCTGCCATTCAGGGAACCCGGCCTTGAACACGGCGGCGCTCATGCGTTGATCCTTGTAGGGGTTGACCCTCCCGCCAGCATCGATCGTCATCTGATCCAGCCGTTCGAGCAGTCTCAAGGTGCGCACGCCGCGATTGGGAAAGTCCACCGTCAGCGTGTATCCGGGTTGGGGAAATGACAATATGCCGCGCGACCTTGCATCGCCGAAACGCTTGAGCACGGTGAGGAAGGAACTTTGGCCAGCGTCGCGAGTCGCGGCCAGCATTTGCGGTATGACTTTACGCGCCTCCTCTTCCGGGATGACACTTTGGTGCTGATAAAGCCCGGCTCGTCCATAGAGCCTGTTCCAGTTCGTCACTTGATCGAGGGGATAGAAGAACGCCCTGTAGTCACTGAGATGCGGTTCGTGTTTTCCGCCCTTCATATGGTAATAGGCAGTGTTGAACAGTTTGAGGCTTGGATAGTTCAGTGCCGTGATCGGAAGATTGAATGGTACGCCAAGCCGGGACTCTGTCGTTCCGACGTCGAAATTGCCATTATCCGCGTGATTGCCTGTGATGAGAATACCGCGTCCGGATTGGCTTCCGGTCTGAAGCTGATCAACCCAGGCAACCGCATATTCATTGTCGTTATCCGCCTGCGGCGCGAGGTCGAAATATTCGTCGAGCGAGTTGAATGCGTGGATTTGCTCTGTCACATCCAATGAGTTGACCTTCATCAGTTGGATACTGGCAGACAGGATGATCCCGGTAAGGCCAAGGCCACTGATTGTCGCCGCGAACAGGCCGGAATTCATCGTACCGGAGCATGTTGTCACCACACCGTCCGATCGGAGCAAGTCAAACTTGGTGACATGAAGGCCGAACGTGCCGCGCCGATGATGATTCTTGCCGTGGACGTCATTGGCGATGGCGCCGCCGAGCGTCACGAAGCGGGTACCGGGTGTGACCGGCAGGAAATAACCATGTGGTGCGGCAATCGCGATGATGTCCGAGAGCATTATACCTGCTTCCGCCACCAGAACCCCGGTGCCGGGGTCGAACGAAATGAGCTGATCGCTGCCCCGCATATCCACCAGTGTGCCATGATTGTTGTGGCAGCTATCGCCATAAGACCGGCCATTGCCGAACGCAAGATAGCCACCCGGTTGCAGGTGTCCGTGCTCGAAGGCCTGGCGAACCGCGTCGAGCGATATTGCCGAACGCGTTCGTCGCTCGATCAGCCCGAAACTGTCGTAACTGCTGGTCATGAGCGCATGCCGCCATAAAAAAGCAAGGCCGCCCCGATGGCGATGACAACTTGGCTGCGCCAATCCGAGATGATGAAAACGACTGGATCATCGTGCATTTCGCCGCGATGTGCGAGAATCCAGATGCGGATGTTCAGGTAAAGAACGATCGGGCAAAGCGGCCAGATCAGCCACGGATAGGAATAGAGGCTGACCACGGCATCGCTATTTACGTAGAGCGCGAGAACGAGTGCGGCAGCAAATGCGGATGCGACTCCACATTGAGCGACGACTTCCCGGTCGGCCTGCCGGTAGCCCCTGCCCGCTATGCGGTTTTTCTCGACCAGCGATGTATTCTGCAGCTCGACGTAACGCTTGACCAGCGCCAGCGACAAAAAGAAAAACGACGAGAATGCCAACAGCCAAAATGAGCCTTCGATCTGATTGGCAGCGGAACCGGCGAGTATCCGGAGCGTGTAGAGGCCCGCGAGAGTGAGAACGTCGATCAGCAACATTCGCTTGAGCGACAGGGAGTAGGCAGTCGTTGCTATGAGATAAACCACCAGAACTGCTGCGAACGTCCAATGCAATTGGGTGGCGAGAAGGCCTGACAGGACGAGCAGCCCGATCGCGATCTTGAGACCGAATGGTATCGAGAAGACTCCACTTGCAAAAGCGCGGTTTCGCTTGCGTGCATGCTGACGATCCAATGGCAGATCGAACAGGTCGTTGAGAATGTAGATGGCCGAAGCAGCGGCCGAAAATGCAAGGAATGCGATCACCGCGTTCAGGAGTACCGGCCAGTCCGTCAGCTCGTGATTGAGAATTGCCGGGACGAAAATCAGGGTGTTCTTCATCCATTGATGCACACGCAGCATCTTGAAGAAGGCCTTCCAGCTTGGCTTCGGGGCTTCGAAAAGGCGTGCGGAGTTGGCCTGTTGCCACTTTGCTGCCGCACGATCGGGCGCGACGACAATCGCTTCGCTTGCTGCATTAAACACTGGGATGTCCGCCTTGCTGTTGCCCGCATAGGCAAATTTGGCGTCGCCGAACGTTTCAAGAAGAAACCGCGTCTTCAACGTGGACGTCAGATTGTGGTTTTCATCGGTGGCATGGACGGCGTCGAAGACGCCGAGATGCGCTGCAATACTCTCAGCGAACCGGCGGGCGGCTCCCGTCGCCAGCACCAATCGGCGACCTTTGCCGTGCTCTTCTCGCAGATAGGAAATGAAGTCGCCCCGATAGGGCAATATGGCAGGGTCAATGGCGACGCGCAGCGATATCTGGTGCTTCAGGTAACCCTTTCCCCTCAAAGCCCAGATTGGCAGGAGAAAGAGATAAAACATGTTCTGCTTCAGAAGCTGAAAGGTACTTTCCCACAAAAGGTCTGTCGCGATCAGCGTGCCGTCCAGATCCACGACAAGATCAATGGCGTTGTTATCAGACTGAGCATCCACCACTACGCATCCCTGAAGTCATTTTTTTCAACGGCAGGCATTACTTGCCTATCAGCCGACGACTTAACGGGAAAGTAGAAATGAACAGTGAAGCCGACAAGAAATATTCGAGATTGCTTGGAAAAGAATATCGACAGTGAATCAAAAACTAAAAAGCCGACCGAAAACGAATTCGGCCGGCTTCTAAGCTCTTTGACGCTAACATGCGGTTGGCTTACTTGATCGAGACCTTGCCACCCTTGATTTCGACGGTTTCTCCGCCCGTCAGGGCCTCACGATCGCCGTTTGGAAAGGTCACGAAGCAACCGCTGTTGCAAAATTCAACGGTCTCTCCCGCGCCAACCTGCAATTCGGTCTTGCTCGAACCCTCGGTGACGACAAGCGTTTGGGCGCTGGCTTCATCATTCTTGACGCTGGCAGCAAATGCCGAACCCGCAGAGATCGTACTGAGAAGAACAGCAACAGCAAACTTCTTCATTTCTTACCCGGTGTCTCCACCGCCCCTGATGTCAAGAGCCCAACGCCCTTTTCAGTAACAGTTATAGCGGGATCAAACTGAACGGCAACTGAACGTCGCGTTGTTTTTGCTGCACCGAACAATTGGCCGGAAGTTTCTAGGATTTGGCCTTTTTTGCGCCATTCCCCAGCTCCGTCTTAACCCGTTCGGCAAGCAGAGCCACGATCGAATCGGGATCCTCCACATGCAGATTCACGTCCTGTTGGGGTGAAGCAATTTCGATCCCCTCCTCCGCGAACCGATCTATCAGATTAAAGCGAATCTCGTTCTGCACAGTGCCGGAATTGGAAAGGTCGGCAAGATGAACGCGCATCTCGAATTCCATCGACGAATTGAGGATCGACTTGAATGCAACGAACGGTTCCGGATTTTTCAGAACAAGCGGATGCCCGCGGGCTATATCCAGCAGGATTGCGTGAATGCGTCGCGGATCCTCCTTGTAGGAAACCGCGATCGGGATGTCGACACGCCCGAGCTTGTTGCGATGAGTCCAGTTACCGACACTGCCATTGATGAAGGACGAATTCGGGATGATGAGCGATTGCCGCTGGAAGGTTTCGACTTCAGTCGCACGCACGCTGATCTTCTTGACGATGCCGCCGACCCCGCCAGTCTCGATCCAGTCGCCTACCTTGAAGGGGCGTTCCGCCAAAAGTATCAGGCCGGAGACAAAATTCGACACGATCGCCTGCATGCCGAAACCGATACCGAGCGAAAGTCCGCCGGCAACGAGTGCCAAGCTGGAAAGATTGATACCCGCTGCAGAAATACCGATCACACCGGCTAGGCCGAGTCCCAGATAACCAACGGCAGTGCGGATCGAGTTGCGCACACCCGAGTCGAGTTTGCCGCGCGCCATCACCCTCGTATCGAGCCAGCCCTGGAACCAGCGTGTGAAGAAGTAGAACAGAGCGAACAACAGGACGCCAATCGCAATCGCAACCAGCGAAATATTGACGGAGCCGATCTGAAAGCCCGTGGCGATCGTCAGGAACCACGCCGACATTTCACTCCACTGGAAGCCCCAGAGAAGCAGAATGATCGGGATACCGAGAAGGACGACAAACACGTTGATGACGATGCTGGCCACAAGTCCGAGCTGGTCCAGTGTTGTCTCATCCATGCCGAAACGGGTCTGGATCGCCTGCCCGAGCTTCGTGCCTGCCAGCGCATTCTCATCAGAGACAGCCCTGGCGGTCAGAAAGCCAAGGTACATAGTGACGACTACGGCACCATTGATGATGATCTGCTGGGACACAAACCTGGCGAAACCAATATAGCCAAGCGACGCGGCAATGATCGGCACGAGACCGATCGTGAAGAGGAAAATGCGCATCGGCTTGGGCCACGCCTTGATTTTCCCCGTCTCCTCGTCCTCCAGCGGCTTGAGAAATGCCATTGCCAGGATGAGGAGGCCTACCAGGACCGTGGCGACAAGACTTTTGGCCACGGTCAATGACAATGGCGAGGCGGCAATCTGATTGATCGTATCGGCGATGTAGTCCAAGCCGGTAATCATTGCCGTAGCCGTGATCAGGACCATGAGGATACGCCCTGGCCTCGGCGCAACCCGCACCAGCCGCCAGTTTGGCGCACCGGGACAAATCACCGCCTGCGCCAGGGCATGGACGAAAAATACGATGCCGATAACGCAGAAGAGCATGTAGATGAGCGATGCAATGTCCGGCCGTAGGACATTGAAATAACCGAGAAAAAGATAAGTTGTCGTCAGGAACACAACGACAGTCAGAGACCGCATCAGCGTCGACCAGAAGGCGACTGCGAGGCGGCTCAGATAGGATGGCGATTCAATGGTTGCGTCGCGCAGGTAGAGATGGCCCAGCGTCCGCTGACCGCCGATCAGAAGCACGAGCGCCGCAATCGCCGCAAAGAAGGCAGCCGCCAGCATTGATTGCCATTTGAACGAAATAACGAAGCGCCACCACGACGAAACCAATTGGTTCATCATCCGCAGTTCTTGGCCATAGGCTTCGACTATTTCGCTACCGAGCGAATAGTTTATGTTCACGCGCTGCGAAAGCGTGTCGGCAAAAAGCTCACGCCGTGCGTCGACAATGCCCTCGATCATCTTGTTGCTTTCGATCAACTGATCCTCGGTCTCACCAAGAACCGCATTGATTTCGGCCTTCTCGGTTGTAAGCCGCGAGCGCTCGTCGATGACCACCTGGGCTTCGGGCGGCTGGCCTTGCGCCGGCGGAGGACCCAGCTGCTCGAGACGGGAGTTGATTTCGGTGATGCGGGGCCGGAATGATACGCCGATCTCCAGCAACTTCTTTGCTGTCGCTTCCAGATTGAGGCGCAGATCCGCCAGCGCCGCGTCTGTGTCGGCTTTTTCCTTCTGCTGCCTATAGTCGGAAATCTGCTTCTTCAGCGCATCAATGGCTGGACGCTGCTCGGCAACAATTCCTGATACGGACGCAGGATCAGGTGCAGGGGTCTGGGCTGCAGCCATCTGTACCGGACCGGCCAGAATCATAACGGCGACAATCGTCAGAAGAATCTGGCGAAGGAAACGAGAAATCACAGGTTCAAATCCATCTACGAATAGTTTTCATCTATCGACTTGCCCGTTCATATCGGCACAATCAAGGCACTTTTTGCTTTCAGCGCCAGGAACAAGTCGGCCCATTGATACTCGTCGCCGCATTCCTGGTGATGGCATCGGCGTCCGGACAATAGCATAGTAACAAGGGTTATCACGATTCACGGGGATTAATGCTTCGAAATAACGTCATTGCCTTCGCGCTGTTTGCTCCTGTCTTGACCAACTCCAGCACAATCTGTTGACTGGCTCGCCAGGAAACAAAACTTCCAACATACAATCAAACGATTCGCCTTGAGACAATGAGATCATGATTATCAAATGCCCCTATTGCGGACCACGTGACGTCATCGAATTCATCTATCAGGGCGATGCAACACGAAGCCGGCCTGAGCCGGCATCGAACGATATGGCGGCGTGGAACGCTTACGTATACGACCGCGCCAACCCCAGTGGATCGCACCGCGAGTACTGGTTACATAGCGGCGGCTGCCGCCAGCATCTCGTGGTGACGCGTGACGTTTCCACCCATGCGATCTCGTCCGTCGTTTTTGCAAGGGACGCCGCCGTTGCAGTGAAAAGCGGTGAACCGGCATGACGAGTTCTAGGCTATCCAAGGGCGGACGCATCGATCGTTCGAAGTCAGTAAGATTCACATTCGATGGTAAGGCATATAGCGGCCACACGGGAGACACCCTCGCTTCGGCACTTCTTGCCAACGGCATCACACTTTTTGGCCGTTCATTCAAATATCACCGTCCGCGCGGCGTTTTCGCGGCTGGAAGCGATGAACCCAATGCTCTGGTCACGGTGCTCGCCGGTGAGGTGCGTGAACCGAATGTCCGGGCAACCGAGCTTGAGATTCATGACGGTCTGGTCACGCAGAGCCAGAACCGGTTTCCGTCACTGGAACATGACTTCCTGGCAATTAACCAGCTCGCTGGCCCGCTTTTCTCGGCAGGATTTTACTACAAGACCTTCATGGGCCCGGCCATCGGCCCGCTCCGTGGAACCCGCTTCTGGATGTTCTGCGAGAAGTTCATTCGCCGTGCAGCGGGTCTCGGCAAGGCGGGCATCGCGGCGGATCCTGATCGTTACGAGCGCATGAATGCCTTTTGCGATGTCCTGGTCGTTGGCAGCGGTCCTGCAGGTCTGATAGCAGCGGAGGCGGCCGCCAGCACAGGCGCCCGGGTGATCATTGCCGAGGAACGGCCGCTTGCCGGCGGCTCGCTGCTCGCGTCCGGAGAGTTGATCGACGGACGCAATCCTGCCGTCTGGGCACGCGAAAAGGCCGCTGCGCTGGCGGCCATGCCGAATGTCCGGTTCCTGACACGCACGTCCGTATGGGGCTACTACGATGGCAACGTTCTGACCGCAGTTGAGCACGTGTCCGATTACAAGCCCAACCGGACGAAGGGTCAGCCACGCCAGCGGCACTGGGTCATTCGTACCGGCAGAACCGTACTTGCAACGGGGGCGTTCGAGCGTCCCATGGTCTTCCCCGGCAATGACTGTCCAGGGGTGATGCTTGCAGACGCTGCCCGCAGATACGCGATCGAGTATGGCGTTGCTCCGGGAAACAACGTCACCCTCTTCACCAACAATGACAGCGCCTATGATGCTGCGCGGACGATGTCACTGGCAGGGGTCAATATCACCGCGATCATCGATGTTCGCCCCGATGTTTCCGGTACGTGCCGCGACATCGCCAGCGTCGCAGGCGCCGAGCTTTTTCTTGCACATGCCGTCACGGCCACACACGCCGGCAAGGCCCTGAGTTCGATCACGGTCCAGCATTTCAACGCCGGGACAGGCCGGGTCTCCGGTGCCCCTCGTGAACTCAAGACTGATTGCCTCGGTGTTTCGGGTGGCTGGTCGCCAGCCATTCATTTGGCAAGCCAGGCAGGCGGGAAGCCGGACTGGGACGAAGACCTGCAGGCCTTCCTGCCGCCGGAGCCAAACCAGAACTGGGTAACCACCGGATCGGCCGCAGGCTATATGGATACGATCAGCGTTCTGTCCGATGCCGCAACCAAGGGTTCGGCCAAGAGCAGACTCGTACTCCCACCAGTCGAGGCACCGATGCTCGATGCCTCGCCGGCTCCGGTATTCGAGATCGAACCCTCGGCCAAGTCGCAAAAGGCATTTGTTGATTTTCAACACGATGTCACTGCCGACGATATACGCCTGGCTTATCGCGAGGGCTTTCACTCGGTCGAGCATCTGAAACGCTACACCACGCTTGGCATGGCGACTGACCAGGGCAAGACTTCAAATGTTCCGGGCCTCGCGATCATGGCGGACGTTCGCGGCATCTCAATTCCTGAAGCCGGCACGACGCGGTTTCGGCCACCCTTCACCCCCGTTTCACTTGGCGCCATTGCGGGCGAGCGGTACGGCGACCTGCGCCCGCACCGGTTGACGCCGATGCACGACTGGCATCTGGCAAACAGTGCCAAGACGTATGAGGCCGGGCTCTGGCACCGCCCCATGATCTACGCAAGCCATGGCGAAACGGTCGAACAGGCGTACACGCGCGAAGCACGTGCGGTCCGCCAGAGCGTCGGCATCGTCGATGTATCGACACTCGGCAAGATCGACATCCAGGGGCCCGATGCGGCTGAATTTCTGGATCGCGTCTATACCAACATGTTTTCCACGCTGCCGGTCGGCAAGGCCCGCTACGGATTGATGCTGCGGGAAGACGGGGTGGCCTTCGACGACGGCACAACCTGGCGTCTCGCCGAAACCCAGTTTCTCATGACGACAACCACGGCAAACGCCGGACCCGTCATGCAGCATCTGGAATACTATCTCGACTGCATCTGGCCGAATCTTCGGGTTCACCTGACATCGGTGACGGACGTTTGGGCAGGATCGGCTGTTTCAGGTCCCAAGGCCCGCGCAGTGCTTGAAGCTTGCGTCACGGGCACCAAGGTCGACAATGTTACGCTACCCTTCATGGGCATCGTTCACGGCAAGATCGGCGGAATTCCGGTCATGATCTGCCGCCTCTCCTTTTCAGGTGAACTCGCTTACGAAGTCTATTGTGGTGCAGGATTCGGTACAAAGGTTTGGGAGACCTTGCTCGTGGCCGGCGAGCCGTTCGACATCATGCCCTACGGCCTTGAGGCGCTCGGCACCCTGCGTATCGAGAAGGGCCACGTCACAGGTGCCGAGATCGATGGCAGGACAACAGCCCATGACCTGCACCTCGACTGGATGCTGTCGAAAAAGAAGCCCTATATCGGTTCTGCCATGATCGGACGCGAAGGACTCACTGATGAAAACCGGCTTTCACTCGTTGGCCTCATTTCGATGGACAATCAGTCGATCACCGGCGGCAGTCACATCGTGACCGATCCGGTACCGCGTGAACCGGCCGATAGTTTTGGTCACGTCACGGCGGCATGTTATTCCCCGGCTCTCGGCAAGTACATTGCACTAGCGCTCGTCAAGCACGGAACATCGATGATCGGCAACCGGGCCTTCGCCACCGATTTGCTCCGGGACAAACACTGCCCGGTTGAAATCGTCAGCCACCATATGTTCGATCCAGAAGGGAGCCGGATGCATGGCTGAACCCCAATCACCTCTGGGAGCAAGTTATGTTCCGGGAGATCATGGCAACGCCGCGGCTGGCATAGGTGTCACGCTTCGCGAGCGCAAAGGCCTCTCGATCATTCAGGTCACGGCATGGAGCGAGGCAATACCCGCCATGCTGACTGCGATCGGCAGCGCAACCGGACTGGCACTTCAGAACAAGCCAGGCCTTGGTCGTGTGGCAGGCGAGAAATCGGTATTCGGATTCGCGCCGGGACGATACTTGGTCGTCAGCGCGACACCGGAACTGGAGACGCGGTTGCGGTCCGTCATAGCGCCGGACCTTGGGACGATCATCGACCTCACCCACGGCCGTACGGTGATCCGCATAAGCGGACCGCGCTCGGAGTGGGTTCTTTCAAAACTCTTTGCGATCGACTTTTCGGAGCATGCCTTTGCGATCGGCAATGGTCGCGCGACGCTGCATCACGACATTCATGCCAATATTCAGCGGATCGACGACGAAACCTTCGACGTTTACGTATTCCGTACATTTGCCCGCTCCTTCTGGGCGACGCTCGGACACGCCGCTGAAGAAGTGGGATATCGCGTCGAATGAAATCCGCTATTTGAATGCAAACAGATCGGCGTCCGGATCTCCCTGACCGGTGATCAGACTGCGTATTAACTGCGCGGCGACCATCGAGAAGGTAATGCCATTGCCGCCATATCCAAGCACCGCGTAGCAGCGCTTCATGCCCGGCACTGTGCCTATGGACGGCAATCCGGTTGAACTCGAACCAAAGCTGCCCGTCCACGCATAATCAGCCTCGGCCACAACGCCCGGAAACAACTTCTTGAGTTTAGCCAGAATAGCCTTTGTCTTTGCAGGGAGTTTCACATCGCGCTTTTCTTCATCCTCGAACTCCTCATCTTCCCCGCCGACAATGATCCGCCCGTCTGTGGTCGTGCGCATGTAAAGATAGGGGTCGGAGGCTTCCCAGATCAGACAGCGTTGCGGCCATAAATTTCGCTTCTGCGGTGGGGTCGCGAGTGCCCAGGTGGAGATGATGGAGTGCCCCTTCTGAGGAACCTGCTCAGGGATTTCATAGCCTGTCGCGAAAATCAGGTGCCTGCAGCGAATTTTCTGCCCCGTGGTTGTCAACGCCACAACATTTCGCGCATTGCATTCGACAGAAGCAATTTCGGCCGGCGCAAAAACTTTCGCACCGCGCTCCATCGCCTTGCGCAAATATCCGATGGCGAGCCGCCGCGGATTTGCTTCAATGTTGTCGAAACTCATCAATGCGGCCTCACGGTCGATGCGGAATTCGGCCTTTAGTTCCTCCCTGCCCAGCATTCTCGTTTCGAAACCAGCCCGGCGACGGGCATTCAGTTCGTTCTCCAAACCCTGTTTGTCGAGTAGATCACCGGTCAGGTACAACGAATCTCGGTTCTCCATCTCGCAGTCGATGCCGAGCCGTCTCGTCCGTTCCCGCAGCACATCGACGGCAAGCTTGGAACGCCGCCATGCACGTTCGGCGTCGTTCTGCCCGATCTTGCGCGCCAGATGATGCAGCGGGATATCGATTTCGAACTGCAAAAGGGCCGTGCTGGCCGGTGTGGAACCCGTTACCGGCAACCGCCGGTCGAATATCGCAACGTCATATCCAGATTCGCTCAAGCTTTCCGCCATCAGCGCGCCGCTGATGCCCGCACCTATTACGGCGATATCGGTCTCAACGTCGTGAAGCAGCAGGTTAGTCTGGATGCGAGGAGTCCGTTTGCCGAGCCAGATTGGCTGCCCGGTGCGCAAATCGCGATGCTGCGTTGTCATGGAAAGTTCCGAAGTGCGAGGGAAGTGACCATACAGAACGGTCCTGCCTCGCCCTTGTTCCTTGCGTTTCAGTTTGGCAGCAGGCTCTTCGCTACCTTTCCCGCCACGTAGACCTCGGCTATCGTGCGGTCATCGCCCATCGTCTGCATGAGGAACAACTCCTCAACAAGCGTCTCGACAGTGTCCATGCGAATACGCATTGCAGGCGTAGCGCGCGCGTTGAGCACAACGCAATCGGCCTCAGCGCCTCGAACGAAAGAGCCGATCGTGCCTTCCAGTGAGAGTGCCCGGGCGTTGCCCAATGTCACCTGGTAGAAGGATCGCAATGGATGGTAACGCTGTCCCTGAATGTTCAGGATCTTGTACCCCTCATCCAATGTACGCAGCATTGAATAGGATGTGCCACCCCCGATATCCGTTGCAATCGCGGTGCGCACGGGCGGATCAGAAGCGCGAACACGCGCTAGGTCAAACAGCCCACTGCCGATGAACAAATTGGAGGTGGGGCAAAAGACCGCCACGGAACCACTATCGGCGATCGAGCCGATTTCCGCGTCCGTAAGATGGATGCAATGTCCGAGTAATGTCCTCGGACCGAGCAGACCATAGTGCTCATAGACATTCGTATAATCCCTGCTCCAGGGGAAAAGCTCGGCGACGAATGCGATTTCGGCAGTGTTTTCGCACAGATGCGTCTGAACGTGCAGCTCCGGGTGTTCCCGAACCAGTGCACCGCTCATTTCAAGCTGTTCCGGTGTGGATGTCGGTGCAAAACGCGGGGTGATCGCATAAAGCTGGCGACCCTTGCCGTGCCATTCCCCGATCAATGCCTTGCTGTCGTCATAACCGGATTGGGGCGTGTCAAGCAGGCCGGGCGGTGCGTTGCGATCCATCATGACCTTGCCCGCGATCATGCGCATATTGCGACGATGCGCTTCGGTGAAGAAGGCCTGAACCGAGGCCTTGTGCACCGAACAGTAGGCAGCGGCGGTGGTTGTTCCGTGTCGGATCAGTTCATCAAGCAATGCCGTGGCGATATGCTCTGGATGCCCCTGATTGGAGAATTTCTGTTCCTCGACAAACGTATATTTGTTGAGCCACTCCATCAGCGCCCCGGCGTAGGAGCCGACCACCTGCATCTGCGGGTAGTGGATATGGGTGTCGATGAAGCCCGGCATGATCAGATACGGATGATGGTCGACAACCTCGGCAGCGCTTCCGCTTCCCGCGCGCAGTCGCGCATAGTCATCGATCAAAACAACCTTCCCGTCGCGAATGAGCAGGCCGCCGTCCTCGAGGTAGGTAAAGGCCTCCACGCTCGCGTCACCCGCTATCGGTTCATCGTGAAAGGTCAGGATACGACCCCGCAACAGCAGTTCTGTCATGGCACTCTCTCAGTCCGAGCACCCCGATACCACGAGACAAGCAGCGCGCGTTCCTCATCGGTGATGCGCGTCAGGTTGCCTGGAGGCATGGCGTGACTGGCACCGGCCTGCAGGTAAATCTCGCTGGCGTGGGTTGCGATCAATTCATCCGTATCGAGGCGGACGCCCTTTGGTGGCATCATGATGCCTTCCCACGAGGGTTCCGCCGAGTGGCACATAGAGCAGCGGCCCATCACCGTATCGCGGACTTGCGGGAAATTCGCGGCATTCATGAACGGCTCAGCCCCGCGCGAAACCTTTTGGTCCCCTCCTGTCAACGCCTTGGGGACAGTTGATAGCCAGATGATGACGATGAACAGGATGGTGCTGGCCAGCCAGGTCCAATGTGGATTGCCGGCATTAGCATGCCTCGAATTGAAATAGTGGCGCATGAGCACGCCCATAATGAAGATCAGCGCGGCAATCACCCAGTTGAACTGCGTGGACGTTGCAAGCGGATAATGGTTCGACAACATCAGGAAGATAACCGGCAGTGTCAGATAGTTGTTGTGTGTCGAGCGCTGCTTCGCCTGTTTGCCAAGCTTGGGATCAGGGTTTTTCCCTGCGATCAGATCGGCAACCACCTTCTTCTGATTGGGGATGATGAGGAGAAAGACGTTCGCCGACATGATCGTCGCTGTGAACGCACCCAGATGCAGGAACGCCGCCCGGCCCGTAAACAGGTGCGTATATCCCCACGCCATAAAGACGATGACGCCATAGAGGATCACCATCAGCGCCGTATCGTGGGCTGCAAGTGGCGATCTGCACAAGGCGTCGTATATGAGCCACCCGACTGAAAGCGATGCAAGTGAGATCAGAATTGCAACGGGTGTTGAGACATCAAGCACATCGCGGTCGATCAGGTAGAGGTCCGCGCCCGCGTAATAAACGATGCAC
The DNA here is from genome assembly GCF_020164435.1 of Phyllobacterium lublinensis. Taxonomy (GTDB): domain Bacteria; phylum Pseudomonadota; class Alphaproteobacteria; order Rhizobiales; family Rhizobiaceae; genus Phyllobacterium; species Phyllobacterium lublinensis. The sequence goes on along the minus strand of NZ_JAIUDQ010000001.1, from coordinate 80,471 downwards.
AGCAGCACGAAGCCCGATAACCAGGTGAAATAGGACTCCCACTTGAACCAGATCAGGTGTTCCGGCATGTGCGCGGGAGCGACCATGTATTTCTGGATATGATAGAACCCACCGCCGTGAACCTGCCATTCCTCACCGTTCACACCCGGCGCAAGTTTGGGGTGTCGGCGCAGGCCCAGGTCGAGGGCAATAAAATAAAACGATGATCCAATCCAGGCGATAGCCGTAATCACATGCAGCCATCGCGCCGCGAAACTCAGCCATTCCCAGAAAATCAGATAATCCATCGAGGCCCCACCGAGGTTTCCGCGCTACAATGCGGTCGTTCGCGGGGCGATGCAACTACTTCGAATCATGGAAGATAATGCCGAGCGTGTGCCGCTTGCCGCTACGCAGCCGGCTGACGCCATGACGCATGTTGACACGATAATAGCCGCGTGTCCCTCTCACCGGACGATGGCTCACGGGGAATATGACTGCGTCCCCCTGTTGCAGCGGTACGATCTCGACGCGTGACTGCATGCGCGGACGCTGTTCCGTCAAGACGAACTCGCCGCCGGTGAAATCCTCTCCTGGCCTCGACAAGAGAAACGCCACTTGCAGCGGGAAAACGTGCGCGCCGTAAATGTCCTGATGCAGGCAATTATAGTCGCCCTCGGAATACTCAAGCAGCAGCGGAGTCGGTCGGTCCTGTCCCGCAGCGCGGCACCGTTCGACAAAGGCCTCGTGCTGGCCGGGATAGCGGACATCGATGCCCATCTGCTCGTTCCAGCGATTGGCGATGGCTGCAAGCGGAGCATAGAGCGAATGGCGCAAATCCTTCACCAGTTCCGGTAGCGGATAGGCGAAATACTTGTATTCACCACGTCCGAAACCGTGCCGTGCCATGACGATACGTTTGCGAAACTGATCGTCTTCAGCATAGGTCGCCGCAAGCTGCCGGCAATCCCCACTGGAGAGAACACCTTTCAAGACCGCACAGCCAAATGCGTCCAGCTCCGCTTCAATCGCGTTCCACGGCATGGCCGTCGCTCTATTCATCATGACTTCTCCTTTGATGCACAAGAGTGCCAGGGTGGCGGTTTCGATCCACCCGTTTCCTGCAAAACGACACATTTTACAGTCAGTGACTGCCTCGGACGACGATTTTAGATGACTCAGCCAGTCAGAGTTCATACATAGAGTCGCAACGAGGTGCGCTGCGCCGCGATAATAGTTTATTGGATGTAGGTATGGGCCATAATGGAAATAGCAGAACAGGAAAGCGTAGCGTCGCTCCGCTGCTGATTTCTATTTTCTGGCTTGTCTCCAGCATTGGCGCCGCGTTGGGCACAGCCTACGCAAAGAGCCCCGAAGTAAATCTTGCCGCGAGCGAAGTCGGTTCGCAGAAAAATGATGATGTCCGGCTGGCTCACGAGGCCGACAATCAGTCGACCCCGGTACAACGGCCGCTGCGTGTTGCTGCGCTTGAAGCGCTGCACTTGAAAATCAAAAGCGGCCTGCGTGCCGATAGCGGCGCCGATTGTGCGTTGCCGCCGGCAAAACCACCGCTGGTCATTGTGGATCAGAGGAGTACAATCCCGGTTCACAACGGTTCGTCCATCGTGTTTACACACGATACTATTTTCAGTGCTCGCGCTCCGCCCTTAACTCGCAGCCTGACATAACCGTTCCCTCTTGGGACACGACAAGACAATCTGGCGGCGGCCAAGCATGAGCGTTCACTAGTTCTCGGCAGCGCCCGCACTTATACGGAACATTAGATATGCGCACTTCGAGATGGGTTCTCTGGACCTATATTTTTATCATTCTTGCGGGCATCTTCCTCGCACTCCCGAATGCCTTCACCAAGGCACAGCTTGATGCCATGCCGAGCTGGTTCCCCAAGAAACAGGTTGCACTGGGCCTCGATCTTCGCGGCGGTTCCTATCTCGTTCTTGAAGTCGATGCAGCGGCCCTTAAGAAAGACCGCGTGCGCGCAATGCTCGACGATGCGCGCGGCCACTTGCGGACGGCAAAAATCCAGCCGCAATCGGTGCGTGTCGCCGGTGACAGCGTGGTCATTACCCTTGCCGATCCGTCGCAACGCGATGCCGCAGTCAATGCGCTGCGCGAGTTGACGACCCAGGTGGCGCAGGTCGGCTTTGCCGCGCCGGTCAGCGATATCGATATCACGACCACCGACAATCAGATCCGGCTGACACTTACCGAAGCCGGCATGAAGGACAAGCTCGACAACGCCTTGCAGCAGAGCCTTGAAATTGTCCGCCGCCGCGTAGACCAGGTGGGCGTCGCCGAGCCCTCCATTCAGCGGGTCGGATCGGACCGCATCGTTGTCCAGCTTCCTGGCCTGCAGGATCCGAGCCAGCTTCGTGCCCTGCTCGGCAGTACGGCAAAGATGACCTTCCATATGGTCGCAGACCGCAATGACGGTGCCACCCCGCAGCCAGGTGTATCGATCCTTCCTGACGTCAAGGACGTGGGCGTAACCTATCCCGTAGAAGATCGGGTGGCGATCAGCGGCGAGCGCCTCACTGATGCCCGCGCGGCCTTCGACCAGCAAACCAATCAGCCGATCATTACGTTCCGTTTCGACAATGTCGGCGCGCGTCAGTTTGCTGACATCACCAGCCAGAACGTTGGACGCCCCTTCGCTATCGTCCTCGACGGCAAGGTCCTGACGGCCCCCGTCATCCAGGTACCGATCACAGGCGGCTCCGGCCAGATCACCGGCAACTTCACGGTGCAGGATACCGTTACGACCGCAGCATTGTTGCGCGCCGGTGCCCTGCCCGCCCCGCTTACCGTCATCGAGGAGCGTACGGTCGGGCCGGATCTTGGTGGCGACGTCATCAAGATGGGTCTGTTGACGGGCTTTATCGGCTTTGCGCTGGTCGTCGGCTTTATCTTCATTCTCTACAGCGGTTGGGGTCTCATCGCGAACCTTGCCCTCGCGCTCAACGTGGTGTTGACCTTCGGGATACTCAGCTTGCTCGGCGCGACGCTGACGCTGCCCGGCATCGCCGCGATCATCCTTGGTATCGGCTTCGCAGTCGACGCCAACATCCTCATCAACGAGCGTATCCGTGAAGAAGCCCGCAAGGGTATCGGTGCCATGGCTGCGGTCGACCGGGGCTTCAGGCTTGCCTATTCGACCATCGTCGACGCCAACGCCACCCACCTGATCGCGACGTTTCTCCTCTTCCTGTTCGGCACGGGCCCCGTACGTGGCTTTGCCATCACCATGATCATCGGTGCGCTCGTCTCGATGTTCACCGCCGTTACGGTCGTGCGCATCATCATGATGGCCATCGTTCGCCGGCGGAAGATGAAGACCATCCACATCGAGCATCTTTTCAAGCTCGTCCCCGAAAACACCAACATTTCGTTCATGAACGCCCGCTTCTTCGGTATCGGCGTTTCGATCTTCCTGTCGATTGCCTCGGTGGTCCTCTTCATCCATCCGGGTCTCAACTACGGTATCGACTTCAAGGGCGGTATCCAGGTCGACGTCACCACGTCGAAACCGGCCGATCTCGCGACCATGCGTTCGACATTGGAAGGCCTCGGCCTTGGCGAAGTCGCCCTGCAACAAGCAGGCGGCGACAACCGCGTGCTTATCCGCGTCCAGCGTCAGGAAGGTGGCGAAACCGCTCAGACCGACGCTGTCACCAAGGTCAAGGCGGCCGTCGAGCAGCTTGATCCCGGCGTGAAGATCGAAAGTTCGGAAGTGGTCGGACCGAAGGTAAGTGGAGAATTGGCGCGCTCAGGTATCCTGGCCGTCATACTCGCCAGCCTGGCCATGCTGCTATACATCTGGTGGCGGTTCGAATGGCACTTCGCACTCGGCGCGATTGCCACGCTGATATTGGATACGACCAAGACGGTTGGCTTCTTTGCGCTGATGGGCCTCGATTTCAATCTCACCGCGATTGCCGCGCTGCTGACGATCATTGGCTACTCAGTCAACGATAAGGTGGTCGTCTATGATCGCATGCGTGAGAACTTGCGCATTCACAAGAAGATGCCGCTGCGCCAGATCATTGACCTCAGTATCAATCAGACCTTGGCACGCTGTATCTACACCTCGCTGACCGTCTTCCTGGCCATGCTGCCAATGGCGATTTGGGGTGGCAAGGCCGTCGAGAACTTTGCTCTGCCCATGCTCTTTGGCGTGATCATTGCCACAAGTTCCTCGCTCTTCATCGCGGCGCCGATTCTCCTGCTGCTGGGAACCTGGTGGGAAAAGAACCACGCTCATCGCATCGGCAGCTCCGGCGAGAAGCCACTCGCACAAAGCTGATGGCAATAATCATTAGCGTCTAACGCTAACTATTTGCGGCGCAGGGAAAAAATCTCCTTTCTTGCGCCGCAAATCGAGATAAGCGGTTTGCAAGCCATCCTCGGTAGGCAATACTGCTGCGACAGACACCTGTTCGCAGGTCCGCCAATTTTTTCATCCAACATTCTCAAGGGGGAGACGCCGACATATGCCTCATGAAACGCCGCTGATTGCGACAATCGTCATAGGTCTCGTTCTGGCCTTCATCTTCGGTGCGATTGCAAATCGTCTGCGTATTCCTCCCCTTGTCGGATATCTCGTCGCCGGCGTTCTTGCCGGCTCCCATACACCCGGATTTGTTGCCGACCAGGAACTTGCCGCTGAACTGGCCGAAATCGGCGTCATCCTGCTGATGTTTGGCGTCGGCCTGCACTTCTCCCTGAAAGACCTCCTGTCGGTCCGGGCCATCGCCATCCCGGGCGCCATTGTTCAAATCGTCGCTGCAACCCTGCTTGGTGCGGCTCTGGCCTGGGTGCTCGGCTGGAACATGCAGGCAGGCCTGGTGTTTGGTCTTGCTCTTTCGGTTGCCAGTACCGTCGTCCTGTTGCGTGCAATGCAGGAACGCAGGCTGATCGAGACTGAACGCGGGCGCATCGCGGTCGGTTGGCTCATCGTCGAGGATCTGGCAATGGTCCTCGCGCTCGTTCTGTTACCCGCCATTGCAGGTGCCATGAATGGCGGCGAGGCTCCCGAGGGTACAATCCGCGCCGCCAGTGACCCTATCGTCACCTATTTCAATCTCGGCGTTGGAGGCGTCATAGCGTTGACGCTCGGCAAGGTCGCGGCCTTCGTAGCCGTTATGCTCATCGTTGGGCGCCGGGTCATCCCATGGACCTTGCACGCGATCGCCCACACAGGTTCACGTGAACTGTTTCGCCTTGCCGTCCTTGCGATTGCGCTGGGCGTCGCCTTCGGCGCCGCAAAGCTGTTCGGCGTTTCCCTTGCCCTAGGTGCGTTCTTTGCCGGAATGATCATGAGCGAGTCGGAACTCAGCCATAGGGCCGCTGAAGAGTCGCTGCCGTTGCGTGATGCTTTTGCGGTGCTGTTCTTTGTTTCGGTAGGCATGCTGTTCGATCCGATGACGATCGTAAACGATCCGCTGCCGCTACTCGCGACCCTCGCAATCATCATCATCGGCAAGTCGCTGGCGGCCTTCTTCATCGTACTTGCCTTCGGTTATCCAACGGGAACCGCCCTCATCATTTCTGCAAGCCTGGCGCAGATCGGCGAATTCTCCTTCATTCTGGCCGAGCTCGGCGTCGGGTTGGGGATGCTGCCCGAGGAAGGTCGCGATTTGATCCTCGGCGGCGCCATCCTTTCCATCCTACTCAATCCGCTCGTGTTTGCAGGCGTCACCTATTTGAAACCGCGGCTTGAGAAGCGCTTGCCCGCCGCCGCAGAGCCGACCGCAGACACGGAAACAGCGCCGGTGGATGAGCCGGATGTTGAAGAAATCCGCCCCACGACCCTTACCAATCATGCTGTTCTGATTGGTTACGGCCGCGTTGGCAGTCTGGTCGGCGATGCCTTGAAGGAAGTTGGCAAGCCCTTCCTTGTCATTGAGGACGCGGACAAGACCGTGGCGAAACTCCGCGACGAGAATATCGAGACGATCGTCGGCAATGCGGCCAATGGCGATATCCTAGCCGCCGCCAATCTGGCCGGAGCCCGCCAGCTGATCCTTGCCATTCCGAACGCCTTCGAGGCCGGGCAGATCGTCGTCAAGGCGCGCGCCGCAAACCCCGTCATCAGTATCCTGGCGCGGGCTCATTCCGATGCCGAAGTCCAGCACCTGCAGGATCTCGGTGCTGATGCGGTCATCATGGGAGAACGGGAAATCGCGCGCGGGATCGTCGCCCACATACTCGATCTTGACGAACCGAAGCCCGAGGGGCCATTGACGGAATGACGGCAAGAAAATTGTGATGATCGGCATGATCTCGTAGGGAATGGCATGAAGTTGAAGGATTACGTTTGGCCGGTCATCGGGCTGGCTGCCGTCGGGATCTCCGTATGGCTCCTCTACAAGGAGTTGCGGAGCATTTCGCTGGACGACGTAATTCACAGCCTGAATGCAATTCCGATGCATCGCTGGATCCTGGCCGGGCTCTCCACGCTCGCGGCCTATGCTGCCCTGGCGGGATATGACCGCATTGCCCTCCTGCATCTTCGGCGGAAAATCTCCTGGCTTTTCATCGCGCTCTGCTCGTTCACAACCTATGCCCTGTCACATAATATCGGCGCTTCTGTCCTGTCCGGCGCCGTCGTGCGGTATCGTGCTTATTCCTCGCAAGGCATGGCGACGCCTGAAATTGCACTGCTGATTGCTTTCTGCTCTTTCACGTTCCTGCTCGGGGTGCTGACCCTGAGCGCAATCGTGCTGCTCGTCGAGCCTGAGTTGCTTCAGCGGTTCAACTCCGAGCTACCGATTACGCTGAGCTATATCCTCGGTTTTGGATCGCTGCTGATCGTGCTGCTCTATATTTTCGGAAGCTGGCTGCACTTCAAGCCACTGCGCATTCGCCGCTTCACGCTTGAATATCCACGCCTGTCGGTTGTTGCGCAGCAATTGATCGTCGGGCCGCTGGAACTGATCGGCGCAGCAGCGATCATCTACTTCACCCTGCCCGTAGCAGGAAATCCTGGCTTCCTTGTCATCCTCGGCATTTTCCTGGTTTCATTTTCCGCCGCCTTGATCTCCCATGCCCCAGGCGGGCTCGGCGTGCTGGAGCTGGTATTTCTGACCGGTCTTCCAGACATGGACCAGGCGGACGTGCTGGCCGCGCTCATCATCTTCCGTCTTTTTTATCTACTTATCCCTTTTGCACTGTCGCTGCTCGTCGTGCTCTATTTCGAACGCACGCAATTGCTTTTGCGCTGGTACAAGAAAGACGGCGAGCACTGATCGCGATTTCAAGAAGTTGAACATTCCCGCAGGAATATTTTCCATATTTCCTCGAGTTTAGTGCGCTTTTCCTTCATCGATGCGCAGCGTCAACCTATTTTGAGGCCACATTGACGAATTTCCCACCCAGGCCGGGTCGTGTGAAAGGAAATGGTGGCATTGATGAAGACATTGATCATTCCGGGATATCGCGGTTCGGAAAAAGGGCACTGGCAGCGGCAGTGGCTTGCGGAGGATCCGAACGCGCGCCTTGTTGAGCAAGACGATTGGGACAATCCGGTTCTGTCGCAATGGCTTCACGTGCTGGAGGCAGCGCTTGCCGAAACACCCGACGCAATTCTGGTTGCCCATAGTCTGGGATGCGTGCTCGTTTCCCACCTGGCCAGTCGCCCTTCGGCGGCGCATGTCGCGGGTGCGCTTCTGGTGGCACCTGCCGATGCGGAGCGCATGGCCGTCCAGGATCCGAAATTTCGCAGCTTTGCGCCATTGCCACGCTACAATCTCGGCTTCCCGTCAATCGTTGCCGCCAGCCGCGACGACCCTTACATGTCGTTCAACAAGGCGCAGGCCTTGGCCGATATATGGGGCTCTGGCTTCGTCGATATGAAGAATGCCGGCCATATCAATATTGAGAGTGGGTTTGGTGCGTGGCCAGAGGCGCGTATCCTGGCCGAGTCCATGCGCCGGCCACAGCCTGTCGTGAGAGCGCAACGGGCAGCATGACAGACTAGCCGCCCTGTTTCCGCTCCAGTATGGCTTTCAGCACCAGCGTCACCACTGCAATCAGCGCCAGTGTCGATGAAGCGGCAAAAGCGCCGGTGACGTTATAATCATTGAACAATAGTTCGATCTGAAGCGGCAGAGTGTTCGTCTGCCCCCTGATCGCGCCGGAAACCACCGATACGGCACCAAACTCTCCCATAACGCGCGCATTGCAAAGCACTGCGCCATAAAGCAGAGCCCATCGAATATTGGGTAAGGTGACATAGAAGAATGTCTGCAGGCCAGTCGCACCGAGCGTGATCGCCGCCTCCTCATCTTCGCTGCCCTGTGCCTGCATCAGCGGGATGAGTTCCCGCGCTACGAACGGGCTTGTCACAAACAGGCTGACCAGAAAGATCGCTGGCACCGTGAACATGATCTTGATGTCATAGCTGTCAAGCAGAGGCCCCAGCAGGCCCTGGCTGCCGTAAAGGAACAGATAGGTCACGCCGGCAACGATGGGCGATACCGAAAACGGTATTTCGACAAAAGTAATCAGCAGTTGCCGGCCGGGAAACCGGAATCGCGTGACGAGCCAGGCCACGCAGATTCCGAACAGCATGTTGATCGGTACGACGACTAGGGCGGTCAGCACGGTCAGCCAGATCGCATGCAGGGTGGCTGGCTGGGTAATCTGAGACAGATAAACGGCGACGCCTCCACGGAACGCGTATGTGAAGATCACGAGCATCGGCACGCCGATGAAAAGCATCGACAGTAAAATCGCAGATGCGATGAGGAGCCAGTGCACGGCACGCGACGGCGGCCTGCCGTGACGCGGCGATTGCAGCGTGGCGGGCACAGCCGGATTAACTGCGTTCTGCATAGCGGAGCTGCCAGGCCTGTATGGAATTGGTGATGAACAGCATGGCGAAGGCCGTGACCAGCATCACGGTCGCCAGTGCCGCCGCTGCCGGATAGTCATATTCATCCAGCCGGATGAACACGAGGAGCGACATGACCTCGGTTTCGAAAGGCAAATTGCCGGAAATGAATACGATGGCGCCGAATTCGCCAAGGCTGCGTGCGAAGGAAAGACTGCAACCCGCTATGAATGCGGGAAAAATTGCCGGCCAGATGATCCGCGAAAATATCTGCCAGTTGCTGGCACCCAGCGACCTCGCCGCCTCCTCGACATCGGTAGCAACATCTTCAAGGACCGGCTGCACTGTGCGGATCACGAAGGGAATGCTGGTGAACATCATGGCCAGGGCGATGCCAAGCGGAGCATAAGCTACTTTCACGCCCAGCGGCTCGAGATACTGGCCAAACCAGCCATTGGTCGAGAAGACGGTTACAAGCGCAAGACCGGCGACAGCCGTCGGCAGGGCAAACGGCAAATCGACAACAGCATCCAGCACACGACGTCCGGGGAATTGGTAGCGGACGAGAACCCATGCCAGCAGCACGCCGAACAGTGCATTGAACGCCGTTGCAAGGGCTGCCGCGCCGACTGTTATGCGATAGGTCGCAAGTGCACGCTCGGATGAAACGATGGTCCAGAAATCAGCCCATCCGAGATTGACGGATTTGTAGAGCATGGCCAACAGCGGCAGGGCGACAATGATGACGAAGTAGAGCAGCGTCACACCGAGGGTGAGACCGAAACCCGGCAGAATTCCGCGGCGACTCGACTTGGAAAACAAAGACATGGGCGGCTTCTAAAGCATGCTCCCTTGAACGCAAGCCGTGTGGAAAAGAAATGGCGCGGACATCGTTCCGCGCCATTTCTCCCATTCAGGCGGAATTGGTCATCGCTTGGTGAAGACTTGATCGAGAATGCCGCCCTCGGAGAAATGATCCTTCGTGATCTTCTCCCAACCACCAAAGGCTTCTTCAACAGTAATCAGACGGGTCTCGGGGAAAAGTGCAGCATATTTTGCCTTTACCGTCTCATCGTTCACCCGGTTGAAGTTCTGCGCGAGAATGTCCTGTCCTTCGGGCGAATAGAGGTACTTCAGGTAGCTCTCCGCAATTGCACGCGAGCCGCGCTTGTCGACAACCTTGTCCACGACCGTCACCGGGAATTCGGCTAGCAGACTGACTGGCGGAACGACCGCCTCATACTTGTCCTCGCCCAGTTGCTTGCGCGTGCCGAGCACTTCCGCCTCGAACGTGATCAGCACATCGCCAATCCCGCGCTCCGCAAAGGTCGTGGTTGCCGCGCGACCGCCAGTATCGAAGACCGGCACATTGGCGAAAAGCTTCTTTACGAATTCCTGGGCCTTGGCATCGTCCTTGTAGGTCTCAAGTGCGAAGGCGTAAGCGGCGAGATAGGTATAGCGCGCATTGCCGGAGGTCTTGGGATTGGGGAAAATAACCTTCACGTCATCGCGAACAAGATCGTCCCAATTCTTGATCTGCTTGGGATTGCCTGCACGGACCAGAAACGCCGGCAGGGAGTAATAGGGCGAGGAATTGTTTGGCAGGCGCGACTGCCAGTCGGCGGGAATGAAATCGCCTTTGTCATGCAGTACCTGTACGTCCGTCACCTGGTTGAAGGTAACGACATCCGCCTCAAGCCCTTCGAGGATTGAACGTGCCTGCTTGGACGAGCCGGCATGTGATTGATTGACCGTAATGTCCTTGCCGGCCTCTTTCTTGTAGGAAGCAGTGAATGCCTTGTCGATCTGGTCGTAGAGCTCACGCGAGATATCGTACGAAACATTGAGTATCTCGGTTGGCTCATCGGCCTTGACAGGCGTCAAACCAAGGCTCAGCACCACCGCCGCATACACAAACAGTCTTTTCATGGAATTCTCCCAAGCGCGCAGTCATGAAGGTGCTGCCGCATTTCGATCATCGCCCCACCCGCGCGATCTTGCTGAGTACGCGGACAATTTTTGCGAGAATGACGGCAAAACCCCTGATGCGGAAGAACTTTTTTTCCAATGAGCGCGGATAGACTGAAACAGTATTCCCTTAACGTCCTGAAATGGAGCAAGCACCCTACGGCGCGAAGGGCTGCTAGCAATGAACGCGGAAATTGAACTCTGGCGGAGCAAAAGCGCCGGGTTTAATCACCAGAAGCCGCGGTGCTGCCAGCACCAGAGGAAGTCTTCTTCGGTCCAGTTTCGATGCCGCTTGGCCGAGGCTTCGTCGCTATCGCGCGTTGCCCGTTCGCGTGCAGTCCGATCGAGCGGCTCAGCAGTAAAAACGTCCCGCCACAAGCGTTCAGCCCGATTGAAAATACTGGATACTTCACTGTACATTGCGACCTCCAAAGAACAATTCGGTTGCAGAGTGCAGTTGCCTGGTGGGGCCAACCGATACCTGATGATGACCGCCTGAAATCATTTGTCAATAATCTCTACCGGATTAATCGTGTATCAGACTGCACGCCCTCAAGCTGTCCGGATCAACAGATTCTTAATCAATTATTATTTTTCAGACTCTTACACGCTATTTTTAAGACACTTTTCTGCCGCAAAAAAACTCACTTTTTTAACATTTTTACACTAGAAAATGTGACGCGAGGGACTATGACTGCACCACAACGGTAGTCAGGCAATAAAAATGATATCGCAAAAAGCCAAATACGCTCTGCGGGCGCTTGTCGTACTCGCCAGGGCGGACGCCGAAAAGGCGCTCTTCATCTCGGATATCGCGGAAGAACAGAATATTCCGAAGAAGTTCCTTGAACAGATCCTGCTCGATTTGAAGCATCAGGGCATAGTCATGAGCCGGCGCGGCAAGATGGGCGGCTATCTGCTTCTCAAGCCGGCCGAAGAAATCACGTTCGGCGAAGTGCTGCGGCTCATCGACGGCCCCATCGCTCCCCTGCCTTGCCTCAGCAAGATCGCCTATCGCCGCTGTGAGGATTGCGCCAGCGAAGAAACGTGCGAAATCCGCCATGTCTTCAATGAGGTCGCCACTGTCACGCGCGGTGTTCTTGACAAGACGACCATCGCCGACTGCCTGATTCATGGTGAAGACGGCAAGATGGCCGAGATGCTCGACAGCTAGAGGGGGCGCTCTGCCGGTTCACTGTGGCCTTCCGCCAATCAGGTAAATACGGCCTTGCCGATCACCGGTGTTGAAGGCACCGCCACGTCACGCGGTTCCAGCATGCCCGCGTGATATGCGGCATATCCTGCCTCCGTTGCCTTGGCGAAGGCGCCGGCCATGGCCGCCGGATCCCTGGCCTTGGCCACGGCGGTGTTGAGCAGGATTGCGTCAAACCCAAGTTCCATGACCGCCGCCGCATGCGACGGTCGGCCAAGCCCCGCGTCGACAATCATCGTAACATCGGGGAAATGGCCACGCAGCGAACGCAATGCGTGGATATTGAGGGGTCCCATGGCCGAACCGATCGGCGCACACCAGGGCATCAGCACCTCGCACCCCGCACCAAGCAACCGATCCGCGACGGTGAGGTCATCTGTCATATAGGGAAATACCTTGAATCCGTCTGCTGTGAGGATACGGGCAGCCTCGACCAGCGCGAAGACGTCCGGCTGCAGCGTATCGTGGTTGCCGATAACCTCGAGCTTGATCCAGTCGGTCGCAAACACATCCCTCGCCATCTGGGCGGTAAGGACTGCTTCCTTGACCGTATGGCATCCCGCAGTGTTCGGCAGGACATGTCTTGAAAGTGACTGGATCATTGACCAGAACTTGTCCCCCGTTCTCCCGCCTGTCATTTCCCGCCGCAGCGAGACTGTGATGATTTCCGTACCTGAAGTAGCGATTGCCTCCTTCAGTACCGCAGGTGAAGGATATTGCGCCGTGCCGAGCAAAAGCCGGGAAGTGATCTGCTTGCCGTAAAGTTGCAGCATTGCTCAGCCTCCTTGGCGGGGGGTGAGAATTTCGACACGATCGCCTTCGTTCAGGCGGCATAACGGACGCTCGTGCGATCGCACCAGTTCACCATTGAGTGCCGTTGCCAGCCATTCGCCGTCGAACTCCAGCTCCCTTAGCAAGGCGTCGAGATCATGGGCCGCGATTTCGTGAGGTTCGCCATTGACGATGAGTCTCATGGGGTCTTGTTCCTTCCCTCGAAGACCAGTTTTGCTGCCTGCACCGCCATCGCCGGCGCCAGCAGAAACCCGTGGCGGTAAAGCCCGTTCACCATTATCGCGTCGCCCCGGGAAGTGACGCGAGGCAGATTGTCGGCGTAGGCAGGGCGTATCCCGACCCCCGTTTCAACGATCTCTGCCTCACCAAAGGCCGGATGCAGAGTGTAAACCGTGTTGAGCAGTTCCATCATCGACCGCGCCGTGATGGGACCGGTGGCGTCACTTTCGATCATCGTCGCACCCACCATGAATGTGTGATCCTGGCGGGGTACGACATAGACCGGAAAACGCGGGTGAATGAGCCGGACAGGACGTGACAGCGAGACATCCGCCGTCCGCAACACCAGCATCTCACCACGCACGCCGCGAAGAAGTCCATCCGCACTGCTATAGCCGGTGCAATCGATGATTTCGTCAAAGCCGCCGATTGCCTCTTGCGGCAGGTCCATTACAAAAGTGACGCCGTCACCTGCCAGTTTTGTTGCCAGATCGATCAGCACTCGCCTTGGGTCGAGATGGGCCTCATCCCTGAAATACAAACCCTTGCCGAAACGTCCAGCAAGATCAGGTTCGAGTGCCGCAATGGCCGGTTCATCCAGCACATCGAAATGCGAGGTGCGCGCGCCGAACCGGCCCAATTCCTTGATATCGCGCGTGGCGGCAAGAACCAGCGTTCCATTGCGCAGGACCGAGCAAGGCAGTGTCGTCTCCCACCAATCAGCGGCGCGCAGGCCCAAATCAATCACTCGTTGATCAGCGCTTTCCCTCTCGCAATACGGCGCCAGCATCCCGCCCGCATACCAGGAGGCGCGCTTGTCTGACCACGGATCGAACACGGTCACCCGAGCGCCGCGTAGGCGGAGCTCGTGCGCGACCGAGAGGCCGGCGACGCCGGAGCCCCTTACAAGTACGTCCATGACGTCAAGCCCGGCTGTTCAATGGCATATAGAGGTCGCCACCCTCGCGGAATTTCTCCGCCATTGCTGCCATACCCTCCTTCTGTGCTTCGGCGCGGATATCGTGGGAAATGCGCATCGAGCAAAATTTTGGTCCACACATCGAGCAGAAATGCGCAACCTTGTGCGCCTCCTTCGGCAGGGTCTCGTCATGGTAGAGCCGGGCTGTCTCGGGGTCGAGCGACAGGTTGAATTGATCTTCCCAGCGAAACTCGAAACGTGCCCGGGAAAGAGCATCATCGCGGACCTTGGCGGCCGGGTGGCCCTTGGCAAGATCAGCGGCATGAGCTGCAATCTTGTAGGTGATCACCCCCACCTTCACATCATCACGATTCGGCAGGCCGAGATGCTCCTTCGGTGTCACGTAGCAGAGCATCGCCGTGCCGAACCAGCCGATCATCGCCGCGCCAATGCCGGAGGTAATGTGATCATAGCCCGGCGCGATATCGGTTGTGAGCGGTCCGAGTGTGTAGAACGGCGCCTCGCCGCAAACGGCGAGTTGCTTATCCATGTTCTCCTTGATCTTGTGCATCGGGACGTGCCCGGGGCCCTCGATCATAACCTGACAGTCTTTCGCCCAGGCAATCTGCGTGAGTTCACCCAGCGTCTCCAGTTCCGCAAATTGTGCGGAATCGTTGGCATCCGCGATGGAGCCGGGCCGCAGTCCATCGCCGAGTGAAAAGCTCACATCGTAAGCGCGGCAGATGTCGCAGATCTCATCGAAATGCTCATACAGGAAGCTCTCGCGATGATGATGCAGGCACCACTTGGCCATGATCGAACCGCCGCGGGAAACGATGCCCGTTACGCGGTTCACTGTCAGGGGAATGTAATGCAACCGAACACCGGCATGGATGGTGAAATAATCGACGCCCTGCTCGGCCTGTTCGATCAGCGTGTCGCGATAAATTTCCCATGTCAGATCTTCGGCAATGCCTCCAACCTTCTCCAGGGCCTGATAAAGCGGGACGGTGCCGATCGGCACTGGCGAATTGCGAAGAATCCATTCTCGGATGTTATGGATATTGCGGCCAGTCGAAAGATCCATGACCGTATCGGCACCCCAGCGCGTCGCCCAGACCATCTTCTCCACTTCTTCGGCCATGGAAGACGTTACGGCAGAATTGCCGATATTGGCGTTGATCTTGACGAGGAAGTTGCGGCCGATGATCATCGGTTCAAGTTCGGGATGGTTGATATTGGCGGGTATGATCGCCCTGCCCCGGGCGATCTCCTCGCGAACGAACTCTGGCGTCACATAATCCGGTACGAAAGCGCCGAAGGATTCGCCGTCGCGGACAGCGCCCGCTCGTGCGGCGTCGCGACCAAGATTTTCCCGGATGGCTACATATTCCATTTCAGGCGTGATTATGCCCGCACGGGCATAGGCGAGTTGGGTAGCGGCCTTGCCACCCACGGCTTTGAGCGGCTGATTGCGAATTGGAAATTCCGGAGTGAGCCGTTCGCCGGTGGCAAAGCCATTATCGGCAGGCGTAATGTGGCGCCCCTGGTAAGCAGATGTATCCCCCTGCGCAGCAAGCCAGGCGGCGCGGTGGCGTGGCAGACCCCTGGCGATGTCAATCGTGGTATCGGGATCGCTGTAGGGGCCAGAAGAGTCGTAGACCGTGACATTGGGCTCGCCCGCAGTCGGATGCACTGCGATTTCGCGCATGGGCACGCGCAGCTCGGGATACTGGCGGCCAGCCTTGTAGATCTTTGTCGAGGCAGGCAGTGGACCGGTCGACACCGTCGGAGCCGGAACAGTTGGGGTAATTGCGGTCATCATCAGGTTCCTTGCATTGTTGCGTGGAAACCCAGTTCTGTGCCGGAAGGATGAAAGGAGTCCGCGAGTCTGCTATACCTACCTATGCCATGCCGAGGCATGACCCGCGAAGACTTTGCACCGTCCCTACGCCAGTATGAACTGGATCAGGTTCAACGGGTCACTGCGCTTGCCGAAGCCAGCAGTATCTCAGCCCCTTGTCGGGACTCCCCTGGTGAATAACCCTAGATGACCCGCTCACATCGCCGTTGTCAAGCGGGCGAAGTTCGCGATTGGTTTTGCTATCCGCGAAGCTGTTTCAAGGCGTCCGCCCATTTTGCGAGTTCGCCAAGCATGGTCGTCGCACTGGTCACAATCGCTTCATTGGGCTGGAACACACCTTCGTCGTCGATGAACTTCTGGTAGGAATGAACCGGGACGCCCTCGGGGATTGGAACCATACGCAACCCTGCCATCAAGCCCTTCACGGACTCGACCGAGCGCAATCCGCCGGAAACCCCGCCATAGCTGACAAAGCCGGCAGGCTTGTAGTTCCATTCCTGCCATAGATAGACCAGGGCATTGGTCAGTGCCGGCGGAGCAAAATAATCATACTCCGGCGTGACAAACACGTAGGCGTCAGCCGAATCAACGATCTCACTCCATTTGCGGGTATGGGCGTGCTCGTACTTTTTCATTCGCGGATGGTTTGGCTCATCGAAAATCGGCAGATTGCGATCCGCAAGGTCAATCAGGACCGGTTCGAAGCGGGCGTCCTGCCTGGCAAATTCGTCAAACCACTTGGCGACGGCCGGGCCGCCGCGTCCGGGTCGTGTGCTTGCGATGATGATATTGAGCCTGAGAGCCATAGCCTATCTCCATGGAGTGTGAATCCTATCGCCCTATGAATAAGGAAGCCGTGCTGCATTGCACAAGAAGGCACTTTTTGGAAACCAGCCGGACAGATCCCGGAAAATAACGAAACCCGCCCCAGCCAAAGGCTGCGCGGGTTCTGTCGCGTTTGCAATGACCGGACGAACCCGGTCAGGGATTATCGGTTGAAATCGCCGCCATTGCCGTTCGGACGAGGCGTGCGTTCCTTTTTCTTCGGACCAGGCAGAAGGCCCTCGCGCTGCGCCTGCTTGCGGGCTGCCTTGCGGGCACGGCTTACGGCTTCAGCCTTTTCACGAACACGGCGCTCAGACGGCTTTTCAAATGCCTGCCGCGCCTTCATTTCGCGGAAGAGACCCTCCCGCTGCATCTTCTTCTTCAGGACCCGCAGGGCCTGCTCAACATTGTTGTCACGGACGAGAACTTGCAATCGTTTTCCTTACCCATGCTTGCCTCGCCTTGCGACGTCACGATCGATCACAAACAGACAAGCGTTTGAAGAATTGCCCCTACGGCAATCCGGAGAAGCGCGGACTTTATTCATTTCCGCGCCAAAAATCCAGTGTGCCCGAGCGAATTACTCGGGCTTTCCTGCCGCGGGACCGGATATTTCTGTTCCGGACCCGCCCGTTTGATGTTTCAAGTGCAGGAACCGCCTTCGACTCCTGCGCAAAGCGAATCAGAGCGCTGCAGTTATGATGATCTCGACCTTGTATTCCGGCGTCGCAAGCTTGGCTTCGCCGGTTGCGCGCGCCGGGCTGTTCGCCGGATCGACCCATGCATCCCACACGGCATTCATCTCGCCGAAATCCTTCATGTCGTCGAGCCAGATGATGGCCTGCAACAGCTTGGACTTATCGGTACCGGCTTCCTTCAGCAGGCGATCGACGGCCGCAAGAACATCCTTGGTCTGCTCGGTAACGCTTTTGCCCGGACCACCGACCTGACCGGCGAGGTAGACGGTATTGCCGTGGATGACCGCCTGGCTCATGCGCGGACCAACTTCAATGCGACGAATGCTCATGGAAAATCTCCTCTATCGATTTTGGTCAGGCTGGCACCTGCCTTGCATGCGTGAAAAAAGGGCCATGCGGCCTTCTTCCAAAAAGAACGGTGGGCACAGTAGGGATCGAGCCCCACGGAGCCGCCGATTGAGCCAGTAGGCGGGCCCGCGCACCCTTTGCCATACTTTGCCGAACGTTAGCAAGCGCTAGCATGAAGGATATGAACGGGTAGAGGCTTGGTCCTATGCCAGCCAGCCCTTGCCTTTTGCACTGCTGATCAGCGCATCGGCAACGTCCCATAATTCGGGAACGTCCCGGATGGCGCGGACGAGCTTTCTCAGCGCATCTTCCTTCACCGCGAAATCAAGCCAGCTGCCTCCCGAAACAGCGTAATCCAGCAGGATTGGCTGGAAGCGGTCCAACGCCTTGGCGAACCTGGCATCCGGCGTCTGTGCCGCTTCAAATTCATCCCACAAGGCACGGAACTCCATGCCGAGCCCATCCGGAAGCAGTCCAAAAAGCCGACTTGCGGCCTCCTGTTCGCCTGCCTCCTGCGATGCGGCGTCCGCACTGAAAATCGGCGTGTCGCCGGCGTCGATCTCGACAATATCATGCAGGATCAGCATCTTGATCACCCGGTCGATGGAAACAGCCTGCGGGGCAAGCTCCTGGAATACCAGCGCGCACAGCGTCAGATGCCATGAGTGCTCGGCGCTGTTCTCAAACCTGGAGCCGTCGGCAATCCTGTTGGCCCTGTTGATCCGGCGAAGCCCGTCCGCAACCATCAGAAACTGCAGATGGCCCGAGAGCCGGTTGCCGAATCCGGCGATGTCGTCAATGCCCATTGTCGTGTTCCGAATAGCTTTGTTGTCAGTAGTTGACCTTGTGAATAGGCCGATACCATGCAGCACGCCACTCCATTGCTTGTCGCATGAGCATATCTTTGTGCAGGAGAGCGCGGAATCAGAAGGTTGGAGGGGTGTTGACCCATAGAATGGCCGCTACGGTGCTGCCGGTGTTGGCGAAGCGATGCGGCCGATGACTTGCGTAAGTCATTGAATCTCCGGTTTCCAGGCTGAAACGCTCGGTTTCATCGAGAACGACCTCCAGGTTTCCCTCGACGACGAACAGGAACTCCTCGCCCTCATGCTGGTAGCTTTCACCACTGGCGGCGCCCGGCTGTATGATGAACAACAGGGATTCAAGAACGGTGTCCACGCGGAAGAGCTGCTGAATTTCGACGCCTGGAATCCTCTGGTCCAATGAACGCCTTTCGCTCCCCTTCACGACCAGCTTGTTGTCCAGCGGCTCCCCACCAAGAACTTCGACTAGGTTCGTTCCGAGCGCCGCCACGAGCTTGAGCAGCACCGCGACAGAAGGGTTGCTTATCGAACGCTCGATTGCACTCAGATAAGACGCGCTGAGCTGCGTCCTTGCAGCGAGACCGCGCAAGCTGATTTTCTTGGCCGTTCTCAGGCGTTGGAGCCGGGCACCAACAGATGTCGGATTGCCGCTGGGAGGCGGACCGGGGAAGCCGAGTTCCCCGTTCTGCAGGGTCAGGTGGATTCCGGCAGGGTTGACGCCGGATTTGACGAGGTCCCTCACCGTCTGCATCCGCTGGATCTGGTCCATCGGATAGACGCGATAACCTGATTGTGTTCGGGCGGCCTTGATGAAACCGTGCTTTTCCCATTGGCGGATCATGGTGGTCGTCACGCCAAGCATCTCGGCAACCTGCCCGATGTACAGTCCGTCGGAAACCTGGTCAGAATCTGCGGTATACACCATCTACTCTCTTTAATCCCTGGTTCGCGACTTTGCTCTGTCCCGAAGGTTAGCGCTCAGCTTTTTTTTCAATGTTTGCGCGATGTTGCACGATCACAGCCCGGTTTCAACCAAGGATGCACCCGGTTTGGACACGGCCCCAGCCTTATGTACGTAGACTGGACAATCTATCGTGATAACCAAATCGAATCTTTGTGCTCCTCTATACGCCGCTGTGCGGTTTTATCGCCCCTTGGTCCGCACAATCAAGCCCCTGCACCGCCAATAGGTCCTGTTTTTCTATAAATAATCACATTTGCATTGACAGTCCGGATTTGCATTGTATTGTACACCAACCTTAATAATGTGCACTCACTTCGGATGTCGAGGAGCTCCTGTGACCAAGCACTACCTATCTGCTAATGCGCAAACCGTTCAGTGGGGGATTTGGGACGCCGGCATTCGCCCGGTCCTGCAAATCGAACCCGGCGATTCCGTCACGATCGACACGCTTTCAGGGGAACCTGAAGACCTGCCGCCAGCCGGAAGCTCATACACGGTACTCGAGGATCATCGTGCCGTTTTGGACCATGTGTCACGAGGGTCCGGGCCTCATCTGCTGACCGGGCCGGTTTACATCGAGGGCGCAGAGCCCGGCGATGTCCTTGAAGTGCGCATCAACGACATAAGCCTGCGTCAGGATTGGGGCTGGAACCTTCAATTGCCTCTGCACGGCACCTTGCCGGAAGAGTTTCCCGAAGAGCGCCGGCTCCACCTGCCGATTGACAGGCACAACGGCACCGTCACCCTGCCATGGGGCAGGCAGATGAAGTGCCGGCCGTTCTTCGGCAACATCGGAGTTGCGCCGCCGCCAGCCTATGGCCGCCTTTCCTCGATCGAGCCGCGTGTGTTCGGCGGAAACATGGACAATAAGGAGCTCGTTCCCGGCGCCACCATCCTCTTTCCGGTTTTCGTGCCGGGTGCCCTGTTTTCAGTCGGCGATGGCCATGCCCTTCAGGGTGACGGCGAAGTCTGCCTGACCGCGGTTGAAACCGCACTGACCGGCAACTTCACCTTCCGTCTCCAGAAAGGCAAAGGTCAAAAACTTCCGATCGCGTTCACGGAAGCATCGCTGATCACCATGGGATTCCATCCCAGCCTTGACCATGCGGCGCAGATTGCGCTCAGCCAAATGGTGTCTCTGATCTCGGAGATCTCGGGCCTGTCGCGCCAGGATGCATACACCCTCTGCTCCATCGCCGCCGACTTGCGGATAACCCAGTCAGTGGACCGCGAAAAGGGCGTCCACTGCATCATCGCCAGGCAGGACCTGCCCCATTTCGGAGAGGAATGTAAGAAACTGTCTTCATTTGCATAGGAACAACAACGACAATCACTAAGGAGGAGAAAGTGATGACCGTAGACCGCCGAACGTTCGTCAAGGGATGTGCTGGAGTTCTTGCCACCCCTTATCTTGTCAAGAACGCCTTCGCAGAGGAAACCATCAAGGTCGCCTCGATACATGATGCGAGTGGCGTCCTGGATATCCTGGGCAAGCCGATGGCGGCCATGACCCAAATGGCCATCGACGAAATCAATGCGGGAGGTGGCCTGCTTGGCAAGAAGATAGAACTCAAAAGTTACGACACACAATCCAACAACCAACTGTACGGGCAATACGCCACGGAAGCGGCAACGCGGTACAAGGTGGCGGCCGTCTTCGGTGCCGTAACCTCAGCCTCGCGCGAGATAGTTCGGCCAATCCTGAGGCGCTACAAGACGCTTTACTTCTACAGCACGCAATATGAAGGCGGCGTCTGTGACCGCAACATATTCTGCCTCGGCACCACCCCCGGCCAGAAGACGGAAAAGATCATTCCGTATGCCATGAACAAGTTTGGCAAGCGCGTATATACGGTCGCCGCCGACTACAATTTCGGGCATATCGTCAGCAAGTGGCACGAGAAGGTCGTGACCGAAAACGGCGGCACGTTCGAAGGCGTCGAATTTTTCCCTCTGGAACAGACGGATTTCGGGCCGACCCTTAAGAAAATTCAGAGCATCCAGCCGGATTTCGTGATGGCCGACCTCGTGGGCAGCAACCACATAGGATTCTTCCGCCAGTGGGTATCATCGGGCATGGCCGATCGGATCGGACTCGCATCGACGATCTTCGGGACCGGGAATGAGCAGCTCTTTACAAACCCGCGTGAACACAACGGCATATTGACCAGCGCCTGCTATTTTCCCGAGATCGACACCCCCGAGAACAAGGATTTCATCGCGCGGGCTGCCAAGGCAACCGGGAGCGACCGCTCACCGATCAATGAGCTGCCGGCAATGAGCTACTACGCCCCGCAGCTTTGGGCCGAAGCCGTTCGCAGCGCTGGCAGTTTCGACCGCGATGCCGTTACCAAGGCACTTGAGGGCAACCTGACATACAAGGGTCCGGGCGGCCCGATCACGGTCGACGCCGAATCGCACCACGTCACCCATGACATCTATATTGCCGAGGCCTGGGATCACGGCTTCAAGATCCTCGAGCGCTACGAAAATCTGCCGCCATCAGACACTGCGGCCGTTTGCGACCTGGCGGCAAATCCCAGCGACACCAAGCAGTACGTGCTGGGTAACTGACGCCCCAAGCCGCGACTGACTCGCCGGTCAGTCGCTCCTGCGTTCCTTAAAGGACCGGAAGAATGGACTACATCTGTATTTTGATTATTCAGGTCATTTCATCGATCGCCATGCTCGTGTTGCTGGCGATCGGTCTCGCGATCATGTTCGGAATGATGAAGGTAATCAATTTCGCCCATGGCGAGTTCATCATGGTCGGCGCCTACACGTCCGTCATGTCCGTCAATGCGGGACTTAACTTCTGGCTGGCGACGTTCGTGGTGGCGCCCCTGGCTGTTGCTTTTGTCGGCTTCATTGTCGAGCGCGTTATCATCCGTCACCTCTATGGCCGGATCATCGAGACGATGCTCGCGACTTGGGGGCTCAGTCTTTTCATGATCGGGACAGTGACCATCGTGTTCGGCAACACTGTAACAGGGATTTCCGCCCCGCTTGGCTCGATCAGCATTGGCCGGTTCTCCAACAGCACTTATGATCTCGTGCTCATTGTGATGGCGGCCGCCCTTCTCGTCGCTTGCGCGCTCTTCCTGCGACGCACAAATCTCGGGCTGATCGCCAGGGCGGCCATGCAGAATGCAGACATCACCGCAGTTCTCGGCCATGAGCCCAAGAAAATCTACTGCGCCACCTTTGTTGTCGGTGCGGCAATCAGCGGCCTTTCCGGCGCGCTCATTGCGCCCCTCACCGGCGTGTCCCCGGGCATGGGTCTTGCATTCGTTGCCAAGGCATTCATCACGGTCATCTGTGCCGGCCCCGCTGTCATCTTCGGCACCGGACTCGTTGCGGCCGTCTTCGGCACGGTCAACACCGCAGTGACATTCGTGGCGACACCGGTCTTTGGTGAAGTCGCCCTGCTGTTGTCAGCAATAATCCTGCTCCGAGTGATGCCCAAGGGCCTCACAGCCCGTATCATGAGGAAAGCATTATGAGCATCGAGATTCTTCCTGCAGCACAATGTTCTAGGACGACCGTTATTCCAATGATCAAAGAAATCTCAATCGCAACTGCGGCAACAACCGCTGCCATCGTGGCAGCCCTAGCTTTTCCGCACGTTGCGGAGCTCTACACATTGATCAACGTGACGATCTTCATCAGCCTTTGCGTCCTGGCGCTGAGCCTCGGATTGGTCTGGGGATATGGTGGCATCTTTTGCCTGGGGCAAGCCGTGTTTTTTGGCCTCGGCGGATACTCCTATGCAATCGCATCACTAAACTTTGGTGATACCACCTATGGCGTAGCGGCCTCGCTTCTCGTTCCGATGATCTTTGCCGCGGCTGTCGGCTATTTCATCTTCTGGGGCAGGATCGGTGATGTCTATGTCGGCGTCATCACCCTCACAATCACGCTCATTTTCAGCCAGCTCCTGAACGGGTCCGCCGGCGACGCTTATGTAATCGGGTCGGTACCGCTCGGAGGCTTCAACGGTATTCCGATGACGCCACCGCTGAATATCCCGGGTAAGGCCGAAGAGATGCTCTCCCCGGAGGCAATATTTCAGGTAGCAATTCTCGCCCTTGCCGCAGCCTACCTGGTCTGCCGCGTCTATCTGGCGTCGAAGCTCGGCAAGACCATGGTTGCAATCCGCGAGAACGAAACCCGGGCTGAACTTCTCGGCTACGACACGCGTGTCGTAAAGCTGATCACTTTCGTGATTGGCGCAGGGTTGGCGGGAGCAGCTGGGATGTTGTTTGCCAATTCGCTGACAGTAACCCCGAACATGTTCAGTCTATCGATCACAGCCCAGATCGTTATCTGGGTGCTCATTGGCGGTCGCGGCACGCTTCTTGGTCCGCTCGTCGGTTGCATCTTCGTTCAGGTGATAACGACCCAACTCGGCACCAGCGGCTTCCTTAATCCCGAAATAATCCTCGGCGGCATCCTGATCATGTTCGTGATGTTCGTCCCCAGTGGTCTGGTACCTGCACTGCGTCAGGTCACCGAACGGCTGATCCGCAGGCCACTCAAGTGGAGGAAATGACATGTCGATGATCGAAGTCCAGAATCTTGGCATGCGCTTTGGCGGGGTGGTGGCGCTCGCTTCGGTAAACTTTGCAATCAAAACCAAAGAACACTGTTGCGTCATCGGCCCAAACGGTGCCGGCAAGAGCAC
Source organism: Phyllobacterium lublinensis (assembly GCF_020164435.1). Lineage (GTDB taxonomy): Bacteria > Pseudomonadota > Alphaproteobacteria > Rhizobiales > Rhizobiaceae > Phyllobacterium > Phyllobacterium lublinensis. Next base: position 56,320 of record NZ_JAIUDQ010000001.1, on the reverse strand, counting down.
TTTCTTCAAATGCCTTACCGGTCAGTTGAAACCGACGGACGGGGATGTTGTCTTCAAAGGCAAGTCCATCCGCGGATATCAGCCCCACCAGATCGCCCAGATGGGAATCGGCATCAAGACCCAGGTCCCCAATGTCTTTGACGGACTTACTGTCGATGAAAATATCCAGGTGGCGCTACGCCGTCATTATTCGGGAGCAGCGCTCAGGGCGCGCCTCGACGAGATGCTGGAGACCATGCACCTTGTCGACCTGCGGAATGAGATCGTTGGCAAGCTCGCGCACGGACACCGTCAACTGGTCGAACTGGCGATGGTAGTGGGCCCCTCTCCCGAACTCATCCTGCTCGATGAACCGGCCGCCGGCATGACCAAGTCGGAATCCAACCGGCTTGCCGGACTGATCAAGGAGCTTGCGAGGAACCATTCGGTCATCGTCGTCGAACATGACATGCAGTTCATCCGCCTGATCGGGGGACGGGTCACCGTGTTCAACCGTGGCGAGGTCCTTGTTGACGACCATGTCGACCAGGTGCTGAACGATCAGCGCGTCAAAAATGTCTATCTCGGAAAACAGGCAGCGTTCTGATGTCAATCCTCTCAATCGAAAACGTATACTCCGGATATGGCGATATCGGCGTGATCAATGGAATCAGCCTGTCACTCGACGATGGCGAGTTTCTTGGCATATTCGGCCACAACGGCATGGGCAAATCGACGCTTCTCAAGACGATCGCGGGGCTTATTCCCGTAAAGTCGGGCAAAGTCGAATTCGGCGGAAATGACGTGACAAGACTGCCCGTCGCAAAAAGAGCCTCTGCTGGGCTCGGCTATGTCCCTCAGGGCCGCCAGATCTATCCTAATCTCTCAGGGCGTGACAATCTGAAGGTTGCGGCGCTTGGCGCGCGCGGCAAGGCAATCCCTGTTGAAAGGATCGTTGCCCTGCTCCCGCGGCTGGAGCCCCTGCTCGACCGCCTTGGCGGCGTCATGTCGGGTGGGGAGCAGCAGATACTTGCTCTCGGCAGGTGCCTGATCGGGAATCCGAAGGTCATTCTCCTTGACGAGCCTACCGAGGGTATTCAACCCTCGATCCGGGAGGAAATGATCGAGGCACTTAAAGTGGTCCGCCGGGAGACGGCGATTTCGATCGTTCTCGTTGAACAGAACATCGAATTCATCCGCTCCCTTTCTGACCGGATCCTCGCCATCCAGAAGGGCACGATCATCGCCGAGCTTCTCAGTGCTTCCGCAAGTGAGCTTGAAGCGCTTGAGCTCTAAGGCATGCTGGCCATCGGATCCATTTCACGATTATCCCTGGAAAGTACGGGGGGCGACGCTCAACAATTGATACTATTGACAGATAGTCCTAAAGATAGAACAATATGGACGCTGAAGCAACCGGTCTGTCAGCTCCCACGGATATTCAAGCCGACATCGGGGGAGCGCTGCTGCAAGCTCAGAATTTGTCTGCCTATTCTGACTGGAGGAGAGTTCATTGAATAAGCGCATCCATATCACAGGCCTAACACTCGCCGTGCTGCTGACATCAGCCGCATATTCCTACGCGGATCCGATAAAGATCGGCCTCAATCAGCCACTGACCGGTCCCTTTGCCGCATCGGGTACCTACATCGTCGACGGCGCCAAGCTCGCGGTGGAAGAAATCAATGCAAATGGCGGCGTCCTCGGAGAGAAGATCCAGCTGGTGATCGAGGACAACAAGAGCAATCCGACCGAGGCGGCGTCGGTAGCCGAAAAGCTCATAGAGAGCGACAAGGTACCGGTCATGATGGGGGCCTGGGGATCAAGCCTCACCCTTGCCGTCATGCCGAAACTGATGCAGTACGAAGTGCCGATGCTCGTGGAGACATCATCGTCGTCCAAAATAACCCAGCAGGGTAATCCGTATGTCTTCCGCATTTCGCCACCGTCGTGGGTCGAGGCGGAACTGTTCAAGAAGCACCTTCCCGAGCTTCAGATCAAGAAGGTCGATTTCCTTGCCATCAACAACGACTGGGGACGCGGCACAGTCACTGATTTTTCGAAGGCGTTCGCCGAAAATGGCATCAATGTCGGCCTCACCGAGATGATGGATCAGGGCGCACAGGATCTGAGCGCTCAACTTTCCAAGATCAAGGCTTCGGACTCAGATACGATCATTGTCACCACCGCGGTAGAACAGCTGACGCTGGTTCTCAAACAGGCTGCTGCTCTCGGCCTGACCAAGAAGATCGTCACCACAGGCGGTTCGCAAAATCCCGATCAGCTGATCGAACAGGCAGGCACCGCTGCCAACAACACAACCCACATGGTCTTCTTCGCCCCGTGGGCCCCGGACAAATCACCACACCCCGAACAAGCCAAGGCATTTATCGGTGCGTGGGAAAAGGCCGGGCACACCAAGGCCGGACTGACCGAAAGCTATCGCGGCTATGACGGGATCTACGTCATCAAGGCCGCAATCGAAAAGGCTGGGGCGGCCGACCCTGCAGCCATCAAGGATGCGTTCTGGAATGTCGAAGTGCCAACGCTCAACGGGACGGTCAAGTTCGTCAAGGATGGGCCCGAGGGTCGGGAGAGCGGCCAGTACATGACAAACGGTACGCTGATCAAGATCATCGATGGCAAGATTGTCCTTGCCGGCGGCTCCTGACCGAAGCTGCCCCAAACCATTCCCCGGCAGCAATGCCGGGGAAATTCGAGACCACTGCGCCGACATATGGCTGAAGCAGCTGCCGCCGCAGTGCATTGCCACCAAGGTTCGGAGCTGTGTGATATTGTGACTACCAAAGCAGGCGGCGCGTCACCGTCCCATGAGGCCTCTTTGAAAGCCCGCTTCAAACTACGGGCAGTCGAACACAATGCACCAGGACGCAATGCTATTTCATATCCACGAAGGAGTAGACTGAATGCTCGTTTTGAATTCTCACGCCGACCACGATCTGCCGCTGCATGACGCCGATGCGGAGACGCTGAGCCTTGCCGCCGCCGAGGAGGTGGAGCGTTTCCTCGCGTACCGCTCCAATCATGCGCCCACACCCCTGCAGTCGCTCGACGGGCTGGCGCGTGAAATTGGCGTGGGCTCGATCCATATAAAGGACGAGGGCTTCCGTCTCGGCCTCGGCAGTTTCAAGGCGCTTGGCGGATCATACGCCGTTATTCGTCTGGTGCTCGAGAAGGCGGCAGAAGTGTTCGGCCGGCCGGTCGACATCAACGAGCTGCACGCGCCCGAAGTGCGCGCTATCGCCAGGACAATGACAGTCGGCTGCGCGACGGACGGCAATCACGGCAAATCGGTGGCTGCCGGCGCCCAGCTCGTTGGAGCCAAGGCGGCGATTTTCGTTCATTCCGGTGTCAGCGACGAGCGCGTAGCTGCCATTGCTCAATACGGTGCCGAGATGATCCGCATCGAAGGCACCTACGACGACTCGGTCGCTGCGGCCGAGCGCATTTGCAGTGAAAAGGGATGGATCGTCGTTTCGGACACGTCCTGGCCAGGATACGAGCGCATCCCCGCACTGGTCATGCAGGGATATACGGCCATGCTCCGTGAAGCCATCGCAGGACTTGCCCATGTACCGACCCATGTGTTCATTCAGGCTGGAGTCGGCGGCCTCGCCGCGGCGGTTGCCGGGTATTTCGACATCTATTACGGCAAGGACCGCCCGCGCTTCATCGTCGTCGAGCCGGACCGTGCCGCCTGCATTCTTGAGAGCGCGCGCGCCGGCCGTCCGTTGAAGATAGATCACCATGAGCCGACGATCATGGCGATGCTCGAATGCTATGAGCCGTCGCTGGTTGCCTGGCGTATCCTGACGAGAAAGGCCGACGCCTTCGTGACGGTCGGCGAGGATGATGCGGCCGAAGCCATGCGGCGGCTGGCCCGTCCCGCTGGCGGGGATCCCGCCATTGTCGCAGGAGAAAGCGGAGCCGCGGGATTGGCTGGTCTGATCAGCGTCCTTGGAAGTGCAAGCCACAAGTCGTCGCTTGGCCTTGACTCCACATCACGAATCTTCCTGATAAACACCGAAGGCGCAACGGACCAGGCGCGCTACGAGGCTTTGGTGGGGCTGGCTCCAGCTCAGGTGCTCGAGGCCGCTTGACCATCACGCAAAAGGACCGCGGGCCAGCCGGCACGCGGTCTACCTGGCCAGAGTTCAAGCCGATATTTTGCTTCTGTCTTTCGACTTCACGTTTTCGAGGAGATCGACCCGCAACGCGAAGCAATCTTTCCGGTAATGGATGTCGGCCACATAAAGAGCCACGCCCTTGTCGTCCAGCAGAACGAGGCGGCAATCGGCTGTTGGCTCGCCAAGGCCGATCTTCAGGTGTTCGGCCGTCTCAGGATCCGCCACGCCAATGGTCAGTGTCTGAAAGGCATGCGCAATCGTGACGTCCTTCATTTCCACGAGCATCGGCAGTGCTGCCGCATTCGTGAAACGCTTACGGTCCCGGTCGAAAATCTCCTTGGCAAGGTAGAGATTGACCGCCGAGAACGGTTCGCCACGATTGTACTGGATACTGCGGAGAAAGGTGTAGGCATCCGCCGCCTGGCCCTCGTGAGGGTCCAGTTCCGGTGCTGCCACGTTCTCCTCGATATGGACGCGTTTGATCACGTTGTCCTTGATCGAAGCCACCACCTTGTCAAAATCGTTGGCGAGATTGAGCCAACGGTTGTGCATGGGCTTTCCAGACACGAATGTTCCGCGTCCCTGCTGGGCGTCGAGCAGTCCCTCGCCGCGCAGCAACTCGATGGCCTGCCGTATCGTCACGCGGGCAACGCCGAATTCAGATTCCAGCTCCTCGAGCGTGGAGATCTTGTCACCTTCCACCCAGTGTCCGGTCTCGATGCGCTGTCGCATGACGGAAGCGACCTGCACATAGAGCGGAACACGGCTGCGATCATAAACTGTCGTAAGTTTTTTCATAAGCGCAATGTACGACAGATAGATTCAATTTGCTAGCCTGCCCACAGGTTAGGACTGTAAAATTGTTTCTATCATTCTGATATTAGTATAATATCTGAATTTGTTATGTTTTTGTGCGCCGTGCGACCAAGAAACCAGTGAAGAACAGGGTGGAATGCAGTCATTGTTGAAAACAAGCCTGGTCGAAACTGCGGTGGACAGCCTGCGCTGTTCCATAGCAGACAACCATTGGAACGTCGGCGACCGTATCCCCACCGAAACACAGCTGGCGCAGCAATTGTCTGTCAGCCGCGGCACCGTCCGCGAAGCGGTACGTGTGCTTGTCTCCCAGGGGATGCTTGAGACCCGGCAGGGCTCGGGTACTTATGTCCGTTCCAAACTGATGACCGCCCATGCGCTCCAGCGGGCAAGAGGTGCGAGACTGCGGGACTTGTGGGAGGTGCGCGCTTCAATTGAAGTTGAGGCCGCGCGCCTGGCGGCGCAGCGGCGCACGCAAGGCGATCTTGATCATCTGGCTCTGCTTCTCGAAAGGCGTGGCGATGGCGATGCCTTATCCCGCCATGACAGGGCATTTCATCGATACATCGTGGCGGCATCACGCAATCAGGCGCTCGTCGAGCTCCATGATTTCTACACCTCCGCCATACTGGAATCAATCTGGTCCGCCCCGGTTGGTGCCATGGCGGAACCCGATGATCAGGCATATGCCGCGATCGTCGCGGCGATCGGAACCCGCGACGTGGAACTGGCCGGACACGTGGCCCGTGTACTGAGTACACCGTCGCTGGAGCGTCGGGACGGCTCAACTGCGGCGAAACAGCTTGGCGAAAAACCGCTTTATCTGGCCGATAATGACCGATGACATAAGCGAGCCGGCATCGAACTCCGTGATGACCGGTGGCGCGTCCGCACCATTTCCGCCTCCCGCCTGGTGCGTCAGCTTGGCTTCCAGATTCTGGACAAAAACAGCAATCAGGCGGTTTGCAACGTCCTGAACCAGACCGGAACGGCTGAACTGGGCAAGCATGCCCGTGAGCGTAAAACCGATCGTCACGTCGACTTGTGTCGCGCCCGGATCATTACCTTCCTGAACGGTGTACCCGATCCGGCCCCTCGTTGCGGAGTTGCTCCGTTTATCCTTGCCCGTGCCGTCAATCGTGCCGGTGCGCGTGGCATCGTCCCGTGCGATGTCGGCGACACCATGGAACTCGGCGCTGATCGGACCGACTTTGACCTTAATCTGTCCCTCCACGTGCCCGTCGACCGGTTCGCCCGCAAGCGAAGCTCCGGGCAGGCAGGACGCGACTTCACCGACCCTGCCGAAGAAATCCCACACGACATCCACGGGATGAGCGACGGTGAAGCTCTGCGTGAAGGTCGTCTGCGGTTTCCAGCCATCGTCCTTTCGCACGGCTGGCCTCGTGGCGGCTGTCGGAGCCTTCCGCTCAGACGCGACCGCAGTCACCTTGCTTCCGCTTGCGCGGGCGCTGGCGGCGCCGGAATTCCCGGAACCGGCAGGCCCGAGCCGAGACCGTCCGCCTTCAGGGATCGCGGCAATGCCGCGCGCGCGGCGATCGGCGATCACACTCTGTATGGCCCGGGTTATGCCGACATAACCGGTACAACGGCACAGATTTCCGCTCATGATAACGCGGATGTCATGTTCGGTTGGATCCTGCATGCGAAGGATCACGTCGCGCGCCGAGACCAGCATTCCCGGCGTGCAGTAGCCGCATTGCAGGCCATGTTCCCGTGAAAATGCGGCACGTAGCTCTGTGGCAATCTCGTCATTGTCGAGTCCCTCCACCGTCGTGACCGCCGCCCCCTCGCACGCCACCGCGAAGGTGATGCATGACCGCGTCGGAACCCCGTCGACAAGCAATGTGCAAGCCCCGCACACTCCATGCTCGCAGCCGATATGTGTGCCGGTGAGATTGTGTGTTTCGCGCAGGAAGTCGGCGAGATGAGTCCGGGGTTCACACGCCGCGTTCGCTTCCTTGCCGTTAATCGTGAGATTGACCATGTTCATGCTGTTTGTGCTCGCTCGATGGCGCGCCGCAATGCGGCGACGTGAGTCTGACGGTTGATGGGATCGGCCATGCCTTCCGCCTCGACCAGTTCATCTGCCAACTTGCTGTCCAGGCGCAGGTCGGATTTTCCGTCCCCTATCAACTTTCGTGCGTCCTTGAAAACATATGGCCTGCTTTCCGTCGCGCCGACCACCGCCCGGCTCACACCGCGTTCCGGATCGACCATGAAGGACCCAATCGCATGGGCAAACTCGCCGGTCTTGCGACAGCTTTTATAGTAGCCCCAGCGTGCCGAGGCGCTGAGTTTGGGCACTGTCACCGAAACTAGCATTTCCCCTGGCTGGAGGTCCGCTTCAAGGGCGCCCAGCATATAGTCTTCGACTGCCACGGTTCGGCTTCCCGCGGGTCCCTGCAGCGTCACCTTGCCGCCGACCGCGGCGAGGATCGATATCCAGTCTGCCGACGGGTCCGCATGCGTAATACTGCCGCCGATGGTGCCGCGGTTGCGCACGGCACGGTAGGCAATGCCGCGGGCGACGCTCGGAAGGGCCCCACGCGTCACGTCGGGCACGCGCAAATCCTCAAAGTCGGCGTGTGTCACGCAAGCGCCGATGACAATCGCGTCCGCGCCATCCCCGACATCCCGCAGTTCCGCGATGCCGGTTATGTCGACAACCAGGTCCGGCTGCACCAGCCGCATGTTGAGCATTGGCCCCAGTGACTGGCTGCCCGCCATGATTTTCACGGTGTGATCCTCGTCGCTGATGAGCCTGAGCGCGCCGGCGACATCCCCGGGACGGGCATAATCAAAATTCACGGGTTTCACACCAGTTCTCCCTGACCTTGCTTCTGGGTCGCTTCGCGCGCATTGCCTTGCGGTCTGCTACCCGCGTCGCGGATGGCCTCAAGGACCCTGTGCGGCGTCATGGGCGTATGCAGCAGTTCCACTCCGTAGCGTCGGAGCGCGTCATTGACGGCATTGCCGATCGCCGCGGGCGGCGCGATTGCACCGCCCTCCCCGATCCCTTTGACACCGAACTCGGTATAGGGTGCGAGCGTTTCCATGTGATCGAGGCGCGGTGCAGGTACTTCCGTCGGCCCAGGCAACAGGTAGTCGGCAAATGTGGACGCAAGCGGCTGTCCCGATGCGTCGAAGTTCATCTCCTCATAAAGCGCAGTGCCGATACCTTGCGCGAGCCCGCCATAGATTTGCCCGTCGACGACCATGGGGTTGATCAGCTTGCCGCCGTCCTCGACGATCACATAATCCAGTATCTCGATGTCGCCCATTTCCGGATCGACAGCGACTGTGGCGACATGAGCCGCATAGCTGAAGGTTCCGGAATCACGCACCGGCTTGTGGCCGATCGTTACTTCAAGACCGCGCGTGTCGACTGAGACGGGAAGGTGCTGCGGCTTCCGATACCAGGTGTGGGCAATCTCCGCGAGGGTCACGCTGCCGGAAGCGCTGACGACCGAGCCGTCGACCAGCTCGACGTCTTCCGCCTTGGCCTGCAGTAGATGCGCACCAATGCCCTTGGCGAGCTTGGCAAGCTCACGCGAGGCCGTTGCGACAGCGCCCCCTGACATCACCGCACAGCGGGAGCCCCAGCTGCCCGTGGAATATGGCGTGTATTCAGTATCGCCATGCACGAGCTTGATCCTGTCAATGTCAATCCCAAGGATTTCATGGGCCACCTGCGGCAGGGTCGTCTCCATGCTCTGGCCATGCGAATGGGCTCCGATGCGCAGCTCAAGGCCGCCATCCGGCGTCATGCGGATCGTTGCCTGCTCGTATCCCGGCACCATCGGAATGCCCCAGCCCGCGTAGACCGACGTACCGTGGGCACCCTGCTCGCAATAAATCGAGTGGCCGATGCCAATCAGGCGGCCGTCTGGCTCGCCCTGCCTCTGGCGCTCGCGTATGCCGGGAAGATCGACGGCGGCCATGGCGCGTCTTAGCGCCTCGGGATAGTCACCGCTGTCGAAATGTTTCTTGGTGATATTGTCGAAGGGCATCTGCTCGGGCCGTACGAGGTTCTTCAGACGAACTTCGTGGGGCTCCATCCCGCATTCGCGGGCAATCGCGTCCATCATCAGCTCGATGGCATAGCAGACACCCGTTCGGGCTACCCCCCGATACGGCAGAATCGGACATTTGTTCGTTGCCATCGAATACGTGCGGCAGCGATATGACGGGAAGTCATAGGGCCCGGGCAGGATGCTTGCCACCTGCGCCGCCTCCAGGCATGCGGAAAACGGATAGGAGGAATAGGCTCCGGAATCGACATGCGCGACGCAATCCACACCACGCAGGGTACCGTCACGGTCAGCATAGACGGTGATGTCGTAGTGATGTTCCCGGCAGTTGGCGCCGGCTGTCAGATGCTCGCGACGGTCTTCGATCCACCTGACCGGGTGCCCACACTTCATTGCGTACCAGCCGAGGCAGATGTCTTCCGGCAGAAGAATGCCCTTATAGCCGAAACCGCCTCCGACATCGGGAGAAATGATGCGGATCTGGCGCTGCTGCAATCCCAGGCACTCGGCCAGTCCGGTGCGCACGATGTGGGGCATCTGGCTGCCGGTATAAAGCACAAGCTGCTCCATGCGATTGTCCCAATAGGCCACGGTGCCCCGGCCCTCCATCGGTGCCATGCTCTGGCGGGCGGTGGAAATCTGACGCCTGATCTTGATTGGCGCATCCAGCGCGCTGTCGATGTTGACGTCGACAAATGTTTCAAGAAAGACGTTATCGCCCCATTCCTCGTGCAAAAGGGCGGAATCGGGCTTTCGCGCCGCCAGCATGTCATGGACTGCCGGAAGTTCCTCGAAATCGAGCTCGACCATGGCGGCGATGTCCTCGGCTTCGGCGCGCGTGTCAGCCACGCACATGGCGATCAGTTCACCGACCTGGCGCACCTTCTCGAAAGCGAGAACAGGTTGGTCGGACGGCTTGAACCCGGCCAGCCCGGATACGGCACGAATCGGTTTGACGGCCTCCAGATCCGCGGCGGTCACTACCCGCGCCTTCACCTCCTCGGGAACCTGCACGCCCTTCAATCTTGCATGGGCGAGCGGGGACCGTACGAAGGCGACGTCCTTCATTCCAGCCATGCGGATGTCAGCGACGAATTGGCCGCGGCCGCGCAGGAGCCTGTCATCCTCCTTCCGCAAGACCGAAGCGCCGACCCCTTGTGCTTTTCCGCTTTTCTCCGCCATTTTCACTCCTCATGCTCACAATATGCCCAACCGATGTGGTTTGGCGGGCGGCCTCCCAGCCTCGGCAGATGTCATCTTATTTATAGGATGACCGCAACACATTTGTCGCCCTGTGGCCATTTGACCCAACGACAACCAGGGCAGGAAGCTTCCTGCCCCAACTGCACTCACGCGAGTTTTACTTCGGCGCCGAGCTGGATGATCGACTCCTTCGCGTCACCGAAAAGCATGTTCGTCTTGGGTGAGACAAACAGGTCATTTTCGACACCGGAGAAGCCCTTGCCGCGTCCGCGTTTCAACACGATGATGCTCTTCGAGTCCTGGACGTTGAGGATCGGCATCCCGTAAATCGGCGAGCTTTTGTTGGTACGGGCCGCCGGATTGACCACGTCATTGGCACCAACCACAAGTACCACATCGGCTTCGGCGAAGCGGTCGTTGATGTCCTCCATGTCGACGAGTTTATCATAGGAAACCCCCGCTTCGGCAAGAAGTACGTTCATGTGCCCGGGCATGCGGCCGGCGACCGGATGGATGGCGAAACGGACGTCGACCCCACGCTTTTCCATCAGGCCGACCAGCTCGCGCACCTGATGCTGCGCCTGTGCCACGGCAAGTCCGTATCCCGGCACGATGATGACGCGCTGGGCAAAGGCCAGACGCATGGCGGCCTCATCGAAGCCGATGGCCACCATCTCACCGCCCGCCGCCGAAGCGGCAGCGCCATCGCCACCCTTCTCAGCTCCGAACGCGCCGAACAGCACGTTGGCAAAGGATCGGTTCATCGCCTTGCTCATGGCCATCGACAGGATGAAGCCGCTCGCCCCGTCAAGGGCCCCGACGACGATCAGGATATTGTTGTCGAGGGCAAAGCCGGTGGCGACTGCCGCCAGACCGGCATAGGAATTGAGCAGGGATACCACGACAGGCATGTCGGCACCGCCGATTGGCAGGACCATCAGGATGCCAACCAGGAATCCGATTACCAGGATGGCGAGGAATATCTGCGGGCTGAAGGGCGCTACGACCAGCCAGGCGAGGCACACGACGCCAGTCGCGAGGAGAGAAAGGTTGAAGACGTTCTGGCCGCGGAATGTGACCGGTGCACCGGGTAGTATCTCCTGCAGCTTGCCGAAGGCCATGAGGCTGCCTGTTACCGTGAGGGTGCCAAGCAATACTTCGAAGCCGAGTGCGAGCGTCTGGCCGTGTGTGAGGGTGTGTTCATGCAGGCCGTGCAGATACTCTCCGACACCGACGAGCGTTGCCGCCAACGCACCGAAGGCGTGGCTGAAGGCGATACGCTGCGGCATCGCGGTCATCGGCACCCACATGCCCATGGGGTAGCCGATAACCGCGCCAGCGATGACGCCGACGGCCAGCCACTCATAGGTCACGATACGCTGGTCAAGGAGCGTGGCGCAAACGGCCACAAGCATGCCGAAAGCGGCCATTTGCATGCCCCGCCGCGCTGTTGCCGGCTGGCCCAGCGCGCGCAGGGCGAGGATGAACAGCGCCGCCGCAAACAAATAGGCAAGTTGAATGATCGTGCCGGTCATTGCTTGGGCGCTCCGTCGATATCGGTCTTGGCCGGTTTGAACATGGCCAGCATACGGTCAGTGATCAGAAAGCCGCCGACGATGTTGGCGGTTGCGCAACCGGCCGCAACGGCACCAAGCACGCTGCTGAGCAGGCTCTGCTCGGCACCGGCAAGAACCAGTGCAGCGACCAGAGAAATGCCGGATATAGCGTTGGTTGCCGCCATCAGGGGCGTGTGAAGCAAAGGCGGAATGCGGCTGATGGTCTGAAAACCGACAAACCCGGCGAGAAGAAAGACGAAAAGTTGAATTGTGGCAGTCGGTGTCATGGTTTGTCTCCAGGATGGTTGACGCACCGCCGGCCAGATGCCGACGGTGCGTTGGGAGGACGACCTAGTTGGGTTTTTCACCCTTGAATGTCGGATGAACGATGATCCCGTCGCGCGTCAGGTTGGTGCTCCTGACGAGCTCGTCGTCCCAGTCGATCGACAGCGCGATCTTGTCGCGGTCGATCAAGGTCGACACGAAGCTGTAAAGGTTGCGGGCATAGAGATTGGACGCGGTCGTGCCAACCTTCGAGATAGTTGAATTTCCGATGATTTTCACACCGCGGCTCGTCGTCACGACCTCTCCCGACCGCGAGCCCTCGACGTTGCCGCCGCTGTCGACGGCGAGATCGACAAGCACCGAACCGGGACGCATCGCATCGACCATATCCTGCGTGACGAGACGCGGCGCGGGCCGACCGGGGATCAGGGCCGTGGTTATTACGATGTCCTGCCTTACTATGTGGTCGGCGATGAGTTCCGCTTGCTTTGCCTGATATTCCCTCGACATTTCCTTGGCATAGCCCCCGGACGACTCGGCCGCCTTGAACTCGTCATCTTCGACGGCGACGAACTTCGCCCCGAGCGAGGCAACCTGTTCCTTCGTGGCCGGACGCACGTCGGTTGCAGTCACAACGCCCCCGAGCCGCCGGGCCGTCGCGATCGCCTGGAGTCCGGCGACGCCAGCACCCATTACGAACACCTGTGCCGCCGGTATGGTACCGGCCGCGGTCATCATCATCGGAAGCAGTCGCGAGAACTCCGCGGTCGCATCGATGACAGCGCGGTAGCCGGCCAGATTGGCCTGGCTCGAAAGGACATCCATTGATTGCGCGCGGGTAATGCGCGGCATGAGCTCCATGGCGAAGGCGTTGACACCGGCGCTGGCAAAAACATCAAGCGCCCCGTTTGCGCGATGCGGATCCATGGTCGCGAAAATCGCGGCACCCGGCTTGCACGCACGGATGACCGCTTCGTTCGGGCGACCAACGGCAAGCACGATGTCGGCATCCTTCACGGCCGAAAAGGCATCGGGAACCATGTTGGCCCCCGCATCCTGAAAGTCCTGGTCCGAGATGCCGGCGCGATCGCCCGCCCCGCCTTCAATGTGAACCTTGCCGCCAAGCGCCCCATATTTTCTGACCGTCTCGGGCGTGATCGCCACCCGTGTGTCGGTCACCGTTTCGGACAACACCGCAATATGCATGACCTTATCTCCTTGTTGATTTTACGGGAGGGTTATCCGGAAAATCCGGTCGCCCTTCGACGTCGCGTTTACTTTGACTCGAGTCTATCTTTAAGTCAACCTATTTATAGTAAGATAGCATCAATTTTGCGCTGCAAAATACCCGGAAAGAAAAAGGGCGCCGGAAACCGGCGCCCCTTCTCCAGGAGAAAACGTTGGCGGACAGATCCTACGCTTTCTCCAGCGGCTCGCCGTTGCACCAGTCGTAGATGCTGAGTGCCATGACCTTGATCGAGGTGATGTAGTCATCGATGGAAACATATTCGTCGTTGGCGTGCATGATCGCCGTGGATCCTGGGCCGAAGATGACGGTCGGGGTCTCCCCATAACTATTCAGGAAGCGCGTATCGGCTGCGCCCTGGCGACCGCTGATGGTCGGCTCCTTGCCTGTCAGCTCCTTGTAGACTCCGCCGACGATGTTCACGATCGGATGATCGCGCGCGATCTCCGACGCCTCGGCGTCGTAGCCGACGAAGCGGACGACCGGCGGATGGTCCCTCATCCACGGATCCTCTGCCGCGCATTCGGCAATCTTCCTGACGAGGCTTTGCTTGACGCCTTCATGGTCCTCGCCGGGCACCGTACCGATGGAGCCCTTGAGCAGCGCCGACGCCGGGAAAGCGCTTGGATAATTGCCTGCCTGGAAGCTGCCGATGATGCAGGGCAGCGAGTCGATCGCGCTCGGGTAAAGCGGATGCTTGATAGTCGCGACGCGATGATCCTCGAGTTCCTGCACGGCCTGGACTATCTTCTGGCCGAGCGCAATGCCGCTTACGCCGAGATAGCGCTGCTGGATGCCCGCGGGCTTGCCCTGGATTTCGATCTCGAACCAGATACGGCCGATGCAGGCGGGCTGGACGTGCAGGTCACTCGTTTCGCCCGAGATACCGGCGTCCGCCTTGTAGCCGCGGATCACGGTATCGAGCGTCCCGTGACCACTCACCTCCTCGTCGATGACAATATTGATCAGGACATCGCCCTTTGGCGTAAGCCCAAGTTCCTTCAGATATTGAACGGCGAGCACGTGACTGGCAACACCACTTTTCATGTCGCACGATCCGCGACCATAGATGCGTCCGTTCTCGATCTTTGCCGACCACGGATTGTCGCTCCAGCCCTCGCCATTACCAACAGGGATAACGTCAGTATGACCGTTCAGGAGCAGCGAGCGTCCGCCGCCTGTGCCCTTCATGGTGGCTACGATATTGGGACGGCCTTCATAGCCGCGTGCGACGGGGCGATAGCCTGGATGCTCCTTGAGCTCATCCCAGTCCGTCTCCCACATGTCGACGTCGAGACCGATGCCGCTAAGGTGGCGGTTCATGAATTTCTGGATTTCCGCCTCATCGCCGGTGACGCTTGGAATTGCCACCATGTCCTGAAGGAATGTGATGGCGTGCTCTCGCGAGGCATCGATTTTATCAAGGATTTTCTGTCGGATAGGATCGCTCATGGAATTGGGTCCGCATTTCGGTTGGAAGTGGACGCTACCCGCGAGCGGGTAGCGAAGGATGTATTGCTGCGGGATTACCGGCCAGCCTTCAGGCGGGGGATGATGTCGCGGGCGATCGTTTCGATCTGGTCCATCTGGTACTTGTAGGGAACGAAGATGATCTTCTGGACGCCCGCGTCAAGGTGCGCGCGCAGCTGTTCGACGCATTCGTCGACCGAGCCCATGATGGCGCTTTCACGCGTGCAGTCGCTGTGTTCGGGGAAGTCCCACTCCTTGTTGAGCCAATCCATCATGTCGTCGTGGACAGCTTCCTTTGAGGGTCCGACCATGATCGGCAGCTGCGAGGCGTTCATCACCTTGTCCGGATCCTTGCCCGCCTCTATCGCCGCGTTGAGCACCTTGTCCCAGGATTTCCTGAAATCTTCCGCACGGTAGAAATAGGTCAGCCAGCCATCACCGCTCGCTCCGGCGCGCCTAAGAGCAGCGTCGGCGTAACCGCCGATGAGGATCGGAATGCGATCCTGGGCCGGCTTCGGGTACATGACCGCCTTCGAGAGATTATACTCGATCTGAAACTCTCCAGCGTCCTTGTCAGCAACCGTGTACTGACCGGTGACGAGTTCCTCCGTCCACAGACGCTGCATGATCTCGAGGTTTTGATCCATGATCTTGCCGCGCTTGTTGAAGGGCAGACCCATCGCGTCGAACTCGCGCTTGTACCAGCCGCCTGCCATGCCCATCAGAAGACGGCCCTCCGAAAGCTGGTCCATGCTCGACAGCTGCTTAGCGAGTGCAACAGGATTGCGCAGCGGCAGGACGAGAATTCCGGTTCCAAGCTTGATGCGTTTGGTACGCGCGGCAACGCCAGTCAGCACCGTAAGAGAATCTATGATGGGAAAATTCGGGTCGACACCGAGGAGCATGTGGTCCCAGACCCAGAGTGAATCGTAGCCAAGCTCTTCGATCCGCACGCCGTAGTCGACCAGCGCGCGCGCGTTCGGCATTTCCGGATAGGCGGTGAAGTTTCGTGCGGCAATGCCGAATGTGTTGGAAATTGCAGTGGTCATTGTTTCCTCCGAAAATGGTTTAGGCAGTGAACAGACGCTCGGGATCAAGCAGCCGCAGGGTTTGAAGTTCGCTGTCGGTGGGCGGTTCGGTCATCGCGGTCGTTTCGTCGAAGTCCAGACTGAAACCCGTGTTGTCCTGAACCTCCTCACGGCTTACGCCGGGATTAAGCGCCAGGACCTTCATCCGGCGGCTCCTCTCGGAAAAGCCGAACACCGCCAGTTCGGTGATGACCCGGAACATGCCGCCCATCGGCAGCCCGCTCTCCCCCCGGCTTTCGTCGCCTCGGATGAATCCGGGACTGGTGATGAAGTCGACGTGTTCGACGAACCGCCGCTTCTCATGCTTCATGGCGACGATCATGTTGGTGAGGCTCGAAATGTCGTTCCCCCCGCCCGTGCCCGGCAGACGTGTCTTCGGCGCAGCGGGATCGCCAATAAAGGACGAATTGAGATTGCCATACTGGTCGATCTGAGCTCCGCCCATGAAGCCAACATCCACATAGCCGCGCTGCAGAAGCAGCAGCACGTCGGCACTGCCGAGGACCATGTTGGCCCGCTTCGTGCAGCGTTGGTCATTGGTCGACGGCGGCAGCTTGCCCGGCTCGACGAAGGCCCCGATCACACCGCCCTCGAAAAGAATCGTGAGACCCGGGCAGCGCAGCCTTTGCGCCAGCGTGGCGGCCAGCAGCGGAATTCCGACGCCTGCAAATACCACTTGCCCGTCCCGCAGCTGGCGTGCGCTCAGGATTGCGAGAATTTCTGTTGCTGTGTAGCGTTGCGCTTCAGTCATTGTAGATGCTCCGGCCTCTCTGGCTTGCCTCGAGGAGTTCCTCCATGCCGATCAGTGCGAGGTATTCGTTCCAGGACTTCGGCTCGTAGAAGTACCGCTCAAGGTATTCACGCATGCCATTGACGGGGTCGGCATTGACCTGCGCCACATAGCTTTCCATGTGCTTGAGCATAGGCTCGTAGAGCCCGAAGCACTCGTGCGGGGCGGAACCGTAGGGAACCTCTACAACCGCATCGACACAGAAGAACGGTATTTTGGTCTGGTCAGGGGCGCGCCGGATCTGGTCGTTGGACACGATCCGCTCCGTCGTCAGGATCACGCGATTGGCCGCAAGCGCCAGATCGATGTCCATAAATTGCAGCCCGTCGATCTGCGCATTGCCATATTGGTCGCAGCGCTGGACATGGATGAGCGCCACGTCCGGGTTGAGAGCCGGGACAAGCAGGAGCTTCTCTCCCGTAAAGGGGCAATTGACCGGCTTTGCTTCAGGACGCTGCTTCATCACGTCCGACCCGAGCATTGCTCGCATCGGCAGGAATGGAACGCCCATGCCTCCGGCGCGGAAGCGCATGCCGATGCCCATATGGCTCCATTCTTCATAGTTCTTCTTCTGGGTCTCAACGTGATGACGCATTACCTTGGAGAGTCCCCAGAGAATGCCTTGGGCAAACCAACTTGTGATGATGTGGTCCGACACGCCGGATCCGAACAGCAGGTCGCCATCCGTCGAAACGATGCAACGGGAGCAGGACAGGTTCTTGCGGCGCTGCCGGATGACCTCCCAGATCAGCGCCATCGGCGTGCGGGACATGGTCGATCCACCGATGCCGACCTTCATGCCGTCCTGGACAAACGAGGCCGCTTCCTCAAGCGAGACTACTTTCTCGCGCAGGCTTCTGTCCCGCTTCGAAATGTTTTCCCTGAGCCGTGTGTAGGGCTCTAACTGGGCTTCTAGCACAATTACCTCCTTTCGTCGGCCGCGCACCGACTGCTTCTAGTTCAGGCCGACGTCGGCGTTGAATTCCGTGATCAGGCGGTCCCACGCCGGAACCGATTGGGCGATGTCCTGCCAGAACGACTGCTCGCTGCGGGCATCGAAATCCTCGATCGAAACGCCCTGCTGCTCGACCCAGGTGTAGTAACCAAGATTGAAAATGCGTCGCCGTCCCGCCTGGCCCGTTTCGAGCAACTGATTGGACGTGTTGTCAGAGAGGCAGGACGCATAGACATGCTCCGCATCGGCATCATTGAAGCCATCGGCGAAGAATTTCTGCCGTGCGGCCGCGGCTTCGGTGCCATACATTCGGGCGCTGTCCGTGGCGACCGTCATGATGACGTCGTCAGCGCCGTAATTCATGTGACGAGCCAGCGTGATGGCAGCAACGATGTTGGCAAAGCCCGACAGGCCGATCTCCTCGAATTCCGTGAGCTCTTCCCGCGACAATCCCGTCTGCCGGGCGATGCATGCGCGACCGGTGTCGGAGTTGAAAAGCACGTTCAGCCTGTCGGTTACCCGGTCCGAAACGCCGATGATGAAATCCGTGTTCATCACATTGTGAATGAGCGGGATATGCTTGTCGCCAATGCCCTGGATATTATGCTCGCCATACCCATTCTCGAGCATGGTCGGGCATTCAAGCGCTTCAACCGCGGCGATGCGCGTGCCGTGAGCAGATTTAAGGTAGTCGCCGGCCGCAATCGTTCCAGCCGAGCCCGTCGCCGAAACAAACGCTGCGAGGCGGGCGCCGTCACGCTTGCCCTCCAGCGCTGCAAAGACACGGTCGCAGGCCGCGCCGGTGCAGGAATGGTGGACCATGTAATTCGAGAATGCGGAAAACTGGTTCAGGATAACGTTGTCGCTGTTCTGTGCGAGCTCATGGCACTTGTCATAGATTTCTTTGACGTTGCTCTCGGTGCCGACGGTCCGGACGATATGCGCCGGATCTGCGACCCATTTTTCAAGCCAGTCGTAACGCTCCGAACTCATGCCCTCCGGCAGCACTGCAACGCCATCACAGCCAAGGATACGTGAAATGGCGACGCCGCCCCGGCAATAGTTGCCGGTCGACGGCCAGACGGCGCGGTGGCGACGGGGATCGAACTGCCCCGTCACAAGCAGGCTCACAAGCCCCGCATAGGCAGGCAGCACCTTGTGGGCTCCGATCATGGGGAATCGTGATCCAATCAGGACAACGATGGGCGCCGAAACCCCGGTCAGCGCCGGCGAAAGCACGATATGATCGGGAACGTCAGTGCGGTGGCGACGGTCGCGGGCATTGAACCAGTGCACCCGCCACAGGTTGGACGGGTCCTTCTGGTCGGGATCGACATCAGCAAGGCGTTCGTTGATCGCACGCGGCAGCGGCAGCGTTCCGGCAAGTTCCGCGAACGTTGGCAGTACGACTCCTGCCCCGCGGGCACAGGCGACCGCCGCCTTCCGAGTCGTGCGGTCGACCACTTCCGCTTTCGCCACAAATCCCGCCGCGTGGGCCATTTACAAGCACTCCGGTCCGTTGAACCGCCCTACCGGACGGAAAGTCAAACTATCTTCCTAATCATAGAACCTATCATTCTATTTATAGGATGTCTATAAGATAGAATGAATATTCTCGTACAAAGTTCGAGAGCCGGAGTTCCTGTAATTATTCGCCGCAGGCCGTACGAAGTTGACCGGCCGTGTTGGCCAGCAGATGCGGCTGCTGGACGGCATCAAATGACCGCTCACGCCGGCTGGCCGGAGCATTGCCGTAGAGCGTGTTGCGCTGGCGCGGCAGGCGTCCCGACGAGCGGATGATCTCCTCCATTCGCGCCGGTGTCATTTCCTGGCCGTGGCTCGCCCCTGCCGAACGCGAGATGCTCTCGTCCATCAGGGTCCCGCCAAGATCGTTGACCCCCGCTTCAAGGCATTGTCTGACGCCATCCGGGCCAAGCTTGACCCAGGAAGCCTGGATATTGGTGATGTGCGGATTGAGCGTCAGCCGCGAGACGGCATGCATCAGGATCGATTCCCGGAAGGTCGGGCCACGCCGCGACCTGCCCTTGAGATAGATTGGCGCTTCCATGTGCACGAACGGTAGCGGCACGAATTCGGTAAAGCCGCCCGTCTCCATCTGCAGGTCCCTCACCCGGATCAGGTGCCGCGCCCAATGCTCATAACGCTCGATATGGCCGAACATGATCGTCGCGGTCGAACGCAAGCCCAGGCCATGGGCGGTGCGCATGACATCGAGCCACTCGCCGGTGTTGATCTTGTCGGCGCACAGCGACGCGCGTACTTCATCGTCGAGGATTTCCGCTGCCGTTCCCGGCAGGGATTTCAGGCCGGCGTCCTTGAGGTCGCTGAGGAACTCGGCGACGGAAATCCCAAGGGTCCGGGCGCCCTGCCAGACCTCGAGAGGGGAGAAGGCGTGGAGATGCATCTCTGGCACCGCCCCCTTCACTGCAGCACAGATGTCCAGATATTTCTGCCCGGTGTAGGAAGGATGGATGCCGCCTTGCATGCAGACTTCCGATGCCCCGCGTTCCCACGCTTCCTGGACGCGTCTCTCCACCTCGTCCATACCGATATCGTAAGGTTTGCCGCGCAGATTCTCGCTGAGCTTACCCTTGGAAAAGGCGCAGAACTGGCATTTGAAATAGCAGATATTGGTGTAGTTGATGTTGCGCGTCACCACATAGCTCACGACGTCGCCGTTAACGCTGCGGCGCAGGTCGTTGGCCGCGCGGCAGACGGCCGTGAATTCGTCACCCCGAGCCCTGAACAGCCGCACGATTTCCCGCTCGTTGAGCGGCCGGCCCTCAAGTGCCTTGTCGACAATCGCTTCGACTTGAACTCCGGCAGATACCGGTCCCTGCCCCCGGACAAGGGCCAGGTCGGCTGCGGGCAACGGATCGGCTCGGCCGGGACACCAGTCATCGGTGCGCGGCCAACCATCAGCGTCGACGAGATCGTAAAGCGGCTTGCGCAGCTTTTCTTCCACCCAGCGCTGCGGATGGCGGGCATAGGCCGGATAAATCGCCAGCCGTTCGGCGAGATCCTTTCCGGCAGCCTTCGTTTCCGCCGCCAGCTCCTGCAGATGCGGCCAGGGGGCCTCCGGATTGACATGGTCCGGGGTCACGGGCGACACCCCGCCCCAGTCATTGATGCCGGCGTCCACCAGCTGCTTCAGAGCGCCGGGGCTGAGGTTGGGCGGTGCCTGGATGTTCATTTCCGGCTCGAAGATCAGCCGTGCCATCGCAATTGTCCAAAGATGATCCTCAACCTGCGGAGCCTCGACGTCCTCCATGCGCGTGCCGGGTTTTGGCCGGAAGTTTTGCACGATCACTTCCTGGATATGGTCGTGGGCGTCATTGAGGTCACGCAAGGCAAGCAGGGAATCAATGCGCTCTTCTCGGGTCTCTCCGATACCAATCAGGATGCCCGAGGTGAAAGGGACGTCATGCTGCCCCGCCCGCCGAATCGTATCGAGGCGTGCCGCCGGAACCTTGTCTGGCGAACCGTGATGGGCTTCACCCTTGGTGCAGAGCCGGTCGGAGGTGGTTTCGAGCATGATGCCTTGAGAGATGGAAACCCGACGCAGCGCCGCGAAGTCGGCATCCGACAGAAGGCCAGGATTGACGTGTGGCAGCAGCCCTGTCTCGCGCAGCACCAGCCCGGCAACCTCGGTCAGGTAGGACAGCGTGGTCTCGTGACCGAGCTCGCGCAGTTCCTCGCGGACACTGCGGTAACGCAGTTCAGGCTTGTCGCCGAGCGTAAAGAGCGCCTCCTTGCAACCGGCGCGTTTGCCTGCCTCCGCAATCGCCAGCACCTGCTCCCGCGTCAGGAATGCCTTTTCGCCCTTGCGGGGCGGGTGCGCGAACGTGCAGTAGTGGCAAACGTCCCGGCAAAGCTGCGTCAACGGGATGAAGACTTTGCGGGAATAGGACACGATCCCGCCATGGGCGGCGTCACGGCGCCGTCCAGCCGCTTTCAGTAGCGGCCCGATGTCGGCTATATCGACAAGGCTGAGGGCCTGATCGCGGCTCAATCGCTGGTCGAGGCCGAGGTTCTCGGGAATGTTTATCTGGGTCGTCATCACTGAAATATCTCCTTGCAGAGTTCGGTTCCGGGGGCCGCCGGAGTGGGCCGTGCAATGCGTTTGAGCCAGGTGCGCGTCCGGACGGCCCTTCCCTGTCCCGCATCAATGAAAAGATCGCCGGAAACATCGATGTCATGGCCGGCGCCCTCGAGCCGAAGCACATGCGCCCCGATGCCCGCCTCCTGCGCCGCCGCCAAATGCCGCGCAAAGCTGTTCTCGCCGTAAGCGACCGCGATTGCGCCCAAGGGAGCTATCGCCAGCACATTGGTGCCGCCATCGCGTGCGGCCGGCACAAGCACCACTGGGTGCGTGCCAAGCTTCGCGAGCACCATGGAGAACTCATCCTCGCCGGCGAAAGGAATATCGCCCGGCACGACGATAGCACCGGCCGCGCCGCGATCCATCAGCCAGGCCATACCGGCCCGAACGGCTTCATTTGTACCGGCCTCCCGTGTATCGGCGAGCGTTACCGCACCCCGGGCCCGGGCATAGCCTGCAGCTTGCGGATCGTTTGTGACGACGAGGATCCCGCCAAGCGACTGCACAACGCTTAACGTGTCAAGCACGTCGCGGACCATTGCCCACGCCAGTTCGCAGCGCTCCAACGGGTCGAGCATGTCGGAGAGGCGTCTCTTGGAATGGTCGAGGCGCTTTATCGGGACAATGGCCCATATGCCTGAGACAGATGCCGCCATGGTCATTCGCTCCCGGCCTCCGCAAGGCTGCGCGCTGAGAGGCGTGCAGCCAGATCGAGCACGGCGCGTGCCACACGATCCCGATCCTCTTCCGTTTTCATCAGTGTCGGCGTGACGAGGGATTCCACTGGAAGGGCCGCCGCGTCGCCGCCATCCGCTTCATCCACTACCAGGCCGTCGAGCAGCCCGCCGTAATGTTTGACAATCGCCTGCGACGTGGCAGGCACGCGAAGTTCGGCCATGATCTTGTCCGTGGGTCCCTTGACCGCCTTGCCGGCAATGATCGGCGAAACCGCGATCACGGGGACAGCTGCCGCTTCAATGAGCCCGCGCATACCGGGAACAGCAAGGATGGGATCGATGCTGAGGAATGGATTGGAAGGACAGATGACGACCGCCCGCAGCTTTGGGTCGCGCAATGCTGCCGCAACCTGAGCCGTCGGCCGCGCCTCCGCCACGCCATCAAACATAATTCTCTCGACCACCGGTGCACAGCGTTGTTCGACAAAATAACGCTGGAATGGCAGCGGCCGACCTTCCGCAATGACTGTCGTCCGCACCGGGTCATCGCTCACCGGCAATATCTGAGCCGAAATGCCGAAGCGGGCGGCGACTGCGCCTGTAATGCGTGTCAGCAAATTGCCCGCTTTCAATTGACGCGTACGCTCCACATGCAGGGCGAGATCCCGGTCGCCCAGTTGGAACCACGTTTCCGAACCGAGGTCCTGCAGAACTTTCATGAAGTTCCAGCTTTCATCGCGGCGACCCCAGCCAAGCTCCCTGTTGGCGAGGCCGGACAGCGTATAGAGAACCGTGTCGATATCCGGTGATATGTGCAGGCCGAGGTGTTCGAAATCGTCACCGGTGTTGACGATGACGGTCAGATCCTCGCCAAGAACGCGCGCAAGGCCAAGGGCTAGCTTTGCCCCGCCAACCCCGCCGCACAGGGCAACGATTCGGCCGCCAGAATTTGTATTGTCCTTGGATCCCTTCATCGGAACATATCCCTCTCGCGGCTGCGTATGAGTGCTGACGCCGGGCGATTTGGCTCGCCCGACCGGAAGCCCCGCACAAGCACGGCGGGAACGCCCTCTGCCGCCTGCCCCATGCAAAGCGAGGCGGCCGATGCGAGTTCGTCGGCAGATGCAATCTCGGTCACCTTGAGCTTGCGGTCGAAAAGATCACTTGCACCGACCCGGTCGACAAGCGACGGGACGCCCGCAGCACCAATGGCGACGCCGACGACGCCGTTGCGCCATGGCCTGCCGAAACTGTCGTTGATGATCACGCCCACCGAGACGCCAAACATGGAGTCCAGGCTTGCCTTCAGCAAGGCCGCCGATTCGTCAGGATCCCGTGGAAGCAGCAGCACCCGGCCGCTTCCGTCGCCATGGCTGATGTTGGATTCGTCTACGCCGGCATTTGCCATCACGAGACCAAGCCGGTGTGCCACGACAATGACATTGGGGCCGACCTTGACGATCTCATCGGATTCGGAGAGCACGACTTCCACATGGCGCGGGTCCTTGCCGACCTTCGCAGCAAGGGTACGCGCTGTTTCCGAAGGTATGACGTCGTCCAGATTGACGTAGCATCCTTCCGCCTTGGAGACGATTTTCTGAGCGAGAACGAGGATGTCACCGTCGACAAGCTCGAGGTCGTTCTTGCGCAGATTGGCACTGATGAGGGCGGCAAGGTCGTCGCCCGGCTCGATAAGCGGAAGCCCCCGGAGGGCGTAGAAGGAGACGGGCGATACTGCTGGCATGACTTCAGGCCTGGACAGCTTCTTCAAGGCCAGTGATGCTGATTCCGGCGCCGAGGACTTTGTACTGGCGATTGATCCAGATCAGAACAGACGTGAGCGCCTCCCCTGCGGCCGAGTTTGCAAGCGAACCGCCGCCAACGCCGCGTTTGGCAACCGCAGCGGCCAGTTCTATCACCTGGTTGCGGGCTTCCTTGTCGTCGCTGAATACGAGGACATCGCAGTCCGCGCGCCCGCCCTTGTGCAGCTTGGCCGCGCCGACATTGTGGAAGGCGGAAACGACACGCACATCCGGTCCTAGGATGCGCTGGGCAATCTGGGCCGCGGACCCCTCACCGGGGAGCTGAACCACGGAAACCTTCGGCGGCACCAGTGGGACTGCCGCATCGACCACGATCTTGCCCTGGACGGCATGTTTGATTTCTTCGAGTGAGGCGTCGTGGCTGGCAAAGGGCACAGCAAGCACCACGACATCTGCCGCCAACGCGGCCCCGGCATTGTCTTCGCCGCTGATACCTGATCCAAGCTCTACAGCCGCTGCAACTGCTTTTTCGCGGGAGCGCGAGCCGATCACGACCTTGTAGCCGGCAGCCGCCCAGGCCTTTGCAAGACCTGATCCAAGGTCCCCGGTTCCTCCGATGATGCCTATGATGGGCTTCGACGTCTCTTCCATGATTTTTCCTGCCTCACTTGGTTGCTGGGACGATGGCTGGGCGGCCCTTACCGGTCTTCCGAAGAAGGACGCGCCCATGTTCGTCACATTAAAATGGTACTATCATTAGTAAGATAGATCAAGTGAGAAAAACAGGTAAAAATCAGGCGTGCATGCCCGCTCCGAGGTAGGCTTCACGAACATGGGGGTCGTTTATCAATCGTTCACCTGGGCCCTCGAGGGCCATGGTGCCGGCCTCGAGCAGATAGGCGTAGTCGCACATGTCGAGCGCTGCAAAAGCGTTCTGCTCAACCATCAGCACAGTGGTGCCGGATTCGCGGATGCCCTTGATGATGTTGAAGGTCTGTTCGACGATGTTCGGCGCCAGGCCGAGCGACGGTTCGTCGAACATGATGAGTTTCGGGCGCGACATCATCGCGCGGCCGATGGCGAGCATCTGCTGCTCACCGCCCGAGAGCGTGCCCGCGATCTGCTTCCGGCGCTCCGCCAGTCGCGGGAACAGACCGAGGATACGGTCTATGTCGTCGGCAATACCTTTCGCATCCGTGCGGAGATAGCACCCCATCTCAAGGTTTTCCAGCACCGTCATCTGTCCGAAGACACGGCGGCCTTCCGGACAGTGCGCGATGCCCCGTGCAAGGATGCGGCTCGCCGCAAGGCCCGTTATCTCTTCGCCGTTGAAGAAGATTTGCCCCCGAGACGCCGGAACGATACCGGAGATCGCGCGCAGCGTCGTGCTTTTGCCCGCTCCGTTGGCGCCGACGAGCACCACAAGCTTGTTGGCGGGAACCTTCAGGGATATGCCCTTGAGGGCTGTGACCTTTCCGTAGCAACAGACAAGATTTCTGATTTCAAGCATGCTTGATCCCTCCCCCAAGATAGGCCTTTATGACTTCGGGGTCGTTCTGGATGACCGAAGGCGTGCCATTCGCGATGATGCGTCCGTAGTTCAGAACGACGATGCGGTCGGAGATGCCCATGACCATGGGCATGTCATGTTCCACGAGCACGATCGTTGTTCCTTTTGACCGCAATTTGTTGAGCAACTCAACGAATCGTGCCGTCTCCGATGCGTTCATGCCGGAAACCGGTTCGTCGAGCAGCAGGGCCCGTGGACTTGCCGCAAGCGCCAGAGCGACTCCCAGCAGCCTCTGGTCGCCGTAAGGCAGGCTTCCGCCAAGCTCATCGGCCTCATGCTCAATTCCGACGAGCCGCAGGATTTCCCACGCTTGCTCGCGGAGCGCCTCCTCTGCGCTGCGTTCCTTCGGCAGGGAGAGGAGCGTACCGAACAGGCTTGCAGCCGTGCGCCGGTGCAGGCCGATCAGAACATTCTCAAAAACCGAAATCTTTTCGAAAACGCTGGTCCGCTGGAACGTGCGCACCAGACCGAGCCGCGTGACCTCGTGCGGCTTCAGTCCGTTGAGCGATGTGCCACGGAACGTCACATTGCCTTGGGTCGGCTTCTGGAACCCGGTGATCACGTTGAAGGCGGTCGTCTTGCCTGCCCCATTCGGGCCTATGAGGCTGACGAGTTCTCCTTCATGCACCTCGAAATTCATGTCCGAGATGGCGACGAGGCCGCCGAAGTGCACCGCAACGTGCTCGACCGTGAGGATGGGGGCGGAAAGTTTGGTCTGCGGGTTTATCATGCTCTGCCTTTCCCGGTCTGGAGGGCCAAGGAGGATCCGTTTTTCTCAGCGGGCGTGGGGGGCCGGTTGAACCAGCGCTCAATGGCCGGAACGATGCCGTCAGGCAGCACGTAGACGATGAGGATCATCAGCACACCATAGAGAATCCACTGAACCTCAGGACCGACATAGTTGCGCAGGATCACCGGTGCGATGCCGAAGATGAGCCCGCCCACAACCGGACCGGCAAGCGTGCCCTTGCCGCCAGTAATCACCATGATGACCATGGTGACAGTATTGAGGAACATGAAAATCATGGGGTCGATGATCTGGATGTAATGGGCATAGAGGGTGCCCGCCAGGCCCGCGAGTGCTCCAGAAAACACGGCCGCCAGCACGAGATATCTGGTGACGCTGATGCCGACGGAAACAGCCAGGGTCTCGTTCTCACGCAAGGCGATCATCGCGCGGCCGTAGGGCGAGTAGACCAGGCGCTTGATGACGACATAGGCGAACGCGATAAAGGCGAGCACGAGATAGTAGTTCTGAGCCTTGCTCAGGAACGTCATATATCCTGTCCACTCGAAACCGAGGGTCAGCGGCGGGATACCGGGCAGCGCCAGCGGCCCGTTCGTGAGTTCGACCCAGTTGAGGGCGACGAGCCGGACGACCTCGGCGAAGCTGACCGTCACAATGACGAAATACGCTCCGCGCACCCGAAACGCGAGCTTGCCGATCAGATAGCCGCACAGACCCGCAACTGCCGTTCCAAGGATTACTCCGATGAATGGCGGCCATGGTTCATGGGTTATCTGGTAGCCGAAAATGGAAAGGCTGAAACCGAGCGACGTCAGCGCACTGGTATATGCACCAATTCCAAAGAAGGCCACATGGCCGAGACTGAGCTGCCCGGTATATCCCAGCAGCAGGTTGAGACTCATGGCTGCGAGCATGAATATCCCGGCGACGACCAATGTGTGCAGATAATATTTGTCGTGAAGCCAGAGCGGCACCGAAGCAAAGAAGAGAAGGGCGATGATGGGAAGGTAACGTTTCATCCGACGCGCTCCGTCCGGGCGAAGAGACCCGTTGGTTTGAAAAGAAGAACTATGATGATGATCACGAATCCCATCGCATCGCGGTAACCCGACGAGATGTACCCGGCACCGATCTCCTCGGCGAAAGCGAGAATGAACCCGCCTATGGCGGCTCCTGAAATGTTGCCGAGACCACCAAGAATGACGATGGCGAACGCTTTCAGGGATGCAAGGTCGCCCATCGTCGGCGTTACGACGAAGACCGGACCGAGCAGCGCTCCGGCTGCAGCCGCGAGGGCGGATCCCAGTCCGAAGGTCGTGGTGTAGATCGCGTTGATATTCACGCCCATCAGGGCAGCGGTGTTGCTGTCCTGGAACGTCGCGCGCATCGCCTTACCAAGCTTGGTACGGTTTATGACGACATAGGTCGCGGCAATCAGCGCCAGGGCAACGACAAGCACCATCGCGCGAAGCCAGGAAAGCGACACTGGGCCGAGCGTCAAAGGTTGCTCGGGCAGCGGCGACGGAATCGATTTTGCAATTCCTCCCCAGGTGAGCTGCTCCACATTCTGGAATATGATCCATGCGCCGATCATGAGCAGCATCGTGGTATCGATGTCGGCTCCACGCTTGTTGCGGAGCAAGGTAAACTCGATGAGCGCCCCCAACACCATACCGGCAGCGATCGCAAAGGCGATTGAAACGAAGAAGTTCATGCCGAGTATGGTGGCGAAGAAGTACATCATATACGCGCCAAACGTATAAAGCTCACCATGCGTGAAATTGACGATCCTCATTATTCCGAAGATCAGAGTCAGACCGATACCGAGCAGCGCGTAGGTGCCGCCCATTATCAGTGTATTGACGAGATGCTGCAGCAATTGGTCCAAGACAGTCTCCTCACCTGTTCGCATCGATTGCAGGCCTGCGGCGCAAGACGCCGAAGCCGCCGAAACGGCCAGCCAGGACCCCGGTTCGCAGATGTCCCATGAAGTGCCCGAAATCGGCTAAAATTCCTCACCTTTTGAAGTAGCCGGACACCTCCCGCCCGGCCGCCATTATTTGCCCCTATTCCGACTCTCTCGTAGTGGTTCCCTTACCGGGCGGATCAACTGCCCAATCGGCTCAACCAACGGAATTCGACAAATTGGTCATATCTTCTTATTGTTAGGAAGATAATATTATTCGGAGAATTTCGCAACCGCTATTCGGAATTTTTATCTGATGGTCGGAATCATCGATGCCGCTGCCGCAGGAGATGTCCCCATTGGCCGGCTCGTTGAGATTGGCCGGGCCACTGACGCTGGGCAGAACGGCGATAAGCAAAGCCACTCGGCCGCACGCATTCGCTCAGGCGT
Organism: Phyllobacterium lublinensis; assembly: GCF_020164435.1. GTDB lineage: Bacteria > Pseudomonadota > Alphaproteobacteria > Rhizobiales > Rhizobiaceae > Phyllobacterium > Phyllobacterium lublinensis. The sequence continues at coordinate 27,495 of NZ_JAIUDQ010000001.1, read as the reverse complement.
TCCTCCGCCCGCGAGGGCGCAAAGAATCAGCGTCACCTTCCTTCGGTGGCTTCATCGAGACACTCGACGAATCCCATGGCGTGGGCCAGCAGTCCTTCGCGGAAGTAAAAGCGTTGAGCGAGTGCCTTGTGCAGTCCTGTGTCGAGCACAAAGTGCTTGCAACCGGACTGGAGTGCATGATCGCGCGCGACGGACAGCAGCTTCGCTCCCAGCCTGCCGCCCCGCGAATTCTCGTCGACAACCAAATCATCCACATAGACGAACCGCCCGTGAAGCAGGTTCTCCTGGACGCGATAGCCCACGGCGCCGACGATCTTTGTTCCGGTCCAGGCGGCAGACAGGAGATAGCCCTGTTGAAATTGCCGCAGGACCTGCTGCAGGAACGCATCCTGGTGATTTCGGTGGGGTCGCAACTGCGACATCACCGCGTGACAGGCGATTATTTCCGACGGTTCCCTTACGGCTCTGATCTCTGGATCCAGGCTCATGCGCATCTCCGTCGCGGCAAAGGCAGCCCCCGAGGGGGATGTTCTGCATTTCACGTCCAATTCCTTCATGGTTAGGGCCTGCTGTACGCATGCCACCAATGCGGGAATCTAGGAATTCCTTGCCACATTCCCCAGAGCCACGAATCGCAATCAGGGCTGGGCCATATCGATGTCTGATGCTTATCGCCGAAGGCGATTGTCAACCGGCAACGACTTGAGGCGGGGGGATGTGAGTTCAACAAAAAAACCAGCAACTGGAACGAAACATCCCAGGTTGCTGGTTTTGATTGGTGGGCACAGTAGGGATCGAACCTACGACCCGCTGATTAAGAGTCAGCTGCTCTACCAACTGAGCTATGTGCCCGTCAGCCGCTTTGACGACCGAAAGTGAGCGCTCTATAACGGGGCAAATCTTGCCTGTCCAGCCCTTCTTGAAAACTTTATGACGGCAGTGCACAACTGCGACGAGAAGCATGGGTCAGACGAACAGCCTGCCCTCGGCAATCCTGATCGCCGCGCCGCCGATGCGCCCGCCGGTCAGCTTCTGGTCAGCGATATCAAGTTCCAGGCGCAAGCTTGATGGCCTGCCCATCTCATGTCCCTGCTCGATGACAAGGCGCAGCAGCCCGTCAAGCGGCCTGTCGAAGGCATGGATGGCGCCCGCAAAAGCCGCCGTGGCCGAACCCGTTGCCGGATCTTCATAGGTCCCGTCGTCGCTGACGAACATGCGCGAATGAAAATGGCTGCCATGCAGGATCGTTTCCCGGCAATAGCAATAGACCGGCAGTTGCCGGTGACCAATCGTCGGCGCCACATCCTTCATGGCGGTCTGGTTGATCCTGATGCGCCCGGCGGCCTCAATCCCATGGATGGGTACCAACAGAAACGGCACGCCGGCGTCCCATATGCTCGGCACATGGTTCTCGAAGCCGATCTCTCTCGGCTCGAGCCGCAAGGCGTTGGCTATGGCGATTTTGTCGTACTTGTAGGGTATGGACTGCGGCAGGCGCGGAAGGTCGAATTCGGCAAAGGCACCTTCGGCATTCAGCCTGACGCCGCAACGGACCGGCCCGACCTGCTCTTCGAGAATGATCAAGGCATCCTGATCGTCTTCGACGGCGCCGAAGCGCCGCTGCGCCAGCGCTATGGCTGTTCCGACCGTCGGATGCCCGGCAAACGGCATTTCATAGTCGGGCGTAAAAATGCGTGCCCAGGCCGTATGGGCCGGGTTTTTGGCGGGCAGCACGAATACCGTTTCGGAAAGGTTGAACTCCCGCGCAATCCGCTGCATGGCCTGATCGTCGAGGCCCTCCGCATCGTGGACGATGGCGAGGGGATTTCCGGTCAGCACCTTGTCGGTGAAAACGTCAAAGACCTCATAGCTGCGACCGCGCATCGGTATTGCTCCCCAATTGGTATCGGGCGAAAATAGAACAAGGCCTTGTCCATGCAAGACAAACCTTGTGACGGTGACATTCAGCCCTGCGCAAAGTGCCAGTCGGCGAATGTCCGGAATGTATCGGGCGTGCTGTCGCCCATTTCTCCCGCGGCGGAAATCGCCGTGACATCATCGAGCTCGGAATCGGCTTCGGCAGCAATATGGCGACGGATCCGCTCAATCAGATCGGCTGCGGGAGCCGCGAAATAATGCCTGCGAAACAAGGCGATGCTGCGGTTTGCTGAGACCAGATGCATATGTGCGTCCCGATGACTTGCCTCCGACAGCCTGACGCCGGTTTCTTCCTCGACCTCACGCAACATATTACCATCAATATCGACATATTCACCCACAACATCGCTCTCGTCATAGGACCCGGCAGGAAAATAGACGCGCCCTGCCGCAGCCGTTGAAGCTGACATACGGCCGGCAATGAGTTTGTTGTCGTTCGAAACGATGACCCCCACACTGAATATGTGCCAGGGCTTGTTGCTGGCGGCATTGGCCTTCCAGTGCATCATTGTGGCAAACCGGGTTCGGTGATACCTCGCCTCGAATGCCCGGTTTACCACATCGGCCCGCTCGGCCATGAAGAATGGCCCGTTGAACAGCGCCGGATTGGCGCCAGTCTCGTCGGCCCAACGCGCGGCGATGTCGGCATTGTGATCCAGCTCGTAACGTAGCGGAGCACTGTCAATCCAGACGACGGCGCTTGTTAGCGGGATGACGGTCTTCTCGGGAATATTCTGCATCGCTCAGATCATGTTCAAAGTAACCGTGACCGGACAATGGTCACTCGCCTTGGGACGGTCCCAGCCTGTCCGCGGAAACAGTTCTACCTCCTGCTTGGGCGGAAATATGGTCCGATAGGGTTGGCCGCGGCGAATAATGTCCGGAATGGCGTCGGCATTGCTTCGTGCCAGTGCCGGCGAGGCCAATATATAGTCAAGCTGGCACAGGTGCCGCTCCTCGGGGCCGCGCGTGTGATAGAGCGTCCAGCGATCCATCACCGGCCGCCGCTCAACGAGGTTCTCGCAAAAGCCATCGCCCAATAGCACGTCCAAACTGCTCTCTGCCTCACTGACGGGGCTGAAGGTAAATCCGGCAAGCGAATCGCCGCCAATGACGATCCTCTCGCGATAATCATTGAAGTCGCCGCATATGACCCAGTGTTTGGCGGCCGGTCCGCCGCTATGCGCAAATTTGTTTTCGATGATTCGCCGCACTGCCTTGGCTTCCGCAACGCGCACCGGCATCGTCGAGGTACGGCCGTCCATGCCGTTCCGCGGCGTGCCCATCGATTTGAAATGACTGACAAAAAGCGTCAGGGGCTTGCCGCCGATGCGAACGTCCACTTCAAGGCAATCGCGCTTGAAGATGCGCTCATGTGGCTCAATCCCCAACAAGGCAAGCTGGGGTTCATATATACCGAAGTCGTTGTAAGTGACGTGGGCGTGGCTGGTCATCCCGACAAATTCTATCGCATCGCCATGGCGAGTCTGGTCCCGCATCAGCACCGCAACATCAATGCCGCGACTGTCATTGCCCTCGACCATGAATTTGTGCCGGTACCCTTCCCCGATCATCTTGAACAGATAGCCGAACTCGAAGGCATTGAGCGCACCGATATTGTCGACCTCCTGCAGGCAGAGAATATCCGCGTGCGTTTCGGCGATCGCGAGCGCTGTCAGCTGGCGCATATCGTCCGCATGCGCGATTGTCCTTGCCTGTTCCAGCTGCCGGTATTGCTCTTCGTCCTGTATCTGGAAGAGTTGCAGGGTCCGGTCCTTGTTGAGATTGTTCCTGAATCCCGAGTAATCAAAACGGTTCATCAGATTTTCGACGTTGAAGGTAGCGAGACGAACGGACATGCAAAACTCGGTGTTGAAACTATCTTCGGGGAAGCAACGTAGCTTCAACATACCTTATTGGTGATTTGCTGCCAGTGGCCAACAGCCATTCAATCTCTTATATGAATAGGATGACTTATTGTGATGGTGCACCGATGAAAGCCTTCAAAATCATAATCGCGATGCTTGGCCTCCTGGTGACAACGCAACTGGCGGTCGTTCCGGCCCAGGAAATCCAGATGTATCGACCGGCGCCACGCGGCCTTGATGCTGTGCCCATCAAGCCGCTTATTCTGCGCAACAACTCGCCTGCCAACCCCGCTTCGCCGGATTGCACCGGATCGTCACGCTGCAAGGACTTCCGGGTGCGCACGCCCATTGGTCCGTCGGGCGTCAGACCGGCAGAACGAACGCAGATAGAACGTTGTCAGGGCCGGTACCAATCATACCGCGCGTTCGACAACACATACCAGCCGTTCAACGGTCCGCGCCGCCGCTGCACCCTGTAGTCAGGATTCAGCCGCGTTCGCGATCCCTCATTCCGGCAGGCCCGCCTTACGCAAACCCTCCGCAAATGTCGCAAGGTCTTCAGCCCGGCGGATGGGCAACCAGTCAATGAGATTGGATATGCGGAGCTGCGGATCGAGGCGGCGCAAATGCTGCATCGCCCGATGCGCTTCCTCAGTTCGGTCAGCGAGCGCATGGCTCGCCGCGATGATGCCCACCACCATCAGGAACGTCGGCAGATCCCTGAATGATTTTTCCGCCCATGACGACGCAGCATCGAAGCGTTTGGCAAATAAATGGGCCATTGCCATGCCGGCTTGCATGCGGAACATCTCGGGGTCGAGAGGGCTCAGGCGCATCGCTCGCGAAAAATGATCGATTGCATCATCCGGTTGGCCATTCCACGTCCTCAGAAATCCACCAAGAAACCAGGCAGATGCCAGATTCGGATTGAGCACCAACGCCCGATCGAGCAATGCGATCCCGCCTTCGAGGTCGCCGGCAAGATGGCCGAGCGCATGGCCGCTTCTGGCAAGCGCCACCGCATCATCCTTGCCCAGCTCGACGGCGCAACGCGTGAGCCGGATACCCTCGGAGATCTCCTGGGAGCGGTCCGCCATCCAGCCATTGACCTTGCGCCAGAAATAGCACCACCCTGCCATGGCGTAAGCCGAGGCGAAGTCGGGATCGAGCTCTATTGCCTTGTGAAACAAGGGCAATGCCTTGTTGATGTCCTCTTTGCCGCCCTTTTGCAGATTGGCTATTCCCCGCAGATAGCAGTCGTAAGCGTCGAGGCTTTCCGTGGATTTACGCTTTGCACGCTCTATTTCCGCCCGCTCCAGCCGTGGCGCGATAGCGCCCACGACGCTCGTGGCCAATTGGTCCTGAAGCTCGAATATGTCGTCGAGATTGCCTTCAAAACGATCTGCCCAAAGATGCCCGCCTGTCGTGGCGTCGATGAGCTGGCCGGTCATGCGTACCCGGTTTGCTGACCTGCGCACGCTGCCTTCCAGGACATATCGCACGCCCAGCTCGCGCCCTACCTGCTTCACATCGACTGGCAGCCCCTTATAGGTGAAACTCGAGTTGCGGGCGATGACGAAGAGCCAGCGAATATGTGACAGCGCGGCAATGATGTCCTCCACCACGCCATCGCCGAAATACTCCTGTTCCGGATCACCACTGAGGTTGTGAAATGGCAAGACTGCTATGGAGGGCCGGTCCGGTAGGGGCAGGCTGCCACCAACATTCGCATTCGGTTCCGGCCTCGGCTCCGGCAGGGCCCCTTCATCCGGCGAAACCGCCTCCTCCACGTCACCCACGAACCGGAATCCTTTGCGGGCTACCGTCCGTAACAGGCGCTGATCGACGCCATTGTCCCCTATCGCCTTGCGAACGGCGTTGATATGGCTCGTGATGGTCGATTCGGAGACGATCCGTCCATCCCATACCGCGTCGAGCAGGTCGTCCTTGCTGACGACGCGGTCCCGGTTCTCGACAAGGTGGATCAGTAAATCGAAAACCTGGGGACCGATCGCAATTGGCTCGGACCCGCGAGTGAGTTCTCGACGCGTCGTATCGAGCACATAGTCTCCGAATTTGAATGACACTCTGGTGCTCCTTGCCCCCTCAGCCGGGTACCTTGCCGATACCAGCTCGGGCAGCCTGATTTTCAATCATCCGTTACCATGAATGCTGCGCTCTTGGACAAATAGTCAAGGGAAACGCAATGACAATCCAAGAGCGCGACAAGGACTTCAATCTGTATCTCCGGCATTCTCCACCGCAGTCGATCGCACTGATGCGACGGACAACATAGGAGATCGAGCCATGAAAATCGTGGTAATTGGAGGTACGGGCCTCATTGGAACGAATGTGGTCAGCCGGCTGCGCCGCGAGGGGCACGAGGTCTTGGCGGCATCGCCCAGAACAGGCGTTAACACGCTGACAGGTGAAGGCTTGGCAGAAGCGCTGGCCGGCGCCGAGGTTGTAGTGGACGTAGCAAATTCGCCGTCGTTCGAAGACAAACCTGTGATGGAGTTCTTCGACACGTCCGGACGCAATCTTCTCGCGGCAGAAGCGGCCGCAGGTGTAAAGCATCACGTCGCACTGTCGGTGGTTGGCACCGAGCGCCTGCTTTCGAGCGGTTACTTCCGCGCAAAGTGGGTTCAGGAAAACCTGATCAAAAACGCTAAGATCCCCTATACGATCGTCAGGGCCACACAGTTCTTTGAATTTGTGGGCGCTATTGCCCAGTCAGGGACGGTCGGGGAAACGGTTCGCCTGTCGCCAGCGCTTTTCCAGCCGATCGGCTCTGACGACGTGGCCGGGGCCATGGCACGCTTCGCCATGGGCCAGCCAGTCAACGGCACTGTCGAGATCGCCGGTCCCGAGCAGATACCCCTTGATGAGATTGCCCGGCAGTTTCTGGCTGCCACAAAGGATCCAAGGACGGTCGTGGCCGACGTTCATGCGCGTTACTTTGGTATCGACGTCAACGATCAATCCCTTACCCCCGGCGATGATGCACATTTGGGTTCGATCCATTGGCGCGACTGGCTCGGCAGCATCACATCGCAGGCCGGCGAAACCGCCCACGCTCACTAAAATTATGCTGGATTGAGCTTGCTACTCATTCCAGCACATCCGCCCACAGCAAACTCAGCAGGACACATTTATGAACGCTTTCAAAGAGAAAACCGTCCTCATTACCGGCGGAGGCAGCGGAATCGGTCTCGCCGCTGCCAAGCAATTCGCCGCACATGGCGCCAAAGTCCTTATCACTGGACGTCGTAAGGAAGTGCTGGAAGAGATATCGGTCAACAATCCGAACATTCACGGTCATGTTGCCGACGCAGGAGATCCGGAGACTGCTCACCGCACGATCGAAGCGGTACTCGATCGGTGGGGCCGACTTGACATACTGATCAACAATGCCGGGAACGGCGCCATCCAGCCACTGGTTGGAACCAGCGCCCAATCCGTCGCAGATATCTTCGCTGTGAACGTTACCGGCCCCGTCCTTCTCACCGCCGCTGCCGTTCCCCACCTTGCGGAGACAAAGGGCGCTATCGTCAACATGTCGAGCACGTTTGGCAGCAAGGCTGCCGCTGGCCTGTCGCTCTACGCATCGAGCAAGGCGGCTGTAGAGCATCTCACACGCTGCTGGGCGCTCGAGCTGGCACCCCAGGGAATTCGGGTGAATGCCATAGCGCCGGGACCGGTCGAGACCGAATTTCTTCGCGAACGCATGAAGCTTTCCGATGAACAGATTGCCGCCGTAAAGGACCAGGAGCGCCAGAGTATTCCCCTTGGCCGACGCGGCGTCCCTGACGATGTGGCCCAATGGATATTGAACGTGGCAGATCCGCGCGCGACTTGGATTACCGGACAGGTCATCGCGGTCGATGGCGGGCTCGTCACCTCCTGAATACAACGAAACGGCCGGTGGAGCGATCCACCGGCCACTTCATTCGTTTAGGCGTTGAGCCTTAGTTCTTGGCTTTGTCGACCAACTTGTTGCTGCCGATCCAGGGCATCATGCCGCGCAGCTTCTCACCGACTTCTTCAATCTGATGCTTGTCATTGTTGCGGCGGATCGCCTTGAAGCGCGATGCGCCGGCCTTGTATTCCTGCATCCAGTCGGACGTGAACTTGCCGGTCTGGATGTCGCTAAGAACGCGCTTCATCTCGGCCTTGGTTTCGGCAGTGATGATGCGGGGACCGGTCACATATTCGCCCCACTCAGCCGTGTTGGAGATCGAATAGTTCATGTTGGCGATGCCGCCTTCATAGATCAGGTCGACGATCAGCTTCACTTCATGCAAGCATTCGAAATAGGCCATCTCCGGTGCATAACCGGCTTCGACCAGCGTTTCGAAACCAGCGCGGATCAATTCGACCAGACCGCCGCAGAGAACGACCTGCTCGCCGAACAGATCCGTTTCGCACTCTTCGCGGAAATTCGTTTCGATGACGCCCGAGCGTCCGCCGCCAACGCCGCAGGCGTAGGACAGCGCAAGATCATGGGCATTTCCCGATGCATCCTGATGGATTGCGATCAGGCAGGGAACGCCGCCGCCCTTCTGGTATTCGCCGCGTACCGTATGGCCCGGGCCCTTCGGTGCGATCATGACGACGTCAACCGACTTCTTCGGCTCGATGAGGCCGAAATGCACGTTGAGGCCGTGAGCAAAAGCAATGGCAGCGCCATCGCGGATATTGTCGGCAATGTGATCCTTGTAGATGTCGGCCTGCAGTTCGTCCGGCGTCGCCATCATCATCAGGTCGGCCCACTTTGCGGCCTCGGCTACGCTGACGACCTGGAAGCCATCGGCTTCTGCCTTCTTGGCGGTCGCTGAACCAGGACGCAGTGCAATGCGCAATTCCTTGGCACCTGAATCCTTCAGATTGAGCGCATGGGCGCGCCCTTGCGATCCGTAGCCAATGATCGCGACCTTCTTCGACTTGATCAGATTGATGTCCGCATCGCGGTCGTAATATACACGCATTGATGTATCCTTCCCGTGTTAGGATTTAGTGGCCATGTCGGCCGTTTTATGAACTCCATAAAGAGCCAGAAACTGCTGTGTCGCCCGCCGGGCATCCCGGTCGATCGCCGCTTCAGTCAATTCGAACCGGTCGCCAAGCAACAACCGGATTTGCACATCCCGGACCACCAGCCCGAAGAAAGTGCGAAACGCCTCATCTGTGTCATTGAATGCAAGGAGGCCGGTATCCAGCCCGAGCTGAAGCAGCGGCTTCAGCCGGCGCGCCATTGCGAACGGGCCGTTCTCGAGCACGATCGCGCCGAGATCATGTTTGTCGCTGCCGGCATGTCCAACGGCGACCCGGTTAAGCGCGACCGAAATAGTGCCCGAAAGGACGCGCAGCCAGTCAGATGCAAAACGCTCAAGGCCACTGGTCAATGACTTCAGGCTGAACGCTTCAGGATCGACAGGCACGCCCCTCACCTTCGCCGCCTGCCATTGCACGGTCGCCGTCAGAAGGCCGTCGCGGTCGCCGAACCATTTGTAGAGGCTTTCCTTGGAACAACTCGCACGTCGCGCAACACTCGTCATTGTCAATGTGTCGCCGGCTTCGACAAGCAGGGCCAGTGCCGCATCGAGCACGTCCTTCTGGCGCTCGGTCAAGGCATTCTCGTTGACTTCTACTGCTGGCTGCACTCGCCGCTCTCCCACCGTACCGTACCGTACGTTACGGCGGCGTTGTAATATGGCCGAGCATGTTTGGCAAGCGGTCGTAAGAAATATTCCGGTTTGCCCAACTGCATTTATACAGGCGCACCCATGAACCATCTGCCTTTTTCCAGAACTGAACCGAAAAACCGCGATTCTGGACTGAAAATTTCAACGTGCGATTGATTTTACGGTGTGCCCGGTTGTTTCCGGGCAAGCACCTAGATGTTCACCTGGGTGCCGATTTCAACGACTCGCCCGGTGGGAATTTGGAAATACTCCGTCGCATCGCTGGCCGTCCGCGCCAACGCAATGAACAGGCGGTCCTGCCAATGCGGCATTTCAGATCGTGCCGATGCCTTCAGCGAACGTCGTGAAAGGAAGAAGGACGTCGTCATGATGTCGAACTTCCAGCCCTGCTTGCGGCAGATCGCGAGGGTGCGCGGGATGTTCGGACGTTCCATATAGCCGAATGTCAGCGTCACACGCATGAACAGGTCATTGATCGGCTCGATTCGTACCCGATCGCTCTTCTTGACCAGCGGCGTGGGGGCCGTGATAACGGTCAGGATGACATTGCTCTGGTGCAAGACCTTGTAATGCTTGAGACTATGCATGAGCGCCGTGGGCGTACTCTTCGGATCGCCGGTCAGGAAGACAGCGGTGCCAGGCACAAGGGTCGGCGGATTTTCCGCCATCTTCTTGGAGATCAGGTCAAGCGGGACCTCACCTTTGCGGGTCTTTTCGAAGAGCTGGCGGCTGCCGCGGACCCAGGTTGCCATGATCAGTATGATGAGGAATGCGACAACCAGCGATGCCCAGCCGCCATCGACCACCTTGATGAGGTTGGCGCTGACAAACGTCACGTCGATGATCAGGAAGCACAGTGTCACCGCGACCGCGATCCACATGCGCCACTTCCAGATGCGGCTCATCACGATGAAAAGCAGGGTCGTCGTAACGATCATGTTGCCGGTAACCGCGATACCGTATGCCGACGCAAGATTGGACGATCGCTCGAAACCAAGCACCAGCAGAATGACGACAAGCCCGAGCAGCGCGTTCACGCGGGGAAGATAAACCTGTCCCGACTGCTTTTCGGACGTATGCTCAATGTTCAAACGCGGCAGAATATTGAGTTGTACCGCCTGCCGGGACAAGGAATAGGCGCCGGAAATCACCGCTTGGCTGGCGATCACCGTCGCCATCGTGGCGAGTACGACCATTGGTAACAGCGCCCAGTTCGGGAACATCTCAAAGAACGGATTCTTCGCGGCTTCGCCATGAGCGAGAATGAATGCACCCTGTCCGAAATAATTCAGGAGCAGACAGGGAAAGACAATCCACATCCAGGCCGTGGCGATGGGCTTGCGTCCGAAATGACCAAGATCTGCATAAAGCGCTTCGGCGCCGGTGACCGCCAGAAATACCGTGCCAATGGTCGGGAACGCCGTCGCCGGGTTCTCGACGATGTACTCCACCGCATAAATGGGGTTGAACGCCGCAAAGACGCTCAGATCGTCCGCGATATGCCAAAGACCGAAGAACCCGAGCGCCAGGAACCACAGCAGAGTGATCGGTCCGAAGATCGTCGCAACGCGCGCGGTGCCGAAACGTTGGACTGAAAACAGGGTCAGCAGGATGACAAGTGTAATTGGGACGATGAAGGGCTCGAGCGCTGGCGTAACAATCTCGAGACCTTCAACGGCCGAGAGAACCGAAATCGCCGGCGTAATGACCGCATCGCCATAGAAAAGCGACGCTCCGACAATACCGAGGGCCAAAATGAGTTGCGGGCGCGTCTTGAAACTTGAGCGCGCCAACGCCATCAGGGACAGAATGCCGCCCTCGCCGTCATTGTCTGCGCGAAGCACGAACAGAACATATTTGATGGTTACAATGACCGTCAGCGCCCAGAAGATCATCGAGACGACGCCGAGCACATCTGTACGGCTCAAAGTGCCATCCAGGGACGCGGCGTGAAGAGCCTCGCGAAATGCATAGATAGGGCTGGTGCCGATATCGCCATAGACGACGCCGAGAGCACCAAGCACGAGCACAGGGAAAGCTTCTTTGTGATGCGGTTCCGGTTCATAGGTGACGGCACCGTTATCGCAGTTCTCGTCGCCCATTGACTGGTCAATCATAAAGGTTTTCCCTCGCTCCTACAGCGTGGGCGGACGAGTTAGTCGTGTTGCAGCGCAATATCAATCGCCATTTTTTCATAGCTCTTCACTCACGTTATGCAAAAACGCATGACAACGCAAATCCTCTGCGCGAATCAACGGGCTAGGCTTTGAGTGCATCCATGAATCTTTCTACCGCGCCGGACATTCCGTGGACCAATGCATCGGCAGTCAGGGCATGACCAATTGATACTTCCAGAAGATTTGGCAATTTCCTGACTAATGGAGGAAGATTGGCGACTGTCAAATCATGCCCTGCATTGACGCCGATTTGTGCTTGTGCCGCGGCAGCGCCAGTCATTTCCAGTTTTGCTAGCTCGTCATTCGCGCGGCGTAGGTCGTCATGGGCGCCGCCATAGGGGCCAGTATAGAGCTCGATCCGATCCGCACCAAGCGCCTTGGCCGCAAAGGGGGCTTCGGGATGCGGATCGACGAATAAGGAGACACGAGCATCCTGGCGTTTCAAGCGCTGAATAACGGGGCGAAGGAAGTCAGCTTCCCGCTCCAGATCCCATCCATGATCGGAGGTGGATTGCTGCGGATCATCAGGTACCAGAGTCACCTGCTCGGGCTCATTTTCTGCAACGAGCTCCAGGAATTCCGCCGAGGGATAGCCTTCGATGTTGAATTCCGCCTGGGGAAACTCATCGTCGATCAATGCACGGATCGCCGGCAGATCGGAAAAACGAATATGTCTCTGGTCCGGACGCGGATGCACCGTGAGCCCCGATGCTCCAGCTGCCAAGGCAATACGGCCAAGGCTGATAACGTTTGGCCAGGGAAGGTCACGTCGATTGCGAAGCATCGCAATTGCATTGAGATTGACGGAGAGTGTCGCTGTCATTTGAGGTGTCCGGCAGGGAGTCCTGCCATTCTTTTACATGAGAAATGCGACATTAAACATTTCTATTTCAATAAAAAACGAAGTTCGGAATATCGGCTGCGACAGTCGTCCCGCCCCGACAGACCTTCCTCAACCTCCAAGCGAAGTATTACAGAACCAGCCGATATTCAGCGCACGACAGTCAGACGTTCGGCGGCACGCGTAATAGCTGTATAGAGCCAGCGCTCGCGTGTGTCCCGAAAGGCGTAGCTTTCATCAAAAAGCACGACATCGTCCCATTGTGAACCTTGGGCTTTGTGGGTTGTCAGCGCATAACCATAGTCGAAATCATCAAACCGCTTCTTCGTTTGCCAAGGGATTTCCGTGTCGGGATCTTCAAACTGCGCCTTGAGCAGCTTGATTTTGGCCACGCCCCTGCCCGGCTCCTCATCTTCCGGAGCAACGAGCAAATTGATGCCCGGCTTGACGGTCTCCCGCGAAGAGGTCATGACTTTCCACAACGACCCGTTGAGCAGTCCCTTTGCAGGATCATTGCGGAGGCAAACCAGCTTGTCTCCGGCCTGCGGAAACGACGCGGAGAATCCCTTCAGCTCACGCAGCCGGTGATTGTAGCGCCTGCGCGTGCGATTGGTGCCTACCAACACCTGATCGGCGCTGAGCACCAGGTCTTGCGTCACGTCGGTCTTGTAAATGACCTTTGCTGCGCCGAAATCCCCGTAGCTGAATTCGCGCCCCTCACGGACGTCCAGTGCCAGCCGAATGATAGGGTTATCGCGGGCCTGACGATGAATCTCGCTCAGGAGGAAATCGGGTTCATGCTCGGTGAAGAAGCCACCGCCGGAGATGGGGGGTAACTGACCGGGGTCGCCTAGTACGAGAATGGGCGTACCGAAGCTCATGAGGTCACGTCCCAATTGCTCGTCGACCATGGAGCATTCGTCCACAACGATTAGCTTGGCCTTTGCCACCGGGCTTTGCCGGTTCAGCGAAAATGTCGGGGCGATACTGGTCTTGCCCGTGGTTTCGTCCTCAACGGCTTCTTCGCCTCGTGGACGGTAGATCAACGAGTGCAATGTACGGGCATTCGTGGCGCCCTTGGAGCGAAGGACCTGCGCCGCCTTGCCGGTGAATGCCGCGAACTGGACGTCCCCTTCGATGTGTTCCGCGAAATAACGCGCCAGGGTCGTCTTGCCAGTGCCGGCATAACCGAAAAGCCGAAAAATCGGCTTACGCCCATCCTTCAGCCATTTTGAAACGGCTAGAAGCGCTTCATCCTGTTGTGGTGATAATTGCATGACCCTGAGTGACGGATTCGACGCACAAGAGCAAGGAAAATGGGCTCTCGTCGCCAATACTAGAGGTTATCAGGATTCCCCGGACGTATCTGGCCCTCGCCGATGCGGCCAAATTTGTCATCGACCATGCGGAAGCGATCGCCCTTGACCTGCAACCGCCAGCAAATTTTTTGCTCCTCGCCTTCGTAGGTCAGGCACAGGCTGTCCTTCTCCAGCGTCCAATCACCTGCATAGGGCATGCCTTTTGTCAGAACCTGTTCCGGTCTGCAGCATTCGATCATCTTGCCGCGAGACTTGCCGTCCGGCCCGAGGAACTCGCTGAAGTTGAACGGGGGCTCCGCTTTGATTTCTCCCGTCAGCGTCGATCCGCTGATCACCTTGCGCAATTCCTCTTCTGTCGTCGCCGGCCAGGAAGCATCTTGCGCCATAGCATGGCCGCCAATGAGCACTGGCCCAAACGCCACTGCAACCAACGCCAGCTGGCGCATTCTCAACGATATCTGCATTTCAGGACCGGTCCGGATCATTTTCAAGTAGGATTGGCTTGCCATGGGGTGTCGCATGGGCGGCTCGCTGCCAAGCTGCGGCAAGGTCGTCAATGTCTTCCTTGCCTGCAATGTTCTTGGTCGCAATGATAGACTCCAACGCGGCGAGCCAGCCATGATAGTAGTCGCTGCCGTCGGCGAGAGCATCGGGACGCTTGAGCTGCGTTGAGAGTGCATTCGCCCATTCATTCCAGCTGAACAGCCCGCGATCATGCAATGCAACCACAATAGCAAAGGCCTCCGCCTGCCAGGGTTCGGCAAACACAGGCGTGTCGCCATCCGCCGGAACGCCCCGCGAATGCGTAATCAACTCACGCAGGCTCAAGATAGCTCTCCCAGGCGTCGATGCTGACGGTCAAAGTCGCGTCTGCTTCATCGCCCCAGATTTCAGGGCCAGTAAAGACCACCGTGTAGACATATTGCGGATTCTCGCCTTTGCCATGAGCGTTTGTATCAGGAAAGACGAAACCGTCTCGGACCGCCTCGATCCGTCCGGTCTTCCCTCGAGCATAGCGGGGCAAGCGCGTATGGGTCTGCGGGTTGAAATTTCGCGTCTTTACCCTATCGCCTGCCTTGAAACGGGGTTTTGCGCCAACGGGGCGATCACATGGCCCGCCTTTCGCGAGAGCTCCGGCCACATTCTCCGCTTTCAGGACCCGTTTTGGCTTTACCCCCTTGTCAAGCGCATGTCCCTCGTTCAGCTCCTGCGCCGAGATGAACCCATGTCGCTGCAGGAGAGCCTCCAGCCCCTTAATCCAGATCTCATAATAGGTGGAGGAATAATAGTCCGCTGGATGCAAGCTTTCACGCGTGTGGCGGCTTTCATCGATATTCCAATGGCCCATGGCACCAGCGGCAATGGTCAATCCAAGCGCCCGCTTTTCCCAATCCGCGTGAAAGAGCGGTTCGTCCTTTTCCGGCGCGATGGGACCAAAGCCCATCTGGCCGCCAAGATCCTGCGCGCCGTTCATACGGCCTCCGTTGCGAGTGGCAGCCCGGTCCCGATCATGGAGTCGCGCGTGACGAGCGCGGCCAGCTGGTCTTCGGTGAAACCCTCGGTCCCCGCCGGACGCAGAGGCACGACCAGATAGCGCAACTCTGCAGTGGAATCCCACACGCGTATGTTGGTCGTTGCCGGAAGGGTCAGGCCGAATTCGGCAAGAACGCCCCGCGGGTCGATGACAGCCCTCGAACGGTACGGGGGCGACTTGTACCAGACCGGCGGCAGCCCAAGCACTGACCACGGATAACAGGAGCAGAGCGTACAGACGACGAGATTGTGCGTATCAGGGGTGTTGAATACCGCCTGCATGTGCTCGCCCTGGCGTCCAGTGTAGCTCAGGTATGCGATCGCTGCAGTGGCGTCGCGTTTCAGCCAATCGGCATATTCGGAATCGACCCAGGCCTTGGCGACAACACTGGCCCCATTGCGCGGCCCAACCTTCGTCTCATAGGTTTCGACAATTGCGTCTATGGCAAGCGGATCAATGAGACCCTTCTGCGTCAGAATCGTCTCCAATGCGCGTACCCGAGCCGCCATTGGATCCAGTTCATTATCGTGGTGGTGGTCATCACTATTGTGTGGCATGAGTTGACTGTAATGTCGGCCATGCGAGTCAGCAAGCCAGCAACGAACATTCAGTAAAAGATACACGCACCTGATGCTCATGAAAGTCTTGGTACTCGGCGGCACTGGATTCATCGGCCAGCAGGTCTGCCAGCGATTGTTGTCTGATGGTCACGTAGTGACAGCGGTGGGGCGCGATATCGCTGAGGTCTGCCGGCGCATCAAACAGGTTACGTGGCGTTCCATCGATATTGGCAAGCTCACGAGCGTTGACGACTGGGTTCCGCTTCTGGCGGGCGTGGATGCCGTGGTCAACTGCGTTGGTGCGCTGCAAGACGGTGCCCGCGATAATGTAACCGCCGTTCAGCTTGACGCCATGCTCAAGCTCTATGAAGCGGCCGCCCAATCCAGCGTAAGATTGGTCGTTCAGATTTCGACGGCGATTGAAGGTCGCGGCGCAAGTTTGCCCTTTATCGCCACAAAACGTGCAGCAGATGAGGCGCTTGTCCAATCGACGGTGCCGCACATCATCTTGCGGCCTGCGTTGGTTATTGGGCGCAATGCCCATGGCGGCACCGCCCTCATTCGCTCGCTTGCGTCGTTCCCACTGATTGTGCCCTTGATTCATTCCGATAGGCCCGTTGAGATTGTGGCGCTCAGCGATCTCACTGAAGCCGTAAGTGCCAGCCTGGACGGCCGGATTTCGACCGCAAGCGATATCGCGCTCGCCTCGCGGCAGCATCATACCCTGGCCGATGTTGTCTTGGCACATCGATCATGGTTAGGGCTCGGCAAGGCAACAGTTGTCCGTTTGCCGCACAGGCTGGCGACAATCACAGCCTGGCTTGCAGATTGCGCCGGTTTCCTCGGTTGGCGTTCGCCACTACGTTCAACAGCAATGAAAATCATGGCGGACGGCGTGTTCTCCAGCAATGCCGTCGATACGTCGCCTTCGGTGCTCCAGCTACGCTCCCTCGAAGAAACGCTCTCTGCCAGTTTGTCAGGTGTCCAGGATCTATGGTTTGCTCGGCTTTATCTTTTGAAACCGTTGATAATCCTGGTGCTGGCATTGTTCTGGACTGTGTCGGGTATCATAGCGTTGCTTGCTTTCTCTGCATCCACGACCCACCTCGCAGACAGCTTTGGTGAGACCAGTTCCGTAGTCCTGACAGTGTGCACAAGCCTCGTGGACATCGTACTCGGGTGCCTTGTCTTGTTCCGACGTTTCGCAACAATCGCAATGACGGGGATGCTGCTCATCAGTATCGTCTACCTCATAGGTGGCTCCTTATTCACTCCCACCCTCTGGCTGGATCCGCTCGGACCTTATGTGAAGGTAATCCCTTCTCTGTTTCTGACCCTGGTCGGCATGGCAGTAATCAACGAACGATAGGCGACAATGTACGAAGACATGCTCCGGTTGATCCATGTTGTCGGCGCGACGGTACTTTTTGGCACTGGTATGGGGATCGCTTTCTTTATGGTCATGGCCCATAGAACGCGCGACCCGGCCAAGATCAGTCATGTGGCAGGAATCGTGGTCCTCGCTGACGCACTATTTACAACCACGGCGGTCATCCTGCAGCCGCTCTCCGGCTATTTGCTTGCACGGTCAGTGGGTTGGCCACTGGACACACCCTGGATTGTCTTGTCTCTAGGCCTGTATGTGATGACAGGTATTTTCTGGCTTCCGGTCGTCTGGATACAGATTCAATTGCGAAACCTCGCAATGGAGGCCGTCGCGGGGGAGAATGAGTTGCCCACTCGTTATTTCCGGCTTTACAATGTTTGGTTTGCCTGCGGCTTTCCGGCATTCGCCGCGGTCATCGCCATTTTCTGGCTGATGCTGACAAAGCCGGTTCTTGGCTGGTAGCTTACTTCAGCATCGGCCACAGGCTGGCAACGAGCAAAATTGCCATGCTGATGTTGAACCATTTCAATCGCACGGGATCGGTGAGCCAGCCACGCATCATCTGCCCGAAAGCCGCCCAACTCGATACCGACGGTATGTTGACGAGTGCAAATGCAATACTGACGATCAACACGGTCGCGAAATAAGCGTCCGGTGACGTGTAGGTCGCCATGGCCGTTACAGCCATGACCCATGCCTTCGGATTTACCCACTGGAATGCGGCAGCTTCCAAGAATGTCATGGGCCGAGCCTTGCCATCGACCTCACTGAGCGAACGTGAGATTGCAATCTTATAGGCAAGGTAAGCCAGATAGGCACCACCGGCTATCTTCAGGATCGTATAAAGCAGCGGGAACGTCTGGATCAACGCCCCCAGACCTAAACCGACACCCAGCAGCAGCGAGAAGAATCCGCTTCCAATCCCCAGTGTGTGGGGAATTGACCGTTTGAACCCAAAATTGACGCCTGACGCCAGAAGCATCAGGTTATTTGGTCCGGGGGTAATCGACGTTACAAAAGCAAAGACAAGCAGCGTCAGAAAAATCTCGATCGTCATTGGCAACCAACCTTATCTATGGCCAAACGCTAGGATCGGATGCCACTACGCTCAACAGCAATCTTGTCAGGGATACAATTTGCGTATCCCTGACTCGATTTTCGCATCTGCCGAACTTGCCCCAGATCACATGCCCAATGGGCCACGGTTCATGGCAGCGACGCCGGTTCGGCAGATCTCCACGAGGCCGAGCGGCTTCATGATTGCGATGAACTGGTCAATCTTCGAACCCTTCCCCGTGATCTCGAAGATGAAATGCTCCGTGGTTGCATCGGTAACCTTGGCATGAAAGGCGTCGGCGAGCCGCAGTGCTTCGTTGCGGTGTTCGCCAAGTCCTGCGACCTTGACCAAGGCAAGCTCGCGCTGAATCGGCTTGTCGTGGCCCAACTCGTCTGCCCGTACCGAAAGGTCCACAACGCGGTGTACCGGCACGATCCGCTCAAGCTGGTGGCGTATCTGGTCGAGAACGTGCGGCGTACCACGCGTCACAATCGTGATACGTGACAGGTGCTGTTCGTGTTCAGTCTCAGAAACGGTAAGGCTTTCGATATTATAACCCCTTCCAGAGAAGAGGCCGATAACGCGGGCAAGGACGCCCGGTTCGTTGTCGACAAGAACCGATAGGACCGTGGTCACCGGTAGTTCCGTCTCCTTGGCGATGAAATATGCCGAGCCGGAGGCCAGATTTTGAGCGTTCATTCTATATATCCTCTCCGGTTTCTTAGACGAGCTGTCTGCCCTTGGCGTCGATGGCATTGGCGACTGCCTCGTCGGTCGCTTCATCGGGCAGCAGCATTTCATTGTGGGCCTTGCCGGACGGAATCATCGGGAAGCAATTCGCCAGATTTGCAACGCGGCAATCGAACAGCACCGGCTTCTTGACATCGATCATCTCCTGGATTGCATCGTCCAGATCGCCGGGTTTTTCGCAGCGGATACCATGGCCGCCATAGGCTTCTGCCAGCTTGACGAAATCCGGCAGCGCTTCTGTATAGGAATGCGACAGGCGATTGCCGTGCAACAACTGCTGCCATTGGCGCACCATGCCCATATACTGGTTGTTCAGAATGAAGATCTTGATCGGAGCTTCATATTGAACGGCAGCGCTCATCTCCTGCATGGTCATCTGTACGGAAGCATCGCCGGCAATGTCGATGACCAGCGAATTCGGATGGGCGATCTGTACGCCCAACGCCGCCGGCAGGCCATAACCCATCGTGCCAAGACCGCCCGATGTCATCCAGCGGTTCGGCTTTTCAAATCCGTAGAACTGAGCAGCCCACATCTGGTGCTGACCAACTTCCGTCGTGATGTAGGTATCGTGATCCTTCGTCAGGGCATAGAGTCGCTCAAGCGCATATTGCGGCATGATGACGTCCTTGTTGCGCGTATAGGACAAGGACTTGCGCGCCCGCCATTTGTCGATCTGCGACCACCATTCGCCAATGGCTTTCTTGTCGGGCTGGATTGAAGATGCCCGCAAGAGACGAACCATGTCTTCGAGTACGTTGGCTACGTCCCCGATGATCGGAATATCGACGCGGACGGATTTGTTGATCGAAGACGGATCGATATCGATGTGGATTTTCTTCGAATTTGGCGAGAAGGCGCTGATACGGCCAGTGATGCGGTCGTCAAAACGCGCTCCTACGTTCAACATGACGTCACAGTCATGCATGCTCATGTTGGCTTCATAGGTCCCATGCATACCGAGCATGCCGAGCCAATTCTTGCCCGATGCCGGGTAGGCCCCCAGACCCATCAACGTCGATGTGATCGGGAAATTCGTCAGCTCGACCAGTTCACGCAGCAGCTTGCTTGCCTCGTTTCCGGAATTGACGACACCGCCCCCGGAATAGATGATGGGGCGCTTTGCCGATGCCAGCAGTGCAACTGCTTGCTTGATCGCCTCGATGTCACCCTGGACTTTCGGGTTGTAGCTTGTGCGTGGAGCGGTTTCCGGCGGCGTGTACATGCCCGTTGCAAACTGAACGTCCTTGGGAACATCAACCAGAACAGGCCCTGGGCGGCCGGTTTTTGCAACGTGGAAAGCCTCATGCAGAACACGCGCCAGATCGTTGACATCTTTCACCAGCCAATTGTGCTTGGTGCAGGGACGGGTAATGCCGACGGTATCGCATTCCTGGAAGGCATCGGAGCCTATAAGGCTTGTTGGAACCTGACCGCTGATGCAGACGAGCGGGATTGAATCCATCAAGGCATCCTGAAGCGGCGTCACCGCATTCGTCGCACCGGGGCCCGATGTAACCAGCATCACCCCGACCTTGCCGGTGGAACGAGCATAGCCTTCGGCCGCATGCCCTGCGCCCTGCTCGTGCCGGACAAGAATGTGATTGATCCGATCCTGCTGAAACAGCTCATCGTATATGGGAAGGACGGCGCCGCCCGGATAGCCAAAAATATCCGTAACACCCTGATCAATGAGGGCCTGAACCACCATCTCGGCGCCGGTCATTTCCCGGCGTTGCGATGTGTGGCTATCACTATCCTGTCTCTCTGCGGTCATCGATTTCTTCCCGTCTATTCTGCGGCGCGCGGCACTTCGGTTGATTTTCGTTTATCTGACATGTTGAAAATAAAAAAGGCCCCCGAAGGAGCCTGTGTTTCGCGCATGGGAGCTTTCGCCGGGTGCTTACAACACCCTGCCCATGCGCGATCCCACGACGATAAGAACTGTTTTCATGGTCGCGGACGATAATTTGGCAAATTCTATCCGTCAACGTCAAAATGCAATTGAAGTGAAATTGATCGGTAACCATTGGCCAACTGCCGTCACACAACGGTCAAATGCAAGCAACTGCGCTAATATATTCTCAATGCCTTGAGCATAGGGTGACGGATCAGATTTGAACCTTAGACAACTTCGGATTGAACATCGAATGAGCGCTGAAGCCTTGCACTCTGAACAGCCGAGGCCACTGGTTCGAAACCGAACCGATGGATACGTAATCGAGTGTAATGGTGAAAAGGCCATTATCCACGCCAAGACCGGGCCCACCGTGCACGCGTCGGACGATTACTGGGTCGTCGGGCAGCTGATATCCATTCAGGTTGATACCAGCCGCATCGTAGGCCTGGTCTACAAGGTTGACCTTCCGATTGCCGAATGGGCGCCGGGTGCCGACCACAGCATGCACATCCATGTCGAGCTGGTCGGACAGGTCAGAACACTCCCTGACGGCACATTGCGATTTTCATCGGGTATCGCCAACTATCCGCACATGGGCGCCCTTGCCCACCGCATTCGTGCAGCTGATTTGGCGAGTATCTACACGACGACTCTCAACAACACGGTATCGGTCGGCCACCTTTCGCAAAACGCCGACATTCCGGCCCTGATTTCGATCGACAGTCTTATTTCGCGGCACTTTGCCGTCTTGGGAAGTACGGGCGTCGGTAAATCCAGCGCCGTATCCCTGCTCCTGCGCAAGATCATCAAGCAGCGTCCCGATTTGCGCGTGCTGATCCTTGATCCGCACAATGAATTCGCCAGTGCGTTTCCCGAGCACGCAATATCAATAGACTATACCTCATTCGACCTGCCCTACTGGCTCTTCAGGCTTGATGAATTTGCCGAGGCAGTCTTCCGCGGAAGACCGGTCATCGCTGCAGAAGTCGATATACTGCGAGACCTGATCCCGATTGCCAAGGAGCGCTTTGCAAGTGCCGATGCGGCGAATTCAACTTCGCTGCTAAAAAAGGACCGCGATTATTCATCGATGACCGCGGACACCCCCGCACCCTACCGGATGGCCGATCTCGTGAAGCTCATCGAAGAGCGCATCGGTCAACTGGACGGCAAACCGGATCGTCCCACAATGAAGGCCCTCAAGCAGCGCTTGCTGGCCTTGGTCAACGATCCACGCTACCGGTTCATGTTTTCAGCGCCTACGACGCTCGATACTATGCGCCAAACCATCGGGCACATCTTCAGGGTTCCGAAGAACGATCGCCCGATATGCGTGTTCCAATTGGCCGGACTGCCTTCTGAAGTGGTCAACTCGGTTGCATCGGTGCTCTGCCGCATGGCTTTCGACCTTGCCGTATCGAGTGACGGCCGCTTGCAAACGCTGGTTGTCTGTGAAGAGGCCCATCGCTACATTCCGGCCGATGCGAATGCGGGCTTCT
Organism: Phyllobacterium lublinensis; assembly: GCF_020164435.1. Taxonomy (GTDB): domain Bacteria; phylum Pseudomonadota; class Alphaproteobacteria; order Rhizobiales; family Rhizobiaceae; genus Phyllobacterium; species Phyllobacterium lublinensis. Next base: position 4,960 of record NZ_JAIUDQ010000001.1, on the reverse strand, counting down.
GGCCCACAAGGCAGGCAATTGCACGCATTGCCAAGGAAGGCCGCAAGTATGGCGTCTATCTCTCGGTTGTGACGCAGCGGCCGGGTGAACTGGACGCAACGATTCTCTCCCAATGCAGCACGGTATTTGCGATGCGGCTTGGCAACGAACGGGACCAGGAAATCATCCGCGGCGCCATTTCCGGGGCGTCACAAAGCACCATCGGATTTCTGTCATCGATTGCCAACCGTGAGGCGATTGCTTTCGGTGAAGCGGTTCCGACACCCATGCGCATGATGTTTGAAAACATCCCGGCTGCCCAGCTTCCCGCAGCCAACATGGCGAAAACGCAAGAATCGGTTCGCCTCAGCGATGCCCATTTGTCGCTGGACACGGTCTTGATGCGGATGCGCCAACTCAATGCGGCGGAACCCACCAGCAGCGAGGATACGGCCGATACTTTCGAAGGCATCGTCAGCACGCCTATTGCAAGCCAGCGCCTGTCATCACAATCTCAGGAAGCGGCGAAGCCGCAATGGCGTAGCGCCGACACAACCCTTCGCAACCAGGAGTCTTTGAGACCGCAGCCCGGGAATGTCGAACGGTTCCGGGCAAGTGATCTCATCCGGACTTTCCGCGACGACAAGAGCTGACATCTTACGGATAGGGCAGTCGTTCCCAGTCGTTACCCAACTGATTGCGAAACCATGTCATTTGCCGCTTGGCGTATTGCCTGGTGGCAATCGTCGCGCGTTCCGCGGCTTCCTCCATCGCCAGCCGGCCCGCCAGGACCTCTGCAATTTCACGTACACCGATTGCGCGCATAGCTGGCAGATCGGGCGAAAGACCAAGCGCCAGCAAGGCTTTCACCTCATCGATCGCTCCTCCCTTCATCATCAGGTCGAACCGTGATGCTATCCGTTGCCCCAACCATTGCCGATCAGGCTCGATGACGATCTTTCGAACGTCGCCCTCGATCAGCGATTTTCCGGTTTCCCTTTGCCATTCAACGATTGAGCGACCCGAAGCGTCGAAAACTTCCAGGGCTCGGACAATTCTCTGACTGTCGGTCGGGCGCAAAATCGACGCAGCCAAGGCGTCCTTTTCGGCAAGAACTGCGTGGAGCCTTTCCGCTCCCTGCTCGGCATCCTGACTGCGCCAATAGGAACGGACGGTGGCCGGGATCTCTGGCATAGCGGACAAGCCACCCAGAAGCGCGCGGAAATAAAGCCCGGTTCCTCCCACGAAAATCATAGTTTTTTCAAATAGTTCTGGATTTGCCAGTATGTTTTCCGCATCCAGGAGCCAGCGTCCGGTGGAATATGCGATGTCGGGGAAAACGTGGCCATAGAGGTAGTGGGGAGCGGCATTCACGTCGTCAGGACCTGGACGGGCCGTCAACAGGTTCAGCACTTTGTAGACCTGCATGGAATCCGTATTGACGATGACGCCGCCGGACTCGGCAGCCAAACGAAGAGCAAGTGCCGACTTGCCGCTGGCCGTCGGTCCGGCTATCAGGATTGCCTGTCTTTTTGTCACCCTAACCGTCCAATCGGAAATCTGCTCATGTCGTTGATGGCCACGCTCATCGCCAATCCAGCCACCGCAGGGCTGGCACCTGCTCTCGGGATTAAAGCCTCCGCTGCCGTCAATGCAACAGGTCTTTACTGGCTGGCGGACGGAGTTGCCTGTGACATTGCGCTTCGCGATACCATGAAGGCCGAAGATGCCCTTGCGGAGCTGAAACGCACAATCGATGGCGACCCGATCGATATTGTCGTGCAAGATCAAGACTCTCGGCGAAAAAAAATCCTCATCGCCGACATGGACTCAACCATGATTCAGCAGGAATGCATCGATGAACTGGCAGAAGAGGCGGGGCTGCGCGATCAGGTTGCCGCCATTACGGCGCAGGCGATGAATGGAGAAATTGCGTTCGAGCCTGCGCTGCGCGAACGTGTACGATTGCTGAAGGGCTTGCCCTATTCGGTCATCGACAAAGTGATTGCCAGCCGTATCACTTTGATGCCTGGCGGGCCCGAACTGGTCCGGACAATGAAGAAGCATGGCGCCTATACCGCGCTTGTGTCAGGCGGGTTCACTGTTTTTACCCAGCGCATCGCCGACATGATCGGCTTCCATGAAAACAGCGCCAACACGTTGATAGACAACGGCAAATCCCTAACTGGCGAGGTGAAGGAGCCCATATTGGGCCGAGAGGCAAAGGTTGCGGCTCTCGAATCGATATGCACACGCCTCGGCCTTTCGCCGCAGGAAGCAATTGCCGTTGGCGACGGCGCCAACGACCTCGGAATGTTGCAGTTGGCCGGTACGGGCGTGGCGCTGCATGCCAAACCCTCCGTTGCGGCCAAGGCCAGGGTGCGGATCGACCATGGCGATTTGACCGCTCTCCTTTATATCCAGGGATACCGGAAGGCAGATTTCGTCATCTGACGCTCGCGTCACTACAGCACTTTTTCGCGTGGACGTTGAAAAAATTGAGTCAGATTCGCGAATATTTAGTCGAGAATTGCCATTCCTCACACGAAACCCGACTCTTTTGTGCAAAATCCAATCGGATCTGGCGATTAATCCATCTGTAGCGTCACGAAGCGCAGTTCGCCGGTTTTTGATGCAAGCATGAGCAGCGCATTCTTGCGGCCCTCATCCCGCAGCTTCTCGATTCGGGCAGCGACGTCTCCAGGTGTCGAAACGGTTTCCTGCGCAATGTCCACGATGACATCGCCAGCCTGGATGCGTTTGTTGGCGGCTATGGAGTCGTTCTGGACTTCTGTGATCAGAACGCCCTGAACCTCCTTCGAGATACCGAACGACTTGCGGCTGTCATCGTTGAGGGTATCGAGCGTCATGCCGAGCACGTCGACATTCTGCACGGAACCATCTTCGCCCTGGCCTGTCTGATCATCCTTCTTGGCCTGTTGTTCTCCGTCCTCGAGGCGGCCGAGCGTGACCTTTACGGTCTCCTCCTTGCCTTTGCGGACGATGACCACATCAACCTCTTTGCCCACAGGGCTCTCGGCGACGACACGCGGCAGGTCCTTTACGTTGTTGACCGGCTTGCCGTCGAAACGAATGATCACATCGCCGGCCAGGATTGCGCCGTTGGCGACAGGGCCGCCATCGATGATTCCGGCAACCAGCGCGCCCTTGCTCGACGGCATGCCGAGGCTTTCGGCGATCTCGTCCGTTACCGGCTGGATGCGAACGCCCAGCCAGCCGCGCCGCGTCTCACCAAACTCGCGCAGCTGCCCAATGACACCGGAAGCAAGCTCCGCCGGGATTGCAAATCCGATACCGATCGACCCGCCCGTCGGCGAAATGATCGCCGTGTTGATGCCAATCACCTGGCCGTACATATCGAAGAGCGGCCCACCCGAATTGCCGCGATTGATGGCAGCGTCTGTCTGGATGAAATTGTCGTACGGCCCCGAATTGATATCGCGATTGCGTGCCGAAACGATGCCCACGGTCACGGTACCCCCGAATCCGAATGGATTGCCGATGGCCATCACCCAGTCCCCGATGCGGGTCTTGGACGAGTCGCCGAATTTGACGGCAACAAGCTTGTGCTTTTTCGGATCCACCTTGAGAACCGCTAGGTCCGTCTTGGTGTCCTTGCCGACCAGTTCGGCCTTCAGTTTCGAGCCGTCATTGAAGTTGACTTCAATCTCGTCCGCATCGGCGATGACGTGATTGTTGGTGACAACAATCCCCTGTTCGGCATCGATAACGAAGCCCGATCCAAGCGACTGCACTTTGTGCGAAGGATTGTTCTGGCCAGGCGCCTGCTTGCCGAAATACTCGTCAAAGAATTCCTGGAAGGGCGAGCCTTCCGGCACCTTCGGCATCGGTATTGGTCCAGATTCCCCATCCTGGCCTTTGACGGTCTGGGATGTGGAAATATTGACGACCGCGTCGAGCAATCCATCGGCGAGATCGGCCACCGATGCCGGGCCGAGTGCGCGCGGCTGTTCGCTGTTTGGCACCGGAGCGGCCTGGCTCTGCGCCCTGGCAACGGTCACAAAGGCCGGAACAGCACTTGTTGCAGCAAAGCCAATCAGGGCGATTGCCGCTGTGGTGGAACGGAAAGCGGAGCGACCAGTGTTGAAAACCATACGTTCGGGCCTTTAATCGAGAGCTCGGATAATACAACAGAACGGCGAGAGTAGACAAAAATATGACCGCCGACACGAAGGTTTGATGAAAGGCGAGAATGACTTCGCCTTTAACTGCTAGCCGCGCGCCATCCAAACGACTGCTACACCCGCGGCAACCGAAGCGACACCTGCGATACGCAGGAACCCATCCGGCTGTTCACTCACATCGCGCGCAAGCCGTTTTGCAACCAGCGGAAAACAGCCGTAGAGCAGCCCCTCGAATACGAGGAACAGCCCTACGGCATCGATGAAATCAACCATCCCCCAGGCCCGCCCTACTACTGAGGGGCGGGCGTTGGTGCCGGGGTAACCGGCGGTGTCGATCCACTGACAGGAGGCAAAGTGCCCTTCGAGTCCTGGAAATAACGGAAGAACTCGGAATTGGGCGAAAGCACCATCGTCGTTCCCGTGTTGTCCAACGCGGTGCCATATGCCGTCATTGAACGATAGAAGGCAAAGAAGTCCGGATCCTTCGAGAACACTTCCGCGAAGATGCGGCTGCGCTCGCCCTCGCCCTCGCCTCGGGCGATTTCCGATTCCTTGCGTGCTTCGGCAATGATCTCGACCACCTGACGATCTGTGATGGCCTTGATGCGCTGTGCCGCTTCACGTCCCCGTGCCCGCAGGCGTTCGGCTTCGGCAAGGCGTTCGGCCTTCATGCGATCGAATGTCTGCTGGGAGACTTCCTGTGTTAGATCCGTCCTGCGAATTCGCACGTCGGTAATCTGCAGACCCAGGGATTCGGCATCGGGCCGAAGCTGCTCGCGCACTTCATGCATCATGCCGGCACGCTCATCGGACAG